>NZ_JALPRG010000003.1:0-699303 GCF_030464945.1 Paraburkholderia sp. CHISQ3
AAAATTCGATGAAAATTTGCGGCTCTAGTGGGTCAGTTCTGCGCGGACATCAACATTCCGGGCCAGACTTACACGCAGCCAGGCAACTTCGGCGGTGTGTCGATGCAGTCCGAAGCAACATCGCCCGATCTCATGGCAGTTCCGTGCGTCCGGCTGGATGACGTGCTCGGCGACAGGGACGTTTCCCTGATCAAGCTCGACGTCGAAGGCTTTGAACTGGCAGCGCTGCAGGGTGCATGTCAGATATTGAAGCGATCCCGACCGGCGCTGTACCTCGAAAACGATCGCGTAGAGAAATCGCAGGCGCTGATCGAATGGTTATGGGCGCAAGAATACCGGTTGTGGTGGCACGTATCCCCGCTATTCAATCCGAAGAATTTCCTTGGCGAGGACGAGAACGTCTATGGCAATCTGGCGTCCTTCAATATGCTCGCACTGCCTCGTGAGTCGGATATCGACGTGCAGGGATACACGGAAATTACGGACGCTGGGCATCATCCGCTACGCGAGGATTAACGCGTCGTTGTAACCAGGGCCCGCATGTAAAAACACCCCTTCGAAAAGGGGTGTTCATTTCAACCATCCGCCCCATACCAGCAGGACAGACAGCACAGCCGAACCATCACTTGTACGTCGCGCTCAGCTTCGTAAAGTCCAGGCTGCCGAAGCCCGTGTCATCATCCCAACCTGCCTTCGCGGTATAGCCCTTGCCGCCGTAACCGTTGTTACCCGAAGTCACGTCATGAATGTTCGACGTGTCCGTCAGGAAGGTCTGATAGAAACCCGACGTAGGCAAGCCCAGGCTGTTCTGGTGAGCCGATTCGACCCGCGCCCATCCACCGACGAAAATCGGCGACGCCAGGCTCGTGCCGCCAACCTGTTGTCCCGCCTGGCCGTTGATGACGATCAAGGCACCCGTCCCGGAGGCCGCATCGAACGCGACGTCCGGCACTACGCGCTTGGTGACCGTCTTGCCCAATGCGGTGGTTTGCCACGTCGGCGCCGTTTCATACTGGCTCACACCGCCGCCTGTCGCCCAGATCCGCACGGAGTCGTCCACCGGGTCGCCGAACTGGTCGGTATCGGCAAACGCCCAGCCTTCGTTCCACACGGTTTCACCGGCCCACGTGGTCTTGTTCGTGGTCGACAGCGTCGTGCCGCCCACTGCAACCACATACGGCGAACTGGCCGGCGACGACACGCTGTACTTCGACAGATTGATGGTTGTTTTCACCGTGCTGCCGTCGCTGCTCGTACCGATGTAGCCAGGCGCGCCCTGCGGCGAAGTCGACCACTGATACACACCCGCATCTCCCGACGACACCGAGAAGATCTGACCTTGCGCAACAGCCTGCTTGAAGACCGCGTCGTCGGCGGCAAGCGAGCCGTCCGAGTTTGCCGATGCTTCATCGAGCCCGAGCGAGACGTTGATGACCTTGGCCAGATTATCGGTGACCGCCTTGTTGTAAGCGTCCGTCAACGTTGCATCGGTCAGGCCGCTATCCTGGCTGTCGCCGTTGATCGCCGAATAGAAGATCAGTTGCTTGACGCCGCCGGATGTCCCGATGATGTCCTGGCTGTCCAGATCCCATTCGCTCGGGTCGCCGTCATCAGCCAGCGTGCCTTTGCCACCTGCGACCACCTTGGTGTTGACGGTCGCCAGCTTCGCGCTCGTCGTGAAGGTTTTCAGATCGGCGATCGTCTGGGTCAGATCCCCCCAGGTGATGATGCCCACCGTGGTGTTGGTCGCAGCCGGCAGGCCGGCCGCATCGTAAATCTTGGCGAAGTCGGTTGGCTGGTGCGCGACCTGGCTGCCCGCAGCCGCTTTGGCTTCGGTATTCACTTCAGCATTTGCGCTTGCAAGCGCAGCATTGGCCGGCACAAAACGGCGAATCAACCGATGCGGCACGCCTGCGTTCTGCAAGCCAAGCACCGACTCCACGCTTGAACTCAACGAGGACGGAACCAGTGCCGCCGAGTCGTTGGCGAAAACCTGCTTGCCGCGGTAGTTGAAGCGCTTCAGATTCGTGTGAAAGCCGCTCTGTGCGTTATTGGCGTTGCCGTCCGCAGAGATCAGCTTGTTATTCTCGGACACCGAGATGTTCGTGAAACCGCTCGCCTTCAGGTGTTCGACGACTGCCTGGACCTGAGCGTCGGTCGGTGCGAAGCGGGCCTTGAACTGCTCCGGCGTCAGATATTGCCGATAATTCGGGCTACCGGGCTGATTGACCTCGCGCAGGAACGTATCGAGCTGGCTGTCATTGCGGCCCTTCAGGACGACGGTAACGTGCAGGGGCTGGCTGATTTCGAGCGGCGTTACCAGAGTATTGGTGAGTTCGTTCGCTGCATCGCCGAGTGCATAACCGGTGGCCGCGGATGTTGTGCGGGCTTCCGATTGCGCTACCGCGCCGGCGGGATGTGCCGCGGGTAACAGGAACGCACCGGTGCGGGTCGCCACCCAGCTATCCGCTGCGTGCGCAGACATCGGCACCAGGGTTGCGGCAATGGCGAGCGGCAGCAGCGCCTTGGCGAAATTTCCGGAAAATGCACTATTGATACGCACAGCTTTCTTCATTGTTTCAACTCCACGATGGTTGACGAAGAATCGACGTGCCGATCCACGGCTACGATGACGTAACGCGCATAAAAGGCATGGGAAGTACTCAATCTCAGGAATAGCAACGACAAATACCCGGCGCCTCAACTCGACATAGGCGTTCTCTCCTGTTGAATATCGATTGCGAGTTAAGAGATAAATCCTCTGACTGTCGGGGCGACGAAAAGCAATTTACTACTGCTTATATCAACTCGTTTCTGTTTATCGAATTCAGCTTTGCATATGCGTAACGACAGGCTTGATGGATAATCAAGTTAATACGAAAAGCTTTCCCGAATACCGTCTATCCGATGGCGATGCTTAATGCATTGTTCTGTGTGCAAGCCTCGCCAGCATGTGCGGCGATTAATAAACGGATGACCGATGAAATTTGAGTGATTAAAAGATATAAGGCGAGAAACTTACTGTCAAACTTTTTTTGATGTAATTTGTAATTTGTTGAAGTTTGATGTGCATTAAATGGAAAGCATTTTGTAATTAATGCGAAATCACTGAAATGGATATCAGGAAAGCAGGTGAATTTGTTAAATCTGCGCCGAAATGATATGCCCTGGTAATTTTGCCGGAGCTAGACAATCACCACACCGCGCGGATTCATCTCCCGCTTGAGCCAGAAGTTCGCGCCCGACACTTTCGTGTACAGATCGGGCGGGATGCAAGGCGCCCGGTCGTGATGCGCGACCTTCGCCCTGACCTTATGCATGCCGGGCATGCCGAGCAGCGCGTCGTAATCGGGTTCGTCGTAGACGACGTTGTCGAAATCGTGCGGGAAGTCCGGCTCGCCGAGTGCTTCATAGAGGCGTTGCATGGTTCTACCGGGTTCGCGCGACAGATGCTCGTACGGCACGACGATCAGCCGCTTCGCATCGTTACCGAACCACGCCTCGCGCAGATTGCTCCAGGCAAGACCGATCAGACCGTTGTCGGGATTCATCAGCACGTCCGAGCGCGCATAGACGGAGGCGCCAGGTTGAAGTCGGAATATCCGCGATAGCTGTAACGGATTTTTCGCCAGCATCTGTTCGATGCTGTCGATAATCCAGGCTACGTCGCGCACGCAGCAGATCACACGCGACTGCGGATACAGTTCGCCCAGCAACGGCAAGCGACCGGTCCAGGTGCGATTGGTGTCGAATACAACCTGGTCGGACGGACTGTCAGCGTAGTAGCTGTCGAACACGCCGCGCAGCATGCGGGCGCGTTTTTCGTCGTCGAAGAAGGTACCGAACTCGGGGTCGCACATCTTTTGATGCATCGCGCCGCACAGCATGGCCACCGGGCTCGTCATGGCCGCCGTATAGCGAGGGTTCTGTCGCAGAAGCGCGCATAACAGCGTCGAACCTGAACGCGGCAAACCTGAGATCAGATGCAGATGCTTGACCATGACACTCTCTTCGAGACGACAACCTGATGATCCTAGACCGAGAACGCAGTCGGACCCGCGAGCACCGTATACCCGTTGTCGAAGAAATAGAACACGTTGTACTGCCCGGACGGCAGACCTGCGGTCAACAGCACGGCCGAACCCACACCGCGTGGAGCGTTTGTACGCAGCAGTTCGTTGCCGGCACCCGGTGTATCGGTTGCCTTGAACACACCGAACCAGTTCAACGGCCGGTGATTCCACGGCGGCGTCACGTAGTCCACCCGGAGCGTGCCGGCTGCGACAGGCTGCAACGCAAACGATGGTTTGAACAATGCCGGATTGCCGTTAGCAGGATCGGTCCTGAGCGCACCCGATTGCGCCTGCACGCCTCCAGCCACTCGCCTCAACCACGCAGTGTCGCCGGCTACGCGAATGCTGACGTCATACCAGCCCGAAGAGATCGTGCTGCCATTGAGCGTGTCCGACGAACCGAGCCACGTCACCGATTGTTCAGCCCCTGCAGCGACCGTTATCGCGACTGGCTTGTTCTGGTAATAGGCGTTGTCCGTCAACTGGAAGACGCAGGCCACGGTGCTGTTGCGGTTATCGAGTGTGATCTGGAGATTGGCTCCAGCGACGTCATAACAAACCGCGACCTCGGGCGCCTGCGCAAGTTGCCTCACGTTGTTCACGTTGCCGCGGAACTCGCGCAAGAAACCGTTCGGACCATGCACGGCCCAGTCGTACACACCATCGCTGCCGATCGACACTGGCGTAGCAGTGAGCGACTTGCCGGCTTCGATCGTGTAGTGATACGTGGTTTGCGCGTCCGCCATCGGCATCCAGTAAGCGATGAATGCGGCGCCGACCGATCCGGTATTGGCGAACGTCAACGAGAACTGTCCGCTTGCCACCTGCGCGTGTACGAAGAACTCGTAGCCGAGCCGGCATGCGGTTCGTGTCGGTGGTCCAGGCAGTGCGGGAAAGGTCTGCGGTACCGGCACGGCGGCGCTCACGGTGCCGTTCTTGAACGTCGTCGTGGTATTGAGCGTGCCCGTCGCAGCCGGTTGACTGAAGTCGAACGCCTCGGTCAGATCGCCGCACACAGCGCGGCGCCAGTCCGAGATCAACGCGCACTTGCTCGCATCCGCGGCCGCCAGGCCCTTCGCCGTCAACCATTGCTCGAGAAAGCGCAGCACGGAGCTGTGATCGGAAGTTTGCGAGCTGACCTTGCCGCCCTTCGTCCATGGCGAGACGATCAGCATCGGCACACGCGGTCCAAGGCCGACCGGAACCGAAGACATGTTTTCGGCGGCGCCCGCATCGGCCAGCGTCATCTGTCCGTAGTGCGCGCTGATCGGCGGAACGGGGGCGAGGACGTGATCGAAGTAGCCATCGTTCTCGTCGTACATCAACATGAACACGGTCTTCGAGAAAACGTCCGGGTTCTCGTTGACGAGGATGTTCAGCAGCCGCGCGGTGAACGACTCGCCGTCGCCGGGCGACGCGCTTGGATGCTCCGAAAATTTCGTCGGTGCCACGATCCACGAAACGCGCGGCAGCCCTGGTTTGATCGTGCCAGGAGCGGGATTGTCGGGCTCCATGCCTGCCGCGACGTCGCGCGCAAACTCGGCGACCAGTGCATCGCCAACATTCGCTGTAGATGCCGAGAAAACGCGCCCACGTTGATAAAGTGTCTGGAAATAGGGATCTTTTGATTTGTCGATCGTGGTCCCGGTGTTATCGATCCGGAAATTCTTGAAGTACTGGAGATAGTTGTCGCCGAAGTTCTCGTCTTCCTGATAGAGCTTCCACGTGATGCCGCTGTCCGACAATGTTTCGGCATAGGTTTGCCAGTCCGCGACGCCCGCGGCCACGGCGGTCGCTCGCGCGGTGGGGCTTTGTCCATACATGGCGGGCGTGATCTTGCTGTTGTTGTCGTCGGCGATGTCGGCGAAATAGCCACCGCTCTCGATGTTGTAGCTGTCCGGAAAGTTCATCGGTGGCGGACACGTTCCCGACCACAGATAAAACCGGTTCGGATCCGTCGCGGCAAATACCGAGCAATGGTAGTCGTCGAAAATCGAGAACGCGTTGGCGAGCGGGTAGTAAAAGGGCAACTCGTTGGCGGTCAGAAAGCCCATCGACTGCCGGCTTTTCGTCGGTACCCATGTGTCCCAGTTCTTCCACGTGTCCTGCGATTGCTTCCAGCTGTGATTCAGGTCGTTCATATACTGGAAGGCGACATTGCCCGTCTTGTTCAACGCGAACGGCAACACATATTCGCTGGACTGTATGGTGCGATTGGTCTGGTACCAACCCGAAGGTGTCGTCCACAACGACACATCGACATGGGCCGAGAACGACAGCGAGCCCGGATTGGTTCCTTCCGCCTGGTACCACACGTAGTTGCCGCTCGGAATCGCCGTGGGGCGCGGATCGCCATAGCCACGCACCCCTTTCATCGCGCCGTAGTAGTGATCGAACGAGCGGTTCTCCTGCATGAAGATAACGACGTGCTCGATGTCGGCAAGACCCGGTGTCCCGGTCGGATTGCTGGCCGGCACCGCCAGAGCATTTTCGATCAATCGCGGCCAGAACGAACCCGCTGCAACCGAACCCAGCGTGGCGGCACCGAGGCGAAGGAAGTTGCGTCTGTCTTTAGAGGTCATCGCTGTCGTCAGGTAAGAGGTGTCGTTGCTGCCGGCCGGACAAGCCGGCAGCCGTCATGCTGGGTGCCGCCGATGCGCTACGCGGCAGCGGGATCGCTGCTCAGTTCGCTGCCGCTTTCCAGTCGTCCGGCGAAGCGGCGCAGAAACGTGGGCTGTACATCGACCGTGACGCTGAAGTCGTACCAGTTGTGGCTTGCCGAAACGGGCCAGTTGGTATCCGCAGTGCTGCCGGCGGCCACCGTGAAAGTCCATGGCCCATCGGTGCGATACGCGTTCGATGTGACGGTGAACGTGCAGGGTCCCTGGCCGCTGTTCATCAACGTCAGATACACGGCGCTATTTGCCACGTCGTAGCAGACGCGGATCTCGGGGTTCGCAGCATGCGCTGTGGCCGTCGCCGCGACGTCGCCGGCAAACGCACGCAGAAAACCATTCGCGCCGTGCAAGGCGATGGCGTACTTCGTGCCGGTCAGCGCTGCGCTGCTCCAACTGTCTGAGAGCTGCGCGCCGGCATCGACTGCATAGCGACGCGGAGGATTGGTCGGCGTCGCGAGGTCGTATGCCGAGAATGCCGCGCCAACGCTACCGCCGTTGGCGACGATCAACCAGAACGTCGAACTTGCCGGGTCGACACGTGCGCTTGCGTGGAACTCATACGGCAATGCGCGTGAAGGACGTGTGCCCGGTTCCTGTCTCGGCATCGACTGGACTGTCGGCACCGTGGGGTAGGGCAGCGTGCTGCATTGCAGGTTGGCCTGCGCGACGTACTCGCTGGTATCCGGAATCGATGCTTTGGGCCACACCGCATCCGGATTCTTGAAGTTGAACGCCGAAGTCAGATCGCCGCAGATCGCGCGGCGCCACGGGCTGATGTTGGGGCAGTGAACGCCGAAGCGCTGCTCGATAAACTGGATCACCGACGTGTGATCGAATACCTGCGAGCAGACATACCCGCCCTTGGACCACGGCGAGATCATCATCATCGGCACGCGGAAGCCGAGGCCGATCGGTTTGCCGGCATAGATCTCGCCGGTCGCGGACATCGTCGCCTGCGCGGCCGATGCGGGCGGTGTGGGCGGCGGATCGTGATCGAAGAAACCGCCTTGTTCGTCGTAGTTCAGCAGGAAGACGGTTTTCGACCACACGTCGGGGTTCGAGACGAGTGCGGTTAGCAGGCGCGCGGTGAGATCCTCGCCGGCTGCAGGATGGTAGTCGGGGTGCTCCGACAGCGCGGCCGGCGCTACGATCCACGACACTTGCGGCAACGTACCGGCGGCAACGTCTGCCGCGAGCGCCTGAGCAAGATCGTTCACGACAGCAATGCCCTTCTGGTACAACGGGCTCGTGGTCGGCGCCGTCTTGAAGCTCTGGAACCACGCGAAACCGTTGTCGTCGAAGTTGTCCGACTGCTGATACACCTTCCAGCTGATATTCGCCGCCTCAAGTGTTTCGGCAACCGTGGGCCAGCTAAAGCCTGGTGTCGGCTCGGTGTTGTCGAGAGTCGGTCTTTGACCGACGGACAACCCGTTGCTGCCGCTAAACAGATGCAGACGATTCGGATTGGTCTGCGTGAGCGTCGAGCAGTGATACTGATCGCAGATCGTGAATGCATCGGCGAGCGAATAGTAGAACGGCAAGTCGGCGCGCGTGTAGTAGCTCATCCCCAGCACCGGGCTGCGCGCGGTATTCCACGCGTTATATAGCCCGTTGTTCCACATCGCGATGTCGGTGGGGTAGTCCATCGTCGCGGCTTCTTCGCAGGTCGCGCTGGTGGTCGACGTGTCGACGTGAAACGGCAACATGTAGCCGCCGTTGCTCGTCGGTTGCTTCCACACCGGGTCGCCGTTCGGTAGCGTGATCGCCATCCGGTCGTTGAAGCCGCGCACGCCGCGCAACGAGCCGTAGTAGTGATCGAACGCGCGGTTCTCCTGCATGAACACGATGATGTGCTGCACGTCGTTGAGCGTGCCGGTCGTATTCGATGCCGGTGTCGCCAGCGCATCGCGGATCACGGCGGGCATCATCGAAGCCGCGGCTGTCGCGCCGAGCGAGCCTGCGGCGAACTTCAGAAAGTTACGTCTTGGATTCGAAACCATCGGAGCACCTTGTGGGGTTCGGGTATGGCGAATTGCTCTGGGTTGTCCAGTTCTCGACTCGCGGCTTACGGTTTACGGCGCGCAGTGAAGTACGGCCTTCGTATTGGCCGGTGTCGACGCGCCCGAAGGGGCCGATCCGCCCGCCGGCGTCGATGCACCCTGAGCGGGCGGTGTCTGTGCCGACGATCCAGGACCGGTGCTTCCAGATGTCGACTTCGAATCGCCGCCGCACGCGCTGAGCAGCACCGCCGACGCACAGAGCATCGCTCCCAGCAAAACAGCAGAGCGCGCACGCGTGATAGCCATTGAATAGAAAGCGTTCATCAGTTCCCTCCGGATCCGGGTACGAGCGTCGACAGCGAATGCGTCGAAGCGCCGAGCGATAGAACCTGTGCCGAGGTCAGCACCTTGTTCCACATCGCGATGTCGTTGAAGGTCATCGTGCCGAGGTTGCCGCCGCTGTCGGTGGTTCGCGTGTAGTAGTTGCCCGTCGCGTCCTCGTTAAAGCCGATGGTCGAATAGACGCCGGCAATCTTGCTCATGTTGAAACCGCTCATGCTGAGCGTGGCGGACTCCATGCCGTACGTCGGGTCGTAGATGTAGCCAACTGCGGTTTGTGCGGTGGTGTCGACGGTCATGGCGACGTAGACCCACGCGTTCTTCGTGAAATTGAGCGCTGCATCGGAGCGACTGGAGCCGTCGGAGATGTTGAATTTCAACTGGCTGCCGCTTTCTTCCGCAATGTTGAAACCGGGGTTGCCGCCCGACCACCAGTTCTTGTTGCTGATTACCGGCGAGTCGCTCTGCCCGTCGTTCGAGTAGAACCAGAAGCCGATCGAGAACTGCGGTTTGTTGCTGACGTCGTCGGTGAGCTTCATGCCGTTTCCTGCGTTCGGCGTGCTGATCAACGATGCAACCTGCAACGCGTTGAAGCCGAAACTGTCGGGAACGAATGACGCGGTCGTCGTCGATGTTGCGTTGAACTGGGCGAGCGCCACGCCCGGAGCAATCGCGTCCGCGAGCCCCTTGTCGAACGAGAAGAAGTGGATCAGGCCCGAACCGAGCGTCGGGTCGAGTACGACCGACTGAACGTAGTTGATCTGCGCGAGCGTGGAGACGGCCGCGCCGTCCGCGGCCAGCGTGTAGTTGAACGAGTAGGCGCCACTGGTCGTTTTACCGAGCTGGGTATCGGCATACGACTGCGTGTTTCCCGGTAACGTTGCGAGCAATGTGCCGTCGCGGTACAGCAAGAGCTGTGAAGGTGTGACGGGCGGCAGGGCCCACGACAGATTCAGGCTGGCCTGGTCACTGCCCGGTGTTGCCTGCAGCAGGCGAGGACCGATCTTGCCGATGAGCGACGTGCCGTCGATCGCGTAGAGCGCGGGGTTTGCTACTGCACCGAACCAGCTCAATACGGTCGGCGTGATATCGGCCTGTGTCGCGCCCGCCTGCAACTGCGCAAGTGTCGGCTTCGCAGCGATCGTGCCGGTCGACGCAGTGGTCGAGCCTACCGTCAACGGCTGATTCGACGCGATGAAGGCCGTCTCGTTCGACAGCAGCGGAAGGCCGCTCTCCGAGCCGGTGGCGTCGAGCCCTTCATCGGTTGTCACGATGACGAGCCAGTTTTCGTTGACGCCGTTCTGCTTCTGACGCGCGGCAATCGCAGTCTGTAGCTGGCCGATTTCCTGATCTGCCGTGGCAAGTGCGCTCACATAACCAGCCTGTAGACCGGCGCTCTGCGCGGCGACTGCCGGTCCGCTCAGATTGGCGAAAATCAGATCGTCGTTGCCGGTGGAAATCGCCGCAGTCGCAGCCTTGACGACACAGCTATCGCCCCCCGCGCAATCGACCGATGCATCCGCATCGCCGGACAGCAACGCATCGAGCGTGCTCCAGCTCGCGATTTCAGCCGTACCTTGCGCATTGGCCAGCTTCGCGAGCTTGAAGACGGTATCGACTGCGATAGTCTGCGCCGCATCGTCCTGGCGCACGCCGTGCCGGTTGGCCCATGTGCCGGTCAACACGGTGGCCCAGCCGGGCGCCGCGAGCGTGGCCTGTTGCGTAGGCGTTCCCGCGATACCGCCTGCGAGCGCCGGCACGATGGCCATCTGCGCGAGATTGGGTGCCTGGTGCTGGGCGAGCGCCTGTTGCAGCGCGCTGTACTGCACGCCCGACACACCAATCACGAGCGCTTTCTGACGTGCCTGCCCCGTGGGCTGCGAGGTCGAAGTACCGCCCGCCGGCGGTGTCGTCGTCGATGCACCGCCGGGCGCAGCCTGACCGACCTGACCTGACGGCGCCGAAGCACCGATGTCCCCACCACAACCGCCGAGCAGGACAGCGCACGACAGCGGTCCTAAACTCGTGATTATCCAGATAAAAACTTTTTGTAAGTGCCGGGACATCAAACGCTCCGCTACGTTGTTCGCCGGTGATGGATCGTCCCGACGCGAGAACCGGGACAAGCGAAAACATACACACTCGTTGCAACAAATAACCACAAAATGCACAAAAACAACACAGATTTTGGCGACATGACAATGTCACGGTCGGTGATGTAAGGATCGGTAAGCGCTTGAGCGAACCACGGACATGCCGGATGGCGGGGCTTATGAAGACCGGCGCAATGCACAGGGAGACGCGATGTCGATAGCAGATGGTTACGGCGACGACTGGATTGCGGCGGCAACCCATGTCCGCGATTTTTCGTGCGATGCGGTGTTCCTCATCGACGACGGCCGTTTCATCGTGTCCGGCGGTGACTTGTCCAGCGATGAGCGCGAGCGTTTGACCGAACCGCTGCGCGAATTCGGCCTGGCGTCGCCGGCGCACACACATCTATCGACTGGCGATCTGCTGGGTCGCGAAAGCCATCTCGCGCGCTATTACGAACAACTGATCGCCATTGCCAGTGCGCACGGAAAGGCACAAGAGGTACAGACGGGGGGATTTCCTCACTTCGCGGTGAAGCCGGCGTTCATTGCCGCAGGACAGGACCTGACGAGCTTTGTCTGGATCGATTGGATCGCGGAGACGGTTGAGGCTCTGGAGGCGCTGGCAGCATCTCGCGATCTCGTGCAGCGGGAAGTGTGGGACTACCTCGATCAAGGATGGGCTGTGCGCATCGTGTCGCGCGGCGAGATGACTTACCTGCTCGAGTGGAACTGGGAGGACGATGAAGACAAGCTGGCAGGCTACGGCTTCGCCACGGACGAACTTGCCCGCCAGGCCGCGGCCGCGCTCGAACGTCTGTCGATCATCCATCGACGGTTGATCGAATTGATGGGCCACGATTACTGGACCTATATACGGCCGCCTGCTGAAACGCGCGCGAGGGTTACGCCATCGGCATTCGGCAGGAAGGTACTTTCGTTGATCGGGCTCCCGCGTGCGAAGCGGCGAGGCCGTCAGGAACCCTGAATCCTGGACAGGAACTTCTCTAAATCGAGATGAGTCTGCTCCACGCAGACAATCTGATGGAGAACCGACATGCGCCTGTTGTTAGCACTACTCCTGCTGGGCGGCAGCACCTATGCGATAGCTGCGACCGATGTTTATCTAAATCTGGACAACCCGAATTCGGTAGCCGCGCTTGCCAGCCAGAAGCCAGCCCACTATCGCATCATTCAATCGATCGCTAGCAGGATTCGCAATCACCCACCCGGCAATATCTCCCTTTGGTTAAAAACCGACTATGGCCTGGATGGCAGCGTCGACGAGTTGTCGTTCAAGACCAGCTATCCACCAAAGAAAATGCTTGAAGTTACGCTGGACAAGACTCGCTACAAAGCGGAATTTTCCGTCGATGTTCGCGCAAAGCCAACTGCACTCGGTCTGGCGGTAGATTAACCAACGCGCCCGGATGTTCAGTTTCCCGTTCGCGATCGACGCCAGAAAAGGAACCTGCCGGGCTGACTGCAGCCCTGACTGCGCGCACTAACACGACATGCGAAACTACCGGCTAATCCCACCACAAAACCAATAGCCACCATGTCCGTCGACCTGAGTCTGATTGAGCGCAGCGCATGCGAAGTCGTCGATCTCTTACGCGAAGAAACAGTGAGTCCGCATGACCTGCTCGATACGCTGGCCGCACAGATTGCGCGCGTCGAGCCGCAGGTCAATGCGCTGCCCACGTTGTGTTTCGAGCGCGCGCACGCGCATGCCGATGCATTGCTCAAGAAGCCGGTTAGCGAGCGCGGTTTGTTGTGTGGCCTACCGGTACCGATCAAGGACTTGACCGATGTGGCCGGTGTGCGCACGACGCGCGGCTCGCTGGTCTATCGCGAGCGTATTCCGGAGACATCGGATGCCGGTGTGACGCTACTCGAAGCGCGCGGCGGCGTGGTCTACGCAAAGTCCAACACGCCGGAGTTCGGCTCGGGCGGACATACCTATAACAGCGTGTTCGGTATTACGCGTAATCCGTGGGACTTGTCGCGCTCGGCGGGCGGTTCGTCCGGCGGTGCAGCGGCGGCGCTGGCATCGGGCACGGCCTGGGTCGCGCAGGGTTCGGACCTCGCGGGCTCGCTGCGTACGCCTTCTTCGTTTTGCGGCGTGGTGGGCTTGCGTCCGACGGCCGGGCGCGTCGCATACGGCCCGGCTGCCAATCCTTTCGACACGCTCGGTATTCACGGACCGATGGCGCGCAACGTCACGGATGCGGCGCTGCTGCTCGACGCGATGTGTGGCGAAGTCGCCTCCGCACCGTTGTCGTTGAGTGAACCGACCACCTCGTTTCTCGAACACGCACGCCGGCCGCAGCGTCCAGCGCGCGTCGCGTTTAGCGAAGGACTTGGCATTGCTACCGCCGAGCCGGAGATTCTCGCTATCTGTCGCCAGACGATGGACCGGTTAGCCAACGCAGGCATCGGCGTGGAGCAGAGCGACATCGATCTGAGCGCGGCGACTCAGGCGTTCCACGCACTGCGTGGCGTAGCCTACGCGGCGAACTACGAGGATGTGCTCGCCCAGCATCGCGATGTGTTGAACCCGAACGTGATCTGGAACATCGAGTTCGGCTTGCAGGTGGATAACCGCGCGATGGTCTCGGCACACCGCACGCGTGGCGAGTTGTTCCACAAGATGAACGCGTTGCTGCAACACTATGACGTGCTGATCTGTCCGGCTGCGATCGTGCTGCCGTTTCCGGTCGAAGCCCGCGATATCCGCGACGCAGCTGGCAAGCACTTCGATACGTATATCGACTGGCTCGCAATCAGTTATGCGATCACGCTCACCGGCATGCCGGTCATCGCGATTCCGTGCGGGATGAGCGCGAGTGGATTGCCCGTCGGCATTCAGATCGTGGGGAAGGTGCGCGGGGAGGCAGCGCTGCTGTCGGCGGCGCGGGCGATCGAGGAGGTGATTGGTGCGTGGGCTACTGGCAAACCGCAAGTGGCTTGAACAGGTGATGCCGCACAAAAAGCCTGTACTCGATCCACAACCGCTTCAAGGATGTGTCGGACGGCTGCGGCTGAATCGCAATAGCAATCTACGTTGCACTCTTCACACGACGGGTTCGACTTCATCCATCACATCATCCAGGTGCTCTGCCATGCGGTTGAAGATGCGGTGCACATCGGATGGACCAGTCCAGAAGCGACGGTCGCCGACCACATACAACCGGCGCTTGGCACGCGTTACCGCAACGTTGACGAGGTTTGGCTTCGCGCCAGCAAAACTCGAAATCACACCCGGGCTGGATGGATTGCCACCGAGCAGGAAAACCACGTGCTCAGCCTCCTTCCCCTGGAAGGTGTGGACGGTCCCTGCCATCCCTTTGCTTTCTTCGCCATAGCGCTGATGGAGTCGCTGCCGGATCTTGGCGGCAACCGTGCGGAAAGGCGTGATGACGTAGACCTTGAACTGTCCATTTTCTTTGAGCGCGCCACCCGAGAGTCTTTCGACCAACTCCATTGCGCGTAACGCCTGGGCTTCAACCCAGTGACCGTCGGAATGCTCCGCCGGAACCTGGACCCAGCAACTCGGCCCGATCCCGTCTGGACCGGTATCCTCGCTTGTGCCGTAAACCATCTTGTCGTCGTACGCGATGCTATTGGCGATGCGGAACATGGGATCGAGACAGCGACGGTGGACAAGCAAGGGGGACCCGAGCCATTTCTGCTCATCCGTGTCGGGTTCCCCGATATACATCCCGAAGCGGTTGGCGCGATCAGCCAGCGTCTGCGCAGACGCAAGCGGCGGTGCCCATTGAGGTTCAGCCGAGCAGCGGCGAAGCAACGGCGCCATCATTTCCTGCGGCACACCGACAACCGGCTCCAGTTGCAGGGGGTCCCCGACGATGACCGAACGTTTGCTGCGCCAGATAGCGCCTGCCGCCTGTTGAGGCGTGGCCTGGCCTGCCTCGTCGATCAATAGCCATGCGAGTTGCTCGCTGCCCACTCCACGAAATAGCCGCGGAAAAGACGCAAAGGTTGTGGAGACCACGGGTACCACCAGAAAGAACGCGTCCCAGAGATGGGTCGGCCCTTTGGTGATTTGAGTGACGTTGAGGTTACCTTGAAGCAGGTTCACGAACGCGCTGAGGGTGCCGGAAAGTGGTTTCCATGCGGCCACTATGAAAGCTTGATGGAGATTCATCGCCGCGATGAAAACGTCGCGCCGGGCTTCGAACAGCTCCGGAAAATCGTAGGGGGCCGCGCGATGCAATGTCTCGCGTTCCAGTGTTGACAGATCCCATTGCCGTATCTTTTTGGCGGGAACCTGAGAGGCGGAAATCACACGCTGTGCGTGATTCAGGTCCGCCTCGGCCCGCAGCGCTTGAGCCTGGGCTTCATTAATGCGCCGCTGAGTTATATCGACGAGGGATTGCGTCTCGCTCACAGTGTCGCGTGCCCGGTGAACGGCGCTGTCTGCGTGATTGCGTACCTGAATCAGCCGTTTGAGCAATCCGTCAATGTCCGCACGGCTCGGCTGGTCGTCAACAGGGACTCCTGCTCGCTGAGCGTGAGTCCTGCACGTCGCTGCTCGTTCTTCGGCTGCCGTCAGGACTTCCGCCTGTATGTCGAGTTTTCGCGCGAGATTTTCCTCCCTGGTGATTCGATCCGACGCAGTGGCCTCTTTTGCGCGGGCCACGCGAAGCTGCTCATCAAGCTCAGCACCACGTGCGTTCCAGCGGCGACTGTACTGTGTACGGAAGAGCTCGGAAAAGAATCCTGGCTTGCCCCGATAGTGGAGTTCGATGTCCGACTGAACGCCTCGTATCGCCGCTAGCGAGCGCTCGTGTGCGGCACCGGCGTCGGCCACAGCCCCCGGTACTGCGCCTTCCCGAAGCAGATCGTAGGCTCTTCGCTCCGTTCTCGTCTGGGCTTCGGCGTCGCTCCACTTTGTGCAGGCCAAAACGTGTCGCGCAGCCTGTTCGCTCCCGGCAAGCGCGGTGTCCAGGAACGCCTGTGTTTTATGCAGGCGCTCCTTGTGACGTGAGACAGCGTGCTGATTCTCCGTCAACGCAGTCAAGGCAACGTTCCTTGCTGTCGTTGCGCGCGCACTCTGCTGAATTGCGCCGGCGACCTCGGATGCCACGCGCGTCAACGCATCTACCCTCTTGCGCGCTTCACGGTATTGTCTGCGGGCTTCGTCCCACGGCAGCGCTCCGTGCTCTCCTGTCTTCACGAGATCTTGCAGGGATCGCAAGCGCAGCGGATCGGGTTCGGGCGGTTTCCCTTCGTTCTTCTTCTGCGGCAGGCCCGAGAGCCAGAAGCGGGTCGCAAATTGGCTACGATTCGTCTTGTTCCCCAGGACGGCGGTGACGAGACCCCAACGCTCGCGTTGTGGAGCGCGTTGTTTCGCCTTCGGCGGCGCGGCTGCTGAATCGGCCACCATAGAGAAATAATCGACGTCGATTCCCGGCGCGATCGCAGCCAACCCCGGGAGTTCCTTCGTGATGTTCTCCACCGCGCCGTTATTGGCCGACGACACCACGATCCCAAAGCCCCGCAGACGAGCATCGAGTTCATACACCGGATACTGATATTGCTCGACGCCAAGGCGTTTCGCGAAAGCCGAGGCGGGCGTATCGAATTCCATAAGAACATCTGCCCGGTCCACAACGACCGCGGCGATGATGTCCTTGAGCATTGTCGTCTTGCCAGTACCGGGCGGACCGTTGACCGAAAAAAGGCCAGCGTTTGCAGAGAGGTCGCTTACTGCAGTATTGACGGCAAACTGCTGTGCTGTCACGAGCGGGAATCTGGCTGGCCAGCAGCCGGCAGGTAGCCTCGACGGATGTACCCCCTCGACTAACTGGTCGACCTGCGACTCAAGATCGATGCGCCCAATCGAATCCTCTCCCTTCAGATAGGCTCGCAAACCAGCGCCGATTTTCTGATTCGCAACCGCATCACCCACGGATTCGAGATCTTCTGCATAGAAGCTGTTCAGCGGGTCGTCCTGGGACGCCGCGTTATCGCCCGTGTCTTTCTCGGGTGCCCATTGCGCCTGGATGCGCCACATTTCCTGTTGCTCGGGATACCAACCCGATAACTCAAAGACAAGGTCGGTGATGGCGCGGACGTCTTCTGACGTTATCGGTCGGAGGGGAGGAGGTTCGGGGCGGGATTCTGGTACTACGGCTGCAGGGGGCCCGTCACCGGCAACAGCGGCCGGAGGCGTTGCGGTAGCTGCAACAACTGGCGGAGTTGACTCAACGCTGGGGTCTTCGTCCGGAACTCTGGCAAGGAGCCGGCGCGCGACCATCAGGTCTTCAACTTTCGCGCACACTCTCTCTTCCAGTCCTCCAATCCCGAAGAACCCCCGGAAATTGAGCGCCTTGGCGTGGTCAGACGTACTGGAAATCTGTGCCATTGCCCACGGCACGGTGCTGACAAATACCTGCCCGCTCGCCATGCCCTTTCCATTGACGTTCAGGACAACGCATGCGGCAGGCGATGCCGGCCTTAGTTCTGATTGATCGATCGGATCTGCGCCCAGGTACCGCCGCGCGGATTCGATGAAGTAGCTCCCTCCGAGAATGCCAGCGAACAGCTGAAACTTCCTGTTAGCCCCAATCTGCCTGTCCAGGATAGTCCGCTTCTTCGCATCGTTCCACGGCATTTCGGCTTCGGGCGCATCGGCCCGGAACTCCCATACGGAATCTTCCAGCTTCACGGCCGGAGGAGATTGAGGAGCAAGATACTCAAGAGCCTGCCAGAAATTGAGGGCGGCTCCGGCCTCCTTCCAAACGTCACGAACCCCGTTCTTACCCGCTGCCGTCGTTGATTCCTTGCCCATCGAGATCTACCGCTCCCCGTTGCATATGTTGTCGATATTTTGCCCGCAAGCATACTATCCGACCTGGGTATCCGACAACCTTAGGACAAGCTGAATTCGGCGCTTACAGCTCAATACCCCTTCAGACCATGTTGTGAGGCATTGCTCAAAATTTTTGTTTTCGAGACGTACCTGCTCTTTAACAGAGCTTTTGAAAGAATGAATTCGAAACAGAAGTTTTTATGGAATACGCATATCGGGCACTGTGGACGCCGATAACGTAGCTTCGATCGTACCGTCAGGTAAGATTTTGCCGGAGCAAATGTTTGCGGGAACAAAGCAGTGGGTGATTTGTTGTCTGGTGCACAAACGCAGTGACAGGCTCGACTTTCTTGTTCGTCATCAACAGGTCTAACGTCCGCGAGCCTAAAAAAGCTCCCGCACCCGGTGATACAACATCCCAATCTCAAGCGCCGGCCCCCGCAACGCCGGCCCACCCGGAAAGCGCGCATGCCGGAGCGCGGCGAACAGATCGAACGCAGCGCTATCACCCGCAATCGCCTGAGCAACGACACGCCCCGCGATGCCGGTCAACGCAACCCCGTGCCCCGAAAACCCCTGCACATAGAAGTAATTCGGATCGATCATGCCGAAGTCGGGCGCACGGTTACGCGTGACATCGACGAACCCGCCCCACGCGTACGCCGTAC
Organism: Paraburkholderia sp. CHISQ3; assembly: GCF_030464945.1. Classification (NCBI taxonomy): domain Bacteria; kingdom Pseudomonadati; phylum Pseudomonadota; class Betaproteobacteria; order Burkholderiales; family Burkholderiaceae; genus Paraburkholderia; species Paraburkholderia sp. CHISQ3. Next base: position 18,693 of record NZ_JALPRG010000003.1, read on the forward strand.
GCACATCGGCGAGTTGCGGAAAGACCGCGAGCATCCGTTGACGGATCGCCTCGGTGAGTTGCGCCGGCGACGCGCCAGTCGAACTCGCGCGACCGCCAAACAGCACTCGATGATCGGCGGACAAGCGAAAGTAATCGAGAAAGAAATTGTTGTCGCAGATCGCTTCACGCCCCGCGATCAACGCATTCGCGCGCGCTTCGCCGAGCGGTTCGGTGGCAACGATATACGACGCGATCGGCGCGATGCGCGCCGCGACCGCCGCCGGCAGCACACCGCCGAGCGTCGCATTGCCGCAAGCCGCGACAAAGCGACAGCGCACTTCGCCGGCCGAGGTACGCACGCGCGGTTGCGCGCCGCGCACGACTTCGAGCACCGGTGAATGCGCAAATAGCTGAGCGCCTTCGCGCCGCGCAGCGTCGGCGAGACCGAGACAGTATTTCAACGGATGCAGATGCCCGGAGAGCGGATCGTAGACGCCGGCCAGATAGCGCTGCGATGCCACGCGCGCGCGGATCGCATCGGTATCGAGCCAACTGAGCTGCGCATAACCCCAACGCTGTGTGGCAGCCTCCATCCATGCACGCAGGTCCGGCACACGCTTGGGCCGCGTCGCAACGGTCAGATAACCTGGCGTGAAATCGCAGTCGATACCGTAGCGTTCGATGCGCTCACGCACGAGCCGCACACCTTCGACCGACAGCGCCCAGGCAGCGCGCGCACCGTCGAGCCCCAACTGCCGTTCGATCACCTCGTCCTTGGCAAAACCGACCAGCGTCTGGCCGCCGTTACGCCCCGACGCACCCCAGCCAGGCCGGTGCGCATCGAGCACGATCACCGACAGCCCGCGCGCACGGCATTCGAGCGCCACCGACAAACCCGCATAACCCGCGCCGATCACGCACACGTCGGCCTCATGCGCGCCTTGTAACGACGGATCGTCGGTAGCCGGGCGCGGCGCGCTGGCTTCATACCAGGAGTTGCGGATCAACGCGTCCGCACGCAGATCGAGACTGTCAGCCATCAAAGCAGATCCTTCATTCGATACCAGGCCATCGCCAGCACGAGAGCCGGGGTGCGCAGTGTAGCGCCGCCCGGAAAATCGCGGTGGCGAATCTTGCCGAACAGATCGAAGCGTGATGCCTGGCCGTCGATCGCTTCCGCGATCAGCTTGCCGGCGAGCCCCGTTGTATTGACACCGTGCCCCGAGAAACCTTGCGCAAAATAGATGGTCGGTTCAATGCGGCCGAAGTGCGGCGCGCGATTCATCGTGATGTCGACGAGACCGCCCCATGCGTAATCGATCTTCACGTCGGCGAGTTGCGGAAACGTCTTCAGCATGTCGCGGCGCATCGCTTCGCCGAGATCGCGCGGCGCACGCGTCGAGTAGCTGACCTTGCCGCCCCACAACACGCGACCATCGGGAGAAGGGCGGAAGTAGTCGAGCACGAAACGGGTATCGCATATCGCAGCCTGCGCGGGCATCAATGCGTGTGCGCGTGCTTCATCGAGCGGCTCGGTGGCGACCACATAGGTGCCGACCGGCATGATCTTGCGCGCGACAGCGGGCGCAAGCGTATTGAGGTAGGTGTTGCACGCGAGCACGACGAACTGGGCGTGCACGGCGCCGCGCTCGGTCTGCACAACGTGGTGGCCGTTTTCGCGGCGCAGCGCGGTGACACAGCTATCTTCGAAAATGCGCGCCCCTGCAGCACTCGCGGCGCGTGCGAGACCGAGTGTGTAGTTGAGTGGATGCAGATGGCCGCTATCGGGATCGAACAGGCCGCCGAGGTAGCGCGACGACTGCACGTATTGCTCGAGCGCGTCGCGTTCGACATAACGCAGCCGGTCGTAGCCGAAGCGCGTCGCGGCATCGTCGCGTGCGCGGCGTAATTCGTCGACATCGCGAGGCTTGTTCGCGGCTGTGAGGTAACCCGAGGTCAGATCGCAGTCGATGCCGTGCTTCTCGACCCGCATACGAACGATATCGAGCGTCTCCTGGCCCATCTCCCAGACGCGCTTCACGTCCTCTTCGGGCAGGTACTGCGAGAACGCATCGATACCGCATGCGAAACCTGCGATCAACTGTCCGCCGTTGCGTCCACTCGCCGCCCAGCCTACTTTCGATGCTTCGAGTACCGCAACCGAATGGCCTCGCTCGGCGAGATTCAGTGCGGTGGAAATACCGGTCAGACCACCGCCGATCACGCAGACATCGACGGCAATCGTGCTGTCGAGCGGCGCATGGCGGGTTGTGTCGTTAACGGTTGCCGCGTAGTACGACGCGACATGGGGTTGCTGCGAAAAACCAGTCATAGGCAAGGAAAACCAAAGAAGCCGAAACGCGCTGTGGCGAAATCACGCATCACCTGCGCCACATCACGCCTCGGCCCGAACCATTAGAACGCGTAGATCAACTGCGTGCCGAGCAGATCGTTGGACTTCGCATACGAGCCGTCGTTGCGCAGGAACACCTGTTTGTTGGCCCAGTCGTGCCGGTATTCGACTTTCACAGTGAGCTGTTGAGTCGGATAGAACAGCAGATCGAGTGCGACGTCCTGATGGATGGCGCCCTTGCACTCGAAACCGAGGCCACCGCCGGCCTTCGAACTGGCCAGGCAATCCGCGCCGATGCCGAAGCCATCCGCTGTATCCATACCGTTCGCGTTCAGCGCAACACCACCGCCACCGCCGCCGTTCTTGCTGTCGACGAGCGCGTCATAGCGCGCGGTCACGCCCATCCGTCCCACCACCGGCATCGAGAACTTGCGGTGGGCGAGCAGCGAGATGCCATACCACTGTGCCTGGCCGCCGTTGTACGCCGCGTTCTGCTGCTGGCCGTAATCGAGTTCGGCGTTGTACTGCACGTCGGCCTGCGTATAGGTCGCGTCGGCTTCACCGAAGAAGAACGCGCCGAACGCATTACGCGACTGCCCGCCGACACCGTAGACGAACGAACCCGGAATCGGAGCGCCGGTGGCGTCGGTTGCTTGCGCCGATGCCAACGTCTGGCGACCGATATTGAACGAACCGCCGATATCGAGCGCGCTCGACCACGTGTAGTCGACACGTGCCGTGAAGGTCGGGATCTTGTTGCTGCTGGTGATCGGGTCGCCGAGCGAATTGGTGCCGACCTGTACCACCGAGCCATAGGTCCGGTATTGTTCGTTGCCGAGCATGAACTTCCACGCCCACGGGCTGCCGTCGCCGGTGTAGTTCAAGCCGACGCCGATATAGCTGCCCGGGTCGGAGAAGTCATACAGCAGGTTGTGCGTGAGCGTCAGCATCTGGTTCGACTGCTGCACTTCATAGCCACCGAAGCTCGGCATCAAACCTGCCACGACAGTCGTTGTCGCAGTAACCGGCACCGTGATGACAGCGGTGTTCAGCAGGTTGTTGCCGATGTTGCCGTGCTCGTTCTGCAACAGCGTGATGCCGTTGCCGCGGTTCGGCATCAAGGTAATTTCGGCGGACGGCGCCATCGGCCCGACACCGAAGGTCTTCTTGATGTCGAGGTACAGATCGCCGAACGTGCTGTTGAAGTAGTTGTAGCTGCTTTCGTGATTCGCGAACAGGAACGACGAGCTGCTTGCCGCGCGGTTATAGATGTACGTCGGATCGATGTAGCCGGTGACCGACAGACCCGCAAGCGGTCCGGTATTGGCCGCGTCGACGAGCGAATCCACCTTCAACTGCTGATTCGCGATCTGCTGTTTCATCGAGCCGACTTCGTCGTTGGTCAACGTGGCCCGTGCCTTGCCGTAATCCGGCGACGAAATGTCGACCGGCGCAGTCGCCACCGAGGGCGCAGCGGCTGAGCCCCCCGTTGCGACCGCAGGCGTACCCGGCGCAGCCTTCTTCCCCGCGACCTGCGCACGCAGGTCCTTGACCTCTTTTTGCAGCGCATGCAACTCGGCCTGCATCGCCTTGATCTGATCGCTGGTCGAGTCCGCCAGCGCGATGCCCGGCAAGGCCCCCGCGACCAGCAGACAGATAAGTTTCTTCTTCATCTATTTTCTCCTTGTTAGTCGTATTGCAAGGCACTGCTGCTTATGCGCGGGCCGCGTCGAGCGGTTTCCTGACGGCGGCGAGTTGAGGAACATGAGCGTCGGTGTCGCCGGCCATGGCGGCGGCGAACGCCATCTGTGTGTCGCGTGTGCGCTTGCGATCACGCACGAGGATCCACTGGTTGACGGCAATCACACCGATCGTGACGATCGTGATGAAGATCGTTGCGAGAGCGTTCATTTCCGGATTCAGGCCGAGCCGCACGCGCGAGAACACGACGAGCGGCAGCGTCGTCGAACCAGGACCGGAGAGGAAGGCGGACAGCACGAGATCGTCGATAGAGAGCGTGAACGACAGCAGCCAGCCGGCCATTAGCGCCTGCGAGATCAGCGGTAGCGTGATCAGGAAGAACACCTTGAGCGGCGTTGCGCCGAGATCTAGCGCGGCTTCTTCAAGCGATTTGTTCAGCTCCTTCACGCGCGACTGCACGATGATCGCGACATACGACACGCACAGCATCACGTGGCCGATCCAGATCGTGAAGATGCCGCGGCCCTTCGGCCAGCCGAGCATCTGTTCGAGCGCAACGAAGAGCAGTAGCAGCGAGATGCCCTGAATTACCTCGGGAATCACGAGCGGCGCGTTGATCATCCCGGCGAACAGCGTGAAGCCGCGAAACCGCCCGAAGCGTGCAAGCACAAAGCCGGCCCACGTACCGATCACCACCGATGCACACGCGGTCAGCAAACCGATCTTCAGCGACAGCCACGCCGCGGTCAGCAACTCGTCGTCCTGCAACAGCGCGCTGTACCACTTGAACGAGAAACCGGACCACACCGTGACGAGCTTCGACTCGTTGAACGAGAACACGACGAGGCTGATGATCGGAATGTAGAGAAACAGGAAGCCGAGCGTCAGCACGCCGGCAGACAGCGATTTGTTCGGCCGGATCATTTCGCGCCCTCCAGTTCCTTGACCTGGTAGTACTGGAACACGGCCATCGGCACGAGTAGCAGCAAGACCATCGCGACCGTGACGGCGGATGCCATCGGCCAGTCCATGTTGTTGAAGAACTCATCCCACATCACGCGACCGATCATCAGCGTATCGGCACCGCCGAGCAGTTCCGGAATCACGTACTCGCCAACCGCCGGAATGAACACCAGCAGGCTGCCCGCGATGATGCCGTTCTTCGACAGCGGCAGCGTGATGCGCGTGAACGCGGTCCACGGTTTGGCGCCGAGATCGTAGGCGGCTTCGAGCAACGTCAGGTCCATCTTCACAAGGTGTGCGTAGAGCGGCATCACCATGAACGGCAGGTACGAATAGACCATGCCGATATAGACACCGATGTCGGTGTGATAGAGGCGGAACGGCGAGTGAATGACGCCGAGCGCCATCAGCGTGTGATTGAGCAGACCGTCGTCCTTCAGAATGCCGATCCACGCGTACACACGGATCAGGAACGACGTCCAGAACGGCAGCATCACGCCCATCATCAATATGTTGCGCGTGGCGGGCTCGGCGCGCGCGATGTAGTAGGCGATCGGATAGCCGATCAGCAGGCAACAGATCGTCGACACACCGGCCATTTTTAGCGAGCTGATGTAGGTCGCCACATACAGGTCGTCCTGCAGCAGGAACAGATAGTGTCCTAGCTGCAGCGCGAAATGCACGACGCCGTCTTTTACCGTCAGAAGCTCGGTGTACGGTGGAATGCCGAGGCGCAGGTCGGCGAAACTGATCTTCAGCACCAGCACAAACGGCAGCGCGAAAAACAGCGTGAGCCAGATGAACGGCACGCCGATTACGGTGGTGCGACCCGACGGCAGCAGCCGGCGAAACCACGCACCGATCGACGTGGACGAAGCGTGCGCGCCAGAGGCGAGCACGGTAGTGGAGGAGGGGGCGGTGGTTTTCATTGCGTGAGCACCACGCCGCTATTCGGCGACCAGTAGACGAACACGTCGTCGTTATAGTCCGGCGCGCCTTCGTTCATCAAATGCGAGCTAGACAGGTTCGACACGACGATCTTGCCGCTCGGCAGACGCACGTGATACAGCGAGTAGCTGCCCATGTAGGCAACGTCGGACACCACGCCGCGTGCCCAGTTATGCGGCGAGGACGGCCGCTCGCGCGAGACCTTGATGCGTTCCGGCCGCACCGAAATACCGACCGGCATGCCGAGCGGCCCGGTAATCCCGTGGCTCACGTACATGCGCGTTTCGAGGTCTTCGCTCTCGACGAAGATGTGATCCGGCTCGTCCTCGACGACGTGACCCTCGAACATATTTGTCGTGCCGATGAATTCCGCCGAAAAACGGCTGTTCGGAAATTCGTAGACCTGCGTCGGCGAGCCGATCTGCACGATGCGGCCTTCGCTCATCACGGCAAGGCGCCCGGCCATGGTCATCGCTTCTTCCTGATCGTGCGTCACCATCACGCAGGTCACGTCGACTTTCTCGATGATGTTGACGAGTTCAAGCTGGGTCTTCTGGCGAATCTTCTTGTCGAGCGCGGACATCGGCTCGTCGAGCAGCAGCAGCTTGGGCCGCTTCACCAGCGAGCGCGCCAGCGCCACACGCTGCTGCTGGCCGCCCGACAGTTGATGCGGTTTGCGCTGCGTGTACTTGCTCATCTGTACGAGGTTCAGAACGTCTGCGACACGCTCTTTAATCTCGTTCTTCGGTGTGCCTTCCTGCTTGAGGCCGAACGCGACGTTGGCCTCGACGCTCATATGCGGAAAGAGCGCATATGACTGGAACATCATGTTCACTGGGCGGCGATACGGCGGCAGCGCAGCGAGATCTTCGCCGTCGACGAAGATGCGTCCAGAGGTAGCTGTTTCCAGTCCCGCGAGCATTCGCAGCAGCGTGGATTTCCCGCACCCCGAACTGCCGAGCAACGCAAACAACTCATTCTTCGCGATACTCAAATTGACATTGTCGACAGCAATACTGTCGCCGAACTTCTTCACGACGTTTTCGATCCGGACGAATTCATCCGATTTCGTTTTTGTCGCAACCGGTTGACCGGCCGCCTTGGCGGCTTGAATAGGAGGCGTCGATATCATGGTGTAACCATTCGTTGCGGATCGTGGGCGCGACTCCCCCTGCGCAAGACGCAACAGCGGCTCGCAAGGTGCCATAAAGATGCCTACGACCTGGAAAACATGGGACTGCGCGTTGGTCGCGCAGGCTAACTGCCTGTTGCCTGTTTCGAACGACACAGGGATCGAGCGACCCCTGTGTCGCGGTTATCGTCAGCGTTCAAGCACGTTCGTGGAAAAACCGTTGACCATTACTCTCAGTGGCCGGTTTTCAATTGCGCCCACAGGCGGTTCTGCAGTCGCAGGATGTCCGTCGGCACCGGCCGCATCAAGGTCATCTTGCTCAGCACTTCGTCGCCAGGATAAACAGTGGTGTCCTCCGATACACCCGGCGTCACGAACTGACGCGCGGCCTTGTTGGCGGTCGGATAGAACACTTCGTTGGTAATCGCGGAGTTGACCTTCGGGTCCTCGATGTAGTTGATCCACTTCATCGCGGCTTCCGCGTGCGGCGCATCCTTCGGCACGACCATCACGTCGAACCACAGCAGGCCGCCTTCCTTCGCGTTCGAGAACTTGATCTCATACGAGCGCTTCGCTTCCTGAGTGCGGCGGCGCGCGATCCCGACGTCGCCGGACCAGCCAAGCGCGACGCAGATGTCGTTATTCGCGAGGTCGTTGATGTAGCCCGACGAGTTGAATTGCGTGATGTAGGGGCGGACTTTCTTCAGCACTTCGAACGCGGCCTGGTAGTCGGCGGGGTTCGTGCTGTTCGGGTCTTTATGCATGTATTGCAGCGTCGCGGCGAACACGTCGACCGCCTGGTCGAGGAACGATACGCCGCAGCTCTTCAGCTTGGAGAGGTTAGCCGGATCGAGAACCAGCGCCCAGCTGTCCACCGGTGCATTCGCGCCGAGCGCTTTCTGCACGGCCTGCACGTTATAGCCGACGCCGTCGGTGCCGTAAGCCCACGGCACGCCGTACTGATTGCCGGGGTCGGCATCGGCGATCATCTTCATCAGGACGGGATCGAGATTCTTCAGGTTCGGCATCTGCGCCTTGTCGAGCTTCTGGTAGACGCCCGCCTGAATCTGCTTGGCCATGTAGTTCGACGTCGGCACCACGATGTCATAGCCGGAACTGCCTGCCAGCAGCTTTGCCTGCAGCGTATCGTCGCTGTCGTAGTTGTCGTACTTCACATGGATGCCGGTCTCTTTTTCGAAGTTCGGAATCGTGTCCTTCGCGATGTAGTCGGACCAGTTGTAGACGTTCAGTTCGGTATCGGCGGCGCGGGCCGGCGGCGGCAGTACGGTGCAAAGCCCGGCAATAACAGCCAGCGCGGCCCCCGCGACCGCAAGACGAGGACGACGTCCAGATTGACTAGCGCTCATGGTTTTTCCTTTGAAGGTAAGGACCCGGCAGAGCGCGTGTCGCGTGTGGGGTGTGGCGCGCGCATGCCGGGACGGACTGCCGTTACGAAACACCTACTTGCTGTGCGGTTGAGTCGAGAGCCTGCTTCGCCTTCGACACGATCTCGTCGATTTCCTGCTTCGTGATGACGAGCGGCGGCGACAGCAGCATCCGGTCGCCGGTCGCGCGCATGATGAGGTTGCCGTTGAAGCAGAAGTCGCGGCAGATCGTGCCGACCTCGCCGCCGTTGGCAAAACGCTTTCTCGTCTTCGGTTCCTGCGCGAGTTGCAGACCCGCGACGAGACCGACACCGGCGATGTCGCCGACGATCGGATGTTGCGCGAAGGTTTCGCGCAGCAGCTTCTGGAAGTAAGGACCGGTGTCGGTCTTCACGCGCTCGACGATCTTCTCGTCGCGCAACAGCCTCAGGTTCGCGACCGCGACCGCAGCCGCGACCGGATGCCCGGAGTAGGTGAGGCCGTGATTGAACTCGCCGTGCTCGATGATCGCCTTCGCGATGCGATCGTGCAGGCCGACTGCGCCCATCGGGACGTAGCCGCTCGTCAGCCCTTTCGCGAGCGTGATCAGGTCGGGTTCGAAACCGAAGTGCTGATGCGAGAACCATTCGCCGGTGCGCCCAAAACCGCCGATCACTTCATCGGCGACGAGCAGGATGTCGTACTTGCGGCAGATGCGCTGGATTTCCGGCCAGTAGGTAGACGGCGGGAAGATCACGCCGCCCGCCCCCTGGAAAGGCTCACCGATAAACGCGGCAACGTTCTCCGCGCCGAGTTCGAGAATCTTCGCTTCGAGCTGCTGTGCCCGCGCAAGGCCGAACTCTTCCGGCGTCAGATTGCCTTCGGCTTCGCCGAAGAAATACGGCTGGTCGATGTGCACGATGTGCTCGACCTTCGACGGCATCTGCTCATGCATGTAACCCATGCCACCGAGCGTGCCGCCTGCGATCGTCGAGCCGTGATAGCCGTTGCGCCGCGAGATCACGTACTTTTTCGACTGCTTGCCCTGAGTGACCCAGTACTGATGAACGATGCGCAGTACCGTGTCGTTGCCTTCCGAACCACTGTTGCAATAGAAGAAGTGATTGAACGGCTCGGGCGTCAGTTCGGCGAGCAGCGCCGACAGCTCGATGACCGGCGGATGCGTGGTCTTGAAGAACGTGTTGTAGAACGGCAGTTCCATCATCTGCCCATACGCGGCCTCGGCGAGTTCCTTGCGACCGTAGCCGACGTTCACGCACCACAGGCCGGCCATGCCGTCGATGATCTTGTTGCCGTCCGAATCCCACAGGTACACGCCCTTCGCCTTGACGATCACGCGGCTGCCCGCGCGGTTCAGCGCACCCATGTCGGAGAACGGGTGAATGTGATGCGCGGCATCGAGCGCGCGGTATTCGGCGGTACTGCGCGAGGGCAGTGTCTGGCCGCCCGCGGGTTGGGCGGGCAGGATATACGCGGAATCTTCGATTCTGTAACTCATGTTGCCTCCATTTCTTTGAGCGCCATACGTCGGTCGGTCAGACGTGCAGCAGCAAATGCCGGCGTTCCCACGAACTGATCACGCGGAAGAACGCGCCGTATTCGGTTTCCTTCAAGGCGAGGTACGCCTTGACGAACGGTTCGCCGAGAATGCCGGCCATCGGTTCGCAGGCGCCCATCAAGGTCAGTCCCTCTTCGAGATTGCGCGGTAGCTGATAGGGCTGTTCGTAGCCGTCGGTGGTCAGCGGTTCGGTGGGCTTGAGCTTCTGGGTCATGCCGAGATAACCGGCCGCCAGTGTGGCGGCGATCGCGAGGTACGGGTTGCAGTCCACGCCCGGAATGCGGTTCTCGACACGGCGCGCGGCCGGTCCCGAATGCGGAATGCGGAAGCCGACTGTGCGGTTGTCGTAGCCCCACTGCACGTTGATCGGCGCAGCCATGAAGCGCGACAACCGGCGATACGAGTTGATGTACGGCGCGAAGATCGGCATCAGCGCGGGGGTGTATTTCTGCAGCCCGGCGATGTAGCTGTGGAACAGCTCGGTCGGTTTGCCGTCCGGGCCGGTGAAGACGCTCTGACCGCTTTCCTCGTCGACGAGGCTCTGGTGGATGTGCATCGCCGAGCCGGGTTCGTTTTCCATCGGCTTTGCCATGAACGTCGCGTACATGTGATGCCGCAACGCAGCCTCGCGCACCGTGCGTTTGAACAGGAACACGCGGTCGGCGAGATTGAGCGGATCGCCGTGCATGAAGTTGATTTCCATCTGCGCCGCACCGACTTCGTGGATCAGCGTGTCGACTTCCAGTTCCTGGACGTCGCAGTACTCGTAGATGTCTTCGAAGAGCGGATCGAACTCGTTGACCGCTTCGATCGAATACGCCTGGCGTCCAGTTTCCGGACGACCGGTACGGCCGATCGGCGGTTGCAGCGGCAGGTCCGGGTCCTTGTTCATGTCGACGAGATAAAACTCGAGTTCCGGTGCGACGACCGGCTTCCAGCCCTTCGCCTTGTACAACTCGAGCACGCGGCGCAGCACGCGGCGCGGCGAGATTTCGACCGGTGTACCGTCGAAGTGAACGCAATCGTGGATGACCTGCGCGGTAGGATCGACGGCCCACGGGATGATGCGGATCGTGGATGGATCGGGGACGCACACCATGTCGGGATCGGTGACGCCGGTGAGCGTGCCGTCTTCCGGATAGTCGCCGGTAACGGTCTGGATCATCACGGCCTGGGGCAGGCGCATCGATTCTCCGGATTCGAACTTGCTGCGCGGAATGATCTTGCCGCGCGCGATGCCCGCCATGTCGGGGATGATCGCTTCGATCTCGGTGATGCGATGCTTCTTCAGGAATTCGTCGATCTCATGCATGATTTATCTCTCTAGGTTTTCTCGGGCCGGTTGACCGCAAGGCTGGCAGCAGCGGATGCCGCACTCAGCCTGCGCTCAGGGCTCCGGCCCTGTTCCGTATTCGAGCCCGGCAAGCATCGCCGAACGCGCGGAATATCGCTGTGGAAAGCGGGTCGGCAGCAAACTTCCATTCCGGATGCCACTGCACACCGAGCGCAAAGGCGCGCGCGCCCTCGACGCTCACCGCTTCGATCAGACCGTCCGGCGCCACGGCTTCGGTCACGAGACCGGCGCCGAGCCGCTCGATACCCTGGCCATGCAGCGAATTGACGCGCACCTGCGCGGCACCCGCTGCGAGCTGCTGCAACACGCCGCCAGGCGTCAACTGCAGCGAATGGGACGGTCCGTACTGCGTGTCCAGCGTGTCCTCCTTGTTTTCACGGTGATCGTCGAGACCTTCCACCGTGTGGACGCTTTGATGCAGCGTGCCGCCGAACACCACGTTCATTTCCTGAAAGCCCCTGCAGATCGCCAGTACCGGCACGCCCGCCGCGATCGCTGCGCGCATCAGCGGCAGCGTTGTTGCGTCGCGGGCGGGGTCGTGCAACGTGCCGGGTGCGCTTGCGTGACCGCCGTAACGCTGCGGCTCGACGTTCGAATAGCTGCCGGTAAACAGCAGCCCGTCGACCGCCTGCAGGATGTCGGCGCTGGCCTGCCGGTCGCCGAGCGCGGGCAGCAGCAGCGCAAGGGCCTGCGATCCGTCGACGATCGCAGCGATGTACTTTTCGCCGGTCATGTGTGACGGGTGCACACCCATCATGTTTCTGTCGGCGCTGATACCGACGACTGGTCTGGTTTGCATGGCGCGTTGCAGTATCTGGATTGAACGCGGTGCGGCTTGCGCTGCACCGTATGCGCGGCACGATTCCGCTGCCGTGCGCAATACGCAAGGCCACCGGAAGAGGCGGGCGGAGGTCGTCAGCGGACCGCGCCGCGCGTGATAAACAGATGAGCCGTCCGCATCGTTCGAGTGCGCCGCACAGCCTGCACAGGCGGCATGTAGCCGCGTGCTAACACCGGCGTAAAAAACGCACAGCGCGCTGACGCAGACGAACGAGGCGAACGGCTAAAAAAGAAAGGCGCTACGGCAGCAGCGACGCGACTTCGTCGGTGCGCACAGCGATAAACGCGCGCGCAGAAATAGCGTTGTGACGGCGGACGGAGCGACGGGAAAGGATCGTGAAGACGGACAGAAACCGGCGAAACGCAAGCCTGCCGTTGCTGCCGTCGGCGATGGTGCGGTCAGCGCGAAGACATCTCGCCGGCTGACTACGATCCCACCTTACCAAAGGGCCTCGGACTCTCACGATTACACTCGACTTGGCGTTGACAGTGTTGAACGTCTCGCTCGATACAACGCACAGGGCGTTTAAAGAAACGTGACGCCGGTCTTGCCGTACATGTACTGGCCCGGCAGTTTCGCTGCACCGCAAAAGCTTTGCAGGGAGGCGCTGATGACCGTATGACGACGACCTGTAGTTCAGGATATACGAGTCAAAAATGCCGTCAAATGCTTTTTGCGAAACCATCATCAGGGCTTACCCGGAGCATTCTACCCGATCGTGCAAGATAGGAACGGCGCTTGCGCGAGCGATTATTTCGCTTGGCTTTCGGGGTTTTCCCAGGCAGCGCGTGCAATAAAGTGATTAGAATATTCAACACTCGCGTGCCGCATTTCGCGCACGCCCCCTTGTTCTACGAGCGTATCGATGTCCATCGAAGTAGCGACCCGCCTGCAGTACATCCGCAAGAAGCATGGTCTGTCGCAGCGCGAGCTGGCCAAACGCGCGGGCGTAACGAACGGCACGATCTCGCTGATCGAGCAGAATCGCGTGAGCCCGTCGGTGGGTTCGCTGAAGAAACTGCTCGAGTCGATTCCGATGAGCCTCGCCGAATTCTTTACGTTCGAAGTAGAGGCGAGTCGCGGTGTCGTGTCGCGCCGCGTGGACATGCCGAATCTCGGCAACGAATCGATCGAGTTCTACCTCGCGGGCTCCGGTATGAAGGACCGCAACATGTGCATCATGCGCGAGGTGTATCAGCCGCTTTCCGATACCGGCCCGGAGATGCTGCAACACGCGGGGCACGAAGGCGGCGTCGTGGTGAGCGGCCAGCTCGAGCTGACCGTCAACGAAACGACGTGGCTGCTCGACCCCGGCGACAGCTATTACTTCGAGAGCCGTTTTCCGCACCGCTTTCGCAATCCCAGCGCGGAGCAGGTCTGCGAGGTCGTGTCGGCGAATTCGCCACCGACCTTCTAGGCCGCGTCAACGCGTTCGCTGTACTCACAACATTGAGGCATCCCGATGGACAAGAATTCACTGGCTTACTGGCAGGACAAGGCCGCTACGCTTTCGATCGAAGGCCGCGCGTTTATCGATGGTGCGTATCGCGATTCGCAGAGCGGGCGTACGTTCGACTGCGTGAGCCCGATCGACGGCAAGTTGCTTGCGAAGGTGGCCGATAGCGGCGCCGCGGATGTCGATGCCGCAGTCGCCGCTGCGCGTCGCGCATTCGATGCGCGCGTGTGGTCAGGCCTCAATCCGCGCAAGCGCAAGTCGGTGCTGCTGCGCTGGGCCAAGCTGATGCGCGAGCATCGCGACGAACTATCGTTGCTCGAAACACTCGATGCCGGTAAGCCGATCGCCGACACGACGAGCGTCGACGTGCCGGGTGCGGCGTATTGCGTCGAGTGGTATGCCGAAGCGATCGATAAGGTGGGCGGCGAAGTGGTGCCGTCCGATCATCATCTGGTTGGTCTGGTCACACGTGAGCCGATCGGTGTCGTTGCAGCAGTTGTGCCATGGAATTTTCCGCTGCTGATGGCCGCGTGGAAATTCGGCCCCGCGCTTGCAGCGGGCAACAGCGTCGTGCTCAAGCCGTCGGAGAAGTCGCCGCTCACCGCGATCCGCGTCGCGCAGCTCGCGCTCGACGCGGGCATTCCGGCCGGCGTCTTCAACGTCGTGCCGGGCGGCGGCGAGCCGGGCAAGCTGCTCGCGTTGCATGCGGATGTCGATTGCCTCGCGTTCACCGGATCGACGAATGTCGGCAAGCTGATCATGCAGTACGCCGGACAATCGAATCTGAAACGCGTCTGGCTCGAACTGGGCGGCAAGTCGCCGAACATCGTGCTGCCGGACTGTCCGGATCTCGATCGCGCGGCTAACGCGGCAGCGGGCGCGATTTTCTACAACATGGGCGAGATGTGTACGGCGGGTTCGCGGCTGCTCGTGCATCGCGACATCAAGGATGCGTTTCTTGAACGGCTCGCTGTGGCCGCGCGTGGGTATACGCCGGGCAACCCGCTCGATCCGCAGACGTCGATGGGCGCGATCGTCGATCAGGTGCAGCTCGATCGTGTGCTCGGTTATATCGAGGCGGGTCGCGCTGAAGCGAAGTTGTTGCTCGGCGGTTCGCGTGTGAAGCAGGAGAGCGGTGGTTTTTATATCGAACCGACTGTGTTCGATGTGAAGCCCGACGCGAAAATCGCGCGTGAGGAAATTTTCGGACCGGTGCTGTCGGTGATTACGTTCGATACCGTCGAAGAAGCGGTGCAGATTGCGAACGATAGCGACTACGGTCTCGCCGCCGCTGTTTGGACCGCTAACCTGACCACCGCGCACGAAGTCGCACGCAGCCTGCGGGCCGGCACGGTATGGGTCAACTGCTACGACGAAGGGGGCGATATGAACTTCCCGTTCGGCGGTTACAAACAATCGGGCAACGGCCGCGACAAGTCGTTGCACGCACTGGAGAAGTACACCGAGCTGAAGTCCACGCTCGTAAGGTTGCGCTAAAGGATTCGCGTTCCCAATGAATCCGTCGCCGGCGGCTATGCACACTACGAAATAACGCATACCGCCGGCCTGTTCCTGCAGGTTCACTCCATGACCGAACTGCTCTATGGCGACGGCGCAATACGCCGTCCGTCCCTTTACGGCTCCTCGATCGAAAACACTTATGCGGGCGTGCTGTCGTTCATGCGACGACGCTATACGCGCGACCTCGACGGTGTCGATGTCGTCGTGTCCGGCGTGCCGCTCGACCTTGCTACGACCTTCAGATCGGGCGCGCGCCTCGGGCCCGCGGCCGTGCGCGCGGCGAGCGTACAACTCTCGGAACTGCATCCGTACCCGTGGGGCTTCAATCCGTTCGACGATCTCGCCGTGACCGACTACGGCGATTGCTGGTTCGATGCGCACAACCCGCTGACGATCAAACCCGCCATCGTCGAACACGCCCGTACGATCTTGCGTTCGAACGCCAAGATGCTGACGTTTGGCGGCGATCACTACATCACCTATCCGTTGCTCGTTGCGCATGCGGAGAAATACGGCAAGCCGCTTTCGTTGATTCACTTCGACGCGCACTGCGACACGTGGGCCGACGACAGTCCCGATAGTCTCAACCACGGGTCGATGTTCTACAAGGCAGTGAAGGAAGGGCTGATCGATCCTGCAACCTCGGTGCAGGTCGGTATCCGCACGTGGAACGACGATTTCATGGGCATGAATATTCTCGATGCCGCGTGGGTGCACGAGCATGGTGTACGTGCCGCGGTGGAACGCATCGTGTCGATCGTCGGCGCGCGGCCGGCGTATCTGACGTTCGATATCGATTGTCTCGATCCGGCTTTTGCGCCGGGTACCGGTACGCCGGTGGCAGGTGGGTTGTCGTCGGCGCAGGGGCTGGCGATCGTGCGTGGACTTGGGGCGTTGAACTTGATTGGCGCCGATGTCGTGGAGGTCGCGCCTGCCTACGATCAGAGTGAGATCACCGCGCTCGCGGCTGCGCATATTGCGTGCGATGTGTTGTGCCTGTGGCGGCAGCAGAAAGTTGGCGGGCGTTAACTGACGGTTAATGTTTTCTCTGCTTTAAAACCGGCGTTAGCTTATTGAAGAAGATCTTCCAGGCTGACGCCGGCCCTCATGCAACCCGATTGCATAAGCGCTCAACGCACCGCTCAGAATGGCGAGCTGCCACATCAGCATGTCGCTGCCGAGCGCCTTCATGGCGATGCCAGCAAGCAGCGGCCCCACGATCGAACCGGCAGTAAATGCAATCGATACCCTACGCACATTGAAACTGAGCGCCGCCGTGCCGCTGCGCGCGACCGCATAACACCCGAGCGTCAGAAACGCGCTATGCATGCCGCCGAGCAGCACCGCACTCGCCATGAGCAGCCACGACGACGGCGCTGCCAGCGAGAAAGTGAAGATCGCGAGCGTACTGGTCGCCGCACAGACAATGACCGCGGCGCCGAGCCCCGCACGATCGGCAAACCAGCCGACGGGAAACTGGCATGCCATCGCACCGATTCCGAAGAACGTCAGTAGCGTGGCTGTCTGCGCGCCGTTCATACCACGTCCGTCGGCAAACAGTGGAAACAGGCCGTAGAGCGCGCCATCGCTAAGACCGCCGATCGCTGCGACCACCATGCCGAGACAAACGAGCGCATCGAATGGCGCATGCGGTTTCGCGGATTGACGGGCGGCTGGCTGCGTCGTGATGCCATCGGCTTTGCTCGATGCGGTCATGCATAGCGGCACGGCTGCGGCAAGCGTGAACGCAGCGCCGGCCATGAACGTGATGTGCCCATCGACGTTGCACCATACCGCCAGTGCAGGGCCGATCGCACCGGCTGTCGCGACCAGCGCTTCGTGAATGCCGACGACGCGTCCACTCGATTGCGTCGGGACCAGTTGATACAGCCAGGTTTCGTTGGCGATCCAGCGCAAGCCGATGCCGAAGCCGATCAGTGCGCCGGGTACGATCCATAGCGGCCACGACAGCGCACCCATGATTGCAAACGCAACCGTCGATGCCACAAGACCGAGCAGCACGGTCCACCTTGCGCCGATCCGGTTCATGAGCGCAGGTGTGACCAGCAGGCCAGCGAGCAATCCCGTCCACTGTGCAGCCGAGAACAGACCCGCGCGCGGCGCATCGAGCCCACGATGCGCGAGCCAGACCGGCAGCACCATGAAGCCGATGCCGAACTGACCGATTTGCGACAACGCCGACACCGCATTGAGCGCGGCAATCGCGTTCCAGCGGACGGGGGCGGTATTCACGGTGCGCTCCGCTCCGGCATCGGCAGTCCCTGCTCGCGACACTCGACGGGACAGCCCGCCTTCAAACACGGACCGTCGTCGCAAAAGCGGCACAGTTGCATCGCGTGTGCCGGGTCTCGCGTTTCTTCCCAGAGAATCTTGATCAGCAGGTCTTCGAACGCGACGCGTTCGTGATCGTCGAGACGCCCGACGATGCGCTTCAACATACGGTCGCGAGCGGACCGTACGCGATTCATCTCGCGCTTGCCGGCAGCGGTAAGCACGAGGGCGACTGAGCGCCGGTCATCGCCGGTTTTCTTTTCGACGAGTCCCGCATCGACAAGCCCCGCCACCGCGCGAACTGCCGCCGGATGCGACAGGTCGACCGCTTCGCGCAGCACTTCGATCGACGAATCCGGGTACTGGCCGATTGCGTTCAGCATGGCGCGCGCGGTGGCGCCGGCCAGTGCGGGCGGCGTATCCTGGCCGTTCATCTCGTCTGTGACCAGCACGGCCAGTACGCCGAGCAGGTTTTCCGTGCGCTGGGTCATCGGGGTACCTAATTGTGTGCAACGTGCATATATGCATGTTGCACACAATGAATGGAGAATGCAAGTGCGACGTACCCCGATGTTATGGACTTACTTACTCTTCGTCGCGAGCGGCGGTATGCCCGTCGTGGTCGCACACACGCCTACCTGCAGTTGCTGCGCCATCGTAATCAGCTTTTGCGCAGCCAGCGCGCTCGCATAGTTATTGACGCACGACATGTATTCCGTCCCAAGCAGGCCAGGATTGAGCCGACAGACGTTGGCCCGCGCCACGATGCTGGCGCCGGTGATCGCCCCACCGGCCGCAACCGCTGGCACGCCGGTGTCGCAAGCCGGCAGCAACCCTCCCGAAATCAGGCCGCCCCCAAGCACACCGTTAGCCGTATTGCGCGTCCAGCCGATATCTTTGAGCGCCGCGGGGGTAAGGTCCAGCTTCAGGTTTGCCATCTGGCCGCTCTGAGCCACCGGTTCCATCAACGTATGCGGCTGCATCGTCAGATCCCAGTGCGACAGGCTCGAACCCGGTTGTACGACGGGAGGGGCGTACAACATGCCACGGCCCTGGTTGTCGGCCCCCTGGTACATGCCTGCTATGGTCGCCAGCGTCACACTGACACCCGGGATACTGCCCTGCAGTTTCGTACCATCGGCCTGGGCGAGGCTGACCGTCGGGATCGCATTGTTGGTATAGCCATCCGTGAGGTAGGGCGCAGGCCCCGGCTGGTTACTCACGATGATGATGCCGGTAGCACCCGCGAGCTGGGCCTGAAAGGCTTTGGTGCCGCTGTTACAGCCGCCTGCGACGGCGAGTGCGATCAAGCCTGCAAGTGGGCCACCATCGCCGCCGCTACCGGTGTTGATCAACGTCCCACAACCTTGCGAAGGATTGGCGCTGCCGTCGCTGACCACCGAGACCTGACCGACAAAGTTGCTGGCGTTGGCTGGAGGTCCGAAGTTAGCCATACCGATCGAGTAGCTCGTGGTCGATGCGCCCATCCTCGCGTTGAGCGACAACCGGTTCAGCAGTACCAGTGGAATTTCCTGCGTCACGGTAGGCCCGCCGAACACCAACCCCTGACCGACGATCGAAGCCTTGCGCTGAGCCGTCGTCATCGCATTCCAGTTCAGACCGGAAACGTGATCGAAGATCGGCGTCGAAAAGACGTCGCCCATATTGTTCAGCAAAGCACCTGTGCTGACGTTGGTCGTGCTGGCGAAGCCCAGGCCATGGGCGATCTCGTGCATGACGGTGTCGATGAAATCGGTGGTGCCTGCTGGTGCGTTGTCGTCGAGCCCGTAATACCAGGTCGTGCCTGCAAGGCAATTGGGTTGCCCGATATTGGCATTGAAGCTACTGACGATAGCCGCACCGCCGCTTAGCAGATCAGCGCCGTTTACCGCATTGGCCAACGCTGCGGGGTACCAGATATTGGGGATCGCGCTGGCATTGAAGTTATAGAGAACATAGGCGCTACGCGCCGAACCTAATACAGCGGTTGTAGCGGTGCATGCCAGCGCTGCAAAACTGGCCTGAACCTTGATCGGGACCGTGCTGTTTATCACGCTTCCCCATGCATCGGCGGCGTACTGATAGGCGATCGTTCGTTGTTGACCGAGCGTCGTGCCGGGGTTGCCGCCAACCGGTTGCACGACTGTGGGATCGTTGAGGCCCAGACCGGCCTGATCCACATTGACGATGACCATCTGGGTCGCTTGAGCCGCGCCGGCTAGTGCTAACAGGACCGCCGCAGCAAGACCATTTTTAAGCATGCTCATGGCTGTTCTCCCAACGGGCTGACTAGCGATTCAGGCATACGCATGATGTAGCCGCCGTGAGGGAGCGGGCGCAGGGTGGTGAGCGCCTCAGCTTCATTGCGCGGCAGCAGCGCGCCGTTCGCGAACGTTCTGGGCTGCGCGACGGATGTTTTGAGTTGATTGATTTCGTCCGCTGTAGCCGGTCGCAATTTGTGAGTAACGGGATCGAGTGTGACGATTTCGCTATTACCCACTTCCTGACTTGAAGATAATGGAGCGTTCCTTGTTGAAGTTTGTGCAAAAACCGAACCGCTGATGAGTAGTGCCATTCCCAAGACCCATCGAGCTCCCTTGTAGCACCGTTGATAGCCACTCATATCGTTCTCCTGTGATCGAACGTTAAGTGCGCATCTCCAACTGCTGGAGCAGCGTGCCGAATCGCTTCGGTAAAAATATGATAGGTCTGATATTTAGGGGGAAATGGGTTTAATGATCTCCGGATTGATTCAAATATTCATCTGGCATATGTGTGTTAATGCTTCACTCAATCCGGCAGAATTGCCACCGCCCGCGTCCAGCCGGCACTGGCGTTCCGAATCTTCGCGGGAAAGCAGATCACGGTAAAACCATCGGCCGGCAGGCTCTCCAGGTTGTGCAGTTTTTCGATCTGACAGTAGCCCGCTTCGCGCCCGGCCTTGTGGCCTTCCCAGATCAGGCTGGCGTCGCCCGTTTCCGCATAGCGCCGCGCAGTGTGAGAAAACGGCGCGTCCCAGCTCCAGCCATCGGTGCCGACTACCCGCACGCCAAACGACGTGAGATGCAGTGTCGCGTCGCGACCCATGCCGCAGCCGCTATGGATGTAGTCGGCTTCGCCATACCGTTCGCCGGCTCGCGTGTTGACGACCACGATTTCGAGTGGCTTCAGCGTGTGGCCGATACGCGCCAGTTCCGCGTCGATTTCCGCAGGCGTCACTACATGACCGTCGGGCAGATGACGGAAATCGAGCTTCACGCCGGGCTGCATGAACCATTCGAGCGGCACTTCGTCGATTGCGATCGCGCGCACGCCGCCGTCCATCGTCGGGTGGTAGTGCCAGGGGGCGTCGATATGTGTGCCGTTATGTGTCGATAACGTGACCGTTTCGACGGCCCATCCCATCCGGTCCGGCAATTGATCGACGGTCATGCCGGGAAACGACGCGATCAGATCGACGGCCGATGCTTCGTGTGTCGTGTAGCCGATCGAAGGTCGCATGAACGGCGGGTCGGAGAGCGTGTCGTTATCGAGGGCAATGGAAATGTCGATCAGTCTCGTCATGGAATGCTCCGTATTGAGGGAGGTGTGATACGCGTCACGCGACAATCCGGCCGACACACGAGCCGAAGCCGATCGTGACGAAGCCGGCACGCTGGCAGCGTCCGTGGAAGGTGATTTCGTCGCCGTCCTGCAGGAACGCGCGCTGTTCGCCATTGGGCAGCGTGACCGGCTGCGTGCCGCCGAACGTCAGTTCAAGCAGGCTGCTCAACTGGTCGCGTGTCGGCCCGGAAATCGTTCCGGTACCGATCAGGTCGCCGGGCAACAGATCGCAGCCGCCCGACGTGTGATGCGCGAGCATCTGCGCGGGCGTCCAGTACAGGTACTGCGCGTTCGAATGGATGATCTGCGCCGCCGGTGTGCCCGCTGCGCGCATCGCTTCGGTCGACAGCTTCACGCTGAGATCGACGTCGATGCCACCGTGGCGTTGATCGACCGGGTCGTGCAGATAGGGGAGCGGTTGCGGGTCGGACGCAGGGCGTTCCATGGCCGGCATGCGGAACGGAGCGAGCGCATCGGCAGTCACGACCCACGGCGAGACGGACGTGCCGAAGTTCTTGCTGAGGAACGGGCCGAGCGGAAACATCTCCCAGCGCTGCACGTCGCGCGCGGACCAGTCGTTGAGCAGGCTGAAGCCGACGATATGATCGCCGGCTTGCGCCACCGGCACCGGCTCGCCGAGCGCGTTGCCCGCGCCGACATAGAAGCCCATTTCGAGTTCGAAATCGAGCCGCTGCGACGGACCGAAGACCGGTGGACGATCGGCTGTGCCGCCGCGCTGGCCATGCGGCCGGCGGATCTGCGTACCGGACGGACGCACCGACGAAGCGCGGCCGTGATAGGCAATCGGTACCCACTTGTAGTTCGCGGGCAATGGGTTATCGGGTGTCAGTAGCGAGCCGGCCGCGATTGCGTGATGAATGCCCGAGTAAAAATCGGTGTAGTTGCCAACCGCAGTGGGCAGATGCAACTCGCAGGCGGAAGCCGGATACAGCAGTTGCTCGTGCAGCGCACGTGCGCGTGCGCCTTCTGCGCTCTTGTCGTCGAGCAGTGCGGAAACCTGTTCGCGCAATTCACGTGACGGCGCGCGGCCTTGTGCGAACAAGGCGTTCAGCGTACCTGTGCTCGCCAGATCGGCAGCTTGCGCGGCCAGTCCTTCGAGCAGTCCAAGCTGCCGCGCACGCGTCACGTCGAATACGCTCGCGCCGATGGCAATGCCGAAGTGGCGCGATACGGCGGGCGTGACCAGGTCGCTGCTAAAGATGCCCAACGGCAGATTCTGGATCGGAAAATCGGTATCGGGCGCGTTGGCGCTATCGACCCAGCTAGTCCGTTTGGGGTCGTGTGTGGCGTCGAGTTCGATCATGATGCGAGGGACCTCCAGTAACGATAATAAAACGCGGCGAGACGCGCGTATGTCCGTGATTTGTGGGTCATTTGAACGCGGCTTCGGCGTTCGTGCTGCCGCTGTGCGCGGCGTCGGGCCGGCGCACCAGAAAACAGAACAGCATCGAAACAAACGATGCCGCGGCAAGCGCGGTCCACGCGTTTGTATATCCGTAGTGGGTCGCAACCCAACCGTAGAGGGCCGGCAGCGTAACGCCACCGAGCGCGACGATTGTCAGCATCAAGCCGCATGCGGTCGGTATGTCGGACAGCTCGATTTCGTCGCGGTACAGCCCAGGCATCGCGATCCACGGGACGAAGGCGAGAATGCCCATTCCGCCGATCGCGGCAGCGGCAATCTGCAGGCCGGCGGCGCCGAGACGCGGAATCAGCAGGAGCGCGACAGATTCGATGATCAACGCGCCAACCATAGTCGGTATAACGCCGAACACTTTATCCGCGAGCCAGCCACCCACCGCACCGCCGAGTGCGCCACTCGTCAGCAGTACGACGCCGAGCGAATTCGCCGCAGCGGGTCCGAGCTGCAGATGCGCAACGCCATAGGCTGGCAACAGTTGGGCCGCGGTGAAATAGCTGCCGTAAGCACCGAGAAAACTCAAGCCGAGAAACCACAGGTTGCGGTTGCCAAATGTGCGTCGTAACGCGGCGAGATTGAGATGATTGCCCGCGACGCCGCGAGCACTATCGCTGCCGCGT
The DNA here is from genome assembly GCF_030464945.1 of Paraburkholderia sp. CHISQ3. Lineage (NCBI taxonomy): Bacteria > Pseudomonadati > Pseudomonadota > Betaproteobacteria > Burkholderiales > Burkholderiaceae > Paraburkholderia > Paraburkholderia sp. CHISQ3. The sequence goes on from NZ_JALPRG010000003.1 coordinate 41,842, forward strand.
GTCTCGAACGGCACGGGGAACACCCACAGGAGTGCGACGAACGTGATCGCTCCCGCAGCGGCACCGAATAGCAACGCTGCGCGCCAGCCGAGCGCCGCGACGATATCGGTCCACAGATACAACCCGAGCGACGCGCCAACGGTAAACGCGACACCGGTGACGAGGCCGTTGGCCGTCGCGAGTTCGTGGTCGCGGAACCAGGCCGCTGTCAAACCGATAGCGCTGCCGATATAGACCGAACCACCCACACCGCAGATAAACCGCGCGATCAGCAACACATCATAGCGATGCGCCACGGCCGACAGAACCGTGCCGATTGTTTCGACCGCGATACCGAAGAGCATTGCGAAGCGCATGCCGAACGCTTCGGCGAGCATCCCGCCCGGAATATGCGCAAGCCCGTAACCAGCGATAAACATGCCGATCACGACGCCCACTTGCGGCAGCGAGAGATGCAGGTCCGCAATTAGGCCGCCGAACGCCGGCACGATGTTGAACCAGTTGAGTGTGAACTGCAAAAACGACACGAAGATGATCGCGAGCGCGACCCAGCGGCTGTTCATTCGCATGATCGGTCTCCGCGAGCGATGTCACGCGTGCGCTGATTGCACGACAGCGCGCCGGAGTTCCAGCAGATGGCCATACAATGTCTCCTGATCGAGCACCCGATATTGTTTGTATGAGTGAAGTTTGCACGAGTGTACAATATTTTATTCGTGCGTGTGTAAACGCACATGCGTGTCAACTGACCCAGATCGATACATGGCAAATAGACCTCGACTTCAAGCCGATACCGCGACGCGGCGCAAGCCACCGGCTCGCAAACCGTCCGCGGGCGCGAAGCCTCATCGTTCCGTCATCCCCGCGGAAGAAGCGTCACGCCCCGACCGGCGCGCCGAGATTCTGCGCAGCGCGGAGATCCTGGTTGCGCAGCATGGCTATCACGCCGTGTCGGTGCGCGACATTGCCGCGCATGCCGGTGTGCCGTTTGCGCTCGTCGGCTATTACTTTGGCAAGAAAAACGAATTGCTCAAAACGATGTTCGAGCATCGCAAGCCGTATATCACCGAGCGGATGACGCGCATGCGGGAGGTGGACACGTCGCGTGACAATCCGCAAGCGGTTGAGGATATCGTTCGCGCGTGGGCGGAGCCGGTGGTCGCGTTGCGCGCGGATGAGGACGGCGAGTCTTTTTCCGTGCTGGTGGCACGCACCATGTGGGAGCCAGGCGAAGAGGCGAGTGCGATCCAGCAGGAGTATTACGATCCGCTCGCGACGCTCTTCATCGATGTAATGTGCAAGGCGCTGCCGGGCACGAAGCGGGACACCGTGGTGTGGGGCTACGAGTTCGCGCTGGGCGCGTTGCTGATGCTGGTGGCCGACCGGCGCGTCGAACGGCTGTCTAAGCACGGTGCGACATGGGGTGACCCGAAGCAGTGCGAGCGGCTGATCCGCTTCCTCACGGAAGGTTTTCTGTCGATGGCAAAAAAATAGCGGCGCGAAAAACGGTGCGGCCGCTGCGCAGAATACGCAGCGGCCGCAGCGGTGCCTCTATCAGATCAAATCAGAACAGATGCTGAATACCGGCGTACACACCCGACTGGCTATGACCGACGATCGGGTTGTCGCTCGACACCGTATCGCCCGCGCTATTCGCATTCAGGCCGAAATTCGCCGTCTTGCTGTTTTGCACCGTTGCGATCTGCATGTCGAGCAGCGTCCGCTTGGACAGGTTGTAGGTACCGCCGACCGTATAGATCGTCGCGTTGCCCGCACCCTTGTTCGCATTGACGTGATACACGGCGGCGATCAGCGACGCGGCCGGCGTTGCCTGCCACGTCACGCCACCCCATTCGTGATCGAGCGTGGTCGGCGCGACGCCTGCCGTTGCATCGCCACCCGACGTGCGGATCGCCTGGTACGCACCTTGAATCTTGAACTTGCCGAGGAACACGTTGACGGCCGCCGTATATTCGCGCGATGCGGTGAACGGATCGGTTAGCTGACCGTTTTGCGAATTGCGAATTTCGTCGTAGATACCGCGCACCTGGAAGAGCGGTGACGTATAGGTGAGCTGCAGCCCGGCCCAGCGTCCCTGCGGCGTCGTGCCATTACCGTTCCAGCTGGTCGAGTTCGACAATGCATATTGTCCGAATGCGTCGAACCCGCCGATGGTCGGCGACTGGTACGAAATGTTGTTGCTCGAGTGCAGCCAGTTGCGTCCGCGTACCAGCGACGCCGACGACCAGTTCGATTGCCCGAACGGATCGAAGTCCCACACACCGTTCGAGATGAACAGCTCACGTCCGAGCAGCAACGTACCAAACTGGCTACTCGCGATACCGACCGTCGCATAGCGATCGAACAGACCGTCGCTGCTGCCCTGACCGTTCATCGTGTTGAATGCACCTTCCAGATGGAATACGGCTGCGTAACCGCCGCCCAGATCTTCGGTGCCTTTCAAACCCCACAGGCTCGTGCCCCAGTCGCCGCTCTCGGCGCGAAAGCGGCTGGCGCTGCCGGTTGCCGGACTGTTCGGACCCGCACCGGTCGGTGCGCCCGACATGTACTCCACTCCTGCATCCACGCGTCCATACAAGGTGACGCTGCTCTGCGCCTGTGCACCCGCCGCTGTGGCCAGCAAGGCGGCCATCAGCGCTGTCTTCCTCTTTCTCATCTTTTTCTCCGTGTGATGTAGCGGACCGACCGCGTCCGCACCGGCTCAAGGTTGTTTGTCTATCGAGAGGCTACGTTGGTGATCGGCTGCCGGCGCGATGCGTGCCGTGAGTCGCTTCGAACTGCGAATGCTCACTATGTGGGCGCATCGAGTTGCGCCGGCGTTTGAACACCGGCAGACACTATAGGGGAGGTTTGTCGGCGCTGCAGTGACCCCGACAGGCGTTGCGAATATGTGGGAAAGGGGGCGTGCAAGCGGGTGCAGCACTGCGTTCGTTGCCCCGGGATCGGAAATTGCTGAAGCAACGGCATCCATCACTTCCGGTACCGATCATGCGTCACAAGCTGATTTCTTCGTTGCTCGCCGCGCTCACGATGGCGGGCGTCGCCTATACCGCGCACGCCGCATCGCGCGACGAGCAAACCAAAGCCTGCAAGGCCGACGCCATACACTTCTGCGCGTCCGACATTCCGAACAAGCAGAAAATCACTGCGTGCATGAAAACGCATTACGACGAGCTAAGCCCCGGCTGCAAGACAATGTTCCACAAGCCGGCGGATGGAGGATCAAAGCAGCCGGTCAATCGGTAGACGATCGCTGCGCGTTACTCCAGTGCGGCGAACGCGTCCTCGATCGACGTGCTGTCGGTGGGTCGCACGACGCGCGCAACTTCGCGACCATCGTGCAGAAAGATCAGTGTCGGCCATAGCTTGACCTTGAACGAGCGACCAAGCGGCCGGCCGGGACCGTCTTCGATCTTCAGATGCCGTGCGGCCGGATGGCGTGCCAGACCTTCTTCGATCAGCGGCCTTGCGCCCTGGCAATAGCCGCACCAGTCGGTGCCGAAATCGAGAACCACTACGCCGGCAAAAGCATCGACTTCGGCGCGGGTGGGGGCGGTCTGCGAGTAGGGTTGATCTGCTGCCATCGTTGCTCCGTGAACGGGTAGTCGTATCGGCATTCAATGTAGCGGAAAACGCGCGATGTGGCAGCGCGCGTCGCGAACCCCGCGTTTCGAAGTCATTGCGCCTTCAGCGTACGCCGCGCGCCCGGTAATGCTCGAGCACGAAGTCGACAAAGCGGCTCGCCGCACCGTTGCTAGCCGTGTCGTCTTTAAGGGCATCCGGATAACCGAAATGCAGCGGCGCAGTCAACGCAGGGGGCTTTTTCAACCGGCAATAGACGACACCGACCTGGCTGTAGCGCTGCATCGACGCAGGCACCAGGGTCACGCCGAGCCCCGCGGCCACGAGCCGGATGCCCAGCAACATGCGCGGCACCTCGCGGGCGATATTCGGCGAGAAGCCCGCTTGCCGGCATGCCGTGAGGATGTCGGCGTACATGCCTGGTGCACCGGGGCGGCGAACCAGAATGAAATCCTCGTTGGCGAGCGTGTCGAGTGCCACCTCCGGCGGCGTGGCGCGGCGACGTTTGAGCAGCGGATGACCGTCCGGCAGCACCACCACCATCGGCTCTTCGTCGAGCATCGCGAACGATAGTCCGGCGGGCCGCTCGACCGGCTTGCGCAGAAACGCAACGTGGACGAGACCGGTGATGAGGCGCTCGTTGACTTCGGCGGCGTTGAGATCGGTGAGATCGACCGCGACATCGGGATGTAGACGCCGGAATTCGCGAATCGCTTCGGTCGTGAGCGGATGAAACCCCGCCGAGCTGGTTAGACCGATTGCCACCGTGCCGATCTCGCCGCGCGCAATTCGCTTCGCGCGTTCGGCGGCCTGTTGCAGACCTTCGATGAGCCGCTGCGCGTCTTGCGCAAACGCCTCGCCTGCCGGTGTCAGCACGACGCCGCGCGGCAGGCGCATGAACAGATCGAAGCCCAGTTCCTCTTCCAGCAGCCGGACCTGCTGCGACAGCGGCGGCTGTTGCATCGCGAGACGTTCGGCGGCGCGGGTGAACTGGCCTTCTTCGGCAACGGCCAGAAAGTAACGCAGATGACGCAGTTCCATGTTGCCGGCTCCTCAGTGACCGATTGCTTGCCATATTCTATATGTATGGATATGGCATTGATTGTGTATTTTACATTTACCACGCTCCCTCCTACGATCATGCCCAACGCATCGCTGCACCAGCCGATGCGCACAAAAACAATCGACAGGAGACAGCACAATGAAAAAGCACTGCCTTGCCGCGAGCGTCGCGGCGGTTACCGGGGTGGCCTGCGTACCGGCTCACGCGCAGTCGTCGGTCACGCTGTACGGGGTGATCGACACCAACATCGAATTCCTCAACCATGCGGGCGCGAATGGCGGCAGCCTGGTACGCGAGAACTCGGGCGGCCTCAGCAATTCGCGCTTCGGGTTTCGCGGCGTGGAGGACCTGGGCGGCGGCAACCATGCGTTCTTCGTGCTCGAGGCTGGGATCAACAGCAACGACGGCACCAATGCGACGGCCGGCACGTTGTTCAACCGGACCGCGGCAGTGGGCTTGTCGAATGCGTTTGGCTCGCTGTCGGCGGGGTTGCAGTACACGGCGATGTACGACGTGCTCGAGCGTTACGACCCGATGGGCTATGCGCCGCAGTACACGTGGTTTCCGACCACCGGTTCGTCGGACGATCTCGCATACAAGGCGCGCTTGAACAACTCGGTCAAATACGTTGGGCACTTCGGCGGTTTGACGACGATTGCGGACTACAGCTTCGGCGGCGATGCAGCGTCGTTCCAGAGCAGTGCGGCATATGGCGGTGGACTCGAATACGACATCGGTGGGTTCTCGGCGGCGCTGGCCTACGACTACCGCAACGGCGCGATCAATTCCACAGGCCTGTGGTCGAAGACGCGCAACTGGAGCGCGTCGTTTCGCGACGATGTGAACGGTGCGCTCTCGGTGATGGGCGGCTACGAGCACTATCTGCTCAATCCGACGAAGGGCGCGACGGTGTCAGCTGCGCTATGGTTCGGTGGGGTGCGCTATCTGTTTGCACCGGTGTTTCGGCTGACCGCTGCGACCTACTATCAGTCGAACAAGACGCACAACGTATCGAATGCGTGGATGGGTGTGTTGAGTGCCGATTACCTGCTGTCGAAGCGCACCGATCTATACGCGACGGTCGCGTATGCGGCTGCGACACGCTATGCGAATGGCAGCTACACGCCGGTCGGTGTAACCGATGAAACTGCATTCGCGTCGAACCAGACCGGCGTGACGCTCGGTATTCGCCACCGGTTCTGAACGATACATGCGGACAGGAGCAGACAGGATGAGTAGCAATCGATCGCGAAAGATGCGTCGCTGCGCAGCGGCGCTGTACGCGGCGCTGGCGATAACAGTCGCGCCGGTATTCGCGCAGCACGAGTACCGACCGAACCTGCATCCGGTCGGAACCATCGCCGATGCGCGTCTTGCGATCGACACGCTGCAGGGACAGGCGCAGTTCCCGCTCTACCTGTCGGCGGACTGGAACGTGCCGCAACCGCAGATCGAGCGCGCGGTGATCGTGATTCACGGCAAGCTGCGCAATGCGGACGTGTACTTCCACACTGCGGAGAAAGCCCGCGAGCGCTCAGGCACCGACGCCGGTAACACGCTGCTCATCGCGCCGCAGTTTCTCGCCACGGTCGACACGCAGGTCCGCTCGCTGCCCGCTAATCTACTGCGCTGGAAAGACAACGCATGGATGGGCGGCGAGGCGGCCGAGGGTGGTGCGCCAATCAGCTCGTACGCGGTACTCGACGCGATCGTCGCGCGGCTTGCGGACCGGCATCTGTTTCCGAACCTGAAGTACGTCGTATTCGCCGGTCACTCGGGCGGCGCGCAGGTCGTGCAACGATACGCGGTCGCCGCACACGATCTGCAGGCACTGGCGGACGAAGGCATCGACGTGCGCTACGTCGTATCGAGCCCGTCGTCGTATGCGTACTTCGATGCCCGGCGTCCGACTGCGCAAAACACGTTCGGGCCTTTCGATGCCGCCACTTGTCCGTCGTTCGATGCATGGAAATACGGCATGCAGGAACGGCCGCCGTACGTAAACGACCGCACACCCGAGGCGCTCGAAGCAGCCTATGCGAAGCGCCACGTCGACTACCTCGTCGGCGGCCAGGACGACGATCCGATGCATCCCGCGCTCGACAAAAGCTGCGCCGCCGAAGCACAAGGTTCGCAACGCCTCGCGCGCGCCACGGCATACTCCGCCTATATGCAGGCCCGTCACCCGGACGGGCTGAACCAGCACTTCCACGTCGTGCCCGGTGTCGGCCACAACGGCGCGCGGATGCTGACTTCGCCGTGCGCACTCGCGGCGATGTTCGGAACGGGACAATGCACGCAATGAACGATCTGTCTATCCACTCGCAAGACGGCAAGCAAGACGAGACGGTGGCTCAGCCGGCGCTAAGCCGCTCGATGGTGCGCCGAGCGATCTTCGCATCGGTGCTCGGCAACGGGCTCGAATGGTTCGATTTTCTGATCTACGGCTACTTCTCGAAGATCATCGCGCAGGTGTTCTTTCCCGGCGACAACGCGTTCGTATCGATCGCGCTGACGCTCGCGACCTTCGCGATCGGCTTCTTCGTGCGACCGCTCGGCGGCATCCTGCTCGGCCTCTACGCGGACCGCGTGGGGCGCCGCCGTGCGCTGTCGCTGCTGATCGTATCGATGGCTGCGAGCACGCTGCTGATGGGCCTGACGCCGTCGTACGCGACGATCGGTGTCGCTGCGCCGCTACTCGTCGTGCTTGCGCGATTGCTGCAGGGGCTGTCAGTGGGCGGCCAGTTTGCGACTGCATCGGCGATGCTGGTCGAATACGCACCGCCCGGCAAGAAGATGTTCTACGGCAGCTTCAACATGTCGTCGCAGGCGTTCGCGCTGTTGTTGTCCTCGGGTGTGGGCTGGCTGTTGACGACCCAGCTCTCGCACGCGCAGCTCGTGTCGTGGGGATGGCGGCTGCCGTTCCTGATGGGCTCGCTCGCGGGACCGATGGGCTTCTACATCCGTCACCGGGTGGCCGAGTCGCCGGAGTTCGAAGCGTTGCGCGGTCACGGCGGCGATGCCGCGCCGCGCCAGTCGTTGCGCGAATTCTTCCGCGCTAACAGCGATGCGGTGATCTGCGCGATGGGTGTGATCATCGTTGGTGCGGCGACCAACTATGTCTGGCATTCGTACCTGTCGTTGTATGTCGAGCGGCAACTGCATCTGCCGCTGTCGAGCGCACTGCTCGGTGCGTTCGTATCGGGCGCGCTGAATCTGTTCCTGTTCCCGCTGTCGGGCAAGCTAGCCGATCGTTACGGGCCGTACCGCTGCTTCTATCCAGTCGTGATTGCGTGGGTGATCTGCGCGTACCCGCTGTTCCATTTCGTCATCACGCAGCCCACGCCACTGCATCTGTTCATCGCGCAGATGATCGCGACCGTGTTTCTTGCGGCGATGTCCGGCGCGCATCCCGGCATGCTTGCGACGCTTTTTCCGGTGCGCAACCGCTCGACTGGTGTCGCGCTGTCGTACAACATCGCGGTGACGCTGTTCGGCGGCCTGGCACCGCTGACGATCACCTGGCTCACGCATCTATCTGGCAGCAGTCTCACGCCGGCGTTCTATCTGATCTTCGCCGGTCTGCTTTCGCTGGCGATGGTGTTTTTCACGAAGTCCGGACGCGAACCGGGAGTTTCGTCCGCTTCAGCCGATGCGCATTGAGGCGCCCGGCCGTCATCCTTATGAGTGTTCCCGCATGACCCAGATTTTTCATCCCGACGACGAACGCGCACCGAACGAGCGCCCGGTAGCGGTCGTGGCACCACAACGCATTGCAGTGAAGACCGCGGCGGGCGAGGGCATCGTGCCGCTCTTCGCGACCGATGCATGGGACGCGCCGCAATCCAGTGTGCGACACGTCGTGATCATGATGCACGGCCGCCTGCGCAACGCCGATACCTACTTTCGTCTCGTGCAGCAGGCGCGCGACGCAGCAGGCCAGGATGCATCCGAAACGCTGTTGATCGTGCCGCAATTCCTCGCTACCGCCGACGTGGAGGCACATCGCCTCGCGCCCACCACGTTGCACTGGGACTGGACCGGCTGGATGGGCGGCGGTGCGGCAACGAACGCCGCACCGATCAGCTCGTTCGATGTGCTCGACGCGATCCTGCGCCGCCTCGCGCAGCGCGACAGTTTTCCTGCGCTGGAGACGGTTGTGATTGCCGGTCATTCGGGTGGCGGCCAGGTTGCGCAGCGCTATGCGGTCGTGACGCATGGCGAGGCTCAACTCACTGACTGTGGCATCGCAGTGCGCTACGTGATCGCGAATCCCTCGTCGTATGTGTATTTCGATACGCTGCGGCCGGGTGCGGACGGCTCCACGTTCACAGCCTTCGACGACGCGCGTTGCCCCGGTTTCAACGACTGGAAATACGGCCTGGACCGACTACCGGCCTATGCACTCGAGACGATGCGCGGCGGTTGCGCCGCTACGCTCGAAGCCGCGTATGCGCATCGCGACGTCGTGCTGCTGCTCGGTGGCGACGATAGCGACCCGGCGCACCCCGCACTCGACACTTCCTGCGCGGCGCGCGCGCAGGGTGCGCATCGACTGGAGCGCGGCCGCGCGTATGCGCGCTATATGCGTATGCGTCATCCCGGAGAACTGAACCATTGCGTGTTCGAAGTGCCGGGCGTAGGTCACGACGGCGCGGGAATGTTCACCTCTCCTGCGGGGCTCGCGGCGTTGTTCGGTCGCTAGCGCCTCTGCACCAGGCCGGCCGCTTTCGCTCGCCGTCGACGGCCACGCCGCCGCTTCAGGATTGGTCCGGCAGGGAGATGATTCAGGTTCGGCGTGCGGGTGCGTCGGTTGTTGCCTTGCCGCGTGCCGCCGCTTTCGCAGTACCTTTCGACGCGGTTGCAGACGCTGTCGCCTCAGGCACCGCCAGCGCCGCTTCGGCCTGCTCGAGCCGGACCATCGCTTCCCCCACCTCATGACGGAATTGCCGCAGTGCCGCATGCGGCGCATCGGGCGGCTGCAAGGCCGACCACAGCACGTCGATCAACTGTTCGGCGGTCGCTTCGATATCGGTGGGCCGCTGGCCGAGCGTCGCGTCCCACAGCACGTGCTCCATCGGCCCGAACACCAGCGAACGCAGTAGCCGCAGCGGCATGTCGGCGCGCACCTGGCCGCTTTCCTGGCCGCGCGCGAGCACGGCCATCAACGGCGCCGTGTAGCGCCGCTGGTGGTCGGTGAGCGCAACGCTCAGGTCGTGATGCTGCGCGCGGCCCTCGGAGAGCACGAGCGCGCATAGCCCGGTGCCATTCACCAGCATCAACCGCAAATGCATGCGCACGATAAAAGCGAACTGCTGCCGCACGGTGCCGTCCTGCGGCAGGCCGGCTTCGATCGCTCCGATGATTTCGTCGTACCAGTCGCCGATCACATGCGCGCACAGTTCGCGTTTGCCGCGGAAATAACTGAACACCGTTGCCTCGGATACGCCGAGTCGCTGCGCGATTTCCGCGGTGGTGGCGCGCTCGTAGCCTTTTTCCGAAAACACATCCCGACCGGCTTGCAGGATTTCCTTCACGCGCTGCTGCGACTTGCGGCCAGCCGGCTGGCGCCGTGTAGCGGGCAGGTCGGGGCGACCGGCAGCGACAGTGGCCGAGGGTGGGACGGAGCCCCGGCCATGCGCCGGGGCTGTTTTCGGTGTGGTCATCGTATGAGTATTAGTCAGTTTCCTGCGCCAGGAAAACCGCGAGGAATGGCCTTGATCGCCGGATTACAGCACTTTCAGCCATTTCATGCATATCTGAGTATTACTCAAAAATTCCAAAAAATCTATTGACGCATACGTCAATCTAGCGTGAAATTCGCGTTGCACGGACAGCGGTGCGGCAACAGGCCTGGCACGCGGTCCGAATCCCGAATCATGGAGACACAGATGAGCAATCTGCCCGGTTTGCAATTCCCGCTTGGTGAAGAGATCGAAATGCTGCGCGACACGGTCGCGTCGTTCGCGGCGAAGGAAATTGCGCCGCGCGCCGGCGAGATCGATCGCACCGACCAGTTCCCGATGGACCTGTGGCGAAAGTTCGGCGACCTCGGCGTGCTCGGCATGACGGTCGCGGAAGAATACGGCGGCGCGAATATGGGCTACACCGCGCACATGGTGGCGATGGAGGAAATCTCGCGCGCGTCGGCGTCGGTCGGTTTGTCGTACGGCGCTCACTCCAACCTGTGCGTGAACCAGATTCACCGCAACGGCACCGCTGCGCAGAAGCAGAAATACCTGCCGAAGCTCGTCTCCGGCGAACAAGTCGGCGCGCTCGCCATGAGCGAGCCGAACGCCGGTTCCGACGTGGTCAGCATGAAGCTGCGCGCCGAAAAGAAGGGCGACCGTTACGTGCTGAACGGCACGAAGATGTGGATCACCAACGGCCCCGACTGCGACACGCTGGTCGTGTATGCGAAAACCGATCCCGAAGCGAATTCACGTGGCATTACCGCATTCATCGTCGAAAAAGGCATGAAGGGCTTTTCGGTTGCGCAGAAGCTCGACAAGCTCGGCATGCGCGGCTCGCACACGGGCGAACTGGTGTTCCAGGACGTCGAGGTGCCGGAAGAAAATATCCTTGGTCAACTGAACGGCGGCGTGAAGGTGCTGATGAGCGGGCTCGACTACGAGCGCGCCGTGCTCGCGGGCGGTCCGACCGGCATCATGGTCGCGGTGATGGATGCGGTCGTGCCGTACATCCACGACCGCAAGCAGTTCGGCCAGGCAATCGGCGAATTCCAGCTGATCCAGGGCAAGGTCGCGGATCTCTACACCACGCTGCAGGCATGCCGCGCCTATCTGTACGCAGTGGGCCGGCAACTCGACACGATCGGCACAGATCACGTGCGCCAGGTACGCAAGGACTGCGCAGGCGTGATCCTCTACACCGCCGAAAAAGCAACGTGGATGGCCGGCGAGGCGATCCAGATTCTCGGTGGCAACGGCTATATCAACGAATACCCGGTCGGCCGCCTGTGGCGCGATGCGAAGCTGTATGAAATCGGCGCGGGCACGAGCGAAATTCGCCGCATGTTGATCGGCCGCGAACTGTTCGCCGAAACGCTGTAACCGATCCGCAGCAATCCGCAACGAACCTCAGCTAACGATAAGCACACCGCGCGTAGAACAGGAGTTTCCCGTCATGCCGATCATCGAAACCAGGCTGAACCCGCGCTCGGACGATTTCCGCGCCAATGCTGCCGCGCTCGAAGCGCTGGTTGCGGATCTGCGCGCGAAAGTCGACAAGCTCGCGCTGGGCGGCGGCGCGGCGGCACGCGACAAGCATGTCTCGCGCGGCAAGCTGTTGCCGCGCGACCGGATCGCCCAGTTGCTCGATCCGGGCACGCCGTTTCTCGAACTGTCGCAGCTCGCGGCGTACGGCATGTACAACGACGACGCGCCTGGCGCGGGCGTGATCACGGGCATCGGCCGCATCGCGGGGCAGGAATGCGTGATCGTCTGTAACGATGCGACCGTGAAGGGCGGCACCTACTACCCGGTCACCGTCAAGAAGCACGTGCGCGCGCAGGAAATCGCGGCAGAGAACCATCTGCCGTGCGTGTACCTCGTCGATTCGGGCGGCGCAAACCTGCCGAACCAGGACGACGTATTTCCCGATCGCGACCACTTCGGCCGCATCTTCTACAACCAGGCGAATCTTTCCGCAGCGGGCATTCCGCAGATCGCGGTCGTCATGGGCTCGTGCACGGCAGGCGGCGCCTACGTGCCCGCGATGAGCGACGAGTCGATCATCGTGAAGAACCAGGGGACGATTTTTCTGGGCGGTCCGCCGCTCGTGAAAGCGGCCACTGGCGAGGAAGTCAGCGCCGAAGACCTCGGTGGCGGCGACGTGCATACGCGGCTCTCCGGCGTGGTCGATCATCTCGCGCAGAACGATGCGCATGCGCTGGCTATCGCGCGCAGCATCGTCGGTAATCTGAATCGTCGCAAGGATGTGCCGGTCGCGCTGCAACCGGTAGTGCCGCCGCGCTACGATGTGAAGAGCCTGTACGGCGTGATTCCCGTCGATACCCGCAAGCCGTTCGACATCCGCGAGGTGATCGCGCGCATCGTCGACGATTCCGCCTTCGACGAATTCAAGGCGCGCTACGGCACGACGCTCGTTACTGGTTTCGCGCATATCTGGGGGCACCCGGTCGGCATCATCGCCAACAACGGCATCCTGTTTTCCGAGTCGGCGCTCAAGGGCGCGCACTTCATCGAACTGTGCAGCCAGCGCAAGATCCCGCTCGTGTTCCTGCAGAACATCACCGGCTTTATGGTTGGCCGCAAGTACGAGAACGAAGGGATCGCGCGCAACGGCGCGAAGATGGTGACCGCGGTCGCGACGGCGAAGGTGCCGAAGTTCACGGTGATCATCGGTGGGTCGTTTGGGGCCGGCAATTACGGCATGTGCGGACGTGCGTATTCGCCGCGCTTCCTGTGGATGTGGCCGAACGCGCGTATTTCGGTGATGGGCGGCGAGCAGGCTGCGTCGGTGCTCGCGACGGTCAAGCGCGATGGTATCGAAGGGAAGGGCGGCACGTGGACCGCGGAGCAGGAAGAAGCCTTCAAGCAACCGATCCGCGAGCAGTACGAGCACCAGGGGCATCCGTACTACGCAAGCGCGCGGCTGTGGGACGACGGCGTGATCGATCCCGCGCAGACGCGCGATGTGCTCGGCCTCGGGCTATCCGCGTCGATGAACGCGCCGATCGAAGACACGCGCTTCGGCGTGTTCCGGATGTAAAGCGCAAGACCTGATAGCGCCGAAGGAGCGAACGGACATGCAATACGAAACCCTGAACCTCGCATTCTCAGGTCAAGGCACGAGCCAGGTGGCGACAGTCACGCTGAATCGTCCCGACGTGCGCAACGCGTTCAACGAAACGATGATCGCGGAGCTGACCGCGGTTTTCACCGCGCTCGATACGAGCGACGATGTGCGCGCGGTCGTGCTGGCCGCGAACGGCAAGGCCTTCTGCGCCGGCGCCGACCTGAACTGGATGAAGAAGATGGCCGGTTTCTCGGATGCCGAGAACCGTGCCGATGCGCTGCGCCTTGCAGCGATGTTGTCGGCGATCTATCGCTGTCGTAAACCAGTGATAGCACGTGTGAACGGTGACGTGTACGCGGGCGGCATGGGCCTGATTTCGGCGTGCGATATCGTCGTCGCGGTCGACACCGCACGCTTCTGTCTGTCCGAAGCGCGCCTCGGCCTGATCCCTGCGACGATCGCGCCGTATGTGATCCGCGCGTTGGGCGAGCAGGCGTCACGCCGCTACTTCGCCACGGCTGAACAGTTTGACAGCGCAACCGCACTGCGGCTCGGTCTAGTCAGCGAAGCAGTGAGCGAAGCGCAACTCGACATAACCGTGCAGCAGCTGGCGGCAACGCTATGCGCGAACGGCCCTTCAGCCGTGCGCGAATGCAAGGCGCTCGTGCAGGATATCGCGGGCCGCACGCTCGATACCGCGCTGATCGAAGACACCGCGGAACGGATCGCACGTGTGCGTGCCGGCGCCGAAGGTCGCGAAGGCGTGGCATCGTTCCTCGAAAAACGCGCGCCCGCATGGCGCGGCGACTCCGCATAACGTTCGCACACGCGATGTTCCTACGGCAACCCACCATCGGCGAGACACCTCCATGTTCAACAAGATCCTGATCGCGAACCGGGGCGAGATTGCGTGCCGCGTCGCAGCTACGTGCCGGCGGCTCGGCATTACGAGCGTTGCCGTGTATTCGGACGCGGATGCCGGCGGGAAACACGTCGCCGCCTGCGACGAAGCGGTGCATATCGGCGGCGCCACCGCGGCGGAAAGCTATCTGCGTGCGGAACGCATCGTCGAAGCGGCGCGTGCGAGCGGTGCCCAGGCTGTGCATCCGGGCTACGGCTTCCTGTCGGAAAACGAAGACTTTGCGCGTGCCTGCGAGCAGGCCGGCATCGTCTTCATCGGACCGCCCGTCACAGCGATTGCGGCGATGGGTTCGAAAGCTGCCGCCAAGGCATTGATGCATGCGGCCGCGGTGCCGCTCGTGCCGGGTTATCACGGCGACGATCAGGACGCGCAGCTATTGCAGCGCGAAGCCGATGCGATCGGTTACCCGGTGCTGTTGAAGGCAAGTGCGGGCGGCGGCGGTAAGGGCATGCGCGTGGTTGAGCGCAGCGCCGATTTCGCCGCTGCGCTCGCGTCATGCAAGCGTGAAGCGGCCAGCAGCTTCGGCAATGATCGTGTGCTGATCGAAAAGTATCTGAAGCGGCCGCGTCACGTCGAAGTGCAGGTGTTCGCGGACCGTCATGGCGGCGCGGTGTATCTGTTCGACCGCGACTGCTCGGTGCAGCGCCGTCACCAGAAAGTGCTGGAAGAAGCGCCCGCGCCCGGGTTGCCGGCGGAGCTGCGTCGTGCAATGGGCGAAGCAGCAGTCGCTGCAGCGCGCGCGGTGAACTACGTCGGCGCAGGGACGGTCGAGTTCATCATGACCGGCGGTGACTTCTACTTCATGGAAATGAACACGCGCCTGCAGGTCGAGCATCCGGTCACCGAAATGGTGACGGGCCTCGACCTCGTGGAGTGGCAGTTGCGCGTCGCGGCCGATGAACCGCTGCCGCTTGCCCAGGAACAGCTTGCACTGACCGGCCACGCCATCGAGGCGCGTATTTACGCCGAACATCCGGCGCGCGGCTTCCTGCCGTCTACCGGTACGCTGCGGCATCTGCGGATGCCCGAAGGTGTCGAGTTCATCGTCGGAGAAGGCGGCGAACGCGCGGCGGTGCGGATCGATAGTGGCGTGCGCGAAGGCGATACGATCACGCCATATTACGACCCGATGATCGCCAAGCTGATCGTCTGGGGCGCGACGCGCGACGAAGCGCTCGCGCGGATGCATCGCGCGTTGCAGGGCTGCGAGGTGGTTGGGCCGCATACCAACGTCGAGTTCCTGCAACGCATCGTCACAAGCGAACCGTTCTCGACCGGCGATCTCGATACCGGCTTGATCGAGCGTCATCACGATGCGCTGTTCGCTCCGGCGAAGAAGCCGTTCCGCGAAGCGCTGGCGCTTGCCTGCGCAGCGTTGCTCGCACGCGAAGGCGGTGCGGCGCAATCCGCATCGCCGTGGGATGGGTTGTCGCACTGGCGTCTGAACGGCGGTTATACGCAGACGCTGACGTGGCGCGACGTCGACAACGACAGCTCATTCGATGTGACGTTCGCACGCGATAGCCTGGGCGCCGGCACACAAACGCTCGCTCACGCGGGCACAGTCGAAGCCTTTACGTGGTGGCGCGGCACCAATGCACACGAATTCGGCGCCACGCTTGGCGATGCGCGCGTAACAGGACGCGTCTTTGCCGACGGCGACACGTTCCATGTGTTCTGCCGCGGTGCCGCGCTCGCGTTCGAATGGCAGAACGTGCTCGCGCATGCTGCGGACGTCGAGCACGGCGAAGGCCGGCTCACCGCGCCGATGCCGGGCAAGGTGATCGCCGTGCTGGTCGAAGCGGGCGCCACCGTCGAAAAGGGCACACCGCTCATCGTGATGGAAGCGATGAAGATGGAGCACACGATCGGCGCACCGAGCGCCGGCGTCGTCGAGGAAGTGCTGTACGCGGTCGGCGATCAGGTTGCCGACGGAGCGCAACTGCTGACGCTCAAAGTGGAGTGATGACGCGGGCCGGTATTTACGCGAGGCGCGGATAACCGGCTGCGAATGCTTCGTCTTCGAGTTGCCCGATCCGCGCGTAGTCCGCGAATGTAAGCGCTGTGAAGCGTTTGAGCCGTAGCTGCGCAGCGCGTTGCGGCTGCGCATCGTTTGCCGCGTTCAAGGCGTGCCGTAGGGCGATAACGGTCTCCGGTGCAACCGTATTTGCCGCAATCAACGGCAGTCCCGGCGACGCGGCGCTCCAACCGATCTGCCGAACCTGCTGCGCCAGCTCGGGCAGCGCGTCGCGCACATACGCCATCGTCACGCAATCGATCGCCGCCAGATCCGCGCGATCTTCCGCCAGCGCACGCAGCGAGCCCAGATGCGAGCCCGTGCACACCACCTCGCCAAAAAAGCGGCCGCCGCGTGCCAGCGGTGCGACCGCGTGCCGCAACACATTCATGCCACTGTTCGAATCGTCCTGATTGAAGGCCGCACGCGCACCGCGGCACGCTTCGAGCGTGGCCAGCGGCGCGCTCGCACGCGTGACGAGCGCACTCGAATAATCGGTGCCGGCGCAGCCGGGCGCTTCGAATTCCGGCGTTGCGACGAGCTGCACGCGATCCTCTAAGCCATGCATCAACGGATAACCGCAGGTCTGCGCCAGCAGCAGATCGTCGCGGCGCCACAGTGCGTGCAAGTCGTTGCCGGCATCGATGACGGCGGCGTCGGGCGTGACCGCGCGCAGCGCGTCGTCGAGCAACTCGCGCCACAGGGCGGCGAGCGCGGGGGTCACGTTGTACATCGGGAGGGTGGCGATCCAGGTCATGGCCGCGATTGTGGCATATCCGTTTGCGTGTCGCCCGGTGCTGCACCTAACCGTCGCGACTGCAAGATCGCCGGGCCGTAGAAGCCAGCCCGTAAGGCTTTCACGCATGCATCGCGACGCGTATACCGTGCTAAATCGCTAGTAAGCCGTGCGATTTGAACAGCGTCGATAGATGAGGCGGGGCACTATGACCTCACACACAGCGCATCGCCCTGAGCCTCCGGCCCAATCAGGCCGCGCCATCGCATCCATCCCTCTGGAGGTGCTGCATGACCACTGCAGCTGACTATCTCGTCGCCACGCTCGCGCACGCCGGCGTAAAACGCATTTATGGCGTCGTCGGCGACTCGCTGAATGGCGTGTCCGATTCCCTGCGACGCTCGGGCGAGATCGACTGGATTCACGTTCGACACGAAGAAGGCGCGGCGTTCGCCGCCGGTGCCGAAGCGCATCTGACCGGTCAGCTTGCGGTGTGCGCAGGCAGTTGCGGGCCGGGCAATCTGCATCTGATCAACGGGCTGTTCGATTGCCAGCGCAGCGGTGTGCCGGTGCTGGCGATTGCGGCGCATATCCCGAGCAGCGAGATCGGCATCGACTATTTCCAGGCGACGCACCCCGAAATCCTGTTCAAGGAGTGCAGCCATTACGTCGAACTGGTATCGGACGCCGCGCAACTGCCGCAGATCCTGACCCGCGCCATGCGCGTCGCCGTGGCGCGTCGCGGAGTGGCGGTGGTCGTCATGCCCGGCAATGTGGCGCTGTCGCCGTCGGTGGCCGAGGTGCCGCCCTGGGTCGTGCCTGGTGCGCCACCTGTGCTGCGCCCCAGCGAAGACGACATCGCCTGCCTCGCAGGTCTGCTGCACGAGGCATCGAGCGTGACGCTGATGTGTGGCGCGGGCTGCGCCGGTGCGCGCGACCAGGTGCTGGAACTGGCGAAGCGGCTCAAGGCGCCGATCGTGCATTCGCTACGCGGCAAGGAGAGCATCGAGCACGACAATCCGTACGACGTCGGCATGACTGGCATGGTCGGTTTCGCATCGGGCTATGCGGCGATGAAGGCGTGCGACATGTTGCTGCTGCTCGGCACGGACTTTCCGTACCGGCAGTTCTATCCGGACAACGCCAAGATTGCCCAGATCGATGTGCGCCCCGAAGCGCTCGGCAACCGGTGCTCGCTCGATCTCGGTCTGCTCGGCACGGTGAAGGACACGCTCGATGCGCTGCTGCCGCTGCTCAACGAAAAGACCGATGCATCGCATCTGAACCGGGCACTCGAACACTACGGCAGCGCGCGCAAGGATCTCGATGCACTGGCCGAAAGCAATCCGTCGAGCACGACGATTCATCCGCAGTATGTGACGCGACTGGTCAGCCAGCTCGCGGCGGACGACGCGATTTTCACCTGCGACGTCGGTACGCCGATCGCGTGGACCGCACGCTATCTCAAGCTGAACGGCAAGCGCAGGCTGATCGGCTCGTTCAATCATGGATCGATGGCCAACGCGATGTTGCATGCGATCGGCGCGCAGGCAGCGTTTCCGAAGCGCCAGGTCATCTCGATGTCGGGCGACGGCGGCTTCGCGATGATGATGGGCGAATTTCTCACGCTGGTTCAGGCCGGCTTGCCCGTGAAGGTCGTGGTGCTGAACAACGGCACACTCGGTTTCGTCGAAATCGAAATGCGCGCGTCGGGCTTTCTCGACACGGGCACCGAGCTGATCAATCCCAACTTCGCGAACATGGCCGAGGCGATCGGTGTGAAGGGTATTCGCGTCGAGCGGCCTCAAGACCTCGAAGCCGGTCTCAAAGCGGCGTTTGCGCACGATGGCCCGGCACTCGTCGACGTCGTCAGTGCGCGTCAGGAATTGATCATGCCACCGAAAACCACTATCGACGAAGCCTGGCATTTCGGCCTCTTCATGATGAAGTCGGTCATGGACGGACGCGGCCGCGAACTGATCGATATTGCCAAAGTGAATTTGACGCGCTGATGCGGGCCAGACATTCCGGTGAGCGTATGCGCTCCACGATCGGGCGGCAATCGCCCAAGAACGCGTGCGCAGCCGGCACAGCGAAAGATTCGCTCACGCGAAGAACGGGATCTGCGCGCCGCTATGAAGCCGCAGCAAGCCTGTTGATGTGTGCGCTGCTCACGGCGTGTAGCGGTTCGCCGTCGGTAGGGATTCTCGGTGCGTACTTTCCGGACTGGTTGTTCTGCGTGACCGGGGGCGTGATCCTGACAGCGGTCGTACACGTGCTGTCGTACCGCCGCGGTTACGGCAGCTGGCTCACGCCCCCAGCGATCGTTTATCCCGCACTGACTGCGCTCTTTTCGATCGTGCTCTGGGCCGTTGGCTTCAATCTGTGACGGACGGTGTGAAGATGAGTTCCAACCTGAGCGCGGCAACCCCGGGCGCCGCGAAACCGGCGAAGCGCCCACGAAGCTGGCCTGCCATCCTGCTGATCGCGTTGACCGTGATCGCGGCCATTGCGGTGATCTGGCGTGTCGATACGTCGCCGCGCACCGACGATGCCTACGCCTACGCGGACACAATCGGCGTATCGCCGGAAGTGAGCGGCAAGATCGTCAACCTCGCCGTGCGCGACAACCAGGCGGTCAAGCAGGGCGATCTGCTGTTCGAGATCGATCCGCGGCCATATCAATACGCATTGATGCGCGCGAAAGCGTCGCTGGTGCAGCTCGATGCACAGATTCCGTTGACGCAACGTAGCGTGAACGCACAGACGTTCGGTGCGGCGGCCGCGAAGTCAGCGGTCGAGCGTGCCCAGGCGGCGGCGAATCAGGCCAGCGATACGCTCGCGAGAATGGAGCCGCTGATCAAGAAGGGTTACGTCTCCGCCGACGACCTCGATCGCGCGCGAACCTCGCAGCGCTCGGCGCTTGCGGAACTGGCAGCCGCCGAAGCGCAGGCTCGTCAGGCACAGGCGGCGGTTAGCGGCGTCGATGCGCTGGTGGCGCAACGCTCGGTGTTGCAGGCCGAGATCGCGTCGGCGCAACTCAATCTCGAGTACGCGACCGTGCGGGCGCCGTTCGATGGACGTGTCGTCGAACTGCGTACATCGGTCGGGGAATATGTGTCTGCGCAAAAGCCGGTCTTTACGTTGATCGATACGCGACACTGGTACGTGATAGCGAATTTCCGCGAGAACGAACTCGGCCAGATCCATCCCGGCACGCGAGCAACCGTATACCTCATGAGCGATACCGGAACCCGCTTTAGCGGCTCGGTCGACTCGGTCGGTTATGGCGTCGATCCGCAGGACGGCGGAGGCACGGCGAACGGTCTGCCGAACATTCAACGCAGCATCAACTGGGTGCACGTTGCGCAGCGCTTTCCGGTCAAGATCCTGATCGATCGTCCGGACCCGCGGCTGTTCCGGATCGGGACGTCGGCGGTGGCGGTGTTGCGCTCCGGCGGACATGACGCGGCTGCTGCAGCCGGAGCCCAGCCATGAGCACCGCGACGGGCCTGCGGCGTGGGTTCGCATGGCCACACCCACTTGCACGTCTCGTGGCGTTCCTGCGGCGCGAACTGACAGCGTTTCCGGGACGCAGCAATGTCACGCTACGCTGCGTACTGGGCAGCGCCATCGTGATTGTCGCGTCGATGACGCTGAGCGTACCCGAGCTGGCGCTGTCGCTGATGGCCGTGTTTTATGTCACGCAGTCCAACGTGGTGTTGACGCGCATGATCGCGTTGGGCCTTGTCATCGGCACGACCTGTGCGATCGCGATTGCGGCTGGGCTCTATCGGTTGACCTTCGACTATCCGCTGCTACGCCTCGTCGTCGCGAGTGCGATCTTCTTTTGCAGCGTGTATCTGATGCGCGCGGCAACGAAGTTCGGCCTGGTGTTCTTTCTGATCGCGATCATCGTGATCTATGCGCAGAGCTTTGTCGATCTGACCGACAACGCCGAAGCACTGGTGCGCAGTTTGCTATGGGTGTGGTCCGCAGTTAACTATCCGGTGGTCGTCGCGCTCATCATCAATACGATCCTGTTGCCCGCCGAGCCCGAGAAGCAACTGCGCGCGGCGATGCACCGTCAACTCGTAGCGGTGCAGGTGCGCCTATCTGCGCTGGTCGAGCCGACGCATGTCATGCCGGTCGCACTCGATGCAGGCGATCTGCAGCAGGGCGCGACGTCGCTGCAGAAACTCCTGCGTTTCTCCACGATGCGTACGCGCTACAGCGAGGCCGCAGCCGCAGCGATGCTCGCATGCGTAACTACGGTGTCCCGGTTGTACGAGGCGGCGGCCGGATTGCCTGCTACGGCGCAACAATCGGGGGCCGCGGGTATTGCCGCGATCCGCAGTATGCAAAACGAAGTAGCCGCGCTCGATGCCGCGATTACCGAAGATGCATCGTTACCGCGACCGATCGCTACGCGCAGACATGACGAACCGACGTCGATTCCTGCGATTGCCGCCATGCAGCGTGCGATCGAAGCGCTTGCGGATGCAACGAGCACCCAGGCCGCGCATGCCGGCACGCCACCGCCCGCGCCGCCGGCGTTACTACCGGCGGATGCCTTTTCCAACCCACGCTACGCCCGCTTCGCACTTCGCACGCTGCTGTCGGTACTGATCTGCTACGTGTTCTACAACGCGGTGAACTGGCCCGGCATTCACACGATCATGCTGACCTGCCTCGTCGTCGCATTGCCCAGTCTCGGCGCATCGAGCCGGCACGGTCTGCTGCGCGTGAGCGGCGCATTGCTTGGCAGTGGTCTCGCGCTATTCATGGTCGCGTTCGTGATTCCGCACCTGGAAAGCGTGACGGGACTCCTGCTGATGAGCTTGCCCGTCATCGCGCTCGGAGCGTGGGTGTCGGCGGGTTCCGAGCGGATCAGCTACGCCGGCTTGCAGATGATGTTCACGTTTTCGCTGGCGTTGCTCGAACAGTTCGCGCCGCCGTCCGACCTCACCGAAATCCGCGACCGGCTAGTGGGGATACTGCTTGGCGTGGGCGTGGCGACTTTTATCCAGATGTCGGTGTGGCCGGAAGGCGAGGCCGATGCGTTGCGTTCGCAACTGTCGAAGGTCGTGCGTGCAATCGCGGCGCTCGCGCGCGGCCATGCGCAGGCGGCAGAAGCCGGTGCTAATGGAGCGGTTGCACAGGTCCAGTCGGCATCGACCGCGTGGGCGATGCTCGCGGATTGCGAAGCGACGCTCGCCCGGGTCGCGCTCGAACCGGACTGGCGCGAAGGCGAAACGGCCCGTGTCACACTGCTCGTGCAAACGGTGCTCGCGCAGAGCCGCTCGATTCTGCTGGCAAGCGATGCGTTCCATGACGAGGCCATGTTCGACGCCGCATACGCTGGTTCGTCGCGAGTCGATTTGATGCAAGCATGTGGAGTGCTTCAGCGGAGCCTCGGTGACTCGCTCGAACGCTACGCGCAGCAATTGTCGAGCGAACCACCGCTCGCAATACCACCGGTTCCACTCGACCTGGCGACGTTGACGAGCATAGTAGTGGACCGGGCTGCCGGTGAACGAAGTGCTGCTTTGCTCGAGTTGGCTACCCGTATCGACGCCGCGCTCGCCGGCTTACCGCAATGGTCGACGGATGAAATAGCGTCGGCACAGCGAATCGACGCTGCATCAACAGGAACAGCGTGATGCGCGATATTCATGTTCCGCTCCCGCGTTTCGTGCGCCGCTGGCTGATACTGCTGCCAGTCTGCGCATGCGTTACTGCGTGCGCACTGATTCATCACGACCGCCCACCCGCAGCCTTCATCGCGCCGGAACAGATCCGTCTCGCCGACGATATCCATCTCGCGAGCGAAGGCTGGCCTTCCGCGCGCTGGTGGGATCAGTATCGCGACCCGCAACTCGATGCGCTGATCGACCGCGCGCTCGGTCATGCACCGACGCTGGCGATTGCGCGCGAGCATGTCTCGCAGGCACACGCCCAGGTCGAGCTGATACGCGCGGGTTCTGGCCTGCAGGCGTCGACGCTTGCCGAAGCGGACCGCGAGCACGTGTCCGGCCACGGCTTTCTCAGCGCATACTCTTCGCACGATCCCGCCATCGGCGCGTACGGGCCGTGGTACTGGACCGGGCTCGTCGGCGTCGATGCGCACTACGACGTCGATCTCTGGGGCAAGCAACGCGACCTCGTGCGCGCAGCGCTTGGCGAGCAGAACGCACGGCGTGCCGAGGCGGCGCAGGCGGAGCTGGAAGTATCGACGGGTGTCGCGCAGCTTTATTACCAGATCCAGATTGTCTACGTGAGCCTGGGTTTGCTGCAGCAACTGCGCAGCGTCGACGCGCTTGAACTGGATGCCCGAACCGCGCGTCATGAACGAGGTCTGGAGGCACTGACTCAATCGGCAGAAGCACGCGCACAACTGCTCGCACTCGACCAGCAGATCGCATCGGCGCAGGAACAGATCGTTCAGACCCGCGAGGCACTGCGCGCACTGGTGGGAGCAGGCCCCGACGATCTACCGGAGCTCACGCCGGTTGCGTTGCCGTCGCCGTCGGTCGGCTTGCCCGCAACGCTGTCGTTCGAACTGCTCAACCGCAGACCCGACTTGCAGGCGCTGCGCTGGCTTGCCGCGGCGTCGTTCGACCGCGTCGATGCCGCCAAGGCAGCGTTCTATCCGAGCTTCGACATCACGGCGTTTTTCGGCTTTAACGCGCTGCGTATGCGAGATCTGTTCACGCGCTCGGGCGAGCAGATCAACTTCATACCAGGGCTCACGCTACCGATCTTCGATGGCGGTCGTTTGAACGCGGGTTTGCATGGTGCGCGTGCCGCCAGCAATACGCTGATCGAGCAGTACAACGAGGCGGTACTTGGCGCGGTGCGGGACATCGCACAAACCGGCAGCGAGATCGACGACCTCGACCATCGGGCGCAATTGCAGCGCGAACGGATCGAGGCGATCCGCGTAACCAGCGACAGCACCGAGGCGCAGTACCAGCGCGGTCTCGCCGACCGCGCCGCGGCGATGAAGGCAAGGGCGCCGGTCATCGAAGGGCAACTCGCACTGCTGCAACTGAACGGCGACGAACTCGAGGCAGAAATCGTCCTGACAAGGGCGTTGGGCGGCGGTTATCGCAGCGACGATTTACCCCCTCTGGCCAGGAGCGGGGAGCACTAGATGGTCCCCCAATCGCTCGCACCGTTGTTGTTGCCGGTCGCCGCGGTTGGACTGAATCTGATCGTGCTGTTGTGGGGCGCACGCATGCGCCACATGCTGCCGCGCACCGTGCTGCGCTGTCTTGCGTTTGCTGCGCTGACGGTTGCGATGTTGCACGCGCAATTTTCGCCGACACAAACGCCCGATCTCGGCGCCTCCGCCGAATACCGCTTTGCGCGCGGCGCGGTGCAGATCGTCTGGTGGTTGCTGGCGGCCTCGACGGCGACGGCCGTGCTGCGACTCTATTACGTGATCAACGACCGCACGCGTCAGGAGCGCTTTACGCTCGATGTCGTCGAGACCGTGCTGTACCTCACCGCCGCGGTCGCCATCGTCGCCGATGTGTTCAACATTCCGCTCAAGGGGGTGCTTGCCACCTCGGGTGCCCTCGCGATCGTGCTGGGGCTGGCTTTGCAGAGCACGCTCGCGGATCTGTTTTCCGGTTTCGTGATCAATGCGACCACGCCGTACCGGGTGGGCGACCGCATCGTGCTCGACGATGGGTCCGAAGGCCAGGTGCGCGAAGTAACATGGCGCGCGACGCATGTGCTCAAAGGCAATCACGATCTGATCGTCGTGCCGAACTCGGCGATCGCGAAGTCGAAGGTCGTCAATGCGAGTGTTCCGGCGGGCGCGCACGCGACTGTGGTGCGTTTTCAGGCGAGCCCGACGGTTCGTCCTTCGTCGGTGGTGTCGGCGCTGCGGCTGGCGGTTGAATCGTGTGTCGGTATCGATGCCGCGCGGCCCGTAAGCGTCGTCACGAAGTCGGTCGGATGGCAGGCCACCGACTACGAAGTGTCGTTCTTCGTCTCGGACGGCCGCAGCACCGACGACACGCTCAACGCGTTCTTCGATGCCGCGCATCGACACCTTGAAGCGCTCTCGCTGTTTCAGTCGTCAACGAACGATGCCGATGCTTCGGGTGAGCGTTCGGTTGGACGTCGTCTGATCGACAGCATCAACATCTTCGGTTTGCTGACGCGGGAAGAAAAGGAACAGCTCGCGAGCGCGCTGCGGGTGCGCGAGCTTGCCGCGGGCGAAATGCTGCTGCGGGCCGGCGACGTGCCGACCTCGATCACGCTGGTCGGCTATGGCGTGATCAACGCGGCGACCCGGCACGATGGCGTGTCCGTCGACGTCATGCGTTTCGCGCCCTGCGAATATTTCGGCGAGAGCGGGCCCGTTGCAGGAGTGGCGTCCGGGGCGGACATCTCCGCGCAGACCTATGCGATCGTGTACGAGTTGCCTGGAACCGCAATCGCCGTGTTGCTGAAGCGCCATCCCGAGCTGACCCACGTACTCGCGGCCAAGCTCGCGGAACGTGAACGGCGTGGCCACGCGTTGATGGAACTGGGCAAGGACATGCCCGCGACGCCGCACGGTCTCGCCGCATGGATTGCCCGCGGCGTGGAGGCACTGCATGGACTGCATCTCTAACAGGGCGTGCGGATTCGCCCCCGTTCGGGTGATTGACCCGTGTTTGGCGCGCCGCTACCTTGACCTCGTATCCCATCTCAGTGTGAGGCGAGCTTATGGTGTCGCGCGCATCCGCCCGCTGCTTTCGGGCAGCTTACTCGCTGAGTCCAGACCTGTGAGTTCGCGAGACTACCCATGACGGAGCGCGCTCATCTGCTCGAACTGACCGCCGAGATCGTGGCGAGCTTCGTCTCGTGCAATCCGCTGCCGGCCGCCGAACTACCGGCTTTCATTACCAGCACGCATGCCGCTCTCGCTGCGTTGCGCGACGCGGACGACGAAGCCGGTCTTCAGGCCGAGGCGGCCGTGCCGATCGACGAATCGATCCACGACGACTATCTGGTGTGCCTCGAGGACGGCCGGAAAATGAAGTCGCTGAAACGCCATCTGCAGCATCGCTACGGTTTGACGCCCGAGCAGTACCGGACAAAGTGGGGCTTGCCCGCCGACTATCCGATGGTCGCGCCGGCCTACTCGGCGTTGCGCTCGACCATCGCGAGAAATCATCTGACGGGTGCCATCAAGGCGCGAGGTCCTGGAAAGTCTTGAAGGAAAGCGCGGGCGCTCGCGTGCGACCGCGTCACCCATTCGAGGGATACCGGAGCACGGGCGGTCTCGCGCATGATGCTCATCAATGAAAGCGGCTTGTGGGCAGGGCGCCATGGAGCCAATGGTGTCCGCCGGCTCGCTGCATCCCAGCCGGTCCGGCAGCGCGGCGCATTGACAGGGAGCGACATCATGTCCAGGCAGTCACAGGAGGCAGCGAGCATGGGTATGCGCCGGGGGGCTCGTCAGGATGACGGTCGTGGCCTGGGCGCACGCCAGTGTGCGAGCGACAGTTCGATCGTCCGGGCCGAAGAGCGCTGGCGCTGCCCGCCGTTTTCCTCAGTCGATACAGCCGCCGCGGATCGCATTCTCGCCGGCAGTTGGGGCGATGACGTTGCAGAGCCGCACGAAGTATCGAGTGTGGGCGATGCGCGCTTCTATACGGTCGGCATCAGTCTGAGCGCCACCACACTGAAGTTTCAGCACGACGGCAAGATCATCTGCGATGGGCCGGTCATGCCCGGTTCGATCCAGATCACGGCGCCCGGAGAGAGCGTAAAGGCGTTCTACGCATCGCCATGTCGCGTGATGCACCTGTTTATCGCACCGGCCCTGTTGTCGCGACGCTATGACGAAGCTGAAGGGCAACTCGTACGGCCCGATCTCGCGGGGCAGAGTCCGCGCATCTTTCGTGACGTTGCCGTCGAACGGCTCGCACTCGCGCTGCAGGATGCGAATCCGCTCGCCGATACTTTCGGCCGCATGTACGCGGACAGCGTCTGCGATGCGATCGTTGCCCGCTTGCTGGCACGACGCACGGACGGCCTGCCGGCGCGCACGGGTTCGCGCAGTGCCGCGCTGCCGACGTGGCGCCTGCGCAGGGCCATCGATTTCATCGAAGCGAATCTCGCCAATCCGATTGGGCTCGCCGAAGTGGCGGCCAGCACAGGGCTCACGCGCATGCATTTCGCCGCGCAGTTTCGTTCGACGACCGGCTATTCGCCGCACGCTTACCTGCTGCAGCGACGGCTCGAACATGCGCAAAAGCTATTGCGTTCGTCGGAGTTCAGTGTGCTGAACATTGCGCTCAGTTGCGGCTTTAGCTCGCATGCGCATTTCACCGCGGTTTTCAAGCGTGCGATCGGCGAGCCGCCTAACGCGTGGCGCACGCGGATCGCAGCAGCAATGCACATCGACGCGGACGAGGGACTATGAGCGACAGTGTGGATGATCAAAGGTGGCTGCAAATACTGGGCTCGCTTAGCCCCATGAGCACCATGTCGTCGCTCGTGGCGTTTAAGGACGTCGAGGCGCGTGGGGCGTCGACGCTACCGGAATACCGATGCCGGGATTCGATACCCAATGCTCCGTGCGTGGAAATTCTGGAGCGTCTTTCCCAAACCTCGATCGTGCTCTGCTGGGCTGACGCTACGTCTGGGCGGTATGGCGAGCAGACCTGGATTATGCGCACGGCCCGTCATAGGGGCGTGTGCTCGCTGAGCGGCGAGTCGTATCAGGCTGGCGATCTGATCTATCGTCCGAACGTTCGACAGCGTGGCGGGGCCCGCCGCTTCCGGTCGATCTCGGTGGCTGCCATCGCGCGACTGGAAGAAGGAAGACCGGTCTAGGCTCCATCACGACCGCGCCATTACCGAAAAATAACCGAATCATCACGCTTCGTAACGGTGCCAGGACTAGTCTGGACGACATCACCCTTCGTTGAGCGATTGCGACGATCTGATGTCCCGACGGAGCCTGGCATGAACGATATCGTTGCGCACGAAAGCTTTTCGAAAGTAGTCCGGACGACGACGGCGGCGATGCCGTGTGTTTCGTTCGAGACCGGCGCATTGCATGCGCCTTTTCCCGCTCATCTTCCGCAGGGCATTTATCCCCGGGAGGCACCGCAGATTGCACGCACCGGTGCTGTCCGGACCGATATCGGTCTCGCGAAAATTCGCCGCGACGTCGCGCGGGCGTGGCAGATCCTGATGCGCTTCGATTGCAGCGAGGTGCTCGCCATCGCGAACCAGCTCGAACACCACGCGAGCAGGTTGCCCGTGGCGGCGGGCGAGGCGCTACGCTGCGAGATCGCCGCGCTGCGCGCGGCGGCATTGGTGTTG
Organism: Paraburkholderia sp. CHISQ3; assembly: GCF_030464945.1. Taxonomy (NCBI): domain Bacteria; kingdom Pseudomonadati; phylum Pseudomonadota; class Betaproteobacteria; order Burkholderiales; family Burkholderiaceae; genus Paraburkholderia; species Paraburkholderia sp. CHISQ3. The sequence goes on from NZ_JALPRG010000003.1 coordinate 70,304, forward strand.
CAGGACGATGAGTCCGCGGCCCTGGCCGCCGCATTGTTTGCGCGTGGGTCCGGTGCAAACGCAGCGACTGCATATGTCGCGTTGACGGTGTGCCGCAGCGTGTACTGGCGGTGCGGCGATCTGGAGCGGTTCCATGCGGTCGAACGCAGCAGGCTCGATAGTCAGCCGGGGCGAATGCAGGCAATCTCCGCGCTTTTCGATCTCGCGCTGGATGCCGCCGTCGCGCTGGATCAAATGCGCTTCAACGCGGCGCGTTTGCTCGCTACCGATGCGCTCGAAGTCGGTCGCCGCCATATCGGCAAGCACGTTCCCGCCGATGCATTTCCCGCATGCCTGATTGCGCAGGTCCTCTACGAGCAGGGCCAGGTGGACGAAGCGGAAGCGCTGGTCGTCGCGAGGATGGCAAGCATCCGCCAGTGCTGCACGCTCGAAAGCGCACTGCGTGCGCATCGGTTGCTTGCGCAAATTGCCGTCGGCCGCGGGCAAGCCAGCCGGGCACGGGTGATACTCAGGGAAGCCGAGACGCTAGCCGAACAACGCGGCTGGCCGAGACTGCGCGCTGTGAGCCTTGCACAGCAGATCGAGATCGAGGCCGGCAGCGGTCGCGTCGAGCAGGCGGCCCAGTGTCTGCAACGTCTCGCCGAACTCGCCGGCGAAGAGCGGGCAAGCAACCACGTGAGCCTCGAGATTGCGCGTTTCCACACGATCGCCGGCGCGCGCGTCGCATTGGCTCGCTCACCCTGTACGGTCGATATCGCATCGTTGCGGCAGGTTCATCGCGACATGGTCTGGCGCGGCAGTCTGTATGCGGCGGTTCCCGTTGCGTTGTTGCTGGTCGAAGCGCTGCTCGTGACGGAGCAACGCGGCGAAGCGGTCGAAGTACTCGTCGGTCTGCTCAGACTTGCGCCGTCGGTCGGTTTGCATCAAACCCTCGTCAATTGCAGTGCGCGTGTTGCCGAACTCATCGACGCGATCGTGCAGCAGCGTATCGTTCCGGTCAGCGACACACGCGAACTGCTGCCGTATGCGGGCATGCTGCTGGTGCACCGGCAACGCGACGCGAACCCGGCTGACGAACCGCTCGTGGCCGAGGTAACCCCGCGCTCGCACACGGGTACGCACACCGGCACGGGACTCAGCGAGCGCGAGCGCCGCATCGTCGAGCTGATGGGAAGCGGGCTGTCCAACAAGCAGATCGCCGGCGAGTTATGCATCGCGCCCGAAACGGTAAAGTCACACGCGAAACATCTTTATGCCAAGCTGTCGGTCAGAAACCGGACCGAGGCAGTCACACTCGTCACTCGTCTCGGTCTGATCCCGATACCGAGGAGTCTTTCCGCTTGAATTCCGATTTTCGCGTCCCTGACTTTCGCGTCTCCCCATCGCTGCAGTTCCCCGGTTTTCGGCTCGACTTGTCCAATCAGTGCCTATGGCAGTTGAGTCCAGCGCAAGCATCGGCCACTCGCATCGACCTGCCGCCCAAAACCTTCGCTGTGCTGCGTCATCTCGTCGAACACGCACAGCGACTGGTGTCGTCCGACGCATTGCTCGAAGCCGTCTGGCCGAATGTTCATGTGCAGCCCGAGGTGCTCAAGGGACACGTCGCGGCAATCCGCCGTGCGTTGGGCGATGACGCCGCGCAACCACGCTATGTCGAAACACAGCGCGGGCGAGGCTATCGCTTCATTGCACCGGTCGACACGTTTGCCGTAGGAGCCCAGTCAGGTTTCTTCGCGCGCCGGGCCGAACGTTTCGTGGGGCGCACGCCGGAGCTCGATGCATTGCTGGCAGCACACCAGCGGGCCCGGGCCGGCACGCGCCAGATCGTGTTTGTCACCGGCGAGGCCGGTATCGGCAAGACGACGCTTATCGACGAGTTTCTCGCAGGAGCACCGCCTGGCGATGCATGGGTGTTGGGCGGCGGCTGTGTCGAAGGTTACGGCGGAACCGAGCCGTATTACCCGGTGCTCGAAGCGCTCGGCCGACTATGCCGCGGCGCAGATGGAAAAGCTGCAATGCAAGCCCTCGTATCGATCGCACCGACCTGGGCTGTGCTGATGCCGGCGCACGTGCCGGTGGCCGTGCGCGAATCGCTGCTAGCGCGCACGCTCGGCGCCGGACGGCAGCGCATGATGCGCGAGATCTGCGATCTGCTGCAAGCGCTGGCGAGAGCGCGCCCGCTACTGCTCGTACTCGACGATCTGCACTGGGCCGATGCTTCGACGATCGACATGTTGTCCGCGCTCGCGCGACTCGACGATCCGCTGCGGCTCATGCTGGTAGCCGCTTACCGTAGCGACGAAGCCGCGTCCGTCGAGCACCCGGTGCTGAAGCTCCATCACGCGCTGCTGCGGCGCGGCGCCTGTGAGGCGATCGACCTTGCGCCGCTCAAGTCCGAGTCGATCGGCCACTGGCTCACACATGGTGCGAACCTGAACCCACTCGACGAGGAACTCGCGGACCTCGTCGCCGCGCGCTCCGGCGGCAATCCGCTTTTCATGCAGGCGATTCTCGAGCATCTGCACGAACAGGCACTCGTGGAAAAAACGCCGCGCGGCTGGTATCAGTGCGCGCCGGCGGCACAACTGCGCGATGCGCTGCCGAATACGATTGCCCAGGTCATCGAGATGCGCATCCGTCGATTGCCACCCGATGCATTACGCGCGCTCGAAACAGCGAGCGTGGCGGGACTGACGTTCATGTCGGCGACTACTGCGGAAGCGGCTGCGATGACGTTCGAGACATTCGAAAGCCTGTGCGGCGATCTGGCGCGGCGCGGCCAGTTTATTCGCCTCGCTGGAATTCGTAGCTTGCCCGATGGTACGGGCGCGCAGTTGTTCAGTTTCACGCACGCGCTGGTGCGCAGCGTTTTCTATGATCGCCAGGGGCAGACACGGCGCTCCGCGTCGCACCGGTCGATCGGCGAGCGTCTTGAGCGCCTGTTTCTCGCGGGGTACCACGACGGGATCGCAGCGGAACTGGGCTGGCATTTCGCCGACGCGCAGCAATGGGACAAGGCGCTCGACTATCTGCGCGTTGCTGCGCAGACCGCGAAGCTGCGCTATGCCTACCGCGAAGCGCTAACCATGCTCGATCAGGGCGATACGTTTATCGAGCACCTGCCGGCGGACTTGCGCCCGGCGCAGCGCATCGAGCTTGCCGAGGCGCGCGCGGCGCTGTATGCCGCCGCCCACGACCCGCAGGCAGTCGATGCCTATCGGACGTTACACGAACAGGCTATCCAGCTCGGCAAGACCGGCGCGCAACTGCGCGCATTGCTCGGTCTTGCGTACGTTCTGGGCTGGAACGATCAGGTTCGTTCGGTGGTACGTCTCGACGATGCGCTCAGGCTGGCTGCGTCGTTTCCGGATCGACGGGTTGGCGCGGCGACGCAGGTCGAATGCAACGTGAGACGGATCTGGGCGCAAGGCTGGAACGCAGCGGGTGCGCAGCAATGCGTGGATGCGCTCGCTGCCTTGCGCGAGATCGGCGACCCCGTGTCCATCGCCAAAGCGCAACTCGAACACTGCATGCTGTTGATGGTGTCGACGCACTACCGCACTGCGCTGGACACCGTGCAGGCGGGCTATTGCGTGCTGCACGACCAGGCCCTGAGGCAGCCGTGTTTCGATATCTCACGCGCGATGTGGATGACGCGTCTGGGCGTCCCATGGGCGCTGATGTCGCTCGGCGATCTGGGCCGCTCGCTCGACGAATTCGACCGCGGTATCCAGATCTTCCACGACAACGGCAATTACTTCGCGGCGCGTACCTTGCAGGTCTATCGCGGCTGGTTGCTGGTTCATACGATGGACTTCGAGATTGTGGTCGACCTCGACCGGCAGTTCGCCGAGGCCGCGGATCATTCCGCCTCCGACGTTCACACGCGCGAGCGCGCGGCGTTCCTGCCGCCGCAACAGCGCGTCTGGACGATCCTCGCGGGGCTTGCACATGCAGGGCTCGGCGAAAGTGCGGCTGCGCAGGCGCGCTTCGCAGACGCGGAACAACACATGGAGCGCGAACCGATCATGTTCGACTGGTACTGGCGGCTCGCGCTCGAATGGGGCTGGGCGAATCTCGCTCTCGCGTGTCGGGATCTCAAGGTGGCGCAGCGGCGCGCGCGCCGGCTACTCGAACGTGCACTCGCTACCGACGAGCGAACCTGGCAGGCGCTTGCGTGGGAAACGATGGCGAGCGTGTCGTTGAACGAGGGTGATCTGGAGCGCGCGATGTCGCATCTCGACGCCGCCTTTTCCGCGACCGACGGCTTCGAGACCCCACTCGCAAACTGGCGGTTGCATCGCACGGCGGCGCGGTTGCATGAGGCACGTGGTGACATATCGCGCGCGGAATGTGCGCGGCGACGCTGCGTCGAAGCACGGGCGCAACTGGCTGGCTCGCTCTCGCCGGATGCCGGCTTTGGCCGCCGTCTTGCCGAACAGCCCGCGGACTAGCTGCCGGCCTCCAGCGTTTCGCGCAGACGATGTCTGGCCGGCAAGCTCGCGGCAAGCGCCGTTTTTTGGGTCGCTGCGAGTTCGGCATGATGGGCCGCGTTTTTGGTGTCGCCCACCAGGTTATAGGCATCGCTCGCCGTACCATGAATGCGCCAGTCTGCAAGCGGCGTGTCGAAGTGCTGCGTGGCCGCGAGCGCTGCGTCGATGTAGCGCACGGCGTCCGTCGCTGCGCCAGAGCGCAACGCGACGCGCGCCTGTGTCTCCCACGCCAGACCCTGCCAGGTGCGCTCTTCCGTATCGGTTGCAAGCTTGACGAGACGCGCGGCGTGCGATGTCGCTTCGTCGAGTGCATCTTCCGCGAGCGCAAGATTCGCGAGTCCCCATTCGAGCGACAGCCGCCAGTACCAGTCGAAGATCACCGGTTCGCTGTCCATGCGCTGCATCACGTCGAGCAGATGAACACGCGCCGCGCGAGTGTCGCCGAGGCCCAGGTGAGCCAGTCCCTTCAGCAGAATGCCGAGCCGTTGCTCTGCGGGAAGCGTCGAGCGGCGGCCGGAAGTTTCGGATGAGGTTTCCGCAAGAACCTGGGTGCAGGACGCGAGCATCGCGTCGAAATCCTGCGCGTGAAATTGCAGCCAGCAGCGATATAGCGTGAGCGTATCGGCACCGTACCGATTGCCGTTGACGCCGAACATCGCAATTGCCCGGTCGAACTCCTGCTGCGCGCGTCCGAAGTCGCCGAGATACAGCAGTGTCCACGGCACACCGAGGTTGACCATCCACGTGGCGCGCGCCATGTTGAACTCGGGCCGGTTCTCGTCGTGGTCGACGAGGAACTGGTAGTTCGCGAGGATCGTGTCCTGGGCCATCTGATAACGGGCGGATACCATTAGCACCATGGCGTATTCGCACTGCGACCAGGCGGTCGTGAATGGATCGTCGCCGTCGCGTAACGGTTCGAGGGCAGCTTCGCATCGATGGATATCGTCGGCATGCCAGCCGCGCACCCACATCTTCCAGACGTAACAGCTGATACGCGTACGCGCCTGTTGCTGCAGATTGGTTTGCTGTTCGCTGAGCGCCAGCGCTTCGTCGATGATCTGGCTGCAACGAAGCTGATCGCGCCAGCTATAGGCGTACGCGAGGCTCAGCAATGCGCGGCTTTGAATATCGATCAGCCCGAGTTTCGCCGCACGCGCGGCCAGTTGCTCGCAGGTCTCTCGCGCGCGCCTGTCGTGCGCCGCGGTGAAGATCGACACACGCCCTTCGAGAAATTCCACTTCCGCTGCGGCGCGTGCGTTGTCCGGCAGATTCGCGGCCAGCATCATCGCGCGATCGAGAATGGCGAGCGCATCGTTGTAGGCGAGGCGCTTTTTGGCCGTCTGGATCGCGATGCGCAGATAGGCTAGTGCGCGCGACCATTGCCTCGCTGCCGCGAAATGCTGGGCCAGCTCGGCCGCGATGCCGCGACGTTCTCCGGTAGCGGAGCGTGCTTCGAGTTCTTCCGCAATCCGCAGATGCGAACGCGCGGTGCGCAGCGTGCCCTGACGTTCATAGAAGGTCTGCCGGTACATCGCGTGACGAAATGCGTAGATGCGTGCCGTGGCAATCCGACCGGGCGGCGCAGGTGCCTCGCGACGGATGAAGCTTTCCTGCCGGCACAACGCTTCGCAGGTTTCCTCGACGCATTCCTGGCTGATCTGCGTGACCGGAGCGAGCACAGCCGCGTCGAACTTGAGCCCCGCTACACTCGCAGCTTCGAGGACGCGTTGCTGCTCGGGCGTTAACCGCTGGATGCGATGTTCGATGACCTGACTCAACGTAAGTGGCACTTCGAGCCGCACTTCCGACGCGGACACGTGCAGCTTCCATCCATCGGGTGTGGATTGCGCGATGCCTTGCGCGACCAGATGATCGAGCGTAGCCACCATGAAGAGGGGATTGCCGCCGGAGCGCTCGCACACGAGCTGTGCGAGATCGTCCTCGCGAGCGTGCTGTGCCTTGCCTTTGAGGTACTCGGCGATCGCGCCTTCGGTTAGCGGTTCGAGCACGATGTCGTGGCAGAGTTTCTGCAAACCGAGATCGCGATTCAACCGGCACAGCGGGTGTTGAACGACTTCCGCATCTTCGGGGCGATAGGTGGCGATGACCATCAACCGCGCGTGATTGCGTTGACGGGCGAGGGCGGAGAGCATGTCGACCGTCGAATAGTCCGACCAGTGCAGATCTTCGAAGACGAGCGCGAGCGGTCTTTGCTCCGACAGCGCGGCGAAGAACTCGCAGATTTCGCGCAACATGCGGCCACTGACGGCGCCGACCAACTGCCGCTGCAACGCGGCGCGATGTCGCTCCGGCACCGAACCGGGAAGCTGCGCGGCCCAGGTCGGGGCAATCGAGATCAGACTGCGCGTGACGGCCGCGCCGGCGTCGCCGCGCACCAGTTGCGTGAGCGCTTCGAGCACCGGGTAATACGGCTCGGTGCCGCCGTACCCCTCCACGCAGCGCCCGAGCGATGTCAGCACGTCGGCGCGACCCTCGAGCGATTCGAGGAACTGATTGACGAGCGTGGTCTTGCCGATACCCGGTTCGCCGGCGACAAACACGACCCGCGACTCGCCTGCACAGGCTTCGTCGAAGAGCGCCTTGAGTTTATTCAACTGGGGAGTACGTCCGACGAATGCGCCATGAGCCGGTTTGCCTGCATCGACGGTATTGACAGTATTGACTGGCAGTGGGTTTTGCAGCGGCGCGATGAAACGATAACCGCGGCCACGATGTGTTTCGATGAACCTGGGGTGTGCTGGATCGTCGCCCAGTGCGGCGCGTATCGACAGCATGTGAGCCTTCAGAACTTCCGGCTGCACAAGCACTTTTTGCCAGAGCGCATCGAGAAATTCGTCGTGCGTGACGAGCCGGCCAGCATTGTCGACCAGATACTGAAGCATGTCGTAGGCACGCGGCCGGAGGTTGAGCCGGTGCTCGCCGCCGTCGGGTGTGGATTGCCAGACGCACTGGTTGGCTCGGTCAAGCCGGAAGGGCGGAAAATCGCTCACGTTTGTCTCCGACCGCACGACTCGTTCATTCCCTCGACCCTGGCATTAAATATCCGGTCGATTCTATACCGGCAAAATGCCCGCGAAAACCGCGGATATTCCGGCAGGAGCGGACCTCGACGGGCGAGATTTCCGGTCGATGCCTGCGCCCCCCGATCGGGGGATAGGACACGCTGACGCCTTCGACAATAATGGTTCGTCGCTCCCTCCTGCCACCCCATCGAGGACGAAACAAAATGCCCAAAGCGTTTTCAGTGCCCATTACACCGCAAGGAAAGTCCGCGCTCGCGACGCTGCCGCCGTGGCACTACTCGAGTGATTGCATGGCAATCGAATACTGGGCCGACCCGAAAGCGATCGCTGCGCTCCTTCCGCCTGGGGTGACAGTGGACGAGAAATCGGCGGGGCGCGCGTTCTTCTGGTTTCTCGACTGGCAGTTCACCGGCTCCAACGACGAATTGACCGACCCCGCGCGCTATCAATACCGTGAAGCGTTCGTTCTGGTTGAAGCGATTTTCGATGGCGTGCCAGTCAACTACTGCCCGTACATCTTCGTCGATAACGATGCCGCGATTGCTCGCGGATGGGCGCAGGGGTTTCCGAAGAAACTCGCGAGCGTCTATCAGACGCGCAGCTTCTCCGCGCCGAGTCTGGCCGCTGCGCCGCTTGCCACGGGAAGCCGCTTCGGCGCGAGTGTGTCGGCGCATGACGAACGGCTGGCCACTGCGCGTATCCAGCTCGAGGAAGCTGTCGCGGACCCTACGATCGTTTTCAATCGGCCGACAACGATGCGCCGTTACTTTCCGCAACTCGCAGCCGGCCTGCAGGAAAAGCCACCGGTCGACGAACTCACGATGTCGCTCACCGACAATCTCGCGATCGTCGATGTCTGGGCCGGATCGGCGGAACTGAAGATTCCCGAGGTGGCCGGCGAGGACATGCATCTGATCGCGCCGCTGCGCGTCGGTCGCGGTTATCGGCTCGGCATGGCGTACTCCGTGACGGATCTGCGCATTCTGAAGAACTACGTCGGGTGATTGTCAGTACGGGAGTCGATCCGATGCCGCTCTATACATTGACTACCGAAGCGGGTGTGCTCAGCAACGAGGCTAGATCCAGGCTCGCGGGCGACCTGACGACGCTGCATGCGGACTATGCCGGCGTACCGAAGAACTGGGTACACGTGGTGTTTCAGGAGTATCCGCCGGGCAATGGGTTCACTGCGGGCGAACCGGCGGCGACCGCCGCATTGACGCTGCTGATCCGCAGCGGCCGCACCGCTGAATATAAACGGGGCCTGCTGCAGCGTCTCTGGACCTTGTTTCAGACTGCAACGGGTGCTGCCGATGACCAGATCGTCATCGGCATCCAGGAGGTGCCGCCCAGCCAGGCGATGGAGATGGGGCAGATCATGCCGGACGTCGTGGGCGAATAGCGCCACCGACGATTACAGCGGTATTCTCGATCACACTTTGTTCGTACGAAGTCGTTTCCCGCATGAACCCATGATCAAATTGATTTGACGCGCTTACAGAAATGCCGGTCCCCGGCTTACGTCCTTTAATATCTCGCACAAATAACCCTATTCGCTGACAGGGTTTCAGACAAGTACCGCCATCGGGTCATAAAAATATATAAAACCCTTGATAATCGTATCGGCGAGACTTGCGACATTATTTTTTAGATGTTGCAAGTAATTCTGAGTGACCGTATTGTTCACGCCGGTGCCTTCGCCGATACTTCTCGTCTGCCATTGTAAAAAGACGCTCCGCAACGGTAGGTACCCAACCAGCCGCGGTTAGTGCACGCGCACCGCGCGCATGCACACAGCCCGCATCCACACCGGGTGGCACCGAACCATAAAGTGAGCGAGACGTCCTGGAGTGCGAGTGAAAAAGCGAACACCATCTTCACCAGTTCAAGCACCGGCAAGCACGACAGACGAGAACAACCTTAAACCCGGCGAGGGCGAGCAGAATTCTACGAGCCGCAATATCGAAGCATTGCAGGGCATCGCGCCGAACGTCATGGTGGAAATCGGCAGAGTGATTTCTCACATAGGGACTGCCGGGTTCTTTCTCGCGACGCAGCAACTGGTCGACAGCACAGTTGCGATCGACGGTATGCACGTATCGGTCTGGAAGGTCGACGCACACGCGCGTCGTTTTATGGACGGCGTGCCGCTGTATGGCTCGGAGCTGGTCGATGCGGGCATCCGCAAAGGCTTGCCCGAAGCGCTGATAACGCAGCTCGTCGATCAGCAGGGTCCGCAACTGATTCGCTTGCAGCCAGAAGCAGAAGGCTCGTCCGATCTATTGCCGCCTGCACACCGATGCCTCATCGCGATGCGACAACCCGATTCGCTGCTGATCGTTCTTCTGCAACGAAACATCGATTCCGACGATTTCTCGCCGAATGAACTCGCGGCGCTCGAGGAACTATCGCTGGTGCTACTCCCGCTCGTCGAGCAACACGCTTCGCTCTAGTCGGGCAGATCCCCATGCACCGGACTTGCAACCGGTGCGAATGCATAGCGTCGCAACCATTCGTTGTAACCCCGCACGAGAAACCCGCCCGAACGCTCCACATATTGCTGGCGCGACGCTTCATAGACTTGCCGAAGTGCAAACCACGGCACATGCGGCAAGTCGTGGTGCACCAGATGGTAGTTGTTATTCAGAAACATCAGACGCCAGAACAGCCCGGCTTCGTTGATCACGGTGCGATGTTCGTGCGCATCGGCAACCCGGTGTTCCTGGAACGAGCGGATCGACGCAATGGCGAGCGACGGATAACCGACACCGATGATGAAGCACCACGCCGGAATCCCGCACACGCGATCGAGCCACCACGTCAACGCAACGAGTGCGGCACCGTGCGCAAACCATGTCGGCACATCGCGCCAGTCGCCGGAGACAACCTTGCGCACCGCATGTGTTGCGGTCGCTGCAATCGAGAAAGCGGGGCCGAGCAAGAGGCGTCCGATAAACGTATTGCGCGCGGTCAGCAGACCGCGTAGTACCGTACCGGTTTGTTGCCATGCAGGTGCGTCGACGAAATAGCTTTCGGGGTCGAGCTCGGGATGCGTCAGTTGCGTATCGTCGTGATGCCGCAAATGCGAGTTGCGATAGATGCCGTACGGAAACCACACTGCGAGCGGCGCGAGACCGAACAGACTGTTGAAGACCCGTGAGCGAGTGGGATGCCCATGCAGCAGTTCGTGTTGCAACGACAGGTACCACGCACTCAACAGCGCGAGCAACACGACCGCCAGCGGCAATCCGAGCGAGCGTGCATGCAGTGCGACCCCAAACCATCCGCCATAGATCACGACGATCAACAGCCACGTGGGCCACTCGGTGCGCCAGCTCCATGTGGTGCTGAGACGCGCCAGTGCTTTGCGTTGCATATCGTCGAGGTAGATCGCCATCGGCAGGGTCGGTCGGGCCTGGATGCCGGAAGCGCGGCGGCGATGGAACAGGCGGTTCAGGAAGACACGGACGCGGCAGGCGCCCGGACACGCAACAGGGCCGATGCTATCGGCTCGGATTGCGGCACAGAACCAATTTGTTGAGCAAAGCTTGTGCGGGAAGCTGCATAGCACCCGCGTACCGGGCGGCGCTATGCAGCCCGAATCGACGCGTGCCTGGATGGCGGCTGGCTAGTCGCGACTGACGATCCGGCACGCATGATCGAGCAGGCCCTCGGCGGTGCCGGTACCGCCGGTCATATCGAGGTCGCTGTTCAGGACCAGCCAGCCATCGGTGGGCGCGGACGGGCCGGCACCGGTGACGAGGATCGTCTGCAGGGCCATCGCCTGCGGCCCGATTTGATCGCGGGCGACGAGGCGGAAGGGATCGCTGGCATCGGTCAAAGACGTCACGCGCATGATCCGGTAGCGCTTGCCGTCGATCGTGTCCCAACGCCATGTGCCCGGCGCATCGTCGCGATGACGCGCGAGCGCGTCGGTCACATCGGCGCGCATGCAGTCGATGTGAAGATGCAACTGGTCCTGCGAGCGCCGGTACTCGGAGTTGATCTCAATGCCGATCTGGTCGTCGGCGAGCGGCTGCTTGAGCGATTTTCCGAGCGACGCTTCGACATAGCGCCGCGACGTCCATGCGTCTGCCCAGTACGTCGGCGCGCCGGCTTCGAGAATTTGCGGACTTTCGATGCCCGTCACGCGATCGGTGGGAATCAGCAGATGCTGCGCGCGGCCGGAGATGTCCTTGAGAATTGCGTAGCGGCGTTGCAGGTCGACGCTCGTGCACTGGCCGTAGTTGTGGCTACCGGCTTCGGCCGCCGGCACGCATTGCAGATAGACGATCTTCCACAGGGCATCGTGATCGACGGCGGCGAGCTTCGCGCAGCTGGCTGCCACGCAGGCGAGCAGGACTGCACAGGTGAAACGTAGCGCCGGGCGTGACGAGACGAGGCGGGAGATCATGTGCATCGTTCAGAGCACCGGCGCAGGCAACTGCCCGAGCACCTGTTCGAGCGCGATACCGATAGCGAGCAGACGGCGGTCGCTGCCGATCAGACCATCGATCTCGATGCCGACCGGCAGGCGCTCCTTCGTCATGCCCGCGGCCAGCGAGAGCCCGGGAATACCGGCGGCGCTGGCCGGATCGGTATTGCGCAGGTACGCGCTCATTTCGTCGATCGGTTCGGCACCGTCGATCGATACCTTCGACGACCCGTTGATCTCGTCGAGCGGCACCGCGGCGAGGCGCGTGGTCGGGAACAGCAGCGTGTCCAGCCGGTGGCTGGCGAAGGTATCCGCGTAGTGCCGCTGGAGCTGCGGACGCCAGACCGTCAGCGCCTCGTAATAATCGCCGCCGAACCGGTCGGCGAGGATCATGTCGTAGGCGATCCGCACGTCCGGACTCGCGATACGGGCGGCGATTGCCTCGACAGTCTGGACCGGAGCGCGGTTGGCAACGAGCCACGCCGGTACGTCTTCGCGCGGCTCGTGCAGGGCGATGGCCGTGGCGACGAGCAGATTCAGTTTCAGCAGGTCCGGCATCTCGACCGGCACGAACGTCACGCCGGCCGTTTCGAGCCGCTTGAGCGCGTCGCGCGCGACGTCTTCCACCGATCTCGCGAGCCCTTCCCACAGCGGCGCCGGCAGGCCGATCCGCAGGTGCGCCAGAGCGACGGCGGGCAGCGTGTGGTCGCCGGTGATCACGCCGTCGAGCAGCGCGATATCCGCGACCGTGCGAGCCATCGGGCCGACCGTGTCGCGCGTGTGCGCGATCGGTACGACGGCGTTCGGATCGTGATAGCGGCGCTGTGCCCGGCCGTCGCCGACCGACGGGCGAAACCCGGCGGTGCCCGTGAGCGCGGCCGGAATCCGTGTCGATCCGCCGGTGTCGGTGCCGAGGCCGGCCGGTACGATGCGCGCGGCGATCGCCGCGGCCGTACCGCCCGATGAGCCGCCGGGAATCAGGCTCGGATCGTACGGATTGCGCACGGGCCCGGCGTGCGGCGCGAGGTTCGTGCTGGTAATGCCGAACGCGAGTTCGTGCATGTTGGCCTTGCCGAGCACGATCGCGCCGGCATCGAGCAGGCGCTGCACCGACGGCGCGTTGCTGGCGGGCACGAAGCCTTCCAGCGCGGGCGTGCCCGCCGATGTCGGCAAGCCGAGCGTATTGATGTTGTCCTTCACGACGACCGGCAGTCCGGCGAGCGGCAGTTGCGCGCGCACGTCGGGGGGCAGTGCGTCGATGCGCTGCGCGGCGGCAAGCGCTTCTTCCATTGCCAGAACGGTCAGCGCATTCAGGCGCGCGAGGGCGGCCGCGCGGGCCAGTAGCGTAGCAACGTAATCGGTGGCTTTCAGGCGTCCGGTATGGATCGCCGCGACCGCTTCGGTAGCGGTCAGGGAGAGCTGTTCGTCGACGGTCAATGCCATCTGGCAGGTTCCTGGAATGGCTTCTTCATGAAGCGCGGCGCGAGGGGCATGTGCTTCGGCATGACGCCGTCGGCCGCGACGCCTTTGGCACTCGCGACGCGACCCCGAACGCGCTTCGCCCAGATCGTGCGATCTCCGGCAGCATCCGTCAGCGTGTCAGACATGGTGGGGGAAATGGGCGAAGCGAGGATGGTGCGTATTCTGGCACAACCTGGTTGCGCGCGACGACAACACCGGCGGCGGCCGGTCGTTGCCGCGGCGCCCTGGCGTTTTTCTACCTGTGACCGCAGTAAAGGCTACTGCCGGTTGTCGATCCACATGCGTCCCCAGCGGAACGCATAGGCGAGCGCATGCTCTTCGTCGAAGAAGTAGTCGAGCGCGTCGAACGAGTACGCGCGGCTCTGGTCTGCCACGGCTTTCTCGATGGTGAGATTGGCCGCGAAGAGGCCGTTGGGAAGTCGCTGCGCTACCGGTGCGACTTCATAACCCTTGTAGTGAATGTGTCGATTCATGGTCGTCGCGATGATCGTGCCCGCGTTGCGTAAGAGTACGCATGTCGACGATCGGAAAGTGAGCGGGCAGGCACAAGCGTAGGGTGTGCCGTGCGCACGGTGAACCAATCTTTCGTCGCAAGCAAATCAGCGGGAACCGGGAACGGTCTTCACGGACTGCGTGGTAACGCAAGCGAGAAACTGGTGTCGACTATCCGTCGTGGACTGCGAATGGTCTGTTGGCTGGCGCACGCCGCGGGCTTCTTCCGTGGTGATATCTGCAGGTAGAAGCGGAGCGGGTGGAGGCGGGCTGGGAAGGTGAAGCGGTGACTGCTGCGTAGTGTTTGGTTTGAAGCACGGTTTGCAGTGCGCCAGGGCGCGTGGTGCAGCCCTGGCGGAACTGGTCCGATAGCTAACTGGCCAGCGACAGCACTTTCGCCGAGCGCGACTCCGTCACTGTGTCGGCACCGAGACGCACCGGCTGCCGATGCGCATTGAACGCGAGCGCAAAGTCGGCGGCCTGGCGGCCGACTGTCGCGAGCTGCTCGACGACCTTCGGATCGGAGCAGGACTCCACGCTGTCGAAGCGGGTTTCCAGCGTATTGATGCCGGCGCCGAACGGCGTGGGCCAGCCGCGCAGCGCATGCACGATCGAGCGCAGGGAGGTCAGCACCGAGCCCGCGGCCTGCCAGCCGTAGGCGGTGACGATGCAGCCCACGGCGCGCCCGTCGAGATACGGACGTTCGTCGGCGCGCAGTTCTTCGAGCGTATCGAGTGCGTTCTTCACGAGACCCGACACGCCGCCGTGATAGCCGGGCGTCGCGATGATGAGGGCGTCGGCGGTGCGCACGGCTTCGATCAGCTCGATCTGTTCGGCGGTGCGCTGCGGGTTTTCGGGGGCGTAGTGCGGCAGGCTATGCAGGAACTCGCCGCCGAACAGACGCGTACGCGCGCCTGCATCCTGGGCGCCGCGCAGCGCGAAACCGAGCGCTCGCTCGGTCGACGAAGCTGCGCGCGTCGTACCGCCGATGCCAATGACGAGCGGCCGGCGATGATGATCGAAACTGGTCAACGGAATGCTCCTTCGTGAGCGGCTGCCGGCGGCCGCGCAAGGTGCTGCGCGCGGCGGGCACGGGCGGTCTCCACCACGGGGACCGCTATTCAAACCGTCATCTTAGTGACCGATGGTAGCAGCGAGAACCGACATATTCTGATAACGATATACGCGAGCAGGGTTATCTCATTGACGCGGTTGGGCACAGAGAACATTCGTGGATAAGCTTATCGGAAAGGATTTGTTGGTCGCATACGGTGTCGTCGCTATGATCGAATCGTCTCCTCCATGACATCTCCTTGACATGGGATTAGGCCCCGGCATCGCTGATGCACGGGGCCTTTTTTTTTCGCTCGCGACGCGAGCGTGCCCATCGGCATCACGCCACGTAGCTGCCCACCATCTACACGACCGTTCTACGGTTCACCCGACGACCATACGGTGTCGCGTCATTTCAGAGCAGTCCTATTTCCCCAATAAATCAGGCGGATACAGTTGCGCTCACGTTGTCTCGCTAGCTTGAGCCCAGCCCATTTACTGTAGTTCGCAGTGCATATATTGAAAAAAACCAGATATCCCGTATGTGCAGCAGGTGTTGCATGGATTCTTGCGGTCGCTTCGGATGCCGATGCGCAAACAGAGCGCCCGAATCACCTCCCGTCTCAGGACACGCTTCGCTATCAGGAGCAGCAACTTCAGGGCGTCAAGGAGCAAGCGCTTGCGCCTCCTGAGGTTCTCACGCCAGTCGTACGGCAAAACTCGGAACTTCCTGATTTCCCCATTGAAGCGCCATGTTTCGCCATTGCGGAAGTCGAATGGCGTGGGGCCGAAAACTTTCCGTGGTTACCCGGGCGAGTACCAATTGAAGGCACGTGCATGGGCGCGCAGGGCCGCGACATCTTGAGCCAATGGATCGCTCGCCAGCTGATTGCAGACGGCTATATCACGACGCAGGTTTTCTTTCCGGAACAGGACTTTGCAACCGGCCATCTGGTCATCGAGGTCGTTCCAGGTCGCGTCGGTACGATCCGCGACGAGGGCGCCGGCATTGGCTGGTCGCGCATGGTTTTTCCCGAGCGGTCTCACGCGCTGCTGAATATCCGCGATCTGGACCAGGCGCTCGAAAACATTCGCAGGTTGCCGGGGCAGGGCGTTACGGCATTCGATCTTGTGCCGGGCACGGACCTCGGCGAGTCCGACATCGTCATCCGGCACCCGCAAAACACGCGGCGAGTGCGGTTCGTGCTCACCGCAGACAACTCCGGCATCCATGCGACCGGCCGCAACCAGTTGGGCGCGATCGTTGCAATCGATTCACCGCTCCATCTTTACGACCAGTTGATCGCCACCGTCAACAACGACGCCGGGCTTCGCAATCACAGCGCCGGGTCACGTTCGAAGAGCGTCGCGTGGAATGTGCCGATCGGGTATGCGTCGTTTTCGCTGGGCTTTAGCGAGTGGTCGTCGAAACAGGCTTTGCCGGTTGTCGGCGCGGACATCCTGTACACCTCGCGAACCCGCCGCTTCGAGGCGGGCTTGACCTACGTCCCTTACCGCACAAGTCACAACAAGGGCTCGCTCCAGTTCAACCTGGTGCGTCGACAAGACCAGGCCTCGCTGGGTGGCGAAGAAATCGGCGTGCAAAAGCGCGATATCACCAGCTATGAGATCCGCGCGAGCCACCTGGAAATGTTCTCGGATGCGTCGTTACATGCAGCGGTCGGATTGCGCGGCAGCCTGGCAGGACTGAGTCGCACCCCCGGTTTCGTCTACGGGCAGTCGAACTGGAGCGGTCGCTACCAGATTCTTACTACGAGCACATCACTGAACGTGCCGTTCCGGATCGACTCACGGGCATTCGGCTATCGCGGCACGTTCTTTCTCCAGCACGCACTTCAGCCCACTCCATTCACGGAATACCTGCAGATCGGCGGGCGCTACTCGGTGCGCGGTTTTGACGGCAACCAGTCGCTCGCGGCGCAAAACGGATGGACGTGGCGCAACGAACTTGCAACGGGCCTGTTCGCGGGAAGCGAAACCTATGTCGCGCTCGATGCAGGGCAGGTATCGGGCGATCCCGCAACGGCGCGCGGGCGCACGTTGATCGGCAGCGCGCTTGGCATCCGCGGCAGTTACAGGGGGCTCGGCTATGACGTTTCTGTGGGTATGCCACTGCTGCGACCGGACACCATCCAGACCGGAACGCCGTCACTGAATGTCCAGATGACTTACCGGTTCTGAGCCTGGCTCGTCGTATCGATGGATGTGCTTCGAGTGGCTACGACCCATTCATTCACTTTAATCAGGGAGGTCATATATAGCGTGATGACACAGATGATTCTGGATGCTCACGTCAGTTGAGGCGGTTGACGCCGAAAGTCCATTTCCACACAAGATTCGGGAAAAATATGAAACTCGTAACCAAACAACAAAGTCCTGGCAACACCGTAATTTCGCATACCAAGTTGATTGCGAAAATGGCGATCGTGATGCCGTTGCTTTCGATTCAGGCGATCCATGCCCAGACCGCCCTGTCGGTCGATCCGGCCGCGGTGAATCAAGCTGCTATCGGCGCTGCTGCGAACGGTGTGCCGGTTATCGATATCGTCGCGCCGAACGGCGCCGGCGTATCGCACAACAAGTTCACGGACTATAACGTCGGTGCTGCCGGCCTGATCCTGAACAACAGCAACACGTCCGTGCAAACCCAGCTTGGCGGGTTGGTTAGCGGCAACGCGCAACTCGGCGGCGCGCCCGCCCGCGTGATCCTGAACGAAGTGACAGGCAGCAACGCGTCGAGGCTGGGCGGTACCACCGAGATTGCTGGCCAGGCAGCACACCTGATCGTGGCGAATCCGAACGGCATTACGGCCGATGGCGTCGGGTTCGTCAACGCGACCCGGGCAACACTCGTCGCGGGTCATCCGGTTCTCGGCGAAGATGGAAATGTCTCGGGCTTCAGGACGGACAATGGCCGCCTGGCTGTCGAGGGCAGCGGGATCGACGGCAGTGGGACGCAACAGCTGGATCTCATTGCCCGCAGCTTGCAGGTGAACGCGGAGATTCGCGCGGCAAAGCTGAACGTCGTGGCGGATAAAGGTAGGACGACACTCGAGGGCGATGTAATAGAACGCGAAGAGGGTGTGACGAAACTCCAGGAGGGTGTGACGAAACTCCAGGAGGGTGTGTTCGTGGACCCTGTTACAGGGGAAATCTCGATATCTAACGTCTCGATATCTAACGTCTCTATCGTCTCTAACGTCTCGATATCTAACGTCTCGACGACTAGCATCGATAGTGGGCCGGAGCGGCCTGCCGTTGCGATCGACGTGTCGAAACTCGGTAGTTTGCAGGCGGATTCGATCCGGATGTTGGCCGGATCGGCGGGGGTTGGCGTGAATGTCCTGGGCAAAGTGATTGCGAAAGATGCTCTCAACGTGCAAGGTGGACTCGTCAATGAAGGGACGGTCAGCGGCAACAGAGTGTCGGTGTCGGGCGGTCTCAAGAATCTCGGTGTCGAGAGCAAGGCGACGGCAATCGGTGTCCTGAATGTGTCGGGTGGACTCGTCAATGAAGGGACGGTCAGCGGCAATAGTGTGTCGGTGTCGGGCGGTCTCAAGAATCTCGGTGTCGAGAGCAAGGCGACGGCAATCGGTGTCCTGAATGTGTCGGGTGGACTCGTCAATGAAGGGACGGTCAGCGGCAATAGTGTGTCGGTGTCGGGCGGTCTCATGAATCTCGGTGTCGAGAGCAAGGTGGCGGCAATTGACGACCTCAAGGTGACGGGGGGCATCATGAATCAGGGGACGATACGTAGTGGTGTTATCTCAGTGACCGGCGGCTTATCAAACTCGGCACAGGGGATCATCACCAGCACAGCCAAGATCAACGTCACGGGTGGAACGCTGAACCAAGGGCGAATCGACGAGGATGTAAAACCGGCGCTGCAAGACGTGGCGGCGCCGCTCATCGCAGACAATAGTGCGAACCCAAGCGTAACGCCGCCGCTCCCCCCGGTGTTGCCGCAACCGTCCGGAACTGTTGCTTCGAGTCCGACGGCGTCCTCCAATAGCGGCGCGAGCAAAAACGTGACGCCGCAGCCCACCCTGGCATCACCGCAACCGTCTCGAAATGTGGCTCCGAGTCCGAACGCGTCCTCCAATAGTGGCGCGAGCAAAAACGTAACGCCGCTGCCCACCCTGGCATCGCCGCAACCGTCTCGAAATGTTGCTCCGAGTCCGACCGTGTCCTCCAATAGTGGCGCGAGCCAACGTGTGACGTCCGCTGCACCACAGGTACAGGTCATCCGGCAGTCGGCGAGTACACCGGTGCGGGTTGTCCAGGTGCTGACACAGGCAACTGGGCAACACCAACAAAAGCAGGTACAGGTCGCACACCAACCGAAAGCGGCCCCTGCCCCTGCCGTTCAGCAGTGGACGAACGCACAGCTAAAGGCCGCTGGTGTACGTGTCCCGGGACCGTGGGCGTGGATCAAGCCATTCGCATCGTCCACCCGTAAGTGACAACGGCGCATACCAGGACGCACCGAGGGTGACGTCCCTGCGTCGTCTGATTGACCCGATACGCTGCTAGTCGATGCAGCGAGGCAGTATGGAATGCACACGCAAAACCGATGTCCGGCTAGCATGTGCATTCCCTCAAACGCGCTTTCCATTGGAATCGCTCACCACGGTCTTGGCCTATAGTGAGCCTTCGAACCCACGACGAAGGCAGCCATGACTACACAACCAGAAACCGGGACAGTTGCAGGACACCACGAATCGACGCTGGCAGACAGACTCGATGCCGTCTTCGCGACCGCATTGGAAGAGCAGCGAATCGTCGGCGCAGTCGCCGTGGTTGCCTCACACGGCAAGGTGATTTACCGGCGAGCACACGGTTGGGCCGAACGCGAAACGCAACGACCGATGCATGAAGATACGTTGTTCCGGCTCGCATCGGTGACGAAGCCGATCGTGACGTTAGCGGTATTGCGCCTCGCTGCCGATGGCAAGCTGCAACTCGACGATCATGTGTCGCGCTGGCTGCCGGATTTCACACCCAGATTGTCTGACGGAAGTCAGCCGCCGCTGACGCTACATCAGTTGCTCACACATACGGCCGGATTGAGCTATGGCCTGCTTGAAGGTCCGGGTAGCGAATACGATCTACTCGGCATTTCCGATGGGATTGACCACGTCGATTTCAGCCTTGAGGAAAATCTGCGGCGCCTCGCCGGTGCGTCACTGGTGTTTGCTCCCGGTAGCGCGTGGCGGTACTCGCTCGCACTCGATGTACTGGGTGCCGTGATCGAACGTGTGACCGGCGCCCCGCTCGCGGAGGCGATTGCTCAACTCGTTACCGGCCCTCTGGGAATACGTGATACCGGGTTCGTGTCAGATGAGCCCGCACGCTTTGCCGTGCCGTACGCGAACGGTGTGCCGGAGCCCGTGAAAATGACGGAGAACGTCTCCGTTCCCTTACCGGAAGGACATGGCGTCGCGGTACGGTTCGCTCCATCGAGGGTGTTCGAGCCGACAGCTTATCCGTCGGGCGGAGCCGGTATGTACGGTAGCGCAGACGACGTTCTGCGCGTGCTGGAAGCCGTGCGCGGCGGCAACAGTTTTTTGCCCGCTGCGCTTCGCACCGCAATGTATGTGGACCACACGCCGCCAGGCACCGAGACAAGAGGGCCCGGATGGGGATTCGGCTATGGCGCGGCGGTGCTGAACGATCCGGTGCTGGCCGGATCGCCGCAAAGCGTCGGCACGCTGCAATGGGGCGGCGTGTACGGCCACAGCTGGTTCATCGATGCGGCGCGTGGACTGACAGTGCTGCTGCTCACCAACACAGCCTATGAAGGGATGTCGGGCGCATTGACGCTGGAGGTACGGGACGCGGTGTATGGAGATTGAATTGACAACGGCAACCGCGAACCCTATTGTGCTTGCGCGGTGCGGTGAGTCAAGCACACCCCGGGAGCAGGCAACTGATGTTCCTGGACTACGGGGTTACCCCGTGGCTGATTTCCAGTTTGCATTACGTCGCAAGAGCAGTAGTTGCGCGCTGCGCAAGGTTGCTCTCGCAGAACTAGCGCGTTGATTCATCGCTCCGCCTTCACTTATGCAATTAACCCTGCATCAAACCGTCATCGCGATCGCGGAAGCCATGCTGGCGGGAGAGCCCGACAAGGACAGCGCTGCTGCCCGGGTTGCAGCAGTTCTCGGCGAGGAGCTACCGTGGCTGAGACAGGCTGCAGGCGGTGCAATCGATCGGTTCGGCCATCGCTGGGATGACACGCAAGCGGATGAGGTGGCACCCTTCGTCGCCGACCTGCCCGGTTTCGTTTCCGCATGGATGAGTGATGAGCGGCTCACCGTCATCCGCATACTTCGACGCTCGCCCGTTCAGGGGCTCTTGCCGCCACCCCTCGCGCAGATTGAAATCCCCCAGTTGCCGACAGTCGGCGATCTGGCCGACTGGCTCGAACTGAGCCCCGCCGATCTCGAATGGCTGGCCAATCGCTGGCGAGTCGGCGCCCGCGACGCTTCGTCGCCGCTGCATCACTATTCGTACCGGGCGTGCGAGAAACGCGACGGTCGATATCGCCTGATCGAGCGTCCCAAGTCTTTGCTGCGCGTGGCACAGCATAAGCTCCTGCATGGCCTGCTCGATCGCGTACCGCCGCATGAGGCAGCACATGGCTTCCGCAAGCGGCGAAACATCGTTTCATTCGCGCTACCTCACGTGGGTCAGCAACTCGTCATCCGGCTTGATCTTGCCGATTTCTTTGTCTCGGTGACAGAGGCACGGGTCCACTCGTTTTTTCGTACGCTTGGCTACACCACTGCGGTAGCGCGTGCGATGACGGCTCTGGTAACCAACCGTGTTCCCAGTGGTCAGTTGGCCGCGCCTGATCTGCGCGGGAAATTCGACTGGCTCGAACAACAGCGGTTTCGCACGCGACATCTGCCGCAAGGCGCTGCGACCTCGCCTGCGCTCGCCAACCTGTGTGCGTTCCGTCTCGATACGCGACTTGCGGCGCTCGCGCGTTCCTTGAACGCGAATTACACACGCTATGCCGACGATCTTGCATTCTCCGGTGGCGCACAACTCCTGAGCGTGGCAGATCGGCTTCCAATCAAGGTGGCGGCGATCGCTATCGAAGAAGGCTTCGCAGTACAACCACGCAAGACGCGTGTGATGCCTCGCGGCGTACGGCAACGGCTCGCAGGGGTCGTGGTGAACCAGCATCCGAATTTTTCACGTGACAGGTTCGACACGCTCAAGGCAACGCTCACCAATTGCGTGAAGCACGGCGTCGCGTCGCAGAATCGATACGCGCACAGGGACTTTCGCGCGTCGCTTGCGGGGCACATCGCGCACGTGACCATGCTGAACAGTTCGCGTGGGGCAAAACTCAAAGCGATTTTTGATCGCATCGACTGGGACGAGCCGGTGGGTGACGAGCACGGCACTGCGGTTTGATAGAACGGCCTGTGCGCGAGCATAGGGCGCTTTCGGCTTGCGGCACGAGTCGGCTCCGGCTATGCAGCGTGCCCCCAGCGTCGCGCGTACGAGCGAGCGCATCGATGCTCCGCGCATTCAACCGAGCGGCGCCACACCGATCACATGCACATGTGCCGACAGCACCGTGTACGCATACAACCCCAACCCCACCGCAACGACGATCACGTCGTTGACCGCCGAAGCCGGCACAGACGGCACCGCACGGACATTAGGGCGCCGGCCGACTGAAATCAGATCCGCCACAGCCCAGACGAGGAACGCACCGAACAGCAACACATCGTTGAGCGTACCGTTGGCGAGCAGATGCGCCGCCGCCCACAGGATCACGGCAAGCAGCATCGGATGGCGTGCAGCACGCTTGATTCGACCGGGCACGTAAGCCGCGATCAGCAAAGGAAACACGGGCAGCATGAGCAGCAGCGTCAGGTGCTGTAACGCAACCGGCGGCGCATAGAGCATGACCGGTGTGCGTCGCGCGATGCCATAACCGTAGATGACCGCAGCCAGACTCACGATCGACACCACCGAATACAACCCTCGCCACGGGTTCGCACCCATGCGTGCAACCTGCGCATCGCGCCAGCTTGGCGCGACGATCGAGATGGAGTGAATTCCAAGGAAGATCACGAGACCCGCAATCAGAATGGGCATAAATCCGACCTTATGTTGACATCGACAACATCCAAATTAGATGACGATTTTCGGTTGGTCAAGATAAAATTGACAGCGTCAATATATGGGCGGATGACGAGCGCAACGATGAGCAAACACACATCCACTGGCAAGGCCAGGCGGCCGTATCACCACGGAGCATTGCGCGAGGCAATGTTGGAGGCGGCCGAGCGCATCCTCAATCGTGAGGGTATCGAGGGGCTCACGCTGCGCGCCGCGGCGCGCGAAGCTGGTGCTTCTCACGCCGCGCCGAAGAACCACTTCGAGAATCTGACCGGGCTGCTCAGCGATCTGGCCATCGTAGGTTTTCAACGCTTCGAGCGGCGCCTTCTCGATGCGGCGGCCACGGTGGTCGAGTCAGATACAGCGGATACGGCAGATGCACCCGACGCACCCAACGCGCGGCTTCCCGCTTTAGGCCGTGCCTACGTTGAGTTTGCGACGCAGTTCCCAGGGCTCTTCATGCTGATGTTTCGCAGCGAGCGGCTCGACCTCGAACGCCCGGGCTTGCGCGAGGCGATGAGCCGCGCGTCGTCGGTGCTGCGCGCTGCCGTGGGCGTGCCGCAGGAGCCGGACGCGCTGTTGCCTACCTTCGGCGCCGCGCGGGTTGTCGCCGCATGGGCACTGGTCCATGGATTCGCGATGCTGAAGATCGACGGTCGTCTGAACACGATAGGCCACAGTCTGCCAGAGGGCATCGATGCAATGGCGTTGCTCGATGTCATTCTCGATGCGGGCGGTGGTCAGCTGACAGCCCCTCAACCTCTCGTCAGCCAACAGAAATGAAGACAGGGGGTGACCTGGCGAATCGAAACCCTACGGGTTTTCCTTCATAAACAAGCGCAGCAACGACCCTTCTGCACCCCGATCAGCCCAATCGGACGCCGATCATTCCATAAACGACACGAGCCGTTTGCCATCGTGCGACGCACCATCGGCGCAATCGCTTACGCATCAAGGCACAGCGCCTGCTTCCAAGGTTTGTGCTTTTCTCCCCGTGTCGCATTTCCGCAAGCGTCTGTCGGAATTAGTCGGCTAGTCGGGGTTTTTTCTGGCAACCATGTATGCACACTGTGCGGGCCGGCGCCTGCACCACGAGGAGATGGAGTCAATGAATTCCCCTAAGGTCGTGGTCGAAGGATTATGTAAGGTGTTTGGAGCCAATCCCCGGCTCGCGCTCGACATGCTGGCGGGTGGCTCCACCAAGGACGAGGTGTTTGCGAAGACCGGTCACGTGGTCGGCGTCCACGACGTGTCCTTCGAGGTGCAGGAAGGCGAGATTTTCGTACTGATGGGTCTGTCGGGTTCCGGCAAATCCACGCTGATCCGCCTGATCAACCGGCTCGTCGAGCCGACCGCTGGCAAGGTGCTGATCGATGGTCGCGATGTAGCTGCTGTGCGTCGTTCCGAGCTCACCGCGTTGCGCCGCACGGACATGAGCATGGTGTTCCAGTCGTTCGCGCTGATGCCGCAACGCACGGTGCTGTCGAATGCGGCGTTCGGTCTCGAAGTGGCCGGCATGGGCCGCAAGGTGCGCGAGAAGCGCGCACTTGAGGTGCTCGAGCAGGTCGGTCTCGCGCCCTTCGCACAGAAGCTGCCCGCCGAACTCTCGGGCGGCATGCAGCAACGCGTCGGCCTCGCTCGCGCGCTGGCGGTGAACCCGTCGCTGATGATCATGGACGAAGCGTTCTCCGCACTCGATCCGCTCAAGCGCAAGGAAATGCAGAACGTGCTGCTGGAACTGCAGAAGAACCAGCGGCGCACAATCATGTTCGTGTCGCACGATCTCGAGGAAGCGCTGCGCATCGGCAACCGCATCGCGATCATGGAAGGCGGCCGCGTGGTGCAGATCGGCACGCCGCAGGACATCATCGCCAATCCCGCCGACGACTACGTCCGCGCGTTCTTCGAAGGCATCGATACGAGCCGCTATCTGACCGCCGGCGACATGATGCAGACCAACGAGGTGCCGCTCTTGCGCAACCTCGACGCATCGAGCATCGAGACATCGCTGAACGGCAGCGCCGAATATGCGTTCGTGCTCGATGCTGAGCACCGCATCCGCGGGTTCGTCACGCGTGACGCGATCGGCAACGCGAGCCCGGATCTGCGCAAGGTCGAATGCATTTCGCACGCGGCGTCGCTCGATCACGTCGTGTCGCGCGTCTGCGCGACCACGACGGCGGTGCCGGTCGTCGACGACGACGGCTGCTATTGCGGCTCGGTCGATCGCGCCGTTGTCCTCAAGGTCCTTACGCGCAGTCGAGGTTCCCATGTCTGAGATCATCCCGCTTGGCCGTTGGGTCGACGATTCGGTTCACTACCTGCTCGATCACGACGCCAACACGTTCGATGCGATCGGCAAGGCAATCGAGAGCTTCGCTGCGCTGATCGAACACGGCTTGCAGGCGATTCCGATGTGGGCGCTGATGGCGTTCTTCATCGGCATCGGGCTGTGGCGTGTGGGTTGGCGTTTCGCGATCTTCGCGACCTTATCGCTGCTCTTGATCTACGCGACCGGCTTCTGGGACGAGACGGTAATCACACTCGGCCTGACGTTGTCGTCGACCTTGATCAGCCTCGTGTTCGGTATTCCGCTCGGCATCTGGACCGCGAAAAACAAACACGTCGCGATGATCGTGCGGCCCATTCTCGATCTGATGCAGACGATGCCGGCCTTCGTCTATCTGATTCCTGCTGCGATGCTGTTTGGTCTCGGCCGTGTGCCGGGCATTCTGTCGACGGTGATCTTCGCGATGCCGCCGGCCGTACGTCTGACGAGTCTCGGCATTCGCCACGTGAACCGCGAGATCGTCGAAGCGGGCCAGGCGTTCGGCTGCACACCGTGGCAACTGCTGTACAAGGTGCAGTTTCCGAATGCGCTGCCGTCGATCATGCAGGGCGTGAACCAGACCATCATGATGGCGCTGTCGATGGTGATCATCGCGTCGATGGTCGGTGCGGGTGGCCTGGGCAACGACGTGCTGGCGAGTATTCAACGGCTCGATATTGGACTGGGTTTCGAAAGCGGTTTGTCGGTGGTGTTGCTGGCGATCATTCTCGATCGCATCACCGAGAGCTTCGGCCGCACGCCAGGTACCGCGAATGCGCCGCGCTTTGCCGGACTGCGCAACGTGATGCGTGTGCGCCGCGCAGAACCGGCTACGCAGAGCTGATCGACACCGCAGCGCTCCTCACCAGGAGCGCTGCTTTTTTGTATGTTCACGCATCGCGAGAGCCCGTCGTTCTCGCGACAACCACAGCCTGTGCATCATGGAGAGCGACGTGACGTCCGCCACGACTGAATCGCCGTTGTCAGGTCTTGCGCATTTCGGGTTTCTCACGCTGCCGAGTTTTTCGATGATCGCGTTCACGAGCGCGGTCGAAGTGCTGCGTATGGCGAACTACGTCGGACGCGCGCAGCACTACCGCTGGTCGATCCTCACACCAGATGGCGCGCCGGTCCGGGCGAGCAACGGCATGGCGATCAAGCCGACCCGCACGATCGAAGAAGCGGGCATGCCCGATGTGCTGATCGTGTGCGGGGGGACGCAGATCCGCAGTGCCGTCGATACGACCATCAAGACCTTGCTCGGCGACGTGGCACGCCAGGGCGTGCCGCTCGGTGGTATTTGCACGGGTGCGTATGCGCTGATGTCGGCGGGGCTGCTCGACGATTACCGCTGCACCGCGCATTGGGAAGATCTGTCGGCGTTGCACAAGGAATTTCCGCACGTGCATTTCGCCGACGAACTGTTCGTGATCGATCGCGACCGTCTGACCTGCACCGGCGGTACCGCACCGCTCGATCTGATGTTGCACCTGGTCGGCAACCGGCTTGGACAGAATCTCGCGGCGCAGGTGTCGGAGCAGTTCATCCTCGAACGGATTCGCGGTGCAAGCGATCCGCAGCCGATTCCAGTCGATGCGCGGGTTGGCTTCTCGCGCGCGGAACTGATCGAAGTGGTGCGACTGATGGAAGCCAATATCGAAGAGCCGCTGTCGCTCGAAGAACTGGCGCGCCTCGTGCAACTGTCGCAGCGGCATCTGCAGCGGATGTTCAAGGTGTATCTGAGCGTATCGCCGACGCATTACTACCTGTCGCTGCGTCTGCGTCGCGCGCGCGACTTGCTGCGTACGACCGACGCATCGATTGCACGCGTGACGGCCGTGTGCGGGTTTCATTCCCCGTGTCATTTCAGCAAGGCGTATCGCGCGCAGTTCGGCCACGCACCTAGTATCGAGCGGCGCCAACCCCACTAGCCATAAAAAACCGTTGAGGAGAAACCATGAAATATTCGCTGATGGCAGCAGCCTGCGTACTGGGTCTGGCCGCCACGACCGCTTATACAACCGCTTATGCAGCCGACCCCGCGGTCTGTCGTGACGTGCGTTTTGCCGACGTTGGATGGACCGATATCGCCGCGACGACCGGGCTTGCGTCGACCGTATTCGAAGGCCTGGGCTACCACCCGACGAAGACGATTGCGTCGGTGCCGATCACGTTTGCCGGTATCAAGAGCAAACAGATCGACGTGTTTCTCGGCTACTGGGCGCCGACGATGGACCCGATCATCACGCCGTTCGTCAAGGCCGGCACGATCAAGGTGCTGCAACCGGCCAACCTGACCGGCGCGAAATACACGCTGGCGGTGCCGGACTACGTCTATAACGGCGGTCTGAAATCGTTTGCCGATATCCAGAAGTATGCGGACAAGCTGAACGGCAAGATCTACGGGATCGAGCCCGGCAACGACGGCAATGCGTTGATCAAGAAGATGATCGATGGCAACCAGTTCGGGCTCGGCAAGTTCAAGATGGTCGAGTCGAGCGAGGCGGGCATGCTCGTCGAAGTGGGCCGCGCGATTCGCGAGAAACAGTGGATCGTGTTCCTCGGCTGGGAACCGCATCCGATGAACGTGACGATGAAGATCGATTATCTGAGCGGCGGTGACGACGTGTTCGGTCCGAACTACGGCGAGGCCAAGGTCTTCACCGCGACGCCGCCCGATTACGCGGCGCGTTGCCCGAACGCGGCGAAGCTCGTGTCGAACCTGCATTTCACGACGGCAATCGAGAACCACGTGATGGTGCCGATCATGAACAAGACCGACGCGAACAAGGCGGCAACGGACTGGTTGAAGGCTAACCCGCAGGTGCTGGATCAGTGGCTCGCGGGAGTGACGACGCTGGATGGGAAGGATGGGTTGCCGGCGGTGAAGGCTTATCTGGCTGCACATTGACGGGCGTTGATGATTTGCGGCAGGTGGGGCGCGCGACAGACCGGGTTGTCTGTCGCGCGCCCCGCGCGTTTCTACGACTAGAACCGGTGCTGAACACCGGCCGTCATCCCGGCCTGGTTATCTGCCGCTGCCGTCAGATCGCGTGACAGGCTGATTTTCTGACCGTGTTTCGCCATCACATAGCCGCCTGCTAGATACAGAAGCGTTTGCTTGGACAACGCATACTGGCTGCGCAGTGAGAACAAGGTTGGATCGGCGTTGCTGCCGCCCTTGATGTTCTGGTGATAGACAGCGCCGACCAACGTGAGGACCGGCGTGACATCGCAGGATCCACCGAACCAGTAAGTGGCGCTGCGCAACGCGGCCGCGGGCGTGGTGAAGGAGCGCTTATGGTTGCGGTAGCCGGCCATGACCTTGGCCGTGCCGAAGTCGTAGCTCAGACCCGCGTGGATGCCCTGGATGTAGTGGATGGTATCCGCGGGCGTCACGCTGTTGCGGGCGCCGTTCTGGCGGTCGAAGGTGACGACCGTGGCGAACGGTCCTTTGCCGTATCCCAGCGCGATGTTGTATCTCGAACTGGTCTTCACGCTGCCCGGCACATTGCCGAAGCCATACAGCCCCCCAATCTTGACCCCCGCGAACTCGCCGTCATAACGTACGGCACTGGACGAGCGCGCGAGCAGGCCGTCTCTGCGGCCGCGCGGTGCGGTGGTCGAAATCCCCCAGGAGTAGTTCCCTGCATAGCCCATGGGATCGAACGGCAGCATGTAGTCGAAGGTGACCGTGAACGTGCGGCCGAGTATCCACTGGCCGAAGCGGTTCTTCAGACCGATCGTCGCACGCCGGTCGAAGAGCACATCCTTGCCGACGTCAAAGGCGCCGTTCGCGATGTCGAAGCCGTTTTCAAGCTGGAACACGGCCTTCAGACCACCGCCGAGATCCTCAACACCGCGCAGCCCAAAGCGCGATACGTTCTTGGCACCCGGGACGAAGTGTGCCGTGCCGCTACCTCCGCCGGTATGGTTCAGGTATTCAATGCCCGCGTCGACGATGCCGTACAGCGTCACGCTCGATTGTGCGTGTGCTGTTCCAGCGAGATCGACACACGATACGCCAAGTGCCAACTTTGCAATACGCCACTTCATTGTTTTCTCTCCCTTCGTTTCGTTGCTGCGTTGCTGCGTTGCTTGCGGTGACCGGTTGCGCAAATTGAAAGCATGAGTCCCCCTGCAGCACGGTGGCCGCATATCGACTGGAATGAACAGGGTTGGTGTACAGGCGCGCTAGCGCCGATCGCTAGCTACCGTTGCTGAGGAAATTTCGAACGCTTGATTTCGAACACTTCGGCTGGTCGAGATGAGCCGGCAAACCGGTGTAGATCGAGGCCGGGTAGACGATCAGTTCGTCCTCCTTCTGGATTGAAGTTTTATCGCGAGAAAGCTAATTGTAATGTCAATCGATCGTCCGGGCGAGGCCGATTTGTGGGGAAAATTGAAGGGAAATGACGATTCTGATTCATGGATTTCCCTAGGACAGGCTAAAGGCGCATTGCCCGTCGAGCGATGAGCCGGCGAGTGCCTGGGCGCTCGATGTTTTGCGGAAGCGCTTTAGCGGCGCCGCCTCGCTCCACCGTGCGACTACGCCTGATAGCCGAGACAGAGCGCGCCCAGCGTAACGATCACGCACGCAGTGATGCGACGCACGGTCAAGGTCTCGCCGAGAAAAACCCGCCCGATCAATGCGGCGAACACGATGCTGGTCTCGCGGAGTGCCGCGATCGGCCCGACCGGACCGAGTGCGAACGCCGAGACGACCGCGCCATACGCGACGAGCGAAGCAACGCCGCCCGCCAACGCCTTGAGCGTGTCAGGTGCTCTGAGGTTTAGCGTCGGTTTGCCGCGTAACGCGACGAACGTGATCGGCATCAACACGCCGTACAGCAGGAAAATCCACGCAACATACGCTTGCGCATTGCCGGTATGACGGACGCCTAGCGCGTCGGTGGTCGTGTAACCGGCAATCATCAGCCCGGTGACGAGCGCCATCACAATCGATTCCGTATGAGCCCGCTGGTTGCCGAGAGAAAGACTCAGGATTCCGCCCGCGACGAGTGCGACGCCGGCTAGCGATAGCGTAGCGGGATGCCTGCCGGTCAACAGGAATGCACCGAGCGTGACCAGCAGCGGTACGCTGCCGCGCACGATCGGATAGACCTGTCCAAGTTCGCCGCGTCGATAGGCTTGAACGAGGAAGAGGCTATAGGCGATCTGCAGACACGACGAGAGAACTAGATATGGCCAGCTCGCAGCAGCGGGGAGCGGAAGGATTGCCGCAACCGGAATCGCCACGGCCGTCGCCGCGAAGCTCATCACGGTGACCGACCACAGTCGATCCGCGCCTGTTCGTAGCGCAGCGTTCCAGCTTGCGTGCAGGACGGCCGCACCGAGCGCGAGTGCGATGACGACCGGGCTCATCGGGAGGACCGCGACGTGTCGTTAGATGAGTGGCGACATAGTGCCGCTAAAGACGGTCTGAAAGACATGCGCTGCTCCCATTGCAAATATGCAATCAGTTGCGGCTTGCAACCGCTAGTCGCAACGCCAGCCCGGCAAATACGGAGCCAAGCAGAATCTGCGGCAGACGGGTCGGACGTTGGCGTTGGCTCCAACGCCGGCTCAATGTGCTGGCAGAAACGATCACCGCACCGTTGACCACCAGACCGATCAGATTGAGGATCGTCGCAAGGATCAGTATCTGTATCGCGACCGAACCATCCTCGGGCCGGACGAACTGCGGAAACAGCGCAAGGACGAACAGCGCCATTTTCGGATTCAGCAGGTTGGTCAACAACCCCTGGCGGAAGACGGTCGCTAGCGAGCGGCGGTCGTGTCCGCTCGCGGGCGATATCGTCACGCTGTGGGAACGGATGGTTTTCCACGCCAGATACAGCAGATAAGCCGCGCCAGCAAAGCGCACGATGTCATACGCAACGGGCACGGCGAGAAACAGCTGGGACAGGCCGAATGCCGCAGCCATCGCGTGGCAGTACGTCCCCACCTGAATGCCCGCCAGCGATGCAAAGCCGGCCGCACGCCCCTGGCTGACACTGCGCGAGGCGATCAGCAGCATGTCGGGACCAGGTGTCATGGTCAGCGCGATGCATGCGCCGGCAAAGAGCGCGAGGGTGGACAGGCTAGACATCGTGGGGCTCCTCGAGCGTGCCGATCGAAACGTAACGGCTCATACACTGGCCTTTAGCCGCGACGAACGCGCAGTGGACTGAAGGAGTTCCGCGCAAAGCTCATCGAGTTCGAGGCAATGCGTCCGGTCGTGATCGAGCATTTCGCGCACGAGATCTTCGAGCGTCATCCGTCGCACACCGTCACGTAACCCGCAGCGCTTGAGTTGTGCGGGCTTCAACCTCTTCAGCTCCGCGCACAGATGTTGCCGTGACTGCTCGAATGCTGTCACAGCCTGATTCAGATCCTGACGCATGTAATGCCGCTCGGCGGCCAATGCGGTTCCATCGACCGACTCGAGTAGCGGCAACGATGACGAACGCACGGCGCGAATCCGCGCTGCGAAGACTACATCCAGATCGCGCAGGTGGCAGGCGTGTTCGACCAATGAGAAGCCTGTACCCGCAGGTCGTTGCGACCATTGAGCAGCCGGTACGCGCGACACCGTTTCAGTCAGCTTCGCGGGCATTGCCATAAGCGCGCCGATCACCTCGGCGAAGGGCAGCAGAATCGGTAATGGACTGAAGACGGCGCCATAACTGAACAGCTCGCCGCCGACCCGTCCGCGCGATTGCACGACCTCATGCCCGTAGCGTCGCATCACGTCTGCTGTCATGGCGCCGCAAAACTGTCGGGCCGTCGTATCGTTTTCGATCTCGGGAAATTTCTCGGCGATTTCGTCCTTGACCGCGGCAATCGCCGAGACACCGGCACGCGATAGCGCCGCGAACTCGATATAACGCTCGGGTGTGTCTATCAGCGTTTCGAGTTGTTGCCCGAGTGCGGTGGTTCTGAATCGATCGAAGCGTGAATGCATGGGAGACTGTGCCAGGTCGTTTTTTATAACGTGTCAAAACGATACGTTACGAGAGGAATCCGGTCAAGCTCTACCGACCATCCTTGTCGACGCCACAGAAATTGTGCGACGATCCCGCACAACTCCCCCCTGACTACCCCGCCTGGAAATTGGCCAATCCACTCTCCGCGACCGTACCGATCTCTCTGGTCAAGCGCTTCCTCGTCGGCGCCGATCAGGAGGTGGTCGAGCGGCTCGCCGAGCGTTCGGGCATTTCCCGCGCGTTGCTGCACGAACCCGGCGCACGCGTGACGCAGGAACAGTTTTCGACGCTCTACCGGCTACTCGCCAACGAACTCGACGACGAAATGCCCGGTATTTTCAGCCGCCCGTTTCGCAGCGGGACCTTGAAGTATCTGTGCCTGAGTCTGCTCGATGCACCGCGGCTCGAGGTTTCGATGCACCGGTTCAGCCAGTTTCTGCATCTGATCCTTGACGACTTCAAGGTCGAATGCGAGCGTGATGCAGCGCTGGGTCGCGTGACGCTCGTTCCGACTAAGAGCGGGTACATGACCAATGCACTCGGTTGCGAATTGCTGTTGAAGTGTGCGCATGGCGTCGCCTCGTGGTTGATCGGGCAGAAAATCCCGTTGCTCGCCATCGAGTTCAGTTTCCCCAAGCCGCTGTATGTCGGCGACTATCCGTATCTGTTCCCGGGGCCGGTGCGTTTCGACGCGGAGCACACCTGCATGTCCTTCGAAGCGAGCTATATGGACATGCCGATCCGGCGCCACAAGGCCGATCTGCAGGATTTTCTGGCCCGCGCACCGGAGGACTGGATCTTCGTGACTTTTGCCGAACAGATGATGTGTCACCGTGTGCGCCACTACATCGCCGGTTGTCTGCCGGAGGTGGCAACCATCGAGGCCACCGCGCAAGCGCTCAATCATTCGGTTCGCACGCTGTGCCGCCGGCTCACCGACGAGGGCACCACGTTCCAGGCGATCAAGAACGAGTTGCGACGCGATATCGCGATTCAACGGCTGACGCGCACCGACGACACGATCGCGGCCATCGCGGACGACATCGGGTTCGACGATTCGACCGCATTTCATCGCGCGTTTCGCAGCTGGACCGGCAGTACGCCGCAAGCGTATCGAAAGGTTCAATAGCGCCGCGCGGATGACCGCGTACACCCCGTATCTGGCGAGAATGGTCAACCCAACGACCATCTGATCCGTACTTGACGTCACACGTCATGTGCCAAATGAATTTGCCTGTGTGCTGAAGTTGGCAGATTCTGTCAATAAATTGGCAAGAATGGATATAGGGGAAGCGCGCCATCAACCCTAGGATCGGTCTGCTAACAGGCGCGGGTAAGGAATTGAAACCCGCCTCCTGAAATATCGAATCAAACAATGCTGGAGACAGGTCAGAAGCGCCTTCGCGCCCACCGACGACATGCCGTTTGCGCCGAGAGCCGATGGCAGCAGGTCGTATGATCTTGTCGGCCAGCATGGTTGATCATGCATGGCGGATAACCGGCACACCGTTGCCGGTCGGTCTTTATATCGAGGAAAGAAGGGAGCAGCGTTTGAACAGCAGACACTGGGTGGCCAGTTACGGCGATATTCCATCTGAGATCGACGCCGACGCTTATCCGTCGGTCACGCATATGCTGGAAGGCGCGATGCGCAGGTTTGCGGATCTGCCCGCCTTCCGTTCGTTCGGCAACACGCTGACTTACGCCGACATCGACCGGCTGTCGCGCGATTTCGCTGCTTATCTGCAAGGCACACTAGGCATCAAAAAAGGCGATCGCGTCGCCGTCATGACGCCGAACCTGCTTGCCTTTCCGATCGCGTTTCTCGGCATCATCCGTGCGGGCGCCGTGCAGGTGAATGTCAATCCGCTCTACACGCCGCGAGAACTTGAGCATCAACTCAAGGACGCGGGCGTCGAAACGATCGTCGTCTTCACGGGAAGCACCAGTGTCATCGCCGAGGTCAAGGACAAGGTCGGCCTCAAGACGATCCTGACCGTCGGCCCAGGTGACGGTACGTCGGTCAATCTGCCTGCACCGGCTGTGGATGCACGGCTGAACACGACGATCGCGTTTCGCGACGCGCTTGCCGCAGGTGCCGCGTTGCCGTTCAAGCCCGTCGATACATCCGGCGACGATCTGCTGTTCCTCCAGTACACGGGTGGCACGACGGGGCTATCGAAAGGCGCTGCGCTGACGCACCGCAACCTCGTGGCCAATACCGAACAGTTCAAGGTGTTCATGCCGGGGGCGATGCGCCCCGGGCAGGAAGTGATCGTCACCGCGTTGCCGCTGTATCACATCTTCGCGTTGATGGTGAATTTCATCACCTTCTTCTCGATCGGCGCGGACAACTGGCTCGTGGCCAATCCGCGCGATCCGAACGAGTTGATCGGTGCACTGCGCGACTCCAGAATGACCTGCATCATGGGCGTCAACACGTTGTACAACGCGCTCGTGATGCATCCTGGCCTGAAGGACATCGATTTCTCGCAGTTGCGTCTGTCGGGTGGCGGTGGAGCCGCGATCATCGCGACGACTTCGGCACGCTGGCAGGAGATCACGGGGAGCTTTATCCGCGAAGGTTATGGGCTGTCGGAAACCAGTCCCGTTCTGTCTTTCAACCCGGTCTTCATCGACGCATTCAACGGCACCGCCGGCTTGCCGCTGCCTTCCACCGATATCAAATTGCTGCGCGCCGACGGCAGCGAGGCCGCGCTCGGCGAGTCGGGAGAAATCTGCGCGAAGGGGCCGCAGGTGATGAGCGGCTACTGGAACCAGCCGGAAGCGAACCGCGCGGCATTCACGGCCGACGGTTACTTCCGTACCGGCGACATCGGCGTATTCGATCCGCAGGGCTTTCTCAAGATCGTCGATCGCGTGAAGGACATGATCATCGTGTCCGGATTCAACGTCTATCCGAATGAGGTCGAGGCGGTCGCTGCTGCGTGCCCAGGTGTAGCGGAGTGTGCGTGCGTTGGCGAGCCGAACGAGAAAACGGGCGAAGCGGTAAGGCTCTTTGTCGTCAGATCTTCCGGTAGCGAATTGACCGGAGAACAGGTCATCGAATATTGCCGCGGCGAACTGGCGGCCTACAAGATCCCCAAGTTCGTTACCTTCGTCGATGCGCTTCCCAAGTCGACAGTCGGCAAGATTTTGCGGCGCGAGCTTCGGCACACAAGCTGATCGCACCGATACCCGGCTAAAGCATAAATATCAAAGCTCTAAAAATCAGACCGGAAAAACCGGCCGATAAAAACTCGAAAATCGAATAACGCGCAGGACCCAGGCTCAGGGAGGTCGGGGAATGGCTCGAACACCGCATCTTGAATGCGGGCGAGCCGCGTATCCGCATTCATGCCGCATTTGTGCAAGAGACAGACTCTTTAGAAAAAACATAGCCCGTAGCATCGATCAACGATCTGGAACACGGAGCGAGACATGCGTCAATTCACGAGGTATCTGGCAGCCTGGACGGTGGCGCTGATGTTTGCGTCGCCGGTCTGGGCTGCAACTTTTTCGGCAACGTATCAACGCATTGCAAGTTGGGATGGAACGCAGTTAGGGGCGGTTGTGTTGCTTCCGCAGGGGCAGGGTAGCGGTCCGTTTCCGCTTGTGGTCATGCCGGCAAGCTGGGGCGCGCCGAATCTGGAATACGTGGGACGCGGCGCGGAAATGGCCTCTAACGGCTATGTCGTCGTGAGCTATACGTCGCGCGGTTTCTTCGATTCGCAAGGCTCGATCGATATTGCCGGACCGGACACGGTCAAGGACGTGAGCGCGGTGATCGACTGGGCGCTGGTCAATACGCCGGCGAATCCGAAAGCGATCGGCGTGTCGGGCATCTCGTACGGAGCGGGTCTCGGCTTGCTAGCTGCCGAACGTGATCCGCGAATCAAGGCAGTCGCATCGCTCAGCACCTGGGCCGATCTGCTTGCCGCACTCGATGCCAACCGCACACCGAGCGCGCAGGCCCTCGCTGTTCTGGGCCTGGGCGGCGCGGTGACCGGGCGTGCGGGGCCGCTACTCGCTTCGGTCGATGCCGACCTGCTGGCCGGCAATTACGACGCGATCGTGACCTCGATGACACCGGACAATGCGATCCGCAGCCCGGCATCCGACGTATCGAAGCTCAACGCGAACGGCGCTGCGATCCTGGTCGCGAACTCGTTCGACGATGGGCTGTTTCCGCCGGGACAACTGGTGGATCTCTTCCAGAACATCAAGAATCCGAAGCAGATGATGTTCAGCCAGGGCGATCATGCGACCGCGGAAGTGCCCGGTGCGCTCGGTTTGCCCAACGACGTCTATACGGCGGTCGGTCGCTGGTTCGATCGTTATCTGAAGGGTGTGCAGAACGGTGTCGAGAAAGAACCGGTCGTGAAGCTGCGCTCGCAGGATAACGTCTGGCACGGCTATGCCAACTGGTCTGCGGTACAGGCGGGGGCGACGCACTACTATCTCGGCGGACCTAGAGGGCTGCTGCTGCCGACCGGGCAACTGGCTTCGTCGGCGAGCACGGGCTGGAATTCGTCGATCTTTACCGCGCTTCCGACGGTGGCGTCGTCAGGCATCGTCGAGGTGTCCGGCTTCCTGCAATCGCTGGGTCAACCGCCGGCCGCATTGATTCCGCTCGTATCGCGTCTGGGTGCGGGTGTTTGGGCAGGGCCTAAGCTTGCGATTGCACAACGTCTCGACGGTATGTCGATGCTGCATGTGACGGTAACGCCGAGCCAGGCGAACACGTCGCTCTATGCTTACCTGTACAGCGTCGATGGATACGGTAACGGGCAACTGGTTTCCTACAAACCGTACACGCTGCGTAACGCCACACCGAACCTCGCCGTGCCGGTCGATGTCCGTCTCGAAGCGAATAGCTGGAATATTCCGGCAGGCAATCAACTGGTGCTCGTGATCGGCACTGTCGATTTTCGCTATGCCGGTGTGACTCAGGCTGGCGGCGTCGTGTCGTTCAGTTCGCCGCAGGGCGATCCGTCGACGTTGACGGTGCCGCTGCATTAGTCGTTGCGGGCCGCTCGACCCGTTGAGCGGCCCTTCATAAAACGTTTGAAGGCGGATGACAGGAAAACGGGCGCCCAGCTTCTCAGAAAAATCCGTGACCGAGCAACCCGGTTGCCAGTCAACCCATCAGCGTCAGGTCTTCCAGATGAGGCGGCGCCTTCCTGGCTAGATCCATCAATAAGCGATCGCTCCCACCGCATCGTGCGATGTTGAGGACATTGATGCGGGTGTTGGCGAGGAGCGACTTGATACCGTCATCGCCAATCCTGTCGTTGTAAGGCAGCTCGACTTCCTGCAGTCTGGGGCTAGCCGCGATTTCCTTCGCGTCGCTGGCTGTCAGGTTCGAGGCGGCAGACCGAAATCGTCTGAGGGTCGGATGTTGCAGAACTGCCTGGAGCGAAGCGCCCGAGAGATTGGGAGACTGGCTGACATCGAGTGATTGCAGCCGGATGCCTCCGAGCTGTTTGAACGCGGTCGTCGACAATTGGCATTGCCACGGTAGCGTTAGTTCGCGCAAAGAGGCAGGTAACTTTGCGATGTCCGATTCCACGAAAGACTGACCATGCTGGAACGTCAAGGCGGTCATCCTGATGTTACGGAGCGAGCTGACGCCATCATGTTGCGTGTCCTTTACTTCTGTGTCTTCAGCGCTGGACCCAGAAAGGCCGAATTGTTCCAGGACATCGTCCAGACGAGATCCATGCGCCATCGTTACTTCGATCTCCTTCAACCCAGGGAACTGTTTGAGCTGATCCAGAACTTCCTCTGTGGCCGGCATGCGCAGATGGAGCCTGGCCAGGGATTTCGGCAGGCGCGCCAGGTCGGCCTCTCCATACCCCTCCGAATGCAGCACCTTGACTTCGCGCAGTTTCGGGAAATTCTCAAGAAGGGGCCAGCCATCCTCGGCTAAGGGACGTTCCAGCACGAGCGACTGAATCGATGCGCGCGCCCACTCCGGGATTGCGTCCAGATCTTTCGAATCGTATCGTCCGTGCGTAAGCGTCAGACTGTGCAGACCTCGTTGCGAGAAACGTGACTGGTGTTCATCGGCCAGAGAGGCCATGTCCTTCCGCAATTTGTCCGGGCTATTGAACGTGAGATCGCGGACCGCGCCGCCCGCCACCTGCGCAAACTGAGAACTGCCGAGCGCAAAATCCGACAGTGTCTTGCGATCAAGGTGATCGGCGATGTTATCCAGGATCTCTCGTGGTAAATCTGGAACGTCGGCAGAAACCTCGGCCTGTGGTGGACGAAGCAACTTGAGCTTATCCAGGGGGAGACGTAACGCCGATGTTGCTGCCCGTGCAATCGGGCTATCCGGCAAGCCACTAAGCTCCGCAGTACGGACTAGCGCCTTGGACAAGCCGGTTTCCTTGACCAGTCTGGCGGCATTCTGAATCTGCTCGGTAGCCATGCCGAGGGTCCACGACGCCACCCCTCGTACACCGTCGTTCTTGACCATGAAAGTAGTTCCTATGTAGTTGCGACGAACAGCGGTGAGCCTACGTTACTGGCGCGCCACCTGTGGCAATTGAGCGAAAGCCTGGAAAGATATGCGAAGTGCTCGAGTCGCTAACGAGACGGACAGTGTGTTATCGCGCCGAACCCGCTTCGTTTGCGAGAATCCGGCAAACCTTCAAGACATTCGGGTATTCCCCGCGGGCCCCCCGCGGCCTACGATATGCGTCTGGCCTCAAGCGGCCATGGCACCCCCAAACGTCAGGCATGTATCGCCAGACACCCGCCGCCCGACTGATCCGACCCGCGACCCAGCGTCGCCGTCACACGAACAGGAGTCTTTCCCATGATGAACCGAAACAATCCCGTCTGGCTGATCACCGGCTGCTCGACCGGTTTTGGTCGCGAACTCGCCAGACTCGTGCTGGCACGCGGCTGGCGTGCGGTCGTCACGGCGCGCGACGAATCGAAGGTGCAGGACATTGTCCGCGAGTATGAAGACCAGGCGCTCGTGCTGCCGCTCGACGTGACGAAACGCGAGCAGATCGAGCACGCCGTCGCACAGACAATCTCGCGCTTTGGCCGTATCGACGCGCTCGTCAACAACGCCGGCTACGGCTATCTCGCCGCGATCGAGGAAGGCGAAGACGACGCCGTGCGCGAGATGTTCGAAGCCAACGTATTCGGTCTCGTCGACATGACGAAGGCCGTACTGCCGACGATGCGCGCGCAGAAAAGCGGCATCATCGTCAACGTTTCGTCGATTGGCGGTCTGACGAGTTTCGCCGCGACCGGCTACTACCACGGCACCAAGTACGCGGTGGAAGGGATCTCCGAATCGCTCGCACAGGAAGTGAAACCGCTCGGTATCGACGTGCTGATCGTCGAACCCAGCGCGTTTCGTACCAACTGGGCAGGACCGTCGATCAAGCAGTCGGCAACGCAGATCGCCGACTACAGCGCGACTGCCGGCGAGCGCCGCAAGCAGACCGAGGCGCGTAGCGGCAATCAACCTGGCGATCCGGTGCGTGCCGCGCAGGCGATCATCGATGCGGCGCTCTCCGATACGCCGCCGTTGCGTCTGCTGCTCGGCAAGATGGCGCTCGAACTCGCGCGCAAGAAGCTCGACCTGCTGCGTCACGATTTCGATACGTGGGAAGCGACGACAGTAGGCGCGGATTTCCCGCAAGACGAAGCGTAAGAGATGTAAGAAGCGTGAGCCGGGATGCCTGATCGCATAGCGGCGCAACAACGCGAGAACGCCAGCGGGGGCGGAGGTGAAGCGAAGACACCATCAATTCGTCTTCGCTTCGCCTCCGCTGGCGTTTACCAACTCGGGCGCGGCGCTGGAGCTAGCCAGTTCCTCGCTGGACCACCCACCGCCCAGCGCATGAATCAGCTGCACGTTCGCGCTTAACTGGCGCGTCTGCACATCCAGTACGCTTCTTTGCGCGTCGAGCGCCGCGGTCTGCGCCTGCACGACGTCGAGGTACCCGACCGCTCCCTGCTTGTACAGATTCAACGCAAGATCCACCGAATGCTGCGCGGCATCGGCGGCATCGCGTTGCTGTCCAAGTGCCGTGCCCAGATCCGCGAGCAGCGAAAGATTGTCCTCGATCTGCTGGAACGCCGACAGCACGACACCTCTATATCGCGCCCCAGCTTCGGCAGTGGCTTCTTTCGCTTCCTTTAGCTGTGCCTTCCGCAAACCGCCGTCAAAAACATACTGCACAAGCTGTGGACCGATCGCCCACAGAAAATTCGGTGCGGTAAGCAACTGCGCGTACTGCGAACTCTGCACACCGCCCTGTGCGCTCAACGTGATCGAAGGAAAATACGCAGCCCGCGCAACACCGATCTTTGCGTTGGCCTCCGCGACACGGCGTTCGGCGGCGGCGATATCGGGTCTGCGTTGCAGCAACGTAGAAGGCACGCCCGCGGGTATCACCGGCAACTGGATCGGCGTGGTCTGCTCCGCGAGCGTGAACTCGGAAGCCGACGCGCCCACCAGCACGGCAATTGCATGTTCAATCAGCGCACGCTGTGCCAGGTTTTGCGACAACTGCGATTTTGCCGATGACAGCTGCGTCTGCGCACGCGACACATCGAGGCCCGACGAGATGCCACCACCGTGTCGGGTCTGCGTGAGTTGCAGCGCCTGTGCAAAAGCCTTCACGGTTTCAGTCAGCAATTCCGTCTGCTGATCGAGACCGCGAATCCGGATGTAGTTGTCCGCGAGCTGCACCTGCAGGCTCAACTGGACCGACGCGAGGTCGGCCTTCGACGCCTGCGCTTCGTCCTTGCCCGCCGCCACCGAATCGCGCACCCGTCCCCACAGATCGAGGTCGTAATCGACTTCGCCGCCTAACGTGACCGAGTTGTAATCATTCGGACCACCCGAGCGCAGCGGCCGGTTATCCGACTGACGGTCGCGCTGCGGAACGGCACTCGCACTGAGCTTCGGATAAAGCGCCGACGACACCTGGTCGACGAACGCCTGCGCCTGTTGATAGTGCGAGAGCGCCGCGGCGAGATCCGTGTTGTTTTCGAGCAGGCGCTGTTCGAGATCGTCGAGTTGCGTATCGCCGTAGATCTTCCACCAGCCGGTGCGGCTCAACTGATCGGCGGGTTGTGCGCTGATCCATGGGCCAATGGTCTTGTACTGAGCGGCGATAGGCGAAGGCGGCACCTTGTAGTCCGGCGCGAGCGAGCAGGCAGCGAGTGCAAGAAGCGTAAGCGACCCGACGAGCAAGGTCGCTACGCTCGTTGTCGCACGCGGCGGGCTAGCCATTTTTCACCGCCTTGCTCGTGGCGGTCGCCGCGGCCACCTTTACGCTGTCGCCGTCGATCAAGCCATCGGGCGGCGTATCGATCACGCGATCGGCAGCAGTGAGCCCTGAACCGATCTCGACCGCATCGCCGAAGTCTCGGCTGATCGTGACAGTTTTGAACGCGACGTGATTGTTCGCATCGACAGTTGCGACCCTAAGGCCGCGCGCATCGAACACCAGCGCGCTCGCCGGAATCCGTACGGCATCGGCTTGCACGGGCAGCTTGAACTGCAGGCTCGCGAAGCCGCCCGGCATCAGCTTGCCGTTACTGTTGTCGACCAGCAACTGGACGAGCGTCGTGCCCGAGCTTGCGTTCACGGCATTGGCCGATGCAATCACCCGCGCCGTGAAGTGTTGCCCCGGGTACTCGGGCACGTTCAGCGTAGCCACCGTGCCGACCTGAACGATAGGCGCATAGTTCTGCGGAACCTGCACATACACGCGCAACTGCTTCACATCGGAGACGGTAAACAACTCCTGCCCTACGCCACCACTGCCGGCGTTGATCAACGCGCCGATGTCGGTGTCGCGTGAGGTCACGGTGCCGTCGAACGGCGCGATGATCCGCTCGAAACCTTTGGTTGCCACCAGTCGTTCGACGTTGGCCTGCGCAGCGGCGACGACCGCCTTTTTCGCGGCATAGTCGCCGGTACGATCGTCGACATCCTGTTTGGCAACCGAGTCGGTGCCGAGCAGCGCCTGCCAGCGTTTCGCCGTTGTCGCGGCCAGCGCGGCATTGGCCTGAGCAGTGGCGAGATCGGCGCGGGCCTGGATCAATTGCTGGTCGAGTTCGGGCGACTCGATCACCGCGAGCAACTGGCCGGCCTTCACCTGGCCGCCGATATCGACGTCCCACGACTTCAGATAACCACTGACTCGCGCAAAGATCGGCGCGCGCGAAAATGCTTCGAGGCGCGACGGCAGATCGAGCGTCGAGCCACTCGCTGCAGCTTTCGGCTGGACCAGGTTGACGGTCGGCACCGTTTGTTCGCTGGTCCAGGTTCTAAGATCGCGCGCACCGACCGCGCGCACTGCGACGCCCGATACGACCACGATCACAGCGACCGCGATGCCAGTTACGGCAATCAAACGTATCGTGCGTCGCGACACGGGTTGGGCAATAACGGGTTCAGACGGCATGTGAAGGACCTCCCGTAGCAATTGCCGGGGTAGCAGTTGCGCGCCCAGGGCGCGAATGGACGATGCAGAAAATCACTGGAACCAGAAGTAGCGATGCGGTGGTGGCAAAAATCAAACCGCCGATCACGGCGCGGCCAAGCGGTGCATTCTGTTCGCCGCCTTCGCCGAGCGCGAGGGCCATCGGCGCCATACCGATGATCATCGATAGCGCGGTCATTAGCACGGGGCGGAAGCGCGTGAAACCGGCCTCGAGCGCAGCCTGAAATGCGTCGCCATGCACGGCAAGACGTTCGCGGCAAAAACTGACCACGAGAATCGAATTGGCCGTCGCCACACCCATAC
The DNA here is from genome assembly GCF_030464945.1 of Paraburkholderia sp. CHISQ3. Lineage (NCBI taxonomy): Bacteria > Pseudomonadati > Pseudomonadota > Betaproteobacteria > Burkholderiales > Burkholderiaceae > Paraburkholderia > Paraburkholderia sp. CHISQ3. Next base: position 113,583 of record NZ_JALPRG010000003.1, read on the forward strand.
ACATGATCGCCCCGGTCAGCGCCGGCACCGAGAGCGTGGTGTGAGTGGCGAACAACATCCAGATGATGCCAGCAAGCGCCGCTGGCAACGCCGTGACAATCACGAACGGATCGGCCCACGACTGGAAGTTGACCACGATGATCAGGTAGATCAGCACGACCGCACCGAGCAGGCCGAACAGCATGCCGCCGAACGCGCTGTTCATCGTCTGTACCTGGCCGAGCAGCGCGATCGACGAACCCTTTGGCAGCGCCTGGGCGTTTTGCGCCACGATGCGCTGGATGTCGGAGGCGACCGCGCCCAGATCGCGATCCTGGGTGGTCGCGAAGATTTCTACCATCGGCTGGATGTTGTACTGGCTCACCACCGCGTTGCTGATGGTCCGCTGAACAGTCGCGAGGCCGCCGAGAATCTGCGGCGTACCTTGCGAGCCGGCGGTAATCGGCAGGTTCTGTAGCGACGAGAGCGAATCGAGGCTGTATTGCGGTGTTTGCATCACGATCGGGTACGACACACCGTTGTCATTATTCAACCAGAACGTCGGTGCGACCTGACTCGAACCGGCCAGATTCACCACGAGGCTGTTGGTGACATCGCGTTCGGCGATGCCGAGCAACTGCGCGCGGGTTCGGTCGACGTCGACGTTAAAGGTCGGACTGCCTTGCGATTGCTGAATCCGCGCGTCGACTACGCCCGGCACGCGGCGAATCTCGCGCAGCACGCGGTTCGCGTAGGTGAAGTTACCGGCCAGATTGTTGCCGCGAATCTGCAGATCGACTGGTGCGGGAGAACCGAAGTTCAGGATCTGGCTGATGATGTCCGCCGGCGGGAACGAGAACGTGACGCCCGGGAATTCGCGCGGCAGTCTCGCGCGCATTTCGCGGACGTAGTCGGCGGTCGGCCGGTGGTCTTCTTTCAGTGCGATCTGGATGTCGCCGTCCTGCGAGCCGATCGTGCCGGTGTTGTTGTAGGCAAGATTGATCCCGCTGACGGGCAGTCCGACGTTATCGACTACCGTGCCGAGTTCCGATGGCGGGATGATCTGACGGATCGATGCCTCGACGTCCGCAAAGATTTCGGCGGTCTTTTCGACGCGCACGCCGACCGGAGCACGCACGTGCAGAAGAATCTGTCCCGCGTCGACCGATGGAAAGAAGTTGCGCCCAAGAAACGGCACCAGCGCAAACGACAGCAGCACGAAACCAAGGAAGCAACTGACGAACGGCTGGCGATGACGCAACGCGAGTGCGAGGAAGCCGTGATAGCCGTCGCGGACTTTCTCGAAGCGCGCTTCGAAGCCACGCTGAAAGCGCGCGAGCGGACCGGGGCGTTTCGTCTCGTGGGTGTCTTCGTCGAGACTATGCGGATGCAGCAGGAACTTCGCCATCGTCGGGACCAGCGTGCGCGACAGGATGAACGACGACACCATCGCAAAGATCACTGCCTGCGCCATCGGCACGAACAGGAAACGCGCGACGCCGTTCAGGAAGAACATCGGTACGAACACGATGCAGATGCACAGCAGCGACACGAAGGCCGGTGTGACGATCTGCGCACCGCCGTCGAGAATGGCAGGCTCGACCGCCTTGCCTTGTTCGAGGTGCCAGTTGATGTTTTCGATCGTGACGGTCGCATCGTCGACAAGAATCCCGACCGCTAGTGCGAGCCCGCCGAGCGTCATGATGTTGAGCGTTTCGCCGAGCGCCGACAGCGTTGCAATCGAACCGAGAATGGCGAGCGGGATCGAGGTGGCGATGATGACCGTCGAGCGCCAGCTGCCGAGGAACAGCAGGATCATCAGGCTCGTCAGCGCGGCAGCGATCACGCCTTCGCGCGCCACACCGCTGATAGCTGCCCGCACGAACAGCGACTGGTCGCCGATCGGATCGATCCGCAGGTTATCGGGTAGCGACTGCTTCGCGATCTGCAGGCGGTCCTTGATGCCGGAAATAATCCCGAGCGTAGACGCCGAGCCGTTTTTCAACACGGACATCAGCACCGAGCGGTGACCGTTCACATGAACGATGTTGGTCTGCGGCGGGCTACCGTCCAGCACACTTGCCACATCGCGGATATACACGACGGTGCCGTTGACGGTCTTGATCGGCAGGTCGCCGAGCGCCTTGATCGCGGAGGGCGCGTTGTTCAGTTGCAGCACGTATTCGTGGTCGCCGATCTTCTCCGTGCCGACCGGTGTGATCAGGTTTTGCCCAGCCAGCGCGTTCGCGACGTCCTGCGCGGACAGACCGTGTGCCTGTAGCGCCGCCGGGTCGACATCGATCTGGACCTGGCGTGTCTTGCCGCCAAACGGGTAAGGAATCGCCGCCCCGGCCACGGTGACGAGCTGCGGACGCAACGCATTCAACCCAAGGTCGCCGAGATTCTGCTCGGAGAGGCCCGCGCCCGACAGCGCAAGCTGGATGATCGGCACGGTCGACGCGTTGTAGTTGAGGATTAGCGGCGGCGTGCTGCCGGGCGGTAACTGGCGCAGGATAGTTTGCGACACCGCGGTCACCTGCGCATTCGCCGTGCTGATGTTCACGCCAGGCTGGAAGAAGATCTTGACGATGCCGAAGCCGTTCACCGATTCCGCTTCGATGTGCTGGATGTCGTTCACGGTGGTCGTGAGCACGCGTTCGTACGGCGACGTGATCCGGCCGGCCATCTGGTCCGGCGGCAGACCCGTGTATTGCCACACGACGCTGATCACCGGGATGCGGATGTCAGGGAAGATGTCGGTCGGCGTTCCCAATGCGGAAAGAACGCCGATGATCAGAATGAAGATCGCCAGGACCACAAACGTGTACGGTCGGGAAAGGGCGATACGTACCAGGGCGAGCATTGGAATTCCAGAGCTTGGGGTCGATCGAAGCGGTATCCCGCACTGGCTGGCGTGAGGCGTCACTCAAGCGGGTCAGGGTGAGATTGAAGGCGGGGGTGGGTGGCCGTATGAGATCGTTTCCGCTCCGGCAAGCCTGCCCCGGTGTCCGTTTTTGCTACGGACTCCGCATGGTTGTCAGGTTGCCGTCAGTGGTTTCGTACGCAGTTTCAGCCGCACGCAGGTCCGCGCGAATTCTTTCTTGGATCTTACGGTTTCAGCACATCAGAAGCCTTTTGCAATCGTTCTCGACAAGGAAGACAACGGTGCAGTGACGCGAAGCGCGAATGTACACAAACGGCGGAAAGCTTGCAGCGCACCGCGCATCACGAACAGGACGAGTGATGCTAACTCAATCATTTTTTTCGCGCTGGGAGCGCGGCAGGGCGCGAGTGATATGCGATCGAACCTGAGCGCTTCAGACTGTGTGAGGTAAGCCGTGCGGCTTGCGAGCGATGAAATGAAACCACCATACGTCGCCGGTTGGCGTGTCGTCAGTGACAGGCTGGTCGTCGCTGCTTCCAAACACGGCTTCGATGGTGAGACCAAGCGATCTGAGCTGGCGCTGTTGTTCAGCCAACGTCGTATAGACGATCAAGATACCGAAGTCGTGTGCGGCCGCGGTTCTGATCGAATACCCCGGGTAATCGCGATGAAAGCGCACGTGCCGCAGGTAGTTCCAGGTGGCGGGCGGAAAGGTTCTTAGCGTGCGCAGAATCCGCCAGCCGTAACGTAACGGGTTCGGTGTAAAGCGCGGCATCAGCTGCCAGATGTTCTGGCGAAATCCGGGGCCATCGCGGTTATGGCTCGAAAACAGCATCAGGCCGCCGGGCCGCGTGACACGCGACATCTCCCGCAGGATCAACAAGCGGTCTTCGCCGGTCACGCAGTCGATGCCGTTCCAGCTGAACGTCGTGAGCGCGTAATGGTTGGACGGCAGCTTTGACATGTCGCGCGCGTCCATGTGGAACAGCCTCGCAGCAGGGAAGCGAACACGCGACTGCTCGAGCAGCCTGGCTGTGTAGTCGATACCGGTGTAGTCGGACGATATCTGCATCATCAGCGGTATCGTGCGGCCTGCACCGATGCCGATGTCGAGCAGCGGTTGATCGCGACACTCCGCGGCGACCCGGGCGAAGGCGGCTTGTTCGCCCGGGTCGGTCCATGTCTTGCTGCGGGTGAACTCACGCAATGCATCGCGTGAGTTCCACGCGCGCCGGTTGATCCGGTCGAGCGGCGGGCGGATGCTCATCGACATGCTCCTCCGTCGGGACCTTGTCGTTTTGCGTGCCGCTTGCGCACGGAACTCGAACTGCAAGTTCATCGACGGTGCCAACCCGATCGTCGAATACGGGACGAGCGAGCGCGGCGACTGTCGGCAACGACAGGACCCGGTTGTCATTCTCGTGCGATGGCTTCGCGAGACTACAGGTTCGTCGAAGTTCGCTCTGGTCTCCTCCACCCATACAGCCGGCGCAGCGGACTGCGGGCCGTATACGACGGGCATGACCGAGATTTAACGCACGCAGCGCAGGCGTATCTGTACGCCTGCGCACATCGTGGATGCGATACGTGTCGGAGATGTTCCGGAGATTGTTTCAGATGAGGATTGCAACGCGTGTGAAGCGCTTGAATCTTCGAGGTCGCGAATTTTTCGCGGTTTTTAGCCTGTCGTTTGCTGGTGGCGTGAAGGTAAGGTGCGCAGAGCGATGAGCGCCACCAGGAACATCGCAGGAAACATCAGCAGACTTCCTTCGGGACCGGTGGAACCGCCGCTCAACCAGTCGGGGCCGATCGCGCGGGTAATCAGAAAATGATTGCCGACGATTGATCCGCCGCTGTTCGCGGTACCGAACAAAAAGGATTCGCTCCAGTCCCATGCTGCATGTACGCCGATTACCCACCAGAGCGAACCTGTGCGCCACACGGCAACGCAGGCGGCCAGTCCGAACAAGGTGGCCTGGATCAGTCCTATGATGCTTTCCCCGTGATTGCTCAGGTGCGCGGCCCCGAACAGCAAAGAGGTGAGAATGGTTGCGACAAGGGGATGTGTTCCCGTTGCCAGCTTGAAAAACAGGTAACCGCGGCACGTCAGTTCTTCGGCGATGGCGACGAGCAGGAAAACCACGGCCCACAGCGCAGCCGCCGAGATCAGTGAATGAAAATCGATCCCGGAGAATTCGATCTTTGCTCCGCCAGAGAGGACCAGCGCGGCCATCGTGCCCGACACCAACACGACACCCCAGAAAAGCCCCTGTGCAAAATGCGCTGCACGATGTGGCGCTCGCAAACCGTAATCGAGCCACGACTTTCTGTCGATCAGACTCAAGACTTTGGTCGCGACTAACACCGCACAGATCAGAACGGTATCGAGGACAATCTGCCGCCCCGGCGTAAGTTCACCCCGATGTTGCAAAGGATGATGTAACACGTACGCGACATGACCGACGCCCACCACTACCGCAACGCAAATAACCATGAACAGCAGAACGGCCCATCCCGCGCGCAAACCATTTCGCCCCATCCAGATGGCCTTGAAACACGACCATGTAACCGAACGATGTTTTGTGAGTGCAGCAGTTTCCATATGCGGCCGTCCCGTTGTCGAGTGGATGAGCGTGCTGTCAGGATTTACGTTTGTCGGGCTTCGGGCCTTTCAGCATTCGCCCAAAAATATCGAGCGCCTCGGTCGTACGATCGAGATCGCCACTACTCAGATATTCCAGTATCAAACCGTCGATTACGGCGCCGCATAGCGTGGCTTTCGCACGGCGATCGGCTGACGGCGGAAGGGCGCTTTCGATCAGGTCGAGCCAGCTGGACGAATTACGTTCGACGTAACGGCCATAGTCGGTGGGGTTTTGCAACGCGAGCATCTGCACCTCGAAGAACAGGCGCAAATAAGGACTGTTTTGCGGATGCGTCGCCCACTTCCAGACCGTCGTCAAACCGTCGGATTGATCGCTTTCGCTCATCAGTGCCGCAAGCGACTGCTGGATGCGCAGGCGTGCTTCGTCCATCACCGTAGTGATCAGCCCTTCCTTGGATTCGAAGTGGTAGATGAGCAGCCGCGAGCTACTGCCGATCTCGGCGGCGAGCGGGCGCAGCGACAGATCCGCCAGCCCATGTTCAAGGAAATACTCGAGTGCCTTGTCGCAGAGTTCGTCTTTACGTTGCATGAAGCGAACGTTACATGAAGCGACTGCTTCATGCAAGTGCAGTGGCAGAACGGGCCCGCTTGCCGGGCCCGTTCTGGGGAAATGCGCGCTAAATCTTCAACCGATCCTCACTAAACCTTCACCACCGAAGCCTGATAAATTTCATCGACGGCTTCCCCCAGCGTCGCATCGAACTCGCTGTCGCTCATCGGTTCCCTGAGTTCGTTGATCAAGGCGCGCGAGAAACTGGCGATCATGCCGTGATTGTGCGCAAGGCGCTTGCAGGCATCGGTACGCGTGTAGCCGCCGGACAGCGCGACGACGCGTGCAACGCGCGGGTGGTCGATCAGTGGACGATAGAAATCGGCGACTTCGGGAATCGTCACCTTGAGCATGACTTGACGGTCAGCCGGCAACGCGTCGAGACCCTTGAGCAACTCCGCCATCAAAATCGCTTCCGCTTCTTTCTTGTCCGGAATGTTGATCGTGACCTCGGGCTCTAGGATCGGCACGAGTCCGTGCGCATCGATTTGCGCGCCCACTTCGAACTGTTGCGCGGCGATTGCGGCGATACCGGCCGGCGAGGCCTTGCCGATCACCGAACGCATCTTGGTGCCGAACACGCCGAGCCTGGCCGCGCGGTCGAGCAGCGCGTCGAGTCCGGGATTCGGTTTCATCAGACGCACCCCGTCGGCTTCGGCTTCGAGCCCCTTGTCGACCTTGAGAAACGGTACGACACCGCGGTCTTCCCACAGGAAGGAAGGGGCGGGTTTGCCGCGTACCTGTCCGTCCATGGTGGCTTCGAACAGGATGGCGCAGATGATCTTGTCGCCGGTGAAGGCGGGCGCGGTGATGATACGCACGCGCATTTCATGCATCAGCTTGAACATTTCGGCGTCGCCGTTGTAGGCGCTTTCCGGAATGCCGTACTGTTTCAACGCACCTGGCGTCGAGCCGCCGCTCTGGTCGAGAGCGGCGATAAAGCCTTGTTTTTCACGAACTTGCGCAAGCATCCTGTCATTGGCCATGAGTATTTCCCTTTTCAAAACCCAACACCGGACAGTAGCACTTCTGATCCGGGCCTTTTACGTTCATGCAACAAGTGTACCGGTATTGTCGGCCGATTCTGCCGAAACGCGGTGATGGGATGGATTGCGGCTTGCACGCGGCATTCACGCTGCCGTCGTAAAATCCACCCCTGCAGGAATCCACCCCGATGTCGCCGCGCCGTTCGTCCGGTGCGACGTCACTTCACGGAGCGCTTCGATGAACGCTGCTGTAGCCGCACACGACGCACACAATACGCACCCGCCCGAAATCTGGCTGTTCCGCCACGGCGAAACCGAATGGAGCCTGTCCGGCCAGCACACGGGCCGCACCGACATGCCGTTGACCGAGCACGGGCGCGAGCAGGCGCGTGCGCTGATTCCGGTGGTCGCGGCCCAGCCTTTCGATACGGTGCTGTCCAGTCCGCTGTCGCGTGCGATCGAAACCTGCAATCTGGCCGGACTCGGCGCGCAGATGCAGCGCGAACCCGATCTGCGCGAGTGGGACTACGGCATCTACGAAGGCCGCACCACCAAAGAGATTCGCGAGAAGCAACCGGACTGGGCCGTATGGAGTTCGCCGATTCCCGAAGGCGAGAGTCTCGAGCAGATTCAGGCGCGTGCGCTATCGCTGGTTGGGCGTCTTCTGACGATGCATGGACGTATCGCGCTGTTCTCGCACGCGCACTTTCTGCGTGTGCTCGCGGGCTGCTGGATGGGGGACTCGGCTGTGTTGGGAGCACATCTTGTGCTCGATACCGCGTCTGTCAGCGTGCTCGGTTTCGATCACGAAAACCGCGCGATACGTCAATGGAACCTGCGGCCGCCGGTGCTGGCCACCTGAGGCGGTTCTTAACCGGGTGTCCTTGCAAGAAGCGCAATCGCAGCGCGCCCGCCCGCTACGCGTGGATGTCGAAGCTCGTCGTATAGGCGGCATAGGCATCCGCATCGCGCGCATCCCACACACGCCCGTCGAGCATCACAGGCGCCGCACGTTCGTCGGGAACGGCGATGCCGACGCCTGCCGCCGCTTCGCGGTATAGCGCAGTCTGATTGATCGCCGACGCGATCGCCGCAAAATCGTGGCCCGCGTCGATCATGCCCCAGCGCTGGTACTGCGTGAGAAACCAGACACCTTCGGACGGCCGCGGGTAATTCACTGCGCCACCGTCGAAGAAGCGCATCGGCAAGCGTCGCTCACTGTGCGCGTTTTCGATCAACCGCGCGGCGATCGTCTCTGCACCGATGCCGACAAACTCGGGCCGCGCGAGCCAGTCCGCAATCTCCCGCCGATGCCCGGCATCGTCGAGCCAGCGACATGCTTCGAGCATCGTCTGCACGAGCGCACGCGCGGTGTTCGGATAACGCCGCACGAAATCGCGTCGGCATGCGAGTACCTTCTCCGGATGATCCGGCCAGATCTCGCTTGTATAGAGGTTCGTCGTGCCGAGTTCGCGCGTTTGCGCGAGCGTATTCCATGGCTCGCCGACGCAGAATCCGTCGAGCTTTTCTTCGGCGAGCGCGGCGACCATCTGCGGCGGCGGAATCGCGACACTGTCGACCTCCCGCAACGGATGCACGCCCTGCGCCGCAAGCCAGTAGTACAGCCACATCGCATGCGTGCCGGTCGGAAAGGTATGTGCGAACACGGGCGTGCGGCCAAGCGCCGCGAGCGCCCGCGGCAGCGTGCCGTGTTCGGCGAGCGCGGCGGCGAGGCGGTTCGACAGCGTGATTGCCTGGCCGTTGCGGTTGAGCACCATCAGCACGGCCATGTCCGTCTGCGGACCGCCGACGCCCAGTTCGACGCCATACACGAGCCCATACAGCGTATGCGCTGCATCGAGATCGCCGGATAGCAGCTTGTCGCGCACCGCGGCCCACGAAGGCTGGCGCTGCAGTTCGAGCGTGAGGCCGTGTGCGTGGCCAAATTCGAGCAGCTTCGCGGCGACGAGCGGGGCGGCATCGGAGAGCGCGACGAAACCGAGCCGCAGATGCGTTTTCTCGAGCCGGCCCGCGGCGGATGCAGGGGCGAGGGGAGTGGATGGGTTCATGGGCGGGGCATCATTGGGGCGACTCGGACGCGGCGACGATCTGCCGCGCGACTTCCGCGAGCTTTATGCCCTGGTTCATCGCGAGTCTGCGCAGTGCGGCGTAGGCGGCGGGTTCGGTGAGCTTCTGGCTATCCATCAGCAGACGTTTCGCGCGATCGATCAGCTTGCGTTCGGCCAGTTCGTTCTCGGCCTGCGCGAGCCGTTGTCGTAGTTGTGCTTCCTGGGCGAAGCGCGCGAGCGCGACTTCGAGTATGGGAGCCAGGCGTTCGGTGGCGAGTCCTTCGACCAGATACGCGGTTACGCCTGCGTTGACTGCATCGCGGATCAACTGCTGGTTCGAATCGTTGCTGAACATCAGCACCGGGCGCGGTGCGGTTTCGTTCATCACGGCAAGCTGTTCGAGCGTGTCGCGCGACGGCGATTCCGTATCGATGATGATCACATCGGGCCGTTCGCTTTCCACCACACGATGCAGCGCCTGCGGTGTCGCGGTGCCGGCCAGCATGTCGTAGCCGAGCCGCGCGAGCGTGTCGCGCAGATCGCCAATCGGCTTGTCGGTATCGGTGACGAGCAGTACGCGGAGCATCGAGGGTGTGTCGTTGTCGGTAAAGAATTAATGGGCGACGGCGGCTGCGTCACATAGCCGTTTCAGTTCCGGCACGCATGAGCCGCACACTGTGCCGCAGCCGAGTGTCGCTTTCAGTTCGGCCACGTCCGCGCCGCGTGCGATGGCCGCATTGATCTGCGTTTCGCCGACCTGCTTGCAACTGCATACCGTGCGTTCGCGCGGCGCAGTGTTGCCGCGTCGCGCCGCGAATACCGTGAAACGCGGGCCGACCCACGGCTTGCGTTCGCGCAGATCGGCGAGCAATGCGTCGGCGTTTGCGGTATCGCCGGCCATGACGAAGCCGTCGATCATGTTGTCGCGCCATACGACGCGCTTGTCAAGGCCGCGCCGCGCGTCGCGGTATTCGAGTGTGTCGTCGCCGGTGGTGAGGTCGAGTGCCGTGTACAGGCGCTCGAGCCAGCCAGGCGGAGCCGCAAGGTTGGCGGCGCGCAGCACGATCAGATCGTCGGCTTCGACGGCGAGCGCGGCATAAGTGCATTCCGCCAGCAACGGTTGCAGTGCGGCCTGCATCGCAAGCATTTCGCCGCGTCGCACGGCGACCGCGCGCCACGGCAGATCGACCGCTTCGATGCGCACCGCCGAGTGCTTCAGTTCGGGCTGTGCGGACAGCGGATCGACAGCCGGTACGGTCGTTTCATTGATGCCGCCACTCGCGAGAAACTGCGCGCTCCAGTGCATCGGCGCGTACACGGTGCCCGATTGCAGTTCGTCGGACAGTTGCAGCGGCAGCACGAGACTGCCGCGCCGGCTCGCGACGCGCACGAGGTCGCCTTCACGCAGACCACGCCGGGCTGCGTCGCCGCGCGCGATGCTCAACGCGGGCGCGCTTGCATGCGTGAACAGCTTCGCGGTACGTCCGCTGCGGCTCATGCCATGCCACTGGTCGCGCAGACGTCCTGTTAGCAGACGGAACGGATAGCGCGCGTTGACGGGATCGGCGACCGGCAGATAGCGCGTCGCGTGGAAGCGGGCGCGGCCGTCGGCGGTGGCGAACACGGCATCGGTGTAGCGTCGCGCGGCGCCAGTTTGCGCGCCGTCCGGGAACGGCCACTGTTGCGGACCGAGTGCTTCGAGCGTCGCATAGCCGAGCCCGCCGATGTCGAGATCGCGGCCCTTCGTCAACACACGATGCTCGTCGAAGATCGCTTCCGGCGATGCATGCTCGAACAGTTTCACCGGGCTGCCAACCAGCCGTTCGATGCGCTGCGCGACCTGCGCGGCGATCCACCAGTCCGCGCGCGCATCGCCGGCCGGCGGGACAGCTGCGCGCACGCGCGAGATGCGCCGCTCCGAATTGGTCACCGTGCCCGACTTCTCGCCCCATGTGGCGGCGGGCAACACGACATCGGCATACGGCACCGTGTCGGTCTGCATGAACGCTTCCTGCACGACGACGAATTCGGCAGTGGAGAGCGCTTCGCGTACGCGGGCGATGTCGGGCATCGAATGAACCGGGTTCGTACACGCGATCCAGACCGCCTTGACCTTGCCGCTGCGTACCGCATCGAACAGTTCGACGGCCGGCAGCCCCGGCCGGTCCGACAACGTGCGGATGCCTTCGAGCCCCCACAGTGCCTCGACTTCGCTGCGATGCGCGGGGTTGCCGATGTCGCGATGGGCGGCGAGCATCGTCGCCATGCCGCCCACTTCGCGACCACCCATTGCGTTCGGCTGGCCAGTCAGCGAGAACGGGCCTGCACCGGGACGACCGATCTGGCGCGTCGCGAGATGCAGGTTGATCAATGCGAGGTTCTTGTCGGTGCCATGGCTCGACTGGTTCAGGCCCATGCAATACAGCGACAACGCGGCGTCGCTCGCACCGAACCATTCGGCCGCTTGCATCAGGTCGCGCTCGGCGATGCCGCATATCTCAGCGGCGACACGCGGCGTGAAATCGCGCACGAGCGTCTTCAGTGCGTCGAAGCCCGAGGTGTACTCAGCGATGAACTCGCGGTCGATCAACCCTTCCCAGATCAGGTGATGCAGCATGCCGTTGAACAGCGCGACATCGGTGCCGGGCTGGATCGCGAGATGCAGATCGGCCATCGCGGCGGTGTCGGTGCGGCGCGGATCGATGACGATCCAGCGCACATCAGGGTTGGCCGCCTTCGCTTCTTCGAGCCGCCGGTACAGGACAGGGTGCGCCCAGGCCATGTTGCTGCCGGCGAACAGCACGGTCTGCGCATGTTCGAGATCTTCGTAGCAGGTAGGCGGGCCGTCGGCGCCGAGCGCCATCTTGTAGGCGACCACCGCGCTCGACATGCAGAGCCGCGAATTGGTATCGATGTTGTTCGTGCCGATCAACCCTTTCGCGAGCTTGTTGAAGACGTAATAGTCTTCGGTGAGCAACTGGCCGGAGACATAGAAGGCGACCGCATCCGGACCGTGTTGCGCGACGATATCGGTGAAGCGCTGCGCGACTGTATCGAGCGCGGTGTCCCACGTGACGGGCACGCGAGCAGCGTCGCGCGTCGTGCGCAGTTCGGGTTGCAGCGCACGGCCAGTGTCGCTCTGCGCCGTCAACGCGAGCGCCAGGCCCTTGCTGCACAGCTTGCCGAAATTCGCCGGATGATCAGGGTCTCCCGCCACGCCGGTGATGCGTCCATCCTCCGCTTCGATCAGCACGCCGCAGCCGACGCCGCAATAGCAGCAGGTGGAGCGGGTGACAGTCTTCATCGGATCTCCGGGCGGATGGGGGCGGTGTTCATGATGTACTCATGCGGCTCAGGCGAGGCTGACAAACACCGAACCATCGTCATCGACGCGCACCGGAAAATGACGCGCGCAGCCTTCGTCCGGCGCTTTTGCCTCACCCGATGCAAGATCGATATTCCATGCATGCAGCGGACACGTGACGCTCTCGCCATGCACGATACCTTGCGACAATGCGCCGCCCTTATGCGGGCAGTGATCGAGCAACGCGAACACGGCGTTCTGCGCGGTGCGGAAAATCGCGACGTTGCCGTCGGCACGCTCGAGCACGCGGCTACCGAGCGGCGGAATGTCGTTCACGTCGCACACGCGCGTCCATGAGTGAGTGACTTGCATATCCATAGAGGCGTCCTTCATGCGACGATTTTCAGCGGAATGTATTCCTGCTTCTGCACGCCGCCGATACGCGCTTCCCACGGGTCGGGCAATCCTTCGAGCGAATACAGCAGCCGTTCGTGGAGCGCCTTGCGGTTGGCCGCATCGTCGACCACCTTCTGCTTCACGTAGTCGAGCCCGACGCGCGCGTTGTAGTGCACGGTGCGATCGAGGTAATACGCTTCCTCGCGATACAACTGCAGGAACGCGCCGCTGTATTCCTTCACTTCGTCGGCGGTCTTGACCTTGACGAGGAACTGCGCGACCTCGGTCTTGATGCCGCCGTTGCCGCCCACATACAGTTCCCAGCCGCTATCCACCGCAATTACGCCGACGTCCTTGATACCCGCTTCGGCACAGTTGCGCGGACAACCGGACACCGCGAGCTTGACCTTGTGCGGCGACCACATGTTCGCAAGCATCGTCTCCAGATCGATGCCCATCTGCGTGCTGTTCTGCGTGCCGAAGCGGCAGAACTCGCTGCCGACGCAGGTCTTCACGGTGCGGATCGATTTGCCGTAGGCGTGGCCGGACTTCATGCCGAGGTCCTGCCAGACGTGCGGCAGGTCCTCCTTGCGGATGCCGAGCAGGTCGATGCGCTGGCCGCCCGTTACCTTCACCATTGGCACATGGTATTTGTCCGCGACGTCCGCGATGCGGCGCAGTTCCGCGGCGGTGGTTACGCCGCCCTTCATCTGCGGAATCACCGAGAACGTGTTGTCCTTCTGGATGTTGGCGTGCACGCGTTCGTTGACGAAACGGCTTTGCGGATCGTCGACGGCTTCGCGCGGCCAGGTGGACAGCAGGTAGTAGTTGATCGCGGGCCGGCAGGTCGCGCAACCGTTCGGCGTGCGCCATTCGAGGAAATCGTAGACCGCGCGATGCGTCAGCAGATGATGTTCGCGGATCGCCTTGCGCACTTCGCCGTGATTGCGATCGGTGCAACTGCATACCGCCTTCGTTTTCGGCGTTTCCTGGAAGCTGGAGCCGACCGTACTCATCAGGATCTGCTCGACGAGACCGGTGCAGGAGCCGCAGGAGCTCGATGCTTTCGTGTGCTTCTTCACGTCGTCGAGTGTGAAGAGACCCTTTTCGGTGATTGCCTTGACGATGGTGCCCTTGCACACACCGTTGCAGCCGCACACTTCGTCGCTGTCGGCCATCGCAGCGGCGCGGCTTTGACCCTGCACGCCCGCATCGCCGACGCTGGATTCGCCGAACATGATGTGATCGCGCAACTCGCCGAGCTTGCGGCCTTCGCGCAGCAGTTTGAAGTACCACGCGCCGTCGGTGGTGTCGCCATAGAGGCACGCGCCGACCAGTTGATCGTCCTTGATCACGAGCTTCTTGTAGACGCCGCCCGCGGGGTCCGACAGCACGATTTCCTCGGTGTGTTCGCCGCCGTAGAAATTGCCGGCCGAAAACAGGTCGATGCCGGTGACCTTGAGCTTGGTCGACAGCACCGAGCCCTTGTAGCTGCCGATGCCCATCAGCGCGAGATGGTTCGCGCAGACCTTCGCCTGTTCGAATAGCGGTGCCACGAGGCCATACGCGATACCGCGATGGCTTACGCACTCGCCGACGGCATAGATGCGCGGATCGTAGGTCTGCAACGCATCGCTGACGACGATGCCGCGATTGCAATAGAGCCCCGCCGATTCCGCCAGCGTCGTGTTCGGGCGAATGCCGGCGGCCATCACGACGAGATCGGCGGGAATGTTCTCGCCGTCCTTGAAACTGACGCCGGTCACTTCACCGGCTTCGTTGCCGGTGATCGCGGCGGTTTGCCGGTTCAGCAGAAACTGCAGGCCGCGTGCTTCGAGCGAGCGTTGCAGCAGCTTGCCCGCGGTGGCATCGAGCTGACGTTCGAGCAATGTGTCGGCCAGATGCACGACGGTTACTTCCATGCCGCGCAGCTTCAGGCCGTTCGCCGCTTCGAGACCGAGCAAGCCACCGCCGATCACGATGGCCCGACGCTTGACCGTGGCCGCATCGATCATCGATTGCGTGTCGTGAATGTCGCGATAGGTGATCACGCCTTTCAGCGTGTTGCCGGGCACCGGCAGAATGAACGGCACGGAGCCGGTGGCGATCAGCAGGCGGTCGTAGGGGGCTTCGGTACCGTCGCTGGCGGTGACGATGCGGCGCACGCGGTCGATGCGCTCGACGGTCTTGCCGACGTGCAGACGGATGCCATGCTCCTCGTACCACGCGAGCGGATTGAGCACGATATCGTTGAAGGTCTGTTCGCCCGCGAGCACCGGCGAAAGCAGGATGCGGTTGTAGTTCGGATGCGGTTCCGCGCCGAACACGGTGATGTCGTAGTGACCGGGGGCGATCGCCAGCAGCTCCTCGAGCGTGCGGATACCGGCCATGCCGTTGCCGATGACGACGAGTCGGGGTTGAGTCATGATGATCCGTCGTTGGAGCGCTCCGCTACGCGATGCGGCGGATGCGACAAACGTCGAACGTCGTTGCCCGACTAGATTGACCGGACGCGGCAGGTACGTTGCGCGGTGCGGCCAGATTCATGCTGTCTTGCATCGTTGCAAGCGCTGCAACGTATTAAGCAACCTGTATGCCATCTGGCGTTTCGCGGTGATTTCGCGGCGCCGGAGCGGGTTATGGCGAGCGATGCTCGCGCATGGCGCACCGCGCCTGTGCGCATGCTGCGGCGCTGCACAGATGTGGCGCAGCGATGAGTTGGGGGGGGCGAGCGAGAGGGCGTCGCCGATGCGGCTACCCAGGCGGGACGATGGAGGGTGTCCCGATACAACGCCTCATCGTCGCTGCACGTCTCACCGGCCGGACTGGGCCGATGCAGACGCGCGACGTGGTTCGCCGATGAACCGGACGACGAGGAACTTCGATGTGACGCCAGCAACATGCAGCCGCGATGGCTGCATGCCTTATCAACGGCGACGCTGTGCTGCCGCGTTCCGGTTGCCGCCAGCACCACCGCCGCCACCGCCGGCGCGCTCGTCCTTGTGACGGAAATTGATCCGCCCTTTGGTCAGGTCGTAGACCGAGAGTTCGAGCGTGACGCGGTCGCCCGCGAGAATACGGATGTGATTCTTGCGCATGCGTCCGGACGCATAGGCACCTACCACGACGCCGTTGTCGAGCGTGACGCGATAGCGGCTATCCGGAAGTACTTCGTCGACGATACCGTCCAGTTCAAGCAGTTCTTCTTTTGCCATGCATAGCTCCTCGGCGATGAATCAAAGATCGGCGACCGACTGGCCGTCAACACGGCCGTCGATCAGTTGTTCCGCGTGCGCCATGCACGCAAGCCGTGCCTTGCCTGAGGCTTCGAACGGCCAGAGGTAAGGCAGGCGGAATACGCGGCCGTCTGCAGCCGGATTCGCACCGACGCGGCAGATGCGTACCGAAGCCTCGTAGCCCGCATCGGGCCGTCGGCTCGGCTGGCCCTCCGCCGGGCGGCGCGGGTAGATCAGCGGATGAATTTCGTAACCTTTGTAGGTCTTTACAGCTTGAGTCATAAACATGTCCTGTGTAGTACGTTGCCGCAGTTTTCGCGCAGGGCGCGGCCACAGCAGCTCAGCGGCGCCGCGCACGAGGGCGCGCCGCAATGGAAAAAGCCTGGCTCAGGCCCAAACGAGGGCTTGAACGCAGCCGCGAACGCGCGGATTCGATGGAGAAGAAACACGCTGGCATCGCGCGGATGCCGGGCGCATGAAAAGCTGTGCAACTCGCGACGGCGAATGCGTGCAGCGCATTGCCGAAATGACGGGACCGCCGGCAGGCGGCGGTCTCGAGCAGTCGGGGGTGTTGCGGAAATGCCGGTCGGTACAGCCGACTGGTACAGCAATACTGCGGGCTACAACTATCCCGCTATGATGCCCTAAATGCGGCTTTTTGGATAGTGGAATGTTCCGACGCCCCGCTGGACGACCGGAAGATGCGGGCATCCGCCGTGGGCGGAGCCGCCGGTAGGCAAGGGTATAGAGCCGGTTTCAACCGGGTTCGACGACCCGCTTTTTCAGTTCCCGGGACGCGGCGAGCGGAATCCGCGCGTCGTCCCAGACGGCGAGCCATTCGACTTCCTTCGCAGTGAAGACCTGTCCGTGATTGCGCAGCGTGTACTGCAGCGAATCGATGATGTGATTGCGAATGATCTCGGGCGTGCGTTCGTCGTCGAGCACGGCACGGAACGCTTCGAGCGTGGCCATCGGGTTGCTCCGGTAAAGGGATGCTCCCGTTATCGCATGTCAAAAAGACCGGTGCAGGCGGACAAAATTCACGACGGTGTTGTGTGCGACGGTTGGTCTCGCCGCGCTTTCCGTGTGCTTCGCTGTTATGCGAAACGTGCCGGTCGGTGTGGCTACAATGCGGGGCGGGCGTTTTGCCTGTTTAAGAAGACTGAATCCATCCCGGCTGTTTCCGCTCTGCCCAGGCAGCGCGCCGCCGATCCACCGAAGGTAGCGATTTCGATGCGCAAGAAAAAAGCCTCTCCTGTGAAGGACCTGCTGCTGACGCGCTATGCGCCGATCGCGGACGCCATCGCCGCGCTTTTTTTCCCTTACGCCGAGGTCGTGATTCACGACCTGCATGACCAGACGGTGCTGTATCTCTCGAACAACCTGTCGAAGCGCGAGATCGGCGACGATTCCGCGCTCGAGGAAATCGGCCGTTCCGCGCGCGAACGCGTTATCGGTCCGTATGAAAAGCTGAACTGGGACGGCCGGCGGATGCGCTGCGTGAGTAACGTCCTGTTCGACGATCTCGGTCAGCCGGCCGGCATGATGTGCATCAACTTCAACATCGCTGTGTTCGAAGACGTGCGCTCGGCGCTCGATATTTTCATCAAAGGTGCCGGTATCGTGGCACAGCCCGATGAGCTGTTTCGCGACGACTGGCAGGAGCGCATCAACACGTTTTTGCACGGCTGGTTGCGCGAACGGCAACTCGGCCTGAACGGTCTCACGCGCGAACATCGACGCGAACTGGTCGAGGCGCTGTATGCGGAAGGCGCGTTTCGCGGCCGCAGCTCGGCGGACTATGTTGCGAGCGTGCTGGGTATGGGGCGCGCGACGGTCTATAAACATCTGAAGCAGATGAAGGAGAGTGCAAGTTGATGTCGCCTGAAAAGCCCGAAGGTATCGATCGCAATACCCGTTCCACTACCTCCTTTGAGGAAAAGAAAACCGTGCGCTACCGGCACTACAAGGGCGGTCTTTATGAACTCGTCTGCGAGGCTACACTCGAGTCCGACCCGAGCGTGACGATGGTGGTCTACCGCGCGCACAACGGAACGATCTGGACGCGTCCGGCTTCCGTGTTCTTCGAGCAGGTTGAGCACGAGGGGCGGTTGGTTGCGCGGTTTGCGCTGGTCAATTGAATGTCGATTTCTTTTGAGTAGTCCGTTAGGCCGAGGGTACAAGGCGAGGCCTCGAAGTCATACTTTGCCGGCAGTCCGAGGTCGACCGGCAGACCGCTGGTTGAATGATGTTTACAGCGTATCTCAAGTTGAGATACTATCTTTTGCATGTTCATGCGAGTCATTTCCAACAAGGCGCTGGTCGATTTTTCGGTGAAGCATCCCGATGCTGGCATTCCACTTCAAATTTGGCGAAAGACCGTTGAGGCTATTTTTTTCACGAATTTTGCGGGTCTGAAACGAGCCTTCAACTCAGTTGATAAGGTGGGGGGGCTCTACGTTTTCAATATTGGCGGCAACAAGTTCAGGCTGGTTGCAGCCGTGTACTTTGATGCTCAGAGGCTGCATGTGCGGCACATTTTCACGCACAAGGAGTACGACAAATGGACGCGCTGAAATTTTCCCGTGCTGACATCAAGGATCTGTCAGAGCACTTCGAAGCCATTTCGCACAAGGTTCCGCTGCGTCCCATCACTTCGGATGAGGACTACGACTTTGCAGTGCGTGCGCTGAATGGGTTGCTCGACGCCGGCGCTGCTGACGAAAATCATAGGCTGGCGGCACTAGTGAACGCGTTGGGTGAGTTCATCGGTGAGTATGACGACGCACACCACCAATTGCCAAACGTTCCAGCCGGAGACATCTTGAAGTATTTGATGCTCGAGAACGATGTCCGCCAGGCCGACTTGCCGGAAATCGGAAGCCAGGGCGTCGTGTCCGAGATTCTTAGCGGAAAGCGAGAGCTCAACGTGAGGCAAATCCGCGCGGTCTCCGAGCGCTTTGGCGTCAATCCGGCCATCTTTCTCTGATCTGACTCTCAGGTCTACTGATGCGGTCGCCGGGAACTTCATCCCGGTACCACTGAAATCTCTGCATGCCGAAATACGCGCATGCCTAGACCCCACTCCCTTACAAAAAAAACGGATTGCATCGTTTGACATGTGCTGCGCGTTGAAATTGCGCGCATCTGTCTATGAGCGCCTTCGTACGATTTCCGCAACGAAGCGCGCATTTATGCATCTATCCGGAGGTAATGACATGAGCGGAGTATTTGAACGATTGAGTAGAGGGTTCCGGGACGCGAGATTTTCAGTGGGGGCGTTGCTGCTGTGCATGACGGTACTAGGCTCGCCGGCTGCGCACGCGTTGACGCCCACCGAGCAGGATGAAGTTCAGAATTTCACGTTGACGGAAGACTTCGTGCAACGCTTTGGGGCCGCCAACCAGGAGGTTCAGGCAAAAGGTGTTGGTACGCACCCGGGTCAAATCCAGAAACAAACCTCGGGTAAAACGCCCACGCTCGATACGTTCACCGTCGCCATAGAACAGAATTCCGGCGAAATGGATATCTTGAAGCGTCATGGTTTGACGGCACGGCAGGCCGTGCTGGGCACGTTCATCCTGGCAAGCGCCAGGATGCGCGACATGCAGTTGACCCGCGACCCGGAACTGGCGAAGAAACTAGGTCCCCCGAAGGACGTGAGCCCGGCCAACATGGCGTTCTACGAGGCGCATAAGGACGAGATTCATCAGTTGCTTGCTGTGAAGCCTCATTAAGAAAAGTGCATGGCGCAGCGAGGCCAGGTTGGTCTTGCAGCCTGGAAGTGAGCCGAATACTTCGAACTGGCACAGATGCATATGCCGGACCGATTCTGGATCGACGCACGCACGGTCGTCACTCCAGGGTCGCGTCCGGTACCTCGATCACCAGATCCGCCTGCGCTACCGCCACACACGGCAGGATAAAACCTTCCGCCTTTTCCTCGCGCGACACGCCGGGCCATTCGATCAGATAGCGCACTTCGCCGCTCGTCATCCGGCATAGACAGGTCCGGCATGTGCCGTTGCGGCACATGCGCGGCAACCGCAAGTTCGCAAAGCCCGCAGCTTCGAGGACCGTGAGCGAATCGGGTGCTTCGAACGTCTGTCCGAGCGGTTCGACACGCACCGAAAATACGCGCTCGCTCATGAGGTCCTCATGAGATCGACACGCCCAGCAATCGTCCCGCGCCGTAAGTAAAGGCCGCGGCGACCAACCCGATCGCGATCTGGCGAAACGCTGAGAATGCAGCGCTGCGCCCGTTGAAAAGCGACGTGAACACACCGACTGCGGCAAGACCGAACGCGCTCAAACCGATGCACTGATAGATCGCGACGACACCGTGCGCCCAGAGGAACGGCATCGCCGGGAAAATCGCCCCGAGCGAAAAGAGGCAAAACGACACGCCCGCCGCCGACCACGGGTTGCCGCCCAGTTCTGCCGGATCGATACCCAACTCTTCGCGCGTGAGTGTGTCGAGTGCTTTCTGCTTGTCGCGCATGATCTGGTCGGCAACGCGCCGCGCTTCTTCCGCATCGATGCCCTTCGCCTGATAGATCAGCGTCAGTTCGTTGCGCTCGGCATCGGGTGTGTGCTCGATTTCATCGGCTTCCTTCGCGATCTGCGTACGCGCCAGTTCGCGTGCGTTGGTGACCGACAGCCATTCGCCGAGCGCCATCGAGCATGCACCCGCGATCAATCCGGCGAGTCCGGTCAGCAGGATCGCCTTGTTGCCGGTACCCGCGCCAGCCACGCCCATGATCAGGCAGAAGTTCGATACGAGACCATCGTTTGCGCCGAGCACTGCGGCGCGCAAATCGTTGCCCGATGTCACGCCCTTGTGCCACGCCTCCGCGTCTGCGATCTGCGCGCCGACCGAGGTGCGCTTTTGCTTGTCCTCGGTGACGACGGCCTGGACGGCGGCTGCGTGACGATGCTCGTCGGCGGAGAGGTGCGCTGCGTCGGGCTGGTTTGCGTACTTGTCGCGGTCCGAGTATTCGGCGGCAGCGAGCGACGGCAGCACGAACGATGGCCCGAACGTATGGATCAGCACGCGCATCAGATGGGTCTTGAGGCTGCGCCGATGCGGCCGCACGCGTATGCCGTTCGCGCTCAGCTTGTTGTGCCAGATGCGGGCATGCTCACGCTCGGAAGCGGCCAGCTGGCCGTATAGCTTGCTGCGCGCGGGGTCTTTTTCGATGCGCGCCAGCGTCTCGTAGAGCGTTGCGCTATCGAGTTCGTCGGCGAGGTTGGTGCGAAAGCGCTTGAGATCGTGTCGGGAAGCCATGTCGGGTCGGCGTACGAGCCTGCATTCGGTACGCTCGAAGCTTACCCTGGCACGTGGATGTCATGTCAGGTGGTGCGTTCGCTGATCCGCAGAGAACGGTGCCCACCCGGTGGTCTAGCCATTAACCGCGCGCAGGTCAGTGCGCGTCGCGTCGCCGCAGGAAGCGATAGACCGTATTGCGTGCCAACCCCAGCTCGCGTGCTGCCGCCGATATGTTGCCGCGATGTCGCGCGAGTGTCTGCTCGATCAAGGTGGTTTGCCAGTCTTCCATCCGGTGCGCGGACGTTGTTGGGCGTTGCATCGCAGGGGCATCGATCGTTGCGGATTCCGATGCGGTAACGCTGTCGTCGACACCGGTCGCATCGGCAATGCAGTCCTGCAGAAAATCATCAGGTAGATGTTCGACGTCGATTTGCGCCGCGCCTTCGGCCATGATGCCGGCCGTGCGCAACACGTTGGCCAGTTGCCGCAGGTTGCCGGGCCAGCGGCAGCGCGCAAAGCGCTCGAGCACAGCCGCCGACACGCGCAGCGGAATCCGTTCGCTGTCGCGTTGCTGTTCGAGTATCCGGCTGACCAGCGCGGCGAGATCGGTACGCTCGGCAAGCGCAGGCAATGTGACGACGAGCCCGTTGATCCGGTAGTACAGGTCTTCGCGGAACGTGCCCGCTTCGATCATCGCGCGCAGGTTGCGATGGGTCGCACAGACGATCCGCAGATCGACCGGCACCGCCCGTGTGCCACCGAGCGGCACGACTGTGCGCTCCTGTAGCACGCGCATCAACCGGACCTGCTGCGCAGGCGGCATGTCGCCGATCTCGTCGAGAAACAGTGTGCCGCCGTCCGCCTGCACGATCTTGCCCGCACTGCCGCGTTTTTTCGCGCCTGTGAATGCGCCATCTTCGTAGCCGAACAGTTCGGCTTCGATCAACGTGTCTGGCAGCGACGCGCAATTCACCGCGACAAACGGCGCGTCGCGACGAGGCGAATCCTGATGGATCGCGCGCGCGATCCATTCCTTGCCGGTGCCGGTTTTGCCGAGCACCAGAATCGGAATATCGCGTCCGTGCACTTTCTCGACGCGGCGCAGGATCGCGGCGATCTGCGCGTCGCCGGTATCGAGCGCGGCGAGCGTGATGGCATCGGCGGCTTGCGTTGCCGGGCGTGCACCCGATGTGGCAAGCACATCGTGGCGCTCGATGAATTTCGTCAGCGCAGTCGCCATCCGCTCGCGCGGCGCATTGAATTCGCCGCGCGCGACGACGCGCACACCGCTCGGCAGCGTCAGCGTCATGGCTTCGCCGGGTGCGCGTGCCACCTGCTGCAGCAGCGCAGGAAAGCCGAAACCGAACAGCGCTTCGAACGGCTGCCGCAGCATGCCACCGAGCGGCCGTCCCAATTGAAACAGTGCACTACGATTCGCCGACAGAAAGAGGCCATCGGGCGTAAACGCAGCGAGCCCTTCAAACAGCGTACCGATGAATTCAGCACGTGCATGAAAATGAATCCGCACGGCATCGGCGAACTGGTTCGAGAACAGGTGGTTCTCGATCATCTGCGCGGACATCCGCACGAGCGCCAGCGTGTGTTTGTGAAAGCCGCGCGTGTCGCCGCTCACGTCGAGCGCACCGATCGTGTTGCCGAACGGATCGACGATCGGCGCGCACGAGCAGGTGAGGATGTGGTTCGCTTGCAGGAAGTGTTCGCCGGCATGCACGACAGTCGGCTGGCCGTCGACGAGCGCGGTGCCGATCGCATTCGTGCCGCGGTCGCTTTCGGCCCACGAAACGCCGGGGCACAGCGCCACGCGGTTGGCCTTTTCGATGAAGTCGCTGTCGCCGAGACTGTGCAGGATCACGCCGTTGCTGTCGGTGAGCACCACCATGCTTTGCGTATCGACGATCTGTGCGTGCAGCGTTTCCATTACCGGTAACGCGTGCGTGTAGAGCGACTGGTTACGCTCGATCACGCTGCGCAGCATGGAACGTGCGAGTGGCTGGAAATCGGGTATTTCGGACGCTCGCAGTCCGACCTGCAGCGAACGCGCATGAGCCTGCGCGATCACGTCGGGCCGACCGGCCGTCGAGGGCATGGCGGGACGATGGGTCACTGCTTGTCTCCGGTGATATCGGTGGCGTTGCAAGGTGCGTTGCCTTGCGCGGCGAACTGCGTGCACTGCAGCAAATGCCGCTGGCGCGGCGCGGCCGAGCAACCATGGTACAGGATCGCAGCGCATGGAACTCACGCAGGCGGTGCCCCATCTACCCCGCGTCGGAGCGCGACAGCGCGGGCAGGCTCAGTAAAACTTGCAGCGCGCTGGAAGTCGTCTAAAGTGAATAAGATCAGCCGGAGAAAGTGGGCGTTTCCCCCGCAGCCCGGCTGGGCAGCCCGCGCGTGAGATCACAGGGAGGCAGGCTCAATAGAAGCAGGCGCGGCCCCGAGACGGTTGGTCAATCGAAGGTGAATCCCATGCAGATCAATTTCCCGTACGAAACCCCGGCGTATTCGGGGCCCGAGTTGACCCTGGCATTTCCGGCCCTGGTCGACGGCGAAAGGGTGGAATGCATGATCACCGCCGAGGCGCTGGAAGATCACTTCGGGGCGGCATCGACGCGGCTCGAAGATATGGTCGGCGCATTCGATACGCATCGCGAGCGGATCGAGGCAGCCACTCGCCGTCTGCTGTCGGAAACGCGCGCGCAGTGTCTCGTACTGCGCAGCGGCTACGTCCGGTTCTACAACGCGAACTGGCGCAACTGATTTCTTCCCAACTCTTGCTTCCGCGCGCTGGCTCGATGCCGGCGCGCGGCATTCGCGTGGCCCAAAGGTCGAAAGCGGTTACAGCATCCGCTGTAGCGTCCGGTCGCGGAATATGACCTGATGCCCGATCGCCGCGAGCGCATGCACGCCGATCACCCAATAGAACGCGTTGCCGAGCAGCACGTGCAGGGTTTTCAGCGCTGCACGGGCAGCGGGGTCCGCGCCGACCAGCGTGATGTTCAGATTCAATCCGGCCAGCGTGACCGGATGCCCGCCGGTATTGACCATCAGCATGCCCAGCAGCGGCTGCGCAAAAATGAACACATAGAGCGCGAGATGGACGAGCCGTGCGAGAAACGCGAGCAGCACGTTCGTATTGACCTCAGGCGGCGCGGGGCGCCACAGGCGCCATAGCAGCCGCAGGATCGCGAGCGTGAGCACGAGCGTGCCGGCCCACAGATGTAGCGCGGTCCAGAACACACGGCTGTCGCTGCCTTTCGGGCCGCGAATCTCGATGGCCAGATAGGCGAGTGCGATCAGCAGGACGATCGCCCAATGGAAAAAGATGGCCGGCCGCGAATAGCGGTCGGCGGACGAACGGGAATGCATATGGGCTGCTCCGGTAACCGGCCTGGGCGTGCGAACAGGGTCTGTAACAGCGGCTATTCCGCGCCGAGATAGAAGAACCGGAACAGGAAGACCGCCGCGATGACCCAGACGACGAGCTTCACTTTGCGCGCCTGTCCGGTCAGCAGTTTGAGCCCCGCGTATGAAATGAAGCCGAACGCGACGCCGTTTGCGATCGAATACGTGAACGGCATCAGCAGTGCGGTGAGTGCGGCCGGGACGACTTCGGTTGCATCGTCCCACGGCAGTTCGGCCATTTCGCGCAGCATCAGGCACGACACGTACAGCAGCGCCGGTGCGGTCGCGTAAGCGGGCACAACGCCCGCGAGCGGCGCGAAGAACAGGCAGGCGAGAAACAGCACGGCTACGGTGATCGCCGTCATGCCGGTGCGCCCGCCAGCCTGCACGCCCGAGGCGCTTTCGATATACGCGGTTGTCGACGACGTGCCGAGCAGGGAGCCCGCAAGGATGGCGGTACTGTCGGCGAGCAGCGCCTTGTTCAACCGGTGCATCTTGCCTTCGACCAGCAGCCCGGCGCGGTTCGCGACACCCATCAACGTACCGGTCGCATCGAACAGCTCGACGAGGAAGAACACGAGGATCACGTTCAGCACACCGGCGGACAGCGCACCGCGGATGTCGAGATGAAACAGCGTCGTGTCGATCGACGGCGGCGCCGAGACGACACCATGAAACTGGTTGCCGCCGAAAAAGAAGCTAAGCACCGTCACACCGACGATGCCGATCAGGATCGCGCCGCGCACGCGCAGGAAGTCGAGCGTGACGATGGTGAAGAAGCCGATGATCGCGAGTACGACATGCGGATCGTGCAGGTTGCCGAGCGTGACGAGCGTAGCCGGATTGCCGACCACGACGCCGGCCGATTTCAGCGAAATGATCGCGAGGAACAACCCGATGCCGCCGGTAATCGCAATGCGGATCGAATGCGGAATACCGTTGACGATCACCTCGCGCACGCGAAACAGCGTCACGATGAGAAACAGACACCCTGAGATGAACACCGCGCCGAGGGCAGCCTGCCAGGTGAACCCCATACCCTTGACGACCGTGTACGCGAAGTACGCGTTGAGCCCCATGCCGGGTGCGCAGGCGATCGGGTAGTTAGCGTACAGCCCCATGATCAGCGAGGCGAGTGCCGCGACGAGACAGGTGGCGACGAACACGGCGTCTTTCGGCATGCCCGCATCGCCGAGAATCGACGGATTGACGAAGACGATGTAGGCCATCGTCAGGAAGGTGGTGAGGCCCGCGAGCACTTCCGTGCGCAGGTTCGTGCCCGCTTCGTCGAAGCCGAAATACTGTTTGACGGAGTTCATGAGCCGGATCTCTTGTTATGTGAGGGGATCGAAGGGTGAGGTGCGGCGGCCGTCTGCATGAGTGCGGCCGGGGCCGGGGTATGCGCAGGCTGAATTGTAATCAGGATCGGGCTTCAGGTGACGGTTTGCCGCGCTCGCGGCGGATGGTGCATTGCTGCGCGTGCTGCGCGGTAGTCAGTCGGCCGCATGCCGGTCCACTTACGGAACGCGCGATGAAACGCGCTCGGTTCCGCGAAACCGACCGCCTGCGCGATGTCCGCGATCGTCCGGTCGGTGTCCTGCAACTCGGCGATCGCGATATCGCGGCGCAGGTCGTCCTTGATCGACTGGTACGTGTGGCCTTCCTGCTTCAGCCGTCTGCGCATCGTCGCCTCCGCGACGTTCAGCGATGCGGCCATCTGGTCGGCGGCGGGCCATGCAGACATAGCGAGGGCGCGCAGCGTCTTGCGTACCCGCGCGGCGAACGAGCCAGGGTTGCGGTACTTGACGACGAAGCTGCCCGGCGCATCGCGCAGGAACGGTTTGACGGAGCGCGTGGTCTGCACGACCGGCAGGCTCATGAAATCGGGCGCGAGATCGACATACGACGCGGGCTGCCCGAACGCCATGTCGTCGCAGAACATCAAGCGGTATTCGTGCGCGGCCGGCGGCTCCGCGCAACGAAAGCGTGCCTGCTGCAGCGGAATGCGCCGTCCCACGAGCCAGCAGACCAGGCCGTAGACCAGAATGAAGTACGTCGCATACGCGAACATCGTCGGTAGTGGGGTGCCTTCGCGATGCGTGAACACCAGGCGCACGCGCGTCGCGTCGGTGTCGATCTCCACGCGCAGATCGTCGAGAATCAGCCGCATGAAGCCGACTGCACGCGAGAGCGCATGCGCGCCATCGCGCGCGCCGAGCGCGGCATGGGTCATCGCGATGAAGCTGCCGCTGCGCATCGGATGCGAATCCTGGCCGAAGAACTCGTCGTCGAGCGCGCGAGCGATGCCGGCCCACAGCGCGCCGTATTGCTCAGGCGAGACACGTCCTTTGGGCGAGGCGAGCATCGGCGGCGCGATGCCGGCGGCTTCGACGAGCGGCCCGACGTCGAGGCCGCCGGCGCGTGCGAGCGCCAGGGTTTCCTCGACGAGACTGACGGAGATGGTTCCCTTGTCGCTTTTCATCGGGCATCGTGCTGGTAGGTGAAGGTTGTGCGGCGGGACGAAGGCTGGCAAATTCGCTCAGTTGATGAGCTGATTTGTGGTCGCCCGCGCAGGTCCTTAAGCCGCAATTGCTGCGAGCGCAAATGTGAGTATGGCAAATGCGCTCATCCAGAATGATCGGCCCCGGCATCGAACCTGTCCAGCAGGTTGCCTACACTGGGCCGGGGCACGCTTTGTCGCAACGGCGATAAAGTCGCTATGAACACGCACGAAAGGCGGACGCAATGAACGATTTCTATACCGAAGATCAACGGATGATCCGCGACGCAGCGCGCGATTTCTCAACCGGGCGGCTCGCGCCGAACGCGGCGCAGTGGGATCGCGAGAGCCGGCTGCCGCCGGAAGTGGTGACCGAGATGGGCGCGCTCGGGCTGCTCGGCATGATCGTGCCGTCGGAGTGGGACGGCTCGTATACCGACTACATTGCCTATGCGCTTGCGCTCGAAGAGGTGGCCGTGGGTTGCGCTTCCTGCGCAACGTTGATGAGTGTGCATAACTCGGTCGGCTGCGGGCCGATTCTGAGCTTCGGCAACGAGGACCAGAAACAGCGCTATCTGCGCGACCTCGCGACCGGCCGCAAGCTTGGCGCGTTCTGTCTGACTGAGCCGCACGCGGGTTCCGAAGCGAGCAACCTGCGCACACGCGCGACGCTGCGCGATGGTAAGTGGGTGCTGGACGGCAGCAAGCAGTTCGTCACGAACGGTTCGCGCGCCGACCTCGCGATCGTCTTCGCGGTCACCGATCCGGAACTGGGTAAGCGCGGCCTGTCGGCCTTCATCGTGCCCACTGATACACCGGGCTTCAACGTCGGGCCTCCCGAAAAAAAGCTCGGCATCCGCGCGTCGGATACTTGCCCGATCTCCTTCGATCAGTGCGCGGTACCCGAAGCGAATCTGCTCGGCACGCGCGGCGACGGCTTGCGCATCGCGCTGTCGAATCTCGAGGGCGGGCGGATCGGTATCGCGGCCCAGGCGGTTGGCATCGCGCGCGCGGCATTCGAAGCGGCGCGCGCGTATGCGAACGAGCGCGTCCAGTTCGGCAAGGCGATCAAGGAACACCAGAGCATCGCCAATCTGCTCGCCGACATGACGACACAGCTGAACGCCGCGCGGCTGCTCGTGCATCACGCGGCGCGTCTGCGCAGTGCGGGGCTGCCGTGTCTGTCCGAGGCATCGCAGGCAAAACTGTTTGCATCGGAAATGGCCGAAGAGGTCTGCTCGAATGCGATCCAGATCCACGGCGGCTACGGTTATCTGCAGGACTACGCGGTCGAGCGTCACTACCGCGATGCCCGCATTACGCAGATCTACGAAGGCACCAGCGAAGTACAGAGAATGGTGATCGCGCGTCAGGTTTGAGCGCAGAATAATCCGCCAGAGAGCGCAGCCGCGCCAGTGAGGAGACAATCATGAACGGGACGACTACCGCCACCGCCGCGCAGGCTTTTCTCGACGCGCGCGATCTGCTGTTGCGACATCGCAGCGACTACGCGAGCGCGTACCGCGAATTCGCGTGGCCCGTGCTCGGCGAATTCAACTGGGCACTCGACTATTTCGACGTGATCGCGCGCGGCAACGACAATCCGGCGTTGTGGATCGTCGACGATCCGGCCAGCCCCGGGCTCAAGCTCTCGTTTGCACAGATGTCGGAGCGCTCGGCGCGTATGGCGAACTTTCTGCGCGGGCTCGGCGTGCGTCGCGGCGACCGTCTGCTGCTGATGCTGCCCAATCGCGTCGAACTGTGGGACGTGATGCTCGCTGCGATGAAGCTCGGTGCGATCGTGTTGCCGGCTACGACCCAGTTGTCGGCGGACGATGTGCGTGATCGCGTGCAGATCGGCGGTGCGGATTACGTTGTCGTGGATAGTGCGGAACTCAGCAAATTCGATGCGCTCGATGCGAACCTCAAGCGCATTTCGGTTGGCACGCCGCGTGCGGGCTGGACCGATCTGGCCGCCGCCTACGATGCGCCCGCGTCGTTCGTGCCCGACGCGCCGACCCGCGCGAGCGATCCGATGCTGCTGTACTTCACGTCCGGCACGACCTCGAAGCCGAAGCTCGTCGAGCATACGCATGAGAGCTATCCGGTAGGCCATCTGTCGACGATGTACTGGATCGGCCTGCAACCTGGCGACATCCACTGGAACATCAGCTCGCCGGGCTGGGCGAAGCATGCGTGGAGCTGCTTCTTTGCACCGTGGAATGCGCAGGCCTGCGTGTTCATCTACAACTACGCGCGCTTCGTGCCGAAGGACACGCTCGATGTATTGGTGAATTTCCGCGTGACCACGCTGTGCGCACCGCCGACCGTCTGGCGCATGCTCGTGCAGGAGCCGCTCGCGTCGTATCCGGTGCAGTTGCGTGAGATTGTCGGGGCAGGCGAGCCCCTGAATCCGGAAGTGATCGAGCGTGTTCGCCACGCCTGGAACGTGACGATACGCGACGGTTTCGGTCAGACGGAAACGACCTGCCAGATCGGCAATTCGCCGGGCCAGCCGGTCGTGCCGGGATCGATGGGGCGGCCGTTGCCCGGTTATACGATCGAACTCGTCGATGCCGACGACCAACCGGCTACTGAAGGCGAGATCGCGCTGTCGCTTGCACACCGTCCGGTCGCCTTGATGACCGGCTATGCAAACAACCCGGACGCCACGGCACACGCAATGCGCAACGGCTATTACCACACGTCGGATGTCGCGCTGCGTCGCGAGGATGGCTACTACGTGTACGTCGGCCGCGCCGACGATGTGTTCAAGTCGTCCGACTACCGGCTAAGCCCGTTCGAACTCGAAAGCGTGCTGATCGAGCATGAAGCGATCGCCGAGGCAGCAGTCGTGCCGAGCGCCGACCCACTGCGTCTGTCGGTGCCGAAAGCGTTCGTCACCGTGCGTCACGGCTTCGAAGCCGGACCCGAACTCGCGCGTAGCGTGTTCGCGTTCTCGCGGGAAAAGCTGTCGCCGTACAAGCGGATTCGCCGGTTGCAATTCAGCGAGTTGCCGAAGACCATTTCCGGCAAGATCCGTCGTGTCGAATTGCGGCGCCGCGAACTGGAGCGCGAAGCGGAGCCGGCGCGATTGCCGGGCGAGTATTGGGAAGAGGATTTCCCGGATCTCTCGACCCGCCGCGAAGGCGACGCATCGTGAGATCAACGCTGTGCTGAACGAGGCCGGTGCCGCGCAGCGGTCTCGTTCAGCATGTTGCTTCGATGACGCGATTACATCTCGCTCATTGCTTCACCGCCCACCGGCGGCCGCGAGGTCGGATGGTCCCCCGCTGAAGTAACACGGCCAACCCACACGATCGCGCACACTGCGATCGCCACGGCGACCCAACCGACGACGCCATAGCCTTCGATCTGTCCGGCAGGACCTGTCGACAGCATCAGCCCGCCGATCCATGCGCCGCAACCCATACCGAGTGCCTGCAACGCACTGTTCGCGCTAAGGAATGCGCCGCGCTGTTGCGGTTGCGGCACGGTCGTGAGGAGCGCCTGCATCGGCACGAAGCGTCCGGACATCGCGACCATGAAGATCGGGAAGAACACCAGCATCACGGCAAGCGATACGTCGGGCAGATGCGTCACGAACAGAACCGGCAGCATCGACAGCAGTACGACGATGCGAAACACCCGATGCTTGCCGTAGCGGTCCGACAGTTTGCCCACCGCGCGCGACGTGAAGAACGTTGCCGCGCCGCCCGCCATGTACAGCCACGACAACTGAGCCGGTGCGATGCCGTGGTTGGCCACGAGCGTCGGCGAGATGAACGGGATCACCAGCATGTGCGACACCATCACCATGAAGGTCAGCGCAAACGCGTTCAGGTGCCGCCGGTTGGCAAACAGCCGGTACAACTCCGGCAGGACCTGCGAGAGCGGTGCGGGCCGCTGCGACAGATGCTGGTCGAGCGACGGCAGGATGCGCGAGCAACCGAACCAGACCAGTACCGACAGCACGACCAGCAGCACGAACGGCGCTGCCCAGCTGAAATGCGCACCGAGCATCACACCGGCCGGCACGCCGGCAATCGCCGCGATGGAGAATGCGGTCATGATCGTGCCGCTTGCCGCACCGCGCCGCGCGACCGGAATCAGGTCGCCCACGATCGCCATGATGATCGAGCCGAGTATGCCGCCGGTCAGGCCCGCGAATGCTCGTGCAGCGAGCAGCAACGGATAGCTGCTGGCAAACGCGCACGCGAGATTCGACACGGCAAACAACGCGTACACGGTGAGCAGCAGCTTGCGCCGGTCGAAGCGGTCGATGTAGGTGGCGGCGAACAGACCCGACAGGCCCGAACACCAGGAATACGCCGAGACGGCCGCGGCAAACGCGGCCGGCGTGATGTGGAACGCATGCATGATCTGCGGTCCGAGCGGCATCATCACCATGAAGTCCATGATGACGGTGAACTGCGTCAGCGCGAGCAGCCAGAGCAACTGGCGTTCGCGCGGTGCACTCAATGAGTACATGAAGGGTCCTTGCGGCCGAGCGGGCCGCGGTAAAGAGAGAGAATGCGTGGCATCAGTCGTCGAGGTTTTCGTGGACGGCCTGCGCACCTTGTTTCCAGTAGCTGGCAGCACGGATACGCGACTTGTCTACGCCGCGCTCCGTGCACAGGTGATAGCGCACCGCGCGCATGGTCGCCGACTCGCCGGCTGCCCATACGTAACCCACGCCTTCGGGCAGGTAGGTGTCGCGTACCGCCTGCAGCAAGGCATCGCCGCGGTACGGCGAGTCGCTGCGATAGCGCCAGACGATATGCAGGTTCGCCGCCGTCTCGAACTCGATACGCGCCGACGGATCGGCGACTTCGACCACGGCCGCGACACGGGTGTTCGCAGGCAGTTCTTCGAGGCGCCGCGCGATGGCGGGCAACGCTGTGTCGTCGCCGATCAGCAGATGCCAGTCGAAGCCGGTCGGGATCACGAGCGAACCGCGCGGGCCGCCTATACCCAGGTACTGGCCGACCTGCGCCTTCGCAGCCCATTCGGCAGCCGGGCCGGCTTCGTGCAGCGCGAACTCGAGATCGAGTTCGCGTGCTTCGCGGTCGAAGCGCCGCGGCGTGAAGTCGCGTGCCACCGGCCGGGTCCCTTCGGCGAACACCGGGCCGTTCGGACCGGCCGTGGGCAGCGCCGGTTTGTCTTCGCCGGGAGCGGGGAAAAAGACCTTCACGTGATCGTCGAATGACGCCGAGGCGAAGTCGTGCAGGTCGTCGCCGGTCAAGGTGACGCGCAACATATGCGGTGTGATGGAGTCGATGCGTGCGACGCGCAGCAGACGGAACTTCAGCGGATGGCGCACGCGGACGACTGTCAGATCGGTTTGCTCTTGCATGGTGTTCCTGTTTCTGGATATCGGAGGGCGGCGGGTGTGTCCGCGCGGCTCGCGAGCGCGCGGTGCCCGAGGCGCCCGGTCAGGGATTGCTGCCGTCCTGTTTGCCGTCGCTCTGCTTGCCACCGTCTTCGATTTCCTGCGTCGCCCGTTGCAGGATCGCAGCAATGCGACGCTGTTCGGCGGCAGGCACGTTGTCGAGACTGAACAGCAGGGTTTTCAGCGCACGGCGTGCCTGGATCAGCTCCGGCACCCAGCCGCCTTCGGCGGCGTCGGACGGGTCTTCGCCAGCAAACGCGCGCCGTACCGAATCCATCTTGCGGGCGATGTGCGAGAGCTTCGCCAGCATCATGTCGGCGCGTTCGCGGTTCACGGCGAGGTGCGCGCCGCCCGGCTCGGCGAGCGCATAGCGCTTGCGGTTGCCTTCCACTTCGACGGTAACGAAGCCTACTTCTTCGAGGTACGTCAGCGACGGATAGACCATGCCCGGGCTCGGGCTATAGAAGCCGTTCGAACGCGCTTCGAGCGCCTTGATCAGTTCGTAGCCGTGGCTGGGTTCTTTATCGAGCAGCGCCAGCAATAACAGTTGCAGATCGGCAGAGGTGAAGGTCCGGCCGCGCGGAAAACCGTCGCCGTCGCCGAAACCGCCACGGCCGCCAAAACTACCGGGAAAGCCGCCGTCACCGGTGCCGCCACCGAAGGCGCCGCCACGACCGCCACCGCCTCCACCACCGCCGCGATGACGGCCGATGGCGTGCCACAGCGCATGGAGGGGGTCCCGGAAACGCTCGGGGAAGCTCAGGCCGTCGCGGTCGGACGCGTGGCGGCGGGAATGGTGTGAATGATGGGTGTGATGAGAGTTACGGTGCATCGCGACACTCCTGATGTGTCATAAGATGTGTCGTAAGATATATATCTTAAGAGTGTTTGTCAAATTTCTTTTTGGGGTTGGAGGATGGTAGGTACGATGGCCGGCGACGGTTGGAGCGGCCCGGTTTAAGTGAAATTGGCAGACGCATACGGCGCATGCGCCGCGTTCGACAGGTCAATGCCGAAACGGTGGAGATGGAGTAAGACACATGGATATTTGCCCGCTACACACCGAGGAAGATTACGAGGCCGCGCTCGCAGTGGTATCGGAACTCGTCGACGCCGATCCGAAACCCGGCACGCCCGATGGCGATCGTCTCGAGATCCTGTCGATCCTGGTGGAGCGCTATGAAGATGCGCACTTCCCGTTGCCGGGCTTGAACCCGATCGAGGCGATCAGGTTTTGAATGTAGCGGGCGGGGTCAGGCGCAAGCTGCGATGCAAGCCGCTTCCGCAGCGCGCCACGAAGCCGCTCAAAAAATCGACTGCCCCGTATGCGTAGTCAGCCACTCGAGCGCCAGCGTCCCCGCCAGCGAATTCCCATTGCTATCGAGCCCCGGCGACCACACGCACACGGCCATCTCACCCGGCAGCACCGCGACGATACCGCCGCCCACGCCGCTTTTCGCCGGCAGCCCCACCCGAAAGACGAAATCGCCGGCGGCATCGTAAGTACCGCAGGTCAACATCAGCGCGGAGAGCCGCTTCGTCGAACTACTGTCGAGAATCCGTTCGCCGGTTGCCGGCACGACACCGCCGTTGCATAGAAACAGCGCCGCGCGCGCAAGCTCGACGCAGCTCATCGAAATCGCGCACTGCCGGCAATAAGCATCGACGACCACTTCGGCCGGCATCTCGAGATTGCCGAAGCTCGCGATGAAATGCGCCATCGCGCGGTTGCGGTGCGCGTTCGCCAGCTCCGATTGCGCGACACGCAGGTCGTAGTCGACCGTGCGCTCGCCGGTCAGCCGGCGCATGAATTCCACCAGGGCGGTTTCGGCGCTCACGAAGCGGCGGCACAGCACGTCGGTGACGACCAGCGCGCCCGCATTGATGAACGGATTGCGCGGCTTGCCCTGTTCCGTTTCGAGCTGAACCAGCGAGTTGAACGCGGTGCCCGACGGCTCGCGCCCGACCCGCGACCATAGCTCGTCATCGATCAGTTGAAACGCCAGCGTGCACGCGAACAGCTTCGAAATACTCTGGACCGAAAAGCGCTCGTCGGCGTCGCCGATGCGATGGACGTCGCCCGCGGCGGTGACGACCGCCATGCCGAAGCGGTCGGCGGGTATCTTCGCCAGCTCGGGAATGTAGTCGGCCACGCGGCCGGTACCGAGGTAGGGCTGGATATCGCGGTGAATCTGTTCGAGGATCGCGGGATAGTTCATGGGGGAGACTGGTTGAGCGCGGGGCCAACGCACCATGCAGGGCACGCAGCCGCGATTGTAATGGCCCACGATGACGGCCGGCGAGTGCGTAGCCGCAGCTGTCTCAACCCTTGCTGGCCGCGCCGCCACTACCGCACTGCACCGTGCACAGAGATGGGGCGCCGTGCTAGTCTGATTCGTTTTGAATACCCGTAGGGCAAAACGAAAGCCTCATGGAAGTAACCGATCCGGATGGCACCGATTGCGCGGCGTTCGTCGTCGCGCAACACACGGAGACACTCGACGAACCCTGGCACGCGTCCCGTCGCCTGCAGCTGCTGCATGCGTGCGATGGCGTGCTGACCGTGCGCACGGAGAACGGCCTGTGGGTGATCCCGCCGCAGCACGCGCTGTGGATCGCTCCGGGGCTGCTGTTCCGGCTGTCGTCGTCGCGGCCGCTTGCGTGGCACACGCTCTATGTGGACACGGATGACTGGCCGTCGCTGCCGGACGCGTTGCCGGGCCGTGTCGTGGCGATCGACCGGCTTGCCGATGCGCTGCTGCGCGCCGCGGCCCGGTTCGGTGCCGACTATGCGGCCGACGGACCCGACGCGCGGTTGATGCGCGTGCTGCTCGATCGTCTTCCGCAGCTTGCCGCGGTGCCGCTCGCGTTGGCGTATCCGCGCGATCCGCGCATCCAGCGCATCGCCGGGGTGCTGACCACCCATCCCGCCGATCCCACCGTGCTCGACGACCATGCGCTCGCGGCCGGCGTCACCGCGCGCACGGCGGCGCGTCTCTTCGTCAAGGAAACCGGCCAGACCTTCGGACAGTGGCGCCAGCAGCTACGGTTGCTGGTTGCACTCGAACGACTCGACACCGGTGCGAGCGTGACGGAGGTCGCACTCGAAGTCGGTTACAGCGACGTGTCGTCGTTCATCGCCGTATTCAAGGATTTACTGGGCGAGACGCCGGCGCGTTACTTCCGGCAGGACGGGCGCTGAAGTCTCAACCGATGCATTCGCGCCCGCCGCATTCGATGCTCAATGATCAACCTTATGCATTCGCGCCCGCTGCGTTCAGCGTTCAATGATCAACCTTATGCATTCGCGCCCGCCGCGTTCAGCGTTCAATGCGCGCCCGCCGCATCCGCTCCGCCACCACCCTTCGCCGGCCGCGTAATCCAGATCAGCGGAATGATCAGCAGAAAGATGATCGCTGACACATAGAAAATATCGTTGAGCCCCATCATCGCCGCCTGCGTGTTCACGGTGAAGTCGAACAGCGCATGCGACGACTGCGTGTTCAGTTGCAGCAGCGATTGTGTCGACGCGATCTGCTGGTTGAAGAGCGGATTATCGATGCTGGCCTGCTCGGTAAGCCGCACATGATGCAGCACCGTACGATTGTTCCAGGCATTGCCCGCCAGCGACGTACCGACCGCACCGCAAAACACCCGCACGAAATTCGATAGCCCCGCGGCCGCCGGAATGCGATGCGGCGGCTGGCCCGACAGAATGATCGCGGTGAGCGGCACGAAGAACATCGCCATCGGGATGCCTTGCAGCAAGGTGGGCAGCACGAGATGCCATGTGTCGATCTCGATCAGGTACTTCGAGCGCATGTAGAACACGATCGCAAAGCCGATAAACGCGAAGGTCGCGATGATGCGCGCGTCGGAGCGCGGCAGCACACGTCCCATGATCGGCGCGAGAATCACCGCGAACACGCCGAGCGGCGCAGTGACGAGCCCGGCATCGACGGAACGATAGTTGAGGTACTCCTGCATCCATTGCGGCAGCAGCACGAAGTTGCCGAAGAACACGCCATAGGCAATCGAAATCGCCACGGTGCCGCCCAGAAAATTACGCTGCCCGAAGAGCCGTATATCGACGATCGGGTTTTCGGCGGTCAGCTCCCACACGAGGAAGAACGCGAAGCTGATCACCGCCGACAAACCGAGAATGACGATGGTCGGCGAATTGAACCAGTCGAGGTCCTTGCCTTTGTCGAGCATGATCTGCAGCGACGCAACCCACGCGATGAGCAGCCCAAGGCCGACGACGTCGATCGGCAGGCGCTTGGTCTGCGTTTCGCGATGGCGGTAGATGCTCCACGTCACACCCGCCGCAAAGATGCCGACCGGAATGTTGACGAAGAAGATCCACGCCCAGCTGTAGCTGTCGGTGATCCAGCCGCCGAGCAAAGGTCCGGCAATCGGCCCGACGGTCGCGGTCATCGCCCATAAGGCGAGCGCGGTCGACGACTTGTGCTTCGGATATGAGCCGAGCAGGATGGCCTGCGACAGCGGAATCAACGGGCCGGCCACCGCACCTTGCAGCACGCGCGCGAGCAGCAGGATCGGCAGGGTTGGCGCGATGCCGCACAACCACGAAGCGACCACGAACGCGAGGATCGCGCCGACGAACAGCTTGATCTGGCCGATGCGCTGCGTGAGCCATCCAGTGAGTGGAATGGAAACGGCGTTGGCCGCCGCGAATACGGTGATGACCCACGTGCCCTGATCGACCGACGCCCCGAGATTGCCCGAGATGGTCGGGATCGCGACGTTGGCGATCGACGAATCGAGCACGGTCATGAAGGTCGCGAGCGCGACCGCGATGGTCGCGAGCACCAGTTGTCCACCCTGGAGCGGTGGTGGCGAGGCGGGTGCGGGGGCGGCGGGCTGACTCAAACGGAACTCCGGGCTTGGAACTATAAGGGCTGTAAGGCGTTGAAAAGGATACCTGCATTCGCCGGAACGCGGCGTCGAACTCAACAGGGGCGCGGCAATTCAGGGTATACAAGCTGCCGCAAAACATAGTGGTGAAGTATCCTCGCGGCTGTGCGCGGCGAGGTTCGCGTTGCGCGAACTTGATCGATGGGATTCGGCGATGGCGTGGGAGCAATTCGAACATGGCTGGCGGCTTGCACCGGCGAACCTGCCTGCGCAGTCGCTGGTGGTGCTGCTGCACGGCGTGGGCAGCAACGCGCGCGACCTGATGCCGCTCGCCGATCTCTGGCGCGGCGCGTTGCCCGATACGGCGTTCGTGTCGCTGGACGGCAGCGAGCCGTTCGACGGCGGTTTCGGCGGACGTCAGTGGTTCAGCCTGCGGGAGATCGACGCGGCGAATCGCGTGGAGCGTGTCGCGGATGCCTACCCGGCGCTGCTCCGCGTGCTGACCGCCGAACTCGCGCATTGGGGCATTGCTTACGAAAAGCTTGCGCTGGTTGGTTTTTCGCAGGGCTCAATTATGTCGTTGCATCATGTCGCGTCCAATCCGGATGGCGCGGCCGCGGTGGTTGCCTATTCGGGGCGTCTGTCGTCGCCGGTCGGCGTACACAGCAGCACGGCGATCACGCTGATTCACGGCACCGACGACGAAGTCATCCCGGTTCGCGAACTCGAACATGCGGCTACTGCGCTCGAGGATGCGGGCTACACGGTCGACGCGTACGCGCTGTCGGGCGTCGGCCACACGATTTCCGCCGAAGGCGCTGCGCTCGGACGCGATGCGCTGGTGAAGGCGCTGGGTTAAGGGGATTCAGGGGATTCAGGCAGTCGTCATACCGGCTCGCACAGGCGCCTAAAGTTTCTCGCCGGTGCTGCCGTTAGAAGTTATCAACACGAAGCGCAAGAACAGCACGAAAACAGCACCCGACACGCGGGCCTGGACCAGGCCGGACAGTCGTCAACGCGCAGCCGGGGCCGATTATTCGCGCCGCCGCAGACAACGGGCGGCCACACACGCAGAGCCACGCTATGGCCCAACCGACGTCGCACCCACCGCTGTTCAGCCGCCTGTTCCGTCAGAACGTGGCGGTCGACCTCGGCACGGCGAATACGCTGATCTATACCGACGACGGCGGCATCGTGCTCAACCAGCCGTCCGTCGTCTGTTTCCAGAAGCAGGGCGAAGCGCGCCGCGATCATGTCACGGCCGGCGGTACGCCGATCGTGGCCGCTGTCGGCAACGAGGCAAAGCAGATGCTCGGCCGTGCGCCCGGCAATCTCGAAGCGGTCCGGCCGATGCGACACGGCGTCATCGCCGACTTTCCCGCCGCCGAACACATGATCCGGCAGTTCGTGGCGATGGCTCGCCCGCGCCAGCTGTTCGGCCGTCGCGCGACGTTCACGATCTGCGTGCCGGCGGGCGCGACCCAGGTCGAACGGCGCGCGATCAAGGAAGCGGCGGTATCGGCGGGGGCGTGGAAGGTGAGCCTGATCGGCGAATCGCTCGCGTCGGCGGTCGGTGCGGGATTGCCGGTGGCGTCGGCGACTGGATCGATGGTGGTCGATATCGGCGGCGGCACCACCGAGGTCGGTGTGATCGCGCTGGGCGGCGCCGTGTACAGCGGGTCGATCCGCGTCGGCGGCGACCAGTTCGACCAGGCGATCGTCAATCATGTGCGCAGCGTGTATGGCGTGCTGCTCGGCGAGCAGACAGCCGAATACGTGAAGAAAACCATCGGCTCGGCGTTGCGCGACGTACCGCTCGAGCGCATGAACGCGACCGGGCGCAGCGTCGAAGACGGCCTGCCGCGCACGGTCCAGCTAAGCAACCATGACATCGCCGAGGCAATCGTCGCGCCGCTGCGGCAGGTGATCGGCGCGGTGAAAACCGGGCTCGAAAGCGCACCGCCCGAATTGATCACCGATATCGCCGGTAGCGGCATCGTGCTGACCGGCGGCGGCGCGTTGCTCGGCCATCTGGATCGCTGCCTGAGCGAACAGCTTGGTGTCGCCGTGCGGGTGGCCGACGAACCGCTGACGTGTGCTGTCCGCGGAGCAGGCGCGGCGCTCGGCATGGTGGACGCGTTCGCGTTCGATTGAGCAGGCGCTGCGCTACCAAGATCAGGCGATTGCCGGCGCGGGCCGGCAGCATGGTTCGATAAGTGGCCTATGTGACAATAGGCGCTCTTTTCGTTGCCGGCGTTGGCCGCCCGTGTCCGTGAATCAGCCTGTTCCCGCTTCCTCACCATCGTTCGTTTCCCTGCGGAACCGCCTGCGCATGCCTTATGTCAAGGCCGGCGAGGGAGAACTGCTGCTTTTCGTGCACGGCTCGCTCTGCGACTACCGCTACTGGCAGCCGCAACTTGCGGGTCTGTCGGCGCGTTATCGCTGTGTCGCCGTGAGCCTCACGCACTACTGGCCGGTCACCGATACACCCACCGACCTTCCATTCAGCTGGAGCGATCACGCGGACGAGCTGGCCGAATTTATCGAACGATTCGGTGCCGGGCCGGCGCATGTGGTCGGTCATTCGCGCGGTGGCTGTGTGGCGTTTCATTTCGCGAGGCGTCATTCGCAGTGGCTGCGCACACTGACGCTGGCCGATCCGGGCGGTCCACTGCAGATCGCGGGACGCACGCCGGCGAAGCTCCCTGAAACAGCCAATGCGCTGCGCGCAAGGGCTGCACAGTTGATCGAAACGGGCGAGGTGGATGCGGGATTGCAGCTGTTCGTCGACTCGGTGAGCCGGCCGGGTTTCTGGGCGAAGAGCACGACGGCGTTCCGCACGATGGCGACAGACAATGCCCATACGCTCGCACGACAGTTTCGCGATCCGTTGCCGGCCTACACACCGGAGGATGCTGCCGAAATACGCTGCCCGCTGTTGCTGATCGATGGAGAGAAGAGTCCCGACATGTTTCGCCGCACGGCTACGGCGCTGGCAACATGGTGTCCGGATGCGCGCCGCGAGACCGTACGCGGCGCATCGCACGGCATGAATCTGGCACATCCGGCCGCATTCAACCGCTACATCGACACGTTCATTCGCGAGGTGGGTAGCGCGCCCGCCGTCACTGCCGCCGACCGCTAAACCCGGTGGCAGTGCTGGCCGGCGCACACACGTTTCAACGCTTCAACCCTTGCGATGCGCGTCGACGTCGAGCACCTGCTCGGCGGCCTGGCCGACAAGGCCGTTGTAATACAGATGTACACCGATCGCGAGCGAGTCGTTGCGGATTTCCTGGAACGCCCTCCACGCCTTCACCGGGTCTTTGAACAGCAGGTAGTGCGCTTCCTGTGCGACGAGGTGCGCGACCTGGTGCAGCCCGTGGCCATGCAACGCTGCGACGAGCGAGTCGAGACTGCGGTGCGTGCGTGCATCGGTGCGCGGATACAGCATATGCAGTACCGCAACCTTTTTTGGCGCCAGTGCCGCCGATAGCGCGACAACGATATCCTGATGGCTGAGCGCGGTGACGATGCTTTCGTCTTCCTGTTCGCTTTCCGGGAATAATGTTTCGACGGTGAGATTCATCGGGTCCATCCTGTTTTTTCAGCTGATGTTTCGACTTGAGCTTCGACTCGAATTCCGGTTTGAGTGTCAGCCCGGATTTCACTTGATACTGGCTGGTAAAAAAAGCCCGCCGCAGAACGGCGGGCTGAAACGACAATGTGCTT
Source organism: Paraburkholderia sp. CHISQ3 (assembly GCF_030464945.1). Classification (NCBI taxonomy): domain Bacteria; kingdom Pseudomonadati; phylum Pseudomonadota; class Betaproteobacteria; order Burkholderiales; family Burkholderiaceae; genus Paraburkholderia; species Paraburkholderia sp. CHISQ3. The sequence goes on from NZ_JALPRG010000003.1 coordinate 154,843, forward strand.
GCGAGGGGAAGCAAAACACGACTTCAGTATGTCAGAGCGGACGCGCCTGTGCAGGCTGCGCCCGGCAAAACACTGTTGCACGCAGTGTGCAGGTTTCATTTTCCCGACATGTCGGGGACATCTTTGACAACGAGTGTTGCGTCGGGCGAGATGGTTTGTTGTGCGCGATCGATCCAATAACCGGACGCGCGCGCCGTAGAATGCATTGCCAACGCGGGTCGGTCCCGGCCCGCATGCGCCGTGACCATCGATGTAACCGACCGGTGCGACACAATCGGTGCAACAAATAAAGGAACGCAGATGAACGATTCGACGACACACGCAACGCTCACGTTTTCCGATGGTAGCGAAGCCATCGATCTGCCGATCTACAAGGGCACGCTCGGCCCGGACGTGATCGACATCCGCAAACTGTACGGCCAGACCGGCAAGTTCACGTACGACCCCGGCTTCATGTCGACGGCGTCGTGCAACTCGGCGATTACGTATATCGATGGGGACAAGGGCGAACTGCTGTACCGCGGCTACCCGATCGATAACCTCGCGCAGAACGCGGACTTCCTCGAAACCTGCTTCCTGCTGCTGACGGGCGAACTGCCGAACCAGCAGCAGAAGGACGAGTTCGTCGAGACCGTCACGAAGCACACGATGGTGCACGAACAGATGCACATCTTCTTCCGCGGCTTCCGGCGCGATGCGCACCCGATGGCGATTCTGGTTGCCGCTGTCGGCGCGCTGTCGGCGTTCTATCACGACTCGCTCGACATCAATAACCCGCGGCATCGCGAGATTTCGGCGACGCGCATGATCGCCAAGCTGCCGACACTCGTCGCAATGGCCTACAAGTACAGCATCGGCCAGCCGTTCGTGTATCCGCAGAACGATCTGTCGTACAGCGCGAACTTCATGCAGATGATGTTCTCGACGCCGGCCGAAGAGTACAAGGTCAACGATGTACTGGTGCGTGCGCTCGACCGTATCCTGATCCTGCATGCGGACCACGAACAGAATGCGTCGACGTCGACGGTGCGGCTGGCGGGTTCGTCGGGTGCGAATCCGTTTGCGTGTATCGCAGCGGGGATTGCATGCCTGTGGGGCCCAGCACACGGCGGCGCGAATGAAGCGGCGCTGAACATGCTCGAAGAAATTGGTTCGGTCGACAAGATCCCCGAGTTCATCAAGCAGGTGAAGGACAAGAACTCGGGTGTGAAGCTGATGGGCTTCGGTCACCGCGTGTACAAGAACTACGATCCGCGTGCGAAGCTGATGCGCGAGACCTGCTACGAAGTGCTGGAAGAACTGGGCCTGCATGACGACCCGCTCTTCAAGCTCGCCATGGAACTCGAAAAGATCGCGCTCGAAGATGACTATTTCGTGTCACGCAAGCTGTATCCGAATGTCGACTTCTACTCCGGCATCGTGCAACGTGCGCTCGGTATCCCGACGTCGATGTTCACGTGCATCTTCGCGATGGCGCGTACTGTCGGCTGGATTGCGCAATGGAACGAGATGATTGCCGATCCGGAACAGAAGATCGGTCGTCCGCGTCAGTTGTTTGTCGGCGAAACGTCGCGCGAAGCGAAGCCGATCGCGCAGCGTTAGGAGCTTGCCTGCACGAGGCGAGCAGGTGGCCTCGTGTGACTGTAGTGGTTCGACTGCCGCGCTCCTGCGCGGCAGTTTCGTTTACGGCATCTCGCGCGCATACGGAACGAAACTCCTCGGCTGGCCTCATACCCTCTACAATCGCAACAAGGCCAACAGCACAGGAGCAAGCTGATGCAGGATCCAGAAGCACTCGGCGGACTGACACACACGGGCGGTGCAACACCGGCCGCACCTGACGCATTCATCGCACCCGAAAACCAGAACACCGCGAGCCCGGCACAGTACGTGCTGAAATCCGGCGACACCTTCATCGTCAACGATGCATTGGGCGACATCACCGGTCGCGACGACGGATTGTTCGTCAACGACACGCGCGTGCTGTCGCAATTGCGGCTCACTTTCGGCGGCCGCGCACCGTCGCTGTTGTCGGGCAGTGTTAGCAGCGACAACGCGGCCTTCACCGCGCACCTGACCAACCGGCCGCTGCCGCCGCTTGGCGGCGACATTACACCGGAAGGTGTGATTCACGTCGAGCGTGTGCGCGTGCTGTCGGGCACGGTGCTCAACGAAGCGATCGAACTCACCAACTACGGCACGAGCGATGCAGTCGTGCCGCTGTCCATTTCGTTCGCCAGCGACTTCCGCGACATGTTCGAAGTGCGCGGCCTGAAGCGCGACAAGCACGGCACGCTCGAGCCGGCTCGTGTCGAGAACGAAGACGTGCTGATCAACTACATCGGGCTCGACGATGTCGAGCGGCGCGTACAGATCGCCTTTTCGCCGAAGCCGGACAACCTGCTTGCCGGACGTGCCGATTACACGGTAAGCCTGCCTGCGCAAGCGTGCGTGTCGATCTACCTGTCGGTGTCGGTACAGGTCAAGGCGTTGACGCAAGCGCAGGCTGACGCGCCGAGCGCGGGTGTCCAGCAGCCGCTGCACTACCTGAGCGGCGCGCACCTGTCGCAGATCGATGCGGCGCGTCCGCGTGTGGGTCGTGCTGCGGTGCGTGCCGGCCTCGTCGATGCGCACCTGGTGATGCGCGAGCGCCGCCGCGCGTCTGCGCACATCCGTTCGAGCAATCCGTTGTTCAACGCGTGGATCGACCGTTCGCTGGCCGACATCGGCCTGCTGACCACCGATCTCCCCTCCGGCCCGTATCCGTACGCCGGCATCCCGTGGTTCTCGACGCCGTTCGGCCGCGATGCGGTCATTACGTCGATGCAAACGCTGTGGCTGCAGCCTTCGCTCGCGGCCGGCGTGCTGCGCTTTCAGGCCGAACACCAGGCGCGCGAGAACTCGGCGTTCCGCGACGCGGCGGTCGGCAAGATTATCCACGAGATGCGCAAGAGCGAGATGGCGGCAACCGGCGAGGTGCCGTTCGCGCAGTACTACGGCGGTGTCGATACGACGCCGCTGTTTATCGGGCTGGCCGGCGCCTATGCGGAACGCACCGGCGATCTCGCGCTGATCGACGAACTGTGGCCTGCGCTCGATCGCGCAGCCGGCTGGGTGAAGGGTGTGTGCGACAAGAACCGTTACGGGCTGCTCGACTATCAGCGCGAATCGGATGGTGGACTCGCGAACCAGGGCTGGAAGGACAGCCACGATTCCGTGTTCCACGCGGACGGTCGTTTCCCCGATGGACCGATCGCACTGGTCGAAGTGCAGGCGTACGCGAGCGCCGCGTTCGACACGATGGCGCATTTCTCGACGCTGCGCGGCCTGACCAGCGATGCCGCCGACTACGCTCAACGCGCGAAGGCAATTCGTGCGTGCGTCGAGGACAAGTACTGGATGGAGGACGCGGGCTTCTACGGCATTGCGCTCGACGGTCATGGCGAGCTGTGCCGCGTGCTTGCGTCGAATGCGGGGCACCTGCTCGCGTTCGGCTTGCCCGAGCGCAGCCGCGGCGAAGCGGTGGCGCGTGCGCTCGAGTCGACGCTGTTCCATACGGGCTGGGGCGTGCGTACGCTCGCCGCGGGGCAACCGCGCTTCAATCCGATGGCGTATCACAATGGTTCGGTCTGGCCGCACGACAACGCGCTGTGTGCTCGCGGCGCGGCGCGCTACGGCGGCAAGGCGACCGCGGTGCGTCTATTGCAGGCGCTGTTTCAGGCCGCGGTGAATTTCGACATGCGCCTGCCCGAGCTGTTCTGCGGTTTCCCGCGTCGTCGTGGCGAACCGCCTACGGCATACCCGGTCGCCTGCTTGCCGCAAGCGTGGGCGGCTGGCTCGCCGTTCATGATGCTCGAAGCATGCCTCGGCGTGACGATCGACGCCGCGCGGCGCGAAGTCCGCATCGAACAGCCGATGCTGCCCGACGGTATCGACTGGCTCGAAGTCGGCGATCTGCGGGTGGGCGACGCGACGGTCACGATCACGTTCCGGCGCGTGGCGGGGAAGGTGGTGGCGTCGGCGGAGCAGGGGGATGTGCGGGTCGTGGCGTTGTTGTAAGCGGGCGGTCTGCTGCGGCGAGAACGTCTGCTGGATGCCACGCGAAAGCCCGTGCCGGGTGCACAAACCCGCACGGGCGCCGGTGGTAACATTTGTTGTCAACCATCATCGCCGGTACACCGCATGCCAGACAGCTTCGACGAGCTTGCCGTTCTGATCCGCACACGTTTTGCCGAACTGAGTCCGCAGTTTCAGATGGGTGCGGCATTCCTGCTCGATCATCCGGATGAAGTCGCGGTGTCGTCGATGCGCAAGGTGGCCGAGCGGGCGCAGGTGCAGCCTGCATCGCTCGTGCGGTTGTCGCAGCAACTTGGTTTTCCGGGCTGGAACGAGTTGCGCGAGTTGTTCGTTGCGCGTGTGCGCACGCGGCCTGAGCGCCTCACCAGCAAGGCGCGTTCGCTCGTCAAGACCAGTGCAAAAGACGCGCTCGCACACGATCTGCTCGTTGCCCAGCAGCACAATCTCGAACTGACGGCCGCGCACAACGCGCGCACGACTGTCGAAGCGGCGCGTCTGCTGCGGCGCGCATCGCACGTGCATGTGGCCGGTTTTCGTTCGTGCTATTCGGTTGCATTCGGACTGGTATATGGATACCGGCTGTTTCGTTCGTCGGTGTCGCTGCTCAATGGCGAAGCGGGCACGCTCGAATTGCAATTGCACGGTATCCAGCGCGACAGCGCGACCGTCGTCGTCAGTTTCGCGCCTTATTCCGCCGAAGCGGCACGCGTGGCCGAGGCTGCGCGGGAGAAGGGCAGCCGGTTGATCGCGATCACCGACAGCGCGGTGTCGCCGATTGCACTGCATGCCGACAAAGTGCTGATCTTTTCACACGACAGTCCGTCGTTTTTCCCTTCGCTAGTCGCAGCGACCGCGATTGCCGAATCGCTGGTTGCGCATCTGCTGGCGCTCGAAGGCGCGCGCGGTGTCGAGCAGATCGAAAAAGCCGAGCACGCGTTTCATTCGAAGGGCGCTTACCTCTCCTGAAGCTATTCGCGCGGATTGATCCGCAGTGGATAGCGACACCTCATTTGACAACAAACGTTGTGCAGATGTATAAATACACATCGTGTGGTGATTCAAGATGAGGAGTGCCATGTCCACCGTATTTCACCGTACGCCGAAGAAGACGCTGCCGGTCGCCGTGACCGGCGACGGCATCGAGATCGTCGATGCTACCGGCAAGCGTTATATCGACGCATGCGGCGGTGCCGCCGTGTCGTGCCTTGGGCACAGCAACGCGCGCGTGATCGAGGCGATCGGGCGGCAATCGCAGCAATTGCCGTACGCGCACACATCGTTCTTCACGACCGAACCGGCCGAAGCGTTGGCGGACCGCCTGGTCGCCGCGGCACCGCAAGGGCTCGAGCATGTGTACTTCGTATCCGGCGGTTCGGAGGCCATCGAAGCGGCGTTGAAACTCGCGCGTCAGTACTTCGTCGAGACGGGCCAGCCGCAACGACGACATTTCATCGCGCGTCGGCAGAGCTATCACGGCAACACGCTCGGGGCACTCGCAATAGGCGGCAACGCGTGGCGGCGTGAGCCGTTTCTGCCGCTGCTGATCGAGACGCATCATGTGAGCCCCTGCTACGCGTACCGTGGGCGGCTCACAGACGAAACCGACGCAGCCTATGCCCAGCGCCTCGCGGACGAGCTCGAACAGAAAATCCTCGCACTCGGCCCCGACACGGTGGCTGCCTTCGTCGCGGAGACCGTGGTCGGTGCCACGGCTGGCGCAGTGCCGCCGGTGCGCGACTATTTCCGCAAGATCCGCGCGGTGTGCGACCGCTACGGCGTGCTGCTGATCCTCGACGAAATCATGTCGGGCATGGGGCGCACCGGCCATCTCTATGCGTGCGACGAAGACGGTGTCGCGCCCGATCTGCTGACCATCGCAAAGGGGCTCGGCGCCGGTTATCAACCGATCGGAGCAACGCTCGTGAGCGCGAAGATCTACGACGCGATTGTCGGCGGCAGCGGGTTCTTCCAGCATGGCCACACATATATCGGTCATGCGACCGCGTGTGCGGCGGCGCTCGAAGTGCAGAACGTGATCGCCGAAGACAACCTGCTCGCGAACGTGCAGGCACGCGGCGAGCAATTGCGCGCGCAACTACGTGCGCATTATGCGCAGCATCCGCATATCGGCGACGTGCGTGGCCGCGGGCTGTTCGTCGGTATCGAACTGGTGCGGGACCGGACGACGAAAACACCGTTCGATCCGGCGCTGAAACTGCATGCGGCGGTCCGCAACGAGTCGTTCAATCGCGGGCTGATGGTTTATCCGATGGGCGGCACCGTGGACGGCAAGATCGGCGATCATGTGCTGCTTGCACCGCCGTTCATCTGTACGGCGAGCGATATCGACAGAATCGTCGAGCGCCTGACCGATGCGATCGATGCGGCGCTGCCGGCGTCCTGAACCTCCCTCACGAGCCTCGCTATGACCGATCGTCTTCCGCACTTCGATGCCGCCGCCGCAACGCCAGAACAGAAAACCGTGCTCGACGAAATCCTGTCCGGGCCGCGCGGCAATCTGAACGGCCCGTTTCTCGGCTGGATTCGCAGCCCTGAACTTGCACAGCATGCGCAACGCCTTGGCGCATTCTGCCGGTATCAAACGGGGTTGCCGTTACGCCTGTCGGAACTCGCGATCCTCGTGACAGCCGCACGCTGGCAAGCGCAGGCCGAGTGGTACATCCACTATCCGATCGCGCTGCAGGCCGGTGTGCGGGAAGAGGATGCACAGGTTTTGCTGCAAGGCAAGCGTCCCGCGTTCGCGGATGCCGACGATGCGCTGATCTACGCATTCGCCAGCGAGCTCTATGACGCGAAGCGCGTGTCCGATGCGACCTATGCGCAAACGGTCGAGCGCTTCGGTCACACGGTGACGATCAATCTGGTCGCGCTGCTCGGCTATTACGCGCTGGTGGCGATGACGCTGAATGTGTTCGATATGCGTGCGCAAGGGCAGGCGACCCTGCCGTTTGCGGAATAGCGTTGGCGGCTTAGAACTCCAGCGTCACCGAGCTGAGTATGCTGAGCGCCGCTTTGCGCTGCGGCGCAACCGTCGGCGTGCTCGAGTAAAGAAACGCGTTGTTCCAGTAGATACCGCGTTTCACCAGGTACGCGTAGCTCACCGATGCGGTCGTGATGCCTCGTGTTGCACCGATGCCTGCTGAATCGGCAAAATCGACGAAGTCGCTACTAATGAAGTTCCGGCCCACCGAAAGCGAAAGCAGGTCGAACGGTCTCGATGCAAAGGTCCCAATTTTGTAGAGAGTCAATCCAACGTCGGACGAGAAAACGTTGACCAGTTGAGAGCCGTAGTCGGCCTTGACGTTGACGTACCACCCCTGAAACGGAAGGCCCGGATTGGGCTGGGTAAGTTGATAGTCGAGAATCCCGTAGAACCCATAGTTGCGATTGGTATAGCTTCCCGAGAGATAAGGCTGGGTATGAATCGAATTCACGGTCGGGAATCCCGATGTGTTGTAGATCGCGCCGGCACGGAACCACACCTTGTTCTGCCCGGCAGCCGGATTTACCTTGTAGCCCACTTCGTCGATAAAGGCTGGTCGACCGCCCCTGACGTAGGGGTTAAGTCCGGACCGGTTGTTGTTCCATTCGTATAGTGGATCGACGGGATCGGCACTCCGCGTGACGCCGAAGTGATTGTAGAAATGTTTGTCGCCAAAGTATGTCGTGATATCCAGGGCCGGGGTTGGCAGCCAGCCCTGAATGCCTGTCGCAAACGGTAGTGTGCTGCTCGGACCCAAAATCGCAGCTCCCGCAATGTCACCAATATTGGTTCCATAAAAAATGGAAGCAGCGTAATAGAAGCCAGCTTGAACGATTACATTATTGTCGTAAAAGGGCAGATAAACGGAAAGCTGGTTGGCCGAAAAACCAGTCTGTCCATTACCGCGAAACGAGTTGTAGTTGAATACCGGTTTGAACGTGAACTGCGAGCCTTGATTGAGGCCAAGCCTGCCGAGATCGTAGGTAAACATCGGCAAGAACGTGCTGTTGTAGGTAGGCTTTTGCCCCGAGTAAAGCTGTTGAGGTGTTCCGCCGTCGCCCCTCAGGTTGTAAGTCACGAGGCCAGCAAGAGAAACGGAAATCCCGATCCCATTCGCGGCCAGTGCCTTGCGCAAACCACCCAGTTCCGGGTCTACCGTTTGACACGGAGACGGAATGGGATCGACGCCGCCGCGAGGAACAAACTGGTCATACTGCTGACAGTCCTGTGCCGCTTGTGCCGCGGCGTCATTCGAATTAGCCAGCGAAAAAAGCATCAGTGCGAGCGTAGGCACCATGCGAGCGCATGTTAATTTATTCAAGTCTCCCCCCATCTATTCTGGAAATTAACGCCGATTCAAGAGGCATTCACTTCATGTATTCGCGAATGATTCGTTCGCGATGAAACTGGTATTCGAACTCGCGTTAAGCCGCGGCACGGCGCCACGACGATGCGAGTACAGGTAGCGACAGCAAGGCGAGTACGGCCATAGCCAGATAGGCTTTTGCCGGCCCAAGCTGCCATAGCCATCCAGAGCCTGCGATCACCGCCGCTAGCGTTGCGCCGAGCAAAACGGCATACAGTCCTTGCGCACTGGGGACCAGGATGTCCTCGACCCGGCTGGCGATCATCAGGACCGGCGCGAGAAGTGCGCCCGCGACGAGGAAGCACTGCAGAATCTGTGCAAAAACGAGCATCGGCAGAGCCGGAGAGGTTGCCATGATTGCCCAGCGCAAGGCGCTAAACAGGGCGCCAATCACCATCATGATGCGCGGGTCGCGCTTGCCGAGTAGCTTCGCACCGAACGTGAAAATAACGATTTCGGACGACACGGAAATCGCATTGAGAATGCCGATCGTGCTTTCGTGAATTCCCGCGCTTTTCCATTGAATCGATCCGAAGCCGGTGATAACGCCGCTGCTACCCATCAAGAGCGAAGCAGTGATCAGGACGGACATCAACGTCCGGTCGCGAAAGATTTCACGCCAGCTGCCACTGCCATGCGACGACTCGTGGACGAGCGTGCTATCGCGTGGCAGCAACGGCAGAATCGCCAGTGGGAATAGCAGCAGGACAGCGATTGCCCACGGAAGCGATTTGATGCCCAGCTTTTCGATGACCCAGCCCGCCAGACCGCTCGAGGCAATCACGGCGATGGAACCCCAGACACGCAGCCGGCCAAAATCCAGCTTGCGACTGCGCACGGTCAGAATCGCATACGCGTCCATGAGCACCGGTATCTGATCCCAGATGATCGAGAAGACAAGGAACAGCGCGAGCCGGCTCCAGTGCGTCGTCGCTTGAGGGAAAAATACGAGAACGACCGCGGCGCTAAATACCGTCAGCGCAATGCCATTACGAACCCGGCCGTGCCGCCCGCACCACGCGGCGAACGGTGCGACGGTCAGGATGCGCAGGATCAATGGGATCGAAATCAACGTGCCGATCTCGGTCGCTGAAGAGCCTGCATCCTTGAGCCATACGGGCATCCAGGCGAAGAAGCCGAAATGGAAGTACAGCGCCAGATAGAGCAGCGAAACACCTGTTGCGAGCTGTCTTCCCGCTATCCGCTCGCTAGGGAGCTGGGTCGTGTGTGCCATCTGTTGCGGTTCCGGAATGGTGGCCGCCATGATTGTCTCCTGCGTCGTGTTTGTACTGCAAATGACATCGATAACATAGTCTATCGAGATACATTGAAATTGGCTCTACGGGTTTGCCCTTGTGACGTAAATTCGTGCCGATCTAGCGTCAATATGGGGGTGATTCGGTGTCATGTGCCGGATTGACGGCTCATTCAGACGTCATTTGGTCCGACAATGCCGGGGTGCTATGATATCGGGACCATGACGTCGGGCAGGCAGGCCAGCTGTCTTATCCCCTCACCAGATTCGAAGCGATATCTCTTCTATGTCGAAGCGCAAGTACGTTTTGGCCGCCCCTAAAGTCAGCGATGTGGCCCATCAACGGCCAACCATGGAAATGGTTGCCGAGCTGGCCGGCGTGTCGAAAATCACCGTGTCCCGCGCGCTGCGGGATAGCGATCTGGTTCGTCCCGAGGTTCGCGAACGGATCGTCGAAGTTGCACGTGAAATTGGCTACCGCCTCAATACGACGGCTCGCAGCCTGCGCACACAGCGCACCCACACGATCGCGGTCGTGATCGAGAAGCTTGTCGACGGTGACCGGCCGGCCACCGACCCGATCCTGCTGCTAGTGTTAGGCAGCCTGCTTGAATCATTGGCGGCGATCGACCACGTCATGCTGGTCACGACGAGCGACCTCTTTCTGGCATCGAACAACGTGTCCGCCGATGGCGTCATCATGCTGGGCCAGGGCGAGCGTGGTGGGCGTGCCGCCGAAGTGGCCGCGTGCGGACTGCCTACCGTGATATGGGGGCATGCCGGCGACACCGGGCTCGCGGTGGTGGGCAGCGACAACCGGAAAGGGGGCGAACTGGCTGCGAGTCATCTGCTGGAGATCGGGCGCAAGCGCTTTGTCTTTCTGGGCAATCCAAAGCATCCGGAAGTGGCGAGCCGTCTCGATGGGGTCCGGGGCGTGCTCGCGGAGAGTTCGGCGATGCTCGTCAAGGCGTCTGCATGTGATTTTTCGCGTCCAGCGGGCCAGCGTGTGGTGGCAGATCTGCTCGACGAAGGCGTGCAATTCGATGCGGTCATCGCGGCGAGCGACCAGATTGCTGCCGGCGCGTGTGACGCGTTGTCTGCGCGTGGAGTTGCGATCCCTGGCGATGTCGCGGTTGTCGGCTACGACGACAGCTCGATTGCCTTGAGCAATATTCCACCGCTTACTTCCATCCGGCAGGATTGGGCGCTTGCCGGACGCGCGCTCGTTGAAGTCGTATTGAGCCTCATCAACAATCGCGAGTCCGAGGTGCCGGGGCCGCTGCCGGTAGAGCTGACCGTGCGGGCCTCGACGATCGGGTAGCGGGCTACTTCAGATGCGTGGCAAAAAAGCGCGCAAGCAGCTCAAACACCTCGCGCGACTCCGGTAACCCGGTATCGACGTGATGCGTGTGCCACAGGCCGTCGAATACAACCAGCTCCGCAGGCACGCCCGCCATATGCAACCGGCGATGCATCGTGAACACCGAGCTCGCCGCAAAGTCGCGCGTACCGGTGACGAGCAGGCTCGGAGGAAAGTGTTCGAATACGGCCCGACGCTCGCCGGGAGTAACTAGCGGGTCGCCAGGATGCGTGCCTGCGAGGTAGGGCAGTACAGGGCGGGGCACAGAGACGCCCTGCGCCGCCATGCCGTTCAGCCAGGGGGCGACGGCCATTGAGTCACCGTCCAGATCCAGGCCGGCTCCATGCAGCATGGCCACCGCGCCGGGTAGGGGCGTGCCGTCCGCAATGAGTCGCGCGATGACCTGGGCGCTCAGCATCGCGCCGGCCGAACTACCGTAAAGGGCGATGCGGGTCGCAGGTCGATCCGCCAGAAGCGCTCGATAGCACGCGACAACATCATCCGTTGCGACAGGAAACAGGTGCTCGGGCGCCAGTCGATAGTCCACTGCGATAACCGTGCAGCCGGATACGGCAGCGACGGGGATGGCTTCGACCAAAGCGCCATCGCCGCTGCCCCACATAAACGCGCCGCCATGCAGGCAGATCAGGCGATGCCCGTTATCGGGTTGCCCGAGAGGCGATACGACATCGACAGGCACACCGTTCAGCACCTGTCGTTCCACGCTGGTGGGGAAGAGCTGTTTTGCGAGTTCGACGCGAGCGTGATTGATCGTGTCGTAGTGCGCGCGAGTCGACTCAATGTCGCCCGGTGGCGCGACGATTCCGGCCACATTCGCTGCAAAGTGCGATTGCGCTTCCTGACTGACCCAGCTGGCTAGTGCCGGCGGTTGCATGCTTTTATCCTCGGGTATGGCGTATGACATCGATATCAATTCTCTCGCTGGATGTTCGATAAATTTGCGTGCAGGCATCAGACCATGCTTTGCCTAGTTTGACAATAGCGGGAAACAGGGAGTTTATCGACGCATCATTGCAGCGGTGAGCCTTCAGTCTGGCCTTGACTTCTTAAAATGACATCGATACCATTTCGTGCAACATATCGATCGGGTTCACTTCTAAAAAATGGACAAGGAGACGGAATGCCCCTAGATCCCGACCTGGCAGCGTTGCTCGATGCGACGCCGCCCGTACCGCTAACGCCAGAAGTCATACCCCAGGTTCGTGCCTGGATGCGCGCGCTGGGAGATACCTTTCCGCGTCCCGATGGCGTGGCGACGCAAGACTTTCACGCTGGGGACGTCCCGGTTCGGCTTTATCGTCCGGACAACGCGTTGAGCAACCGGTTGCTCGTCTTTATCCACGGTGGCGGCTGGTTTCAGGGCGACCTCGATACGCACGATGCGATGTGCGCGTGGGTCTCGAAGAAATCGGGCTACGCGCTGCTGGCGGTCGGTTACCGGCTCGCACCGGAGCATCGCTTTCCAGCTGGACTGGATGATTGCGACACGGCCTTTTCCTGGGCGGTAAGCCATGCGCGCGAACTTGGGTGCGACCCGGCGTTAATCGCATTGGGCGGGGAGAGCGCAGGAGCCAACCTGGCCGCGGCAGTCGTTTTGCGCCGTGCGGCGAGAAACGAGTCGCAGCCGCTGTTTCAATGCCTGATCTATCCGCCCACCGACATGCGCCTGACTTCGCCTTTGATACGTGAGGCGAAGTGGCCGGACATTACGCTCGAGAGCGCACAGTTCATGTGTGCCCAGTACGGCCTCGGAACCGCAGACATCGCTAATCCGGACGTCTCTCCCGTGCTGGCGGAATCGCATCGGTCGCTCGCGCCCGCGATCGTACTGACAGCGGAATACGATTCCCTGCGCGACGATGGCGAAGCCTATGCGCTGAAGCTGGCGGCCGCGGGCGTCGAAACCCTGGTGCAGCGATTGCCCGGTTTGCCTCACGGGTTCCTGTTCTTCAATCACGATATTCCGGCTATTTCCAACGCATTCAGTGTCGTCGGCAAAATATTGCGCCGTCACGCGGGACTGTGATCGTTCGCGCCTCCCGAGCTACAAACAAAAATTTTCATGGCTAACCTCATCGAAGACTACGCCCTCGTCGGCGACGGCCACACCGCGGCGCTGATCTCGCGCGACGGTTCGGTCGACTGGCTCTGCTGGCCTCGTTTCGACTCCGGCGCATGTTTTGCCGCGCTCGTCGGTACGCCCGAACACGGCCGCTGGCTACTCGCGCCGGCCGAAGATGCGAACGTGACAGCGACGACGCGACGCTACCGTGGCGACACGCTGATTCTCGAAACCGACTACGAAAGTGCCGACGGCGCAGTCACGGTAATCGACTTCATGCCGCCCGATAACGGCTGGTCGGAGCTCGTGCGGATTGTCGTCGGCAGGCGCGGCGCGATGAAGATGCGCACGGAACTCGTATTGCGCTTCGACTACGGCTGCTCGATTCCGTGGGTGACGCAGTTGTCGCACGAAGCCGGCATGAAGGCGACTGCGGGCCCCGATACCGTGGTGTTGCGCACGCCGGTGCCGCTGTCCGGCGAAAACCTGCGCGCGACAGTCGCGGAGTTCATGGTCCACGCGGATGAACGCGTGCCGTTCGCGCTCGCTTACTCGGCGTCGCATCTGCGCGTGCCGCCTGCGCGCGATCCGCTGTCGTTGCTCGCGCTCACCGAGAACTACTGGCTCGAATGGTCGGCGCGCTGCCAGGTGCAGGGCCGCTACGCATCCGCGGTACGACGTTCGTTGATCACGTTGAAGGCGCTCACCTACGAACCGACAGGCGGGATCGTCGCCGCGCCGACCACGTCGCTGCCCGAACACATCGGCGGCACGCGCAACTGGGATTACCGCTATTGCTGGCTGCGCGACGCGACGATCACGCTGCTCGCGCTGATGCGCGGCGGCCACTACGACGAGGCGCGCGCGTGGCGCAGTTGGCTCGGTCGTGTCATGGCCGGCTCGCCCGAGCAGATCCAGATCATGTACGGCATCGCGGGCGAGCGCCGGTTGCCCGAGATCGAACTCGACTGGTTGCCTGGCTATGAGGAATCGAAGCCGGTGCGGGTCGGCAATGGAGCCGCGAACCAGCTGCAACTCGATGTGTTCGGCGAGGTGATGGGTGCGCTCCACGTTGCGCGTGTCGGCGGATTGCAGGCCGACGACACGGTGTGGTCGGTGGAGTGTTCGCTCCTCGCGCACCTCGAAACGATCTGGCGCGAACCGGATGAGGGGATCTGGGAGACACGCGGTGGCCGCCGGCATTTCACGTTCTCGAAGGTGATGGCGTGGGTCGCGTTCGACTGCGCGCTGAAGTCCGCGGAGAAATTCGGCTTGCCTGGACCGCTCGAACGCTGGCGCGAGCTGCGCGACGAGATTCACGCGGATGTGTGCGAGAAGGGCTGGAATCCGGCCAAGCAGGCGTTTACGCAGAGCTATGGCAGCGACGAACTCGACGCGAGCATCCTGATGCTGCCGATTGTCGGCTTCCTGCCGCCGTCGGACTCGCGCATCGCGAGCACGGTCGCGGCGGTCGAGCGCGAGCTGCTGCACGATGGCCTCGTGCTGCGCTACCGCACGACTGAATACGACGATGGGCTACCGCCTGGAGAAGGCACGTTCCTCGCGTGTAGCTTCTGGCTTGTCGACAATCTCGCGTTGCTCGGTCGCATCGACGATGCGCATCGGTTGTTCCGGCGCCTGCTGGCGCTGTCGAACGATCTCGGCTTGCTGGCGGAGGAATACGATCCGGTCGCGGGCCGGCTCGTCGGTAATTTTCCGCAGGCGTTTTCGCATGTGGCGCTCGTTCACACTGCGATGAACCTGATGCACCACGAGGACCAGATGGTCCGCGCGGCGGGGCATCCTGTGCAGGCCGAAACTGCCGCGGGGTGATAGTGGTGGGTTTATGTGCCGACGCCTTTACGCCGGCGCAGATGTGACGAGGGGACGCAACGTGTTCTGTTGCATCCCCTCGTTCATATGCATGTCGCTGGCTGCCGCTACAGGCGCGGCTTACTACCCGCGCTTATTGTCCACGCTCACTGGCCACGATACGTCGCAAAGATCCCTTGATCAGGCGCCGTACGCACGCCCCATTGCGACCGGCTCACCGCCACGCTGCCAACTGCCGCGTCCCCTTGCGGCGCGACCGAGGCAACCGTCTGAACGTTCGCGGCGTTACGCGGATAGACCGGATCGGGCTGGCTCAGCAGACCTGCCTGTTGCGCCGATACGAGTTCGGCGCGAACCTGTGCGCGCGTGACCGTGCTGTCGGATTGCTGAGCGAACGACACAGCGGGCACTGCGAGCGCAACGGCGACGAGAACAGCTGCAGGAATAAACGATTTCATGGTGACCTCCGACGATCGATTGTTGATCAGACCGGGGCGAATGACGTTGCGCCGTTGCCAGATCTGTTGCGGCGAGTGTATTTGGTAAGGCAAGCCGCAAAAAGCGGAGATCCGGATATAGATTCTTGCGTGAATTGCATCAATGGCCGATTCGCCCGGCAGTGCCGCAGTCACAACGCTGCATTGAGAACGGCCTATGATGAAGTTCGGTCCACGCCCGCGCCCTGTCGTGCGCAGCGTCACGCGATCGATGCCGGTCCGCGCAATCAGGGCGTGGCCGCTGCGGCAGGCATCGAGACAACGCGTCGCCGTGCAGGCACGGTTCCTACTGGAGAAGCGAGATGAAGCGCAAGGCATCGGCGGTCTGGCAAGGCGGCCTGCAGGACGGCAAGGGAGCGATTTCCACCGACAGCGGCGTCCTCAAGGACACCCAGTATTCGTTTGCGACACGTTTCGAAAACGGCATCGGCACGAACCCCGAGGAACTGATCGCAGCGGCCCATGCAGGGTGCTTTTCGATGGCGCTGTCCGCGGAACTCGGCCAGGCCGGTATCAAGCCCGAGCGCATCGGCACGACTGCGACGCTCACGCTCGATAAAGTCGACGGCGGCTTTGCGATTACCGCGGTGCACCTCGACGTCGCGGTGAAGATTCCGGGTGGCGACCAGGCCGCGTTCGAGAAGGCGACCGCCAGTGCGAAGGCCAATTGCCCGGTATCGAAAGTACTGAAAGCGACTATCACGATGGACGCGAAGCTCGAGACCTGACACGGCGTTGTGCGTCGCAGGCGGGCAGGGTGCTCGCCTGTTTTCAGTGGCGGCGCTGTGCGCGAGAGCCGCGTGGTGCCGCCAGCGCAACCAACCCCCTCGATCACGGACTCCAGATGAAATCGCAGGCAGAAAAGGCGCAGGACTTCGCGGCCGCTCATCAGGCCGCGGGCGCATTCGTCATTCCGAACCCATGGGACATCGGCAGCGCGCGACTACTCGCGCTTGCCGGCTTCAAGGCGCTCGCGACCAGCAGCGCCGGCTACGCATTTTCACGCGGCTTGCCGGACAACGCGGTCGGCCGCGACCAGATGATGGTGCATCTCGCCGAGATCGTCGCGGCCACCGACTTGCCGGTCAGCGCGGATCTCGAGAACGGCTTCGGCGACCGCCCCGAAGATGCCGCCGAAACGATTCGTCGCGCGGCAGCCGCGGGCGTAGTGGGCGGATCGATCGAAGACTCGACCGGCCGTCCCGACGACCCGCTGTACGCGCACGATCTCGCGGTCGAGCGCGTGCGCGCGGCCGTCGAAGCGGCGCGCAGTCTACCGTTTCCGTTCACGCTGACGGCGCGCGCCGAAAACTATCTGGTCGGCCGACCCAATCTCGACGACACGATTCGCCGTTTGCACGCGTATCAGGAAGCCGGTGCCGACGTGCTGTACGCGCCGGGACTGAAGACACGCGACGACATCGCGGCAGTCACGGCGGCACTCCAGCGGCCGGTCAACGTGCTGATGGGACTGCAAGGCGGCCTTTTCAGCGTGGACGAACTGGCAGCACTTGGCGTAAAGCGGGTCAGCGTGGGCGGCTCGCTAGCCCGTGCGGCGCTCGGCGCGTTCTTGCGCGCCGCGCACGAGATACGCGACCACGGCACGTTCGGTTATTCGGCCGAAGCGGCGAATAACCAGCAGGTCAACGAGCTATTTGCGACCGCGGCGCGTACCTGGCCGGCGCCTTAGTGGCCTGACAGCGCGGACTGACAGCGCTCAACCGACGCGATGGCCTACTGATAGCAGGGTTGATCACCGTTTGGCTTGAATTCTTGAACAGGCAGTCATAAAATTCGGCCTATGAATCAAGCCACCGCCCCGAAAAAGCCGTCCGACGTCTGCGTGCGCGGCCGTCCGCGCGAGTTCGATACGGACAGCGTGCTGACCGAAGCGAGTCACACGTTCTGGCGTCACGGCTATCACGCAACCTCGATCGACGATCTCTGCAAGGCGACCGGCGTGCTGCGCGGCAGCCTGTACGGCGTGTTCGGCGACAAGCGCGGCATCATGCTCGCCGCGCTCGATCACTACGCGGACGGTTCGATTGCGCGCCTGTGCGAGCGGCTCAATGCCAGCCTGCCGCCGGACGAAGCATTGCGCAACGCCTTGCTGCACCACACGCGGATTGCGTCTTCGCTGACGGGGCTGCGCAGCTGCTTCATCACCAATGCCACGCTGGAAATGTCGCTTGAAGATGCGGAGGTGCGCGAGCGCATCGAATCGATCCAGCGGCGCATCGCGACGCTACTTGCGGGGGCTGTGATTCGCGGCCAGGCGAGCGGTGTATTCAATTCGCGGCTCGATGAAAAAGCGGTGGCCGATTTTCTGTTGTGCATGACCCAGGGGTTGCGCGTCCTCGGCAAAGTCAAAAGCGATGAGCGCGAGCTCGAAGCGATCGTGGACATTGCGATGCGCGCGCTCGTCTGAATTTTTTTCACTAATTCTTGAACGGATAGTCATGAATAGCGAATGCATCAAATCGGCGCCGAATGGCGTTGCCGTGCGCGGGACGGGTGGGCGACGCGCCGCGCCCGCCGAACTGAGCAAGGTCGCGCTCGGCGTGCTGTTCATCGGTGCGTTCCTCGCGCCGCTCGATTACTTCATCGTCAATCTCGCGCTGCCGGCAATTCACACCGGCCTCGGCGCCACCGATGCCCAGCTGCAACTGATCGTCTCCGCGTACGCGTCGGCGTATGCGGTGCTGCTGATCACCGGCGGCCGGCTTGGCGATATTTTCGGCCGGCGCAAGGTCTTTCTCGCCGGGATGGCCGGCTTCGTGATTTCGTCGGCGATGTGCGGCTTCGCGACGAGCGGCCACATGCTGGTGCTCGCACGCATCGTGCAGGGTATTGCGGCCGCGGTGATGGCGCCGCAGGTGCTGGCGACCATCCGCGCCGTCGTACCGGCACACCGGCAAACGAAGGTGATGAGCATCTACGGTTTCGTGTTCGGTCTGTCGTCGATCGTCGGGCAGCTTGGGGGCGGTGCGCTGATTACCTATCGGCCGTTCGGTCTCGACTGGCGGATCATTTTTCTGCTCAACGTGCCGGTCGGCATCCTGGCGTTCATCGGTACGTGGAAGTTCGTGCCCGAGAATCGTCCGACCACGAAGACCGGTGTCGACCTGAAGGGCGTCGCGCTGCTGTCGCTGTTGCTGCTGCTGGTCATCTATCCGATGACGCATGGCCGTGAAGCCGGTTGGCCCGCGTGGACCTTCGTGATGTTCGCACTCGCGGTGCCGGCGTTCGCATGGTTCGTTGCGACGGAAAAGCGCGTCGAGCGAGCCGGCGGTCATCCGCTCGTCGATCTGCTGCTGTTCCGCAATCCGGCGTTTTCTCTGGGGCTCGTGCTCGCGTTCCTGTTCTATTGCAACAGCGCGTTCTTCCTGACCTATGGCATCTATCTGCAGACAGGTCTGCACTGGACACCGCTCGCCTCCGGCATTGCCATCATGCCGTTCGCGATCGGCTTCCTGATCGGACC
This sequence comes from Paraburkholderia sp. CHISQ3, assembly GCF_030464945.1. NCBI lineage: Bacteria > Pseudomonadati > Pseudomonadota > Betaproteobacteria > Burkholderiales > Burkholderiaceae > Paraburkholderia > Paraburkholderia sp. CHISQ3. The sequence goes on from NZ_JALPRG010000003.1 coordinate 173,802, forward strand.
GCTGACCTCGCCTGCGGTGGTGCGGCGTATCGGCAGTCATGTGCTGACGCTCGGCTTCACGATGCTGGCCAGCGGTTTCGCCGTGACAGGATGGGCCGCAACGCATGCCGAAACGCCCGACCTGTTGTTCTATGTCGGTCTGGTGTGCGCGGGTATCGGCCACGGCTTGCTGTTGCCGTCGATCGTGCGCATCGTGCTCACCGAAGTCGAGCCTGCCAAGGCCGGGCTCGCATCGGGTGTCGTGTCGTCGACGTTGCAGATCGGTTCGGCATTCGGTACCGCGGCGATCAGCGGTGCGTTCTTCGGTGTGCTCGCCGGCCGCTCGACACCGGAAAGTTACGCGCACGCATTCCAGTCGAGCCTCGCGATCAACGCCGTGTTGATGGCGATCTGCATCGGGCTGAGTACGCTGCTCGTGCACCATCAGCGCATCGCGTTGCAACGGAGCGCGGCGGTTGCGGGGTGAATGACGCATAGGTCGCAGCGGCATTGCGGCAGAGCATTAAGGGTAAGTACCAAATAATGCTATTGATCTGAAAAAACTGTTTGATCGGGATTTACACGATATTGGCATAAACGAGGAATATGATCGGCATGTTTTACGCTGGCGAGAGACGGCGAAAAGTAAATTGTGCCGCGCTCGAATCGAGGAACCGAGGCATTCGCCGACCAGCCGGTCAGCCTTTATGGGAAACGATTCCAGCGAAAGGATGCAAGACCCGGAGTGCGCCGTTTCAAACTTCCCGATCATGAAAACGATATTAATGAAAAGCGCTTGCCGGGCAGAAATATGGTTTGTTAGTCTTCGGCAATCTTTAAAAATCCATGCCGTTCGAACGTCTTCGGCAAAGGTGATTTAAACGACCAGGCGCGCTTCGTATAACGCGCTTGACGCAACGCTCCAGTAACGGGGACTTCAATGCTTACCGCTGCTCCTGACGCATTCGACGCATCGCTCGCCTTCAAGGTGGGCGACGTCGTCACGCTCAAAACCGGCGGCCCGCGTATGACGGTGACCTACGCGGGTGCGGTTGCGCCCGCGCCGGGCGAATGGTTGATCTGCCAGTGGTTCGATGCGCACGGAGAATTGCGTCAGGAAATGTTCGAACGCGATCGCGTGCAGCTCGAACCGCGCTCGATTCCCGCGGCGGCTGCCAGGGTCGCAGCGGCGCGGCACGGTGCTACAGGAGCCGAGGGCTACCTGTCCAGACTACGGTAGTTTCCGCGGCACTACCGTTCGCCCAGCAATGCACCTGGTTCGATCGGTAGTACGCTGCATCCCCGGCTCGCAGGACGAGGGTTTCGCTTTCCAGCGAAAGTGTCAGTTCGCCGGCGGTCACGAACAGGGATTCTTCTAACGCATGAGTGGTGACGGCGGGCTGTTGCGAGCCCGCCGGCATGCGCACGAGGATGCTCTGCAATTGCCCATGCGGCAGCGGCGCCGTCAGATGCGCGAACGAGCAGGCCGAACCCTCCAGCCCGAAACATTGCCGCTGCTGCGAACGCGATACGCAGATGTCCGCGGCATCGATGAAGTACTGCATCGGCATATCCAGCGCTTCAGCAATTTTCGCGAGCGACCTCACCGAGGGCGTCGTCAAGTCGCGCTCGACCTGAGAGAGAAACGAGGTCGACATGCCCGCGGCCGTCGCGGTTTGCTCCAGCGTGTGATTGATGATTCTTCGACGCGTGCGAATCCGGGCGCCGAGGCCAGGCGCCAGCAGAGCAGGAGCGAGCGGTGCATTCATAACGGTGGCGATGCGTTGAGTGATGGGAGATGAAGCGCTTCAGTTCAGATGACGCCAGACGGAGATGGGGACATCGCCGTTGGCGCGCGCCGGAACGCGATAACTCAATTCGCCATCCTTCAATTCATAAATGCGGACCTGTTCGGTGCCTTCCCAGTTCGGATAAGAGGCCTTGTGGATATGAAAGGTCAGTGCCTTGCGCGATCGGTCGTCACTGAGCATGCCGAAATGCGAACTGAGGCCGAGCGCGGCGGCTCTGTACTCGTCGGGTGTCGCGGTGTCCCTGTCGCCGGACGCGAACGGCTTGCGTTCGCTGTTGAAGATCTGCAGCGAATAGTGTCCTTGCGCATCGATGAAGAGCATGCCCTTGGGCATCGGGCCGTAGTCGTGCGTGCGTGTACCGTCGGTGTGCTGCACGTCGGCGCTGACTAGCGTCCATGTGCCGACAAGGGGAAGATCGACCGTATTCATCTCCGCGTGGGCAGGGGCCGTCGCGAGCATGAGCGATACCAGCGACACCATGGCAGCAGTGCAACCGATCCAGGAAAATGCGCGTTTATTCATGGTGAGGAATCCCGTAAATGATCTGAGCGTCATGCCACGCCCTGAAAATTACGGCAGGTGGACAAATAATAAAATACAATTATTCCGTTCATATACATCGGAATAACTGAACAATGGCCCATACCAATCTGGACATGGATGTCCTGCGGACGGTCGTCATCGCTCATCGGCTCGGTAGCTTCAACAAGGCCGCGGAATACATCGGGCGATCGCAATCGGCGGTGAGCCAGCAGATTCACAAGCTGGAGGAACAGGTCGGAGTGCCGCTGTTCGTCAAGCAGGGACGCGGGCTGGCACTGACCGAAGCGGGCGACGTCATGCTGGCCTACGCGCGGCGCATGCTCGATCTGAACGATGAGGTCGTAGCGACGATCCGCGGGCGCGCCGTGGCCGGCCGCGTACGTTTTGGTTTGCCGCCGGACTTTGCGGAAGCCTGGCTACCGGCTGCGCTGGGGCGTTTCAAGAGAGCGCATCCATCGGTCCTGATCGACGTCGTGGTGGACGCAAACCGGCGCCTGCTCGAGCGTCTCGACGAAGAGGAACTGGACCTTGTCCTGGCACTCGGCAACGATAGTCGCAAGGACGCCGAGGTCGTGGCTGCGTTGCCGTTCGTCTGGATCGGTCCTGCCGCGTCGACGCCGGTCTGGGAGCCCGGCGAGCCGATTCCGATTGTTGCCTTCGAGGCGCCCTGTTTCTTCCGCAAGCGTGCGCTCGATTCGCTGGACCAGGCGGGGATCGCGTGGCGCATCGCATTTACCAGCCCGAGCTTGCACGGCTTATGGGCGGCCATCGAAGCCGGTCTGGGCGTGACCGTGCGCACGCCGTTGGGCCTGCCCGATAGATTGCGCGTGTGGAATGAGGCGAGCGGTTTACCGCCCATCGTGAGCGGGCCGCTCAGGGCCTGTCTGCATACACGACACCGCACGCTGGAGCCGGCGCTGGCAAAGTTCAAGGCTGTGGTGCTGGAGACGATGGCCGAGCAACTGGGCGATGCGCTGGCGGCGTGACGCGTTGAACCCGTCAGGCGGCGCTCACGTGCTCTCTCTCGCTTTGTTCTGCACGGATAGTGGATCGTCTGTCTCGTCCCGATGCTGTCGACGCTCGAAAGTGTCGCGCGGCGTATAGCCGAACTGCGCCTTGAAAATCCGGATGAAGTATTTCTCGTCCGTGAAGCCGTGACGCAATGCCACGTCGCGAATACGTTCCCTGGGACGGCGGGGGGTCGACAGGACCTGATGTACCCGATACAGGCGGCGGTGACGGATCTCACGCATGATGCCGTCCGTGTGGTCGAACAATCGATAGAGCGTCGCACGCGATATCCCGACGTCCCTGCATATCCGGTCGGCCGTCAGATCGGGCTGTAGTAGATGGGCATCGATGTAGCGCTGGACACGATCCTTCAGCACGTTCTGGACCGGCACCTGTGCGGCGACCTGGGCATCGCGCCCCGGCTGAAGGGTTGCGGTCAACAGGTGCATCGTTGCCTTGGTCACGTTCGGTATGTCGCGTGTCGTGAGCCGGGGCAACGTCTGGTACAGATGCGAAAGGTAGTGGCCGAACAGCGAGGCCATGCCCCGTGTCAGAGACCGGCCATGCCATGGTTCGGCGCCGGCCGGGAGCAGGTCGCGGGGAACCGAAAGCGAGATCTCGGTACTCGGCATGATCACGCGCTCGAACGCGCGCCCGAAATCCAGCACATACAGTTCTCCGGCCGGCTTGATGCAGGCAAACGCGTCGGAGCGCAGCGCGACAGATCCATCCAGCTGAAGACTGAAGCTAAGAAAGTCGCGCTGATCGGCACGCAGGCGCGCGGCAGTGCGGCGGGCCTCGTAGGAGACCGACGGATTCGGGTGCCGCCAGGTGCGACTCGCGAGCACCAGCGGTCCGATCAGGACATGTTCACAGCGGACGTCGAACGGTATGTCCGACTGATACGCGGCCACGTAATCACACGAGATGCTGCTTGCAACCCAGGCGTCGAATCGTTCGTCGGCAGGGACATCGCGGGTGGAAAAACGGCGCACATCCAGGGGAGAACAGTCGGGCACGTCGCGACTCCTTGCTGATGACGAGGTGTTCGCTATGGAAAGAGATCACGTATGGCACGGGGGAAAGCATGGTTTGTATTGTCATTTGCCCCGCGCTATTAAATAACCTGGGTTTATACGAATGGATTGTGCAATATTCAATGGCGCAGGTTAAAAAATTGCAGCCGATATTAAAAATATCTTGCGATGTGTCCTGTAAATTGATTTCCCGGTTCAAGCTGTTTGTCTAAACATTTCGTTCGATACGAAATAATCTGGTTCCGATACCGGTTGAAACAAAAGTCCACCCAATTAGAGACATCCCGATACCCATGATGCGTAAGGATCGACCTAGAATCCGTCTGCGATTCATTCGATAACGATCGTGGGTCGTGGCGATGTGCGGCACGGAGTATCCGCTAAAAAATCTGCTCGCAGGATGCGGTGTCGATATTCAAGGTTCGCCGTTCTATTTATCCAAAACCAACAGTGTCACTATCACGCGCTGTCATTCGTGATTTATCGGCGCAAGAACGTAACTTTCATTCTGGGGATACTCATGAAATCCATGGCAGCGGTTGCGACGGTTGCAGTCGCAACTTGTCTCGTGTTGTCAGCCTGCGGCGGCGACGTGTCCAAGTCGGGCGGCGGCTCATCCTCGGGTGCGCCGGGCTCTTCGGGCGCGCCTTCGGGTCCGGGTAACCCGACGAGCCCGGGGGGCGGAGGAACGACCGCCAAGGCGGGTTGGTCCGCGCTGGCGCCTGTGGATGGGAAAGGCCCCGAATTCTTGCCGTCGGTGACCATCGATGCCCAGGGCAATGCGCTCGCTTTGTGGATGACGAACGGCCCCAATAACGGTCCGGGCAACGAGATGTGGGCGAGCCGGTATGTTCCCGGCACCGGGTGGGCGACGCCGACGCGGGTCGACACGACCGACGGTACGCCCAACATGACGGGGCCCGGAACGAGCGCACCGCAACTCGTCGGTAGCGCCGACGGGCATGCCGTGGCGCTGTGGGAGCAGTTCGTGGCTAGCGTCGGTTACGGGCTGTGGGCACGGCCCTACGATCCCGCCACGGGATGGGGCACGGCCGTGCAGCTGGCGCCGGACGAAACCAGCGAGACCTACGCCGCCGGAATCGATGCGAAGGGCAATGCCATCGTCGCCTGGACGCAGAGGACCGATGTAGTCGACACGCGCGTCTTTGCGACGCGTTATACGGTCGGCGGCACCTGGTCGACGCCGGCGCAGATCCAGCAGCCTGCGCAGACGGGCCCGGGCGCTGTCACGGGCGTAAGTGGCCAGGACATCTACAACGAAAGCGTGAACATCGCGGTGACGTCATCGGGAAACGCCGCACTGACGTGGCTGCAGACGGATACGACCAATACGGCGCTGTGGACCGCGACCTTCGATCCGGCCAACGGCTGGACCAACGTGAATCCGGTCGTCACCACCCCCGATCCGCTGACCAAGCATGTGTTTTCACCGGACGTCGGCATGGACGCGAAAGGGAACCTCACACTGGTGTGGGCAGAACTCGATATCGAGACGACCGGCAACTTTGCGGCGACGATGTCCCAGCGCTACGTCGCCGGCACTGGCTGGCAGACACCGCAGGCGGTGACGACCCCGTTCACGGAAACCGCGAGTCTCACCTATCCGCCGGTGGTGACAGTCAATGAACAGGGCATCGCTGCAGTGATGTGGATCTGGCCCGACGGTACGTTGCAAGCCAGCGTGGCCGACGCCACCGGCAAATGGGGGGCGACGCAACAGATCTCGGCACATCCCTATCTGCTGGGCTCGCGCTTGCCCCAACTGGTGGTCGATGCCGCAGGCAACGCGACGCTGGCCTGGGCGGACACGGGGACGTCGGGATCGAACGACATCTTCACCAGTCGTTATTCGAACGGGGCATGGGGTACGGCGACGCTCTTTGGCCAGAATCCCCAGGATGCCAATTATCCGGCGCTCGCGGTCAACGCCTCTGGTGTCACGGCGCTCGTCTGGCAGCTGTACAAGGACAACACAGTGGGCAACGTGCTGCAGGCGAGTTTCTATACGCCGGGCACGTGACGTATCGCGTGGGCACCACGGATGCGCAGACCGTGGTGCCGTTCGCATCGACAAATTCATCCATCAGGACGCACACATGTTTTTCCGCAACTGAAGAAAGATATCTGGGCATACTCCTACCGGGCATGACGCGCGCTGCGTCAACGTTACCGCTGACGCAGCCCCCTGAAGAACCGCCGGATCTCCTCCGCGAGCAACGCCGGCTGCTCCAGCGCAGCGAAGTGCCCGCCGCGCGGCATGTCGCTCCACTGCGCGATATCGAACACACGCCCGACCCAGGACTGTGGCGGCCGGCTGATCTCCTTCGGAAAACGCGCGAAGCCGAGTGGCGGCTTCACGCGCTCGCCGGCGGCAAAGCGCAGCGGCTGCAGACGGTTTTCCCAATAGAAGCGCATCGACGAACTGATCGTTTGCGTGTGCCAGTACAACGACAGGTTGGTCAGCAGTTCGTCCTTCGAAAACACGCGCTCGATGTCCCCCTCGCAATCGCTCCATGAACGGAATTTCTCGACGATCCATGCGGCGAGACCAGTCGGCGAGTCGTTGAGCGCATAGGCCGCGGTCTGCGGCTTCGTGGCGTGCACATGCGAGTAGCCGGCTTCGAGTGCGGCCCATGCGTTCTTTGCATCGAGGAATGCGCGTTCGTCATCGGTGAGCGGCGGCGCGGACGCATCGAGCGACGGTTCGTACGACCCTGGCAGGTAGTTCAGATGCACACCGTCGACCTGCTGCGGATGCCGACGTGCAAGCTCCGCCGACACAAACGCACCGAAGTCGCCGCCCTGCGCGCCGAAGTGCGCATACCCGAGGCAGCGCATCAATTCGGCCCACATATCGGCGGTTTGCGCGGCTGCGACGCCTGGCTCGGCAGGACGCTCCGAAAAACCGAAACCCGGTAGCGACGGCACGACGACATCGAACGCATCGGCGGGGTCGCCCCCTGTCGATGCGGGATCGCACAACAGGTCGATCAACGGCAGGAACTCGATGAACGATCCGGGCCAGCCGTGCGTGAGGATGAGCGGGTACGGCTGCGGACCATTACCGCGCCGGTGCACATAGTGAATGCGCAGCCCGTTGATGCGCGCAGTGAACTGCGGCTGCTGGTTCAAGCGCTGCTCGGCGGCGCGCCAGTCGAAGGTGGTCGCCCAATAGTGAATCAGTTCGCGCAGCCACGCGATATCGGTGCCGAGCGCCCACGCATCGCCCGCATACTGGTCCGGCCAGCGCGTGTGACGCAGGCGCTGGGCGAGTGCATCGAGTTCGGAATCGGGAATCGAAATCTGGAACGGCGTGGCTTGCATCGGTGGGTCTCCGCGGTCGCATGCGTGTTCTTGGACATTCATTTCGGCGGCCGTGAGCGCGACACCCGCGTCTGCACATGATCGAGCAACGACTTCGAAAACGCGCGCATGCTCACAACGCGCCGCGTCTTCACGATATCGCCCGCCAGATTGACCGGCGGATTCGGCTGCCACGCCCAGTAGAGCGCGAGCAGCCAGCCTAGCACGGTCCATCCGACGCATGCGTTGAAGAGCGCAATCGTCAGCACGTCGTGGCGCTGGCGCCGGTCGGCGAGGATCGACGGCAGGAAGTACAGCGCGAGTGCGCAGACTGCCAGCGCGATCTGAACGATGAGGGTACGGCCCATGTACGCGCTCCGGCGGGATGATTCGATGACAAGATTGTCGCGCGATTGCGCAGCGATTGTCGAATCGCTGTCGGTGGGTTTCGTTCCGCTTTCACGGTGCGACGTGTGCGCTGTATCGGCGTTCGGCGCGGCGGGTTAGCGGTGCGTTATGCACAGCGGTGCGCCGTGGTGTCTTTAACGCGAGCGGTCAACGGGACTATCATGTTCGTTTTGAACGCACCGGACCGCCCCCATGATTTCCGACGACACCACCCAGCAGAACCGCCAGGTCGATCACGATGCGCTGCGCGCATTTGTCGACCGTAAATGGAACGACGAGATCGTGCCGGCGCTGACCGACTACATCGCCGTGCCCGCGAAGAGCCCCGCATTCGATCCTGACTGGGTGCGCCACGGTTTCCTCGAACGCGTCGTCACCGATGCGGCCACGTGGGCCGAACAACAGCCGGTGCGCGGACTGAAGCTCGAAGTGGTGCGCTTGCCGGGCCGCACACCGGTGATCTTCTTCGAAACGCCGGCCACGCGCTCGGGCAGCACCGACACGATCGTGCTGTATGGCCACCTCGACAAGCAACCTGAGTTTTCCGGCTGGCGCAACGACCTCGGCCCGTGGACGCCGAAGTTCGAAGACGGCAAGCTCTATGGCCGCGGCGGTGCCGACGATGGTTACGCGATCTACGCGAGCCTGACTGCGCTCGCCGCGCTGGACGCGCAGGGCATCGAGCGGCCGCGCTGCGTCGGGCTGATCGAAACCTGCGAAGAATCGGGTAGTTACGATCTGCTGCCGTATGTCGATGCGTTGCGCGAGCGGCTCGGCAAGGTCGGGCTCGTCGTGTGTCTCGACTCGGGCGCGGGCAATTACGATCAGCTGTGGCTGACCACCTCGCTGCGCGGTCTCGTCGCCGGCGATCTCGAAGTCGCGGTACTCGACGAAGGTATTCATTCGGGTGGCTACGGCGGCGTCGCGCCATCGAGCTTCCGCATCATGCGGCAACTGTTCGAGCGCCTCGAAGATGCCTCGAACGGCAACCTGCTGCCGAAGGGTTTCCACTGTGCGATTCCGCCGCAGCGTCTGCTTGAAGCCGAGGCGACCGCGCAGATTCTCGGCGACAGCGTGTGGAAGAGCGTGCCGTGGGCGTGCGGCCAGGATGGTCGCCCCGTGTTGCCCACTACCACCGATCCGCAAGAGGCATTGATCAATTCCACATGGCGTCCGTCGCTGTCGGTGACGGGTGCAGCGGGTCTGCCCGCGCTGGCCGATGCGGGCAATGTGCTGCGTCCGCGCACCGCGTTCAAACTGTCGCTGCGGTTGCCGCCGCTCGTCGACGCGGCGAAGGCGGTCGCTGAACTGAAAGCGCTGCTCGAATTCGATCCGCCGTACAACGCGAAAGTGACGTTCAAGGCCGACGCCGGTGCGGCGACCGGCTGGAGCGCGCCAGACGTCGCGCCGTGGCTTGCGAGCGCGCTCAACGACGCATCGCGCGAGCATTACGGCGCGGACGTCGCCTACATGGGCCAGGGCGGCACGATTCCGTTGATGAACGTGCTCAAGGAAGGTTTCCCGCAATCGCAGTTCATGGTGTGCGGCGTGCTCGGTCCGAAGTCGAACGCGCATGGGCCGAACGAATTCCTGCATGTACCGTATGGCAGGAAGCTGACCGCCACCGTTGCCGAAGTGATCGCTGCGGCGCAGTAATGGCCGCCCGATCCCGCTGACTTCACCCACTGCGCCGAATGAACCCAACCGACGATACCCGCACCGCCTCCGCCATTCCTCCTGCTCCCGCGTTACGCATTCCCGTCGATCGTCTGCACGCAATCGTGCGCGCGATCTGGGAGCAGGCCGGCAGCGCGCCGCGCGAAGCCGAACTGGTCGCCGACCATCTGCTGGCCGCGAATCTGAGCGGCCACGATTCGCACGGCGTCGGCATGATTCCGCGCTATGTCGAGTCGTTGCGCGGTGGGCAGCTGAAACTGAACCTGCACGCACAGGTTGTGCGCGACGCGGGCGCGGTGCTGACGCTCGACGGCGTGAAGGGCTTTGGCCAGGTCGTTGCCTACGAAGCGATGGAGCGCGGTATCGAACGCGCACAAAAACTCGGCGTATGCGCGGTTGCGCTGCGCGGCGCGCATCACATCGGTCGCATCGGGCATTGGGCCGAGCAGTGCGCGCGGGCAGGGCTCGTGTCGTTCCATTTCGTCAACGTCGCGGGCGACCCGCTTGTCGCGCCGTTCGGCGGTGCCGATCGGCGCATCGGTACGAATCCATTTTGCGCGGCGTTTCCGCGCGCAGGGCGGCCGCCGCTCGTGCTCGATTTCGCGACCAGCACGGTCGCCTTCGGCAAGGCGCGCGTTGCGTACAACATGGGCAAGCAGGTGCCGGCCGGCGCATTGATCGACCATCAGGGACATGCAACGCGCGAACCCAAAATCATGCTCGAGGCGCCGTTCGGATCGCTGACGCCGTTTGGCGGCCACAAGGGTTTTGGTCTCGCGGCGATGTGCGAAATTTTCGCTGGCGCGCTGAGCGGCGGTTACACCACGCATGCCGATACGGTGGATCACAGCCGCGCGATCATCAACTGCATGTTGTCGGTGATCATCGACCCCACGGCATTCGATGCACCGAATGCCGAGGCCGAAGCGGATGCGTTTGTCGAGTGGGTGAAGGCATCGCCGCTGGCCGATGGTGTCGAGCGGATTCTCGCGCCGGGCGAACCGGAACGCGCGACGCGCGCAGAGCGCGAAGCGCACGGTGTGCCCGTCGATCCGGCCACGTGGCAGCAGATCTGCGCGGCGGCTGCGGCGGTGGGGGTGCCGGCGCAGCAGGTGGAGGCGTGGTCGTTCGATTGAGAGTCAATTGACGCTCATTGATAGGGCCAATCTGGCGTGCGCGACTCCCGGATTCGCAGCGTCGAACGGGCGACTGCCTGCGATCATGCGTCGGGAGACGGAGTCCTCGACCGTGGCCCATCAGGGCGCGGTGCCCAATTCACGCGTCGCGACGTACCCGGCGTGACTCTTCCGCTTCGCTTGCCCGCGCGGTGCGGTCATCGCGTATCGGCTCGCCGGTGACAGGTCCGCTGTCACCCGCCTTCGCCAGAGACGCGACGAGGCCGGTCAGCGCATGCTGCCGGTAAGCGCTATCGGCACATGCGTTGGCGAGGTCATACGCTTCCTGCCATGCCGCGGAGATCTCGTCGAGCGGCGCATGCGCAAGCGGCAATGCGCGTGCAAGCGTGATGCGCAAACGCATTTCGTCGCGCATGCGGCGGGTTGCGCTCGCATCGACGCGCGCGAGCGCCGTACGGATCGCACGCAGATATTCCTGCGCAAGCGTGAGTGCGCGCCACAGCGGTTCCGAGCCGTCGAGCAGCGCAATCGCGATTTCGAAGCGGTCGTTGCTCACGGCCCAGTCGAGCGCGGCACGCAGATCGCCGAGGTCGTTGCGATCGACTGCGTCGCCAGGCACGCGCGCGCGCCTCGAACTGCTCGCGGCGAGCCGAGGCACGAGCGTCTGCGCATGCGCCGCCGCCGCACATTCCAGTTCGCCGTGTTGCCACAGGATATTGCGCGCCAGCTGACGCACCGGGTCGCGCAGACAGAACGTCGTTTCGCCGTCGCCTTCGATGCGCTCGATGAGTCCTACATCGAGCAGCGTATCGATCTGCGTATTGGCCTGCAAATCAGTCTGCACATCGGGTACTGAATCGCTCGATGTTTCGCTCACGGCACGAGGCTGGCCCACAGTCTGCAAAGCAGCGAATTCCACCAGCAGCCGCGCGGCCGAGGCGCGCGTGAACTCACCCGGAAAAGCGCCGAGGCGCCTGAACTGCGTGCGCGCCGCGTCATCGAGTGCGGCCATCTGCAGATCGAGTACCGCGGCAAGCGGTGTCGAGCGGAGCAGCAACAGGTTTGCACCGACCGTGCGCTGCGCCATCAGGCGATCGAGATCGTGCGCGAACGAATGCACCGCGGGATCGAACGGCGTGTGGGTGGGAATGCGCCGTGCGATGGCTGCCGCGGCGAGTTCGAGCGCGAGCGGCACGCCATCGAGGCGACGCGCGATCAACGCGGCGGCGGCCAGCGTGTCCGGTGCGAGGCGACCCGCGTCGAACATGGCGAGCGGGTCCGCATCGGCCCTGCTACGTATCGAGGCCGTGCGACCCGGCGTATCGGTTATGACGGAAGGTAAAACCGCCGAGAGCGCAGCAGGCAGCGCCGTGAGCAACACGGTAAGCCGTGCAAACAGCAGCCGCAGTGCGTCGAGTTCCGGCGCTTCGCTCGCATTGAGCCGTGTGTGTCTGGGGATGCGCAGCGGTCCAAGCGGCACGACATGTTCGCCGGCGATGGACAGCGGCGCGTTCGCCGTAGCGATCACGCGCAGGTTCGGCGCTGCCTCGACGAGCGTCGTGAGCAGATAGCCGGCCGGTTTGCGCAGCGTCTCGCAGCAATCGACGATCAGCAGCAGGCGCCGGTCGCCGATCGCCGACAGCAGGCGCTCGTGGGTCGTCGCACCGATTTCGGCCGGCACGCGCAGTGCTATCGCGAGCGTATCGGCGAGACTGTCCGCTTGCAGTTGCGGTGTGAACGCGACCGCGACCATGCCGTCGGGCACATGCGCCGCAAGCCGCCGCGCGACTTCGTACGCGAGCCGGCGTTTGCCGAGACCGGCTTCGCCCGCGAGCGTCACGACGCGCGCAAGCGACACGAGCCCGAGCAGCTCCGACAGTTCCGCGTGACGACCGATGAACGGCGTGGTGCGAACGGGCATGCGCAGCATGAGCGGCAGTGGGGGCGGTTTCGGCGTGGAGACACTGACATTGGTAACCGGATTCGCGCGAACGGCGGGGCCGGCATCGTCGAGAAACTGCAAGGTGCCGGCGAAGCGATATCCGTAGCCAGGCACGGTGACAATGAGATCGCGGTCCGCACCCAGCGCGCGGCGCAGTGCCGACACCTGGGCCTGCACGGTGTTCGTGTCGACCGCGCCGCGCGACCATGCGCGCCGCGCGAGTTCGGCCAACGGAACCGAACGCCCCCTGGCTTCGACGAGTGCGAGCAGCAGTTCGAGCGCACGGCCGCTCATGTCGACGCGCGCTTCGTCGGCGACGAGGCGCACAGGGTTCTGCAATAGCCGGTAGCGGCCGAACGCGATTACCGGCCCTGTCGGTCGCGGTAGCGACATCAAGGGTCTCCAGCCATGGGTTGGGCGGGCCAGGGTGGTGGCCCTCGCGGCGCGCGACAGGTGCGCAAACGCCGCGTTGCGACGAATGTGAATGAAGCCGGCGAACCGGTTTCCAGATAATGAGTAGCCGCAAGCTTATTGCCTCGCGGCCGGATGAGCAAGGAGGGTGTATTCAGTGAGGACGATGATGTGCCAAAACGAATTTCAGGCCGCTCGTCGAGATCTCTGCGCGGGTAAGTGCGCGGACATCGTGAGCCCTGTCATGGCGGACAGCGCAGCGTTTGCTGCGACGCAACTGCTGCAGATGCGGAATGGTTTTTTTTAATCTGCCTGTCGCAATCAGTGGCTCGCGCCGACCTTTCTCAATGCATTAGCAGCAGCGCGGTTGCCCTGGGCTTCAGCCATCTGCAATGCGGTGCCGCCATGCGCGTCCGTGTGATCCGGATTCGCGCCGCGCGATACCAGTTCGGGCAGCAGCGTAAGGCGTCCGAACAGCGCCGCGAACGACAACGCTGTCTCGCCAGCGTTGTTGGTCTGATCGATAGCGCAATGCGTGTTCATCAAGCTTCGTGCGATCGGCAGTTCGCCTTTGAAGAGTGCGCCCATCAGCGCGGTGTTGCCGTGCTTGTCGCCGAGACACGGATTCGCGCCGGCCTGCATCAGGAAGTCGAGCGCGGCCGGTTGATCGTCGTATGCGGACAGAATCAGGGCGGTATAGCCGGCGTCGGTCGTGCTGTCGATCGGGTAGCCGGCCTCGAGCAGCGCCTTCAGGATATCGATCCTGCCAAGACGCGCGGCGGCGAACCATTCGTCGTCGTACTGGTGAGGATTCGATATCGCTGCGCCTTGAGGCGGCGCGACGAGTTCCGGTGTCGAACGGCAGCCGGCCGCGAAGGCGATACACGCGACGGCGCCGGCCGCCGCGAGTTTCAGTCGGGTGTGGTGGTGCATGGCAACGCTCTCTTGCAGAGTGCCGCGGGCCGGCGCCTTGCCGTGGAACAACCGAACGGCGCCGGCCCGCGAGTACAACAATTCAACAACGTTTGCGACGATCGCCGCGAGCAACGCGTCAGTCGTTCAGCTTCGCGGCCTGCGCAGCGACGCGCGAGACGTCGGCGTGGGTTGCGCCCGCAAGACGCGTCCCATAGTCCACATCCGCCTTGTAGAAGTACGAGAGCATCGTGTACTTGTTGGTCTCGTTCGTCACATGGTTCAGATCCGCGGACAACGCCGTGACCAGATCACCCTTGTCCTGCGCGGACAGCGACCGGTAGTACTCGCCGGCCTGGCGGAAATTCAGCGTCTTGTGGATCGCCTGTTGCTGCGTCGTGCCGGCCAGCGGTGTCTGCGTGTATTTGTATTGCGGGTCCTGTGCGAGCTCGGCAATGCCCGATGGTTCATAGTTGACGTCGCCTTTGCGGTCGCCGAAGTTCATCAGGCCGTCCTGATTGTTGTTCGTGACGCTCGCGAGCGGACGGTTGATCGGCAGTTCGTTGTAGTTCGTGCCGATCCGGTAGATCTGCGTATCCGCATACGAGAAGAGCCGTCCCTGCAACATGCGGTCTTCCGACGGCTCGATGCCCGGCACCATGCGCGACGGCGCAAATGCCGATTCCTCGGTGGTCTGGAAGTAGTTGTCCGGCACGCGATTCAGCGTCAGCGTGCCGATCTTGCGCTCGGGCACCGTCGACCAGATCTTCGTATCGTCGAGCGCGTCATAGTCGAACTGCGCGAGCTCTTCGGGCTTCAGCACCTGAATGGTCAGATCCCATTTCGGATCGTCGCCGTTCTTCAATGCCGTATACAAATCGTTCGACATCAGATTCCAGTCTTTGCCGATTGACGTCGGAATGTCCTGAGGCCGGATTCCGTGAATGCCCTGCACGCTTTTCCAGTGGAATTTCACGTAATGGACTTCGCCTTTTGCATTCACGAATTTGAACGCGTGCACGCCAAAGCCATCCATGTGGCGGTACGAATCGGGCATGCCCTGAACGGTGTACAGATGGGTGAGCATGCTGGTCGCTTCAGGCGTATGCGCGAAGAAATCGAAAGCGAGGTTCGCATCCTGCACGCCGGTCACGGCGCTCGGTTTGTTCGCATGAACGAAGTCGGGGAATTTGATCGCGTCGCGAATGAAGAAGATCGGCCAGTTGATGCCGACCAGATCCCAGTTGCCTTGCTGCGTATAGAACTTGGTCGCGAAGCCACGCGGATCGCGTGCCTGTTCCGGCGATCCGCGATAACCCATCACCGTGGAAAAGCGCACGAACACGGGTGTGTGCGTACCCGGCGTGAAGAGCTGCGCCTTGGTCAGATCGGAGATGTCGGCATCGGCGACGAACTCGCCGAAGGCACCGGTGCCGCGCGCGTGCACGACACGTTCGGGAATGCGTTCTCGATCGAAGCGCTGCAGTTTTTCGATCAGTTGCGAGTCTTGTAGTACGACCGGGCCAGCGGGCCCGGCGGTCTGCGAATTCTGGTTGTCGCCGACTGGCGAACCGTTGTCGCGTGTGAGGTCGGCTGCAAACGAAGTCGATGCGAACGCAACGATGAGTGCTGCGGGAAGATACTTGAGTGGGTGCCTGGCGGAGGTCGCCATGATCGTCTCCTGCTGATTGTGGGGGGGCGGATGACCCAGCAGATCGTATTGAACGCAATGCCCGCTTACCAATCGGATTTAGACATTGTCGGGATAGCGACTTTTAATCGGCGGTAGCGGATAAGACGGGCAATGGCACCGTGCATTCAGGTGGCATATTGGAGAAATGAAAGCGACGAATTTTGTATCTATTTTTGCGTCGCGTCATCGATTGCGATGGACGATCGAGGTGCGATGTGACAGGCGTGAGGCAGGCTAATCGCGTATCGCGGCGCGCTGGATAGCGCGACTAGCCGACCATGGTTCAGCGATAAAACGGGTGAATGTCATCGGCTTCGGAACGATCGAGCAGATTGCGCATGGCTTTGCGTATATTCGCATCGGGGTGATCCACACACGATTCCGCATAGCCATACCAACTGGGGTCGTTCATCTGCCGCAGACACAGCGCCTTCAGTTCGGGGCACTGATCATCCGGCAAGCCGTTGACGAGTTGCCACGCTTCGGTAGTGAAGCCGCGCTGAATCGCGATCATCACCGGAAAAACCAGCTTGTTGCGCGTCTCCGGATAAGCGTCGTTGAGTTCCTGAAGGAGCGCTTCCGCTTCGTCGAGCCGGTTTTCGATGATGTGGTCGGCGACAACCTGGCCCATCGAAGCCGCATCGGTTGCGTGGTGCGTTTCGGCGATATTCATTTCGTCGCTCAGCCGTTTTCGCTGTTGCCGTCGTTACCCTTGAGCTCGTCCACTCCGCCTTTCAGGAGGTTGAGCCCCGCACTGCCCGCAAGTGCTTCGGGTGTCAGCGACATGCCGCTCGTCACGGTCGTAAATGCGCCTTTACCGACATCGAGCGCACCCTTTCCCATCTCTTTGGGGTTCAGTGTCAATGCGCCTTTTGCGAGCTCGCCGACGCCCCCCAAAGCTTTGCCGGCGCCTTTGACAATGCCAGCCACGTCGTCGCCGATCCCTTTAACCGTACTCGTAACGGCATGTTCGAGGGCTCCACCTATTTTTCCGATGATGCTCATTTCGTTTTCCTCTTGATCCAGGTGAGAGGTCATTTCCCGACGAAGGCGCGGGAAGCGTGAATGGGAATCCGCCAAGCGCCGATCCCGTATTCAAGGTAGCTGCGATGCTCCGGTAAGGTGCATTACATTGCGAAAGCAGACGCCGAAATACGAAGCGCCGCTTCCGCTAGCGAATTCATCGTAGTGGTCGCGTCTTCGCGCAGCGCGTCGTGGTTTCGCGTCGAGTCGTATGCGCGCAGATTTCCCGCCGTACATTGGGACGTACCAGGTGCATCGTGCGGACACCTCGATACCTACTGACGGATGGGAGCGATCATGACGGGCCTAAGCATTCAGAATAACTACGCGGTCAATCCGTTCGGTTCGGTGAACGGCGGCAGTTCGGGCGGCGGGTTGAACACGCAGCAGATCGAACAGATCATCGAGGAACTGCTCGCGGCGTGTCAGAGCCTGCTGCCCGGATCGGACAGCGATGGCATTTCGCCGACGCAAGGGGCGGGGTCCAGCAGCGCTCCGTCGAACTTCAATACGTCGCCGGCTAACTCGATCGATCCGTCGTCGGGCAACAGTCCGGCCGGCGGTCTGAACATGCAGCAGATCGAGCAGATCATCCAGGAGCTGATCGCGGCGTTTCAGAACGTGTTGCCGGGATCGGACGATAACAGCATGTCGTCTCCACAAGGCGGTGGTGGTGGAGGGGGCGGTGGATCTCCATCGTTCAATGCCATGCCGCAGCCGGGTGGAGCACCCGGTGGAGCCCCATCGGGCGGCAACAACGCGCCGCCACCCGCGTCGAACCCTCCAGGCGGCTCGCCCGGTGGATCTCCATCCGGCTCAAGCAATCCGCCGCCGCCCGCGTCGAACCCACCAGGCGGCTCGCCCGGTGGATCTCCATCCGGCTCAAGCAATCCGCCGCCGCCGGCATCGAACCCGCCAGTGGGCTCGTCCAGCTCCGCAGCATCAGGGGTGACCAACAATGCCGGCGGCGTTCCGCAGGCCGGCGCGGTCGACGGCGTCAGTCCGGCATCGACGCAAACGATGAACACCGGCACCGGCAACGACAAGACCTTCAACGTGACCAACGATACGAACCGCACCGAGTCGTTCACCTACTCCGTGCAGGGCGCGAACAAGGCGACGATGACGCTCGCACCCGGTCAGACCGGAACGTTCACGGCGGGCTCGGGCGATATCGGCGTGCGCATTTCGCCGTCGGATGCGAACGGCAATACGAAACCGAACGAAGTGCTCTATGAGGACGGCGGTGCCGGCAGCGGACAGGCGGCGGGCGCCGGGAATCCCGACATCAGCAAGGTGGATGGCAACAAGGATTTTGGCGGCAACGCGGAGAACATGACGGTCACGTTGTCCGACGGCCGCACGGCCGGCGACGGCGATGCGATTCATGCGTACCAGTATCCGACCGACGATGCGGCTTCGATGGGACTCGCGGGCGATACCAGCAAGACGGCGAACATCGTGATGTCCGATGCGACGTAGTAAATCGTCGTGCGGCCTTACCTGCGGTTACTTCTGTTCGTCTATTCGATTTATCGACCAGAGGCAAGCGATGCTCACTGAGTCTCAAAGTATGGTTTCAGCATACTTCTATGACTAATATTTGTCCGCCGCGCTCGTAAACCATTAATATTTTTATTAAAGAATCTTCCTGACTTGTCGTAAACTCGGCGAAGATGCCAACCTGGCCTCTGGCTTAAGCTTTCAATATGTCAGGTGGCAGGAGTCCGTGTTGCGGAATGAATATTTACGCGCCTCACCTCGGGGTGGCAAGTGAATTTTCGCGGCGTCGACGCCTGTCAGCAGGGCATCGGATGAAGCCGGATAGGGCGTGGAAATTCATCAATATTCATTTCGCATAATGGCTTCATTGCGAAATGGAGTCGGCGCAGTTCCGCGTGACGGGGCGCGTCAAGAACATACATGAGAGAGCGCATGGCGATTGGGCGGCCAGGGATACCTGTGCACGCAGAACTCGCACGACGATGAAAGCAATAGAGAAGGCGAAGACGGTATGCGAAAGCTAACGGCAGGTGTGTGGGTGGGGCTCTCTTTCTGTTGTGGCTGGACCGCGAGCGTTGATGCGGTTGCGTCGGACTCGCAGGTGATTGTCGAGGGCAGCCGCTATTCGGGGGGCGACACGGTCAAGGCGGGCGGTCATGGTGTACCGCTGTTGCGCGCGCTCGAGCGGATCGTGCCGTCCAGTTACGGGGTCAATGTGCCAAACGCCGGCGCGTGGGCCGATGTGCCGGTGAGCTGGCACGGCGGCGAATCGTTCGTGACGGCGCTGGGCGAAATACTCGCGGGCAATCCTTCGCTGCAGGCACACGTCGACACCGATCGTCATCTGGTCACTGTGAGCGCGGTTGCACCGATGCCGGGGCAGACGCTGCCCGCGGCTCAAACGCTCGCCACGGCCAGTGCGGCGCCGCTGCCGGTGCCGCCGCGTGTGGATAGCACGAACAACATGGCGCCGCGCTCCAGCGATTCTGCTGCGGCACTCGTTACGATTCCCGTTGCACGCCCAGTCGCAACCAGCACATCGACAAACCCGGTTTACATGGCTGCACTCGCGCCGGCACCGCGCGCACGGCAACTGCCGGTTGCAGCCCCTGCCCCTGCGCCTGCGCCGATGCGCATCCTCGCATCCGCGCCTTCGCCTTCAACTTCGCCTGCGCCGCAAGCGATGCCGCTTAACGTCGCTGTGTCGAATTCGACGGTGGGCATGGCACCTACGATCGCGCCCGCCGCTACGCAAGTCATCGTCCCCGCCAGCATGCCCGCACAGAACACGGCCGACACCGGCCTCATGGTGTGGGACCTGAGGCCATCCGACGGCTCCGTACGCAACGCACTCGCGCGCTGGGCACGCGAGGCAGGGTGGCAGTTCATCTGGGCGGTGCCGACCGACTTCTCGATCGATGCGGCCGCGACCATCCAGGGCACCTTCGAACAGGCATTGAATTCAGTCGTCGATGCGCTGAGTCATTCGGAAGTACCGATCCAGGCAATCTTGTACAAGGGTAATCACGTTCTGCGGGTTACCGCGAAGGGAGCAGGTTGATGCGCGTACTCCGCCAGGTTGCCGTTATCGGCGTATCGCTTTGTATGCTGGCCGGGTGTACTGGTTTGCTTCAGGGCGTTCAACATGACACGCAGACGGATATGAAGCGTCAGCAGGGTTTGCTCGATGGCATTAATCGAGGCGATAACCGCGAGCACGACACCGACGCGGTCATCACGAACAACGGCCTGTGGCTGTCCGGCAATACGCTCAAACTCTCCGCGTCGACTGCGCTGCCCGGAGTGTTCAACGAACCGGCCAGCTTCGACGGTACCGTCGATTCGCTGCGCGCGTTCGCCGATCGCATCACGCGCATGACGAATATTCCGGCGAAGGTTGCGCCGGGTACTGAGAGTGCAGCGCAAAGCGCTTCGTCCTCGACAGGCGGTGCCGCAGGATCGACCTATCCGGGTCTGCCGCCGCTACCGGCCGGGATGCTGCAAGGACCGTCGCCGGGCGGCGCGCGTGGTGCTGCGATGGCGCCAGAATTGTCGGCGGTGCACATCGTATATGCACATGGCGATCTGCGCGGTCTGCTCGATGCGGCTAGCGCGCGCTTCGGCGTGTTCTGGAAATACGCGGACGGCGCGATCGACTTCTTCTACACCGACACGCGCGTGTATCAGGTGTCGGCGATTCCCGGCGATTCGAAGCTCGATGCGAATGTGGTCAGCGGCGCGAGCAGCAGCGGCTCGGGTGGGGGCAGTGGAGGAGGTAGCGGAGGCGGTGCAAGCGGTGGCGGCAGCAGCGGGTCCGGCTCGACACCGTCGATCTCGTCCGACAACACTACCAATACCGTGATGAACGCCCAGTTGTCGGTGTACAGCGGCCTGCAGGCGGCGATCAAGGGGATGTTGTCGCCAGTTGGCTCAGTCGTTCCCTCGCCGGCCACCGGTTCGATCACGGTGACTGATACGCCGGACGTGCTTGCCCGTGTCGGCGAGTTCATGGATCAGCAGAACCGTGTGCTGTCCCGGCAGATACTCGTCAACGTTACGGTACTGTCAGTCACGCTGAACGCCGACGATAGTTACGGCATCAACTGGAACGCGGTGTATCAGGCGCTTGGTACCAAGTTCACCCTCGGCGGCGTCGGCGGCCAGATCTTCTCGGGGCTCAACGGCATCACGCCAGCTCAGGGATCGGCTACGGTCATCACGCCGAACAGCCGCGCCAATACCACAAACGCGGTGATCTCGGCGTTGTCCGACCAGGGGACGGTGCGACGCAAGACATCGGCTTCGGTGACGACGCTCAATGACCAGCCCGTGCCCGTGCAGGTTGCGACCCTGACAACGTATCTGGCGTCGGTGTCGACCACCAACACGGCCAATGTGGGCAGCCAGACCTCGCTCACGCCAGGCACCGTGACGACCGGTTTCAATCTCACGCTACTGCCGCATATCCTGGACGACGGCACGGTGATGATGCAGTTCTATAGCAACATTTCGACGCTGGAGCCGTTGGCGACTGTCACCAGCGGCTCGGGCGCCAACGCGCAGCAGATCCAGTTGCCCACCGTCAACACGCGCAACTTCTTGCAGCGCGTGTCGATGAAGTCAGGTCAGACGCTGGTGATCGGTGGCTATGAAGGCGTCGTCGACAACGGTACCCAGTCCGGCACTATTACGCCCGCCAACTTTCTGTTTGGCGGCGGTTATAACGCACAGCGTTCGCGTGAAGTGATCGTGATTCTGATCACGCCGGTCACGATGAACGGCGCCTGAGCCAGCACGGACCGATAGCTCTATCATGGCGACGCAAATCATCCAGATCGACCGCTACCGCTTTGTCTGCGGTCTGTTCTGGCAATCGTTATCGCGGCGGCACGAACTGCGCGCCGAGGCGATCGAACTCGCGACCCGGCTGAACTTCGATGCGATGGTGTTGCGCATCGATCGAAGCTTCGCGGGCGCCGGTTTTGCGAGTACGCGCGAAGGCGCGCAGTTCGGTTTGCCGTCGCTTGGCGCGATGGTGTCGAAAGCGATCGCGACCGAAGGGGCGTTCTACGAAGGCCGCCAGCAACCCGCGCCGAACTGGCTCGGTGCGTTCAGTCTGCCGGACGGCCGCTGGGCGTATTTCGCGGTACGCGACGGCGCGTTTCTGCCGAACGGCGACTGGATTGGCACCAGCGATGAAGTCTTCGAGCGGCTGCACGGCGACTACAGCCTTGGTGGATGGAATGTCGTGATCGGCGACCCGAGCATCGAGTCGCAAGGCTTCCACAATTTCTATCCGCGCCGCATTGAGGACATGATTCCGCGGCGCGGCGGTAAACCGCGCTTGCCGGGCTGGCTCAATCTCGTACCGGTATCGCACAAGTTGCAGAGACGCAGGCTCGCACTTGTCGCCGGGGCGGCCGTTCTGATTCTCGGGCTGGTTTACGCCGGGCTGCTGTATCGCTCGTACCGGCAGAACATCGCCCGCGAGCGTGCATTCGAATTCGCGCGTCAGCAGTTGATTTTGCATCCGTCGACTGCGCTCAGCAAACCGCCGCCGGTTCATCCGTGGGCGAGTGCTCCGCTGCCTTCGACGTTCGCACGTTACTGCCTTGATCACTTCGAGATGGTTGGCCCCGGTGGCTGGCAACTCGACGACTATGTCTGCCGTCCGAACAACGTTGCATATAGCTGGTCGCGTAGCGATTCGAACGTGGCGATCCTGCTCGCGGCAGAACCGCGCGCGGTGACCGATGTCAGCGGCGACCACGCATCGCTCGTCAAGTCGTTCTCGCTGCCATCTGCCGGCGACGAATCGATCGTCGGTGTGCGCGGTGTGCGGGTCCGCCTGCTGTCCGCTTTTCAGTTACTGGGTATTCCGCTGCATTTCACGTTGCAGCGACCGCTGGTCGCAGGGCAAGCCTCTGCCGACGCGCCACCGTGGCAGGCATGGCAGTTTTCCGCGCAACTCGGCGAACTGTCGCCGCGCAATGTGATGAGCTATCTGGACGAGCCGGGCGTGCGGCTGGACATGCTGTCGTACAAGCCGGGGCAATGGACTGTTGAAGGAGTGGTATATGAACAATAACGACC
This sequence comes from Paraburkholderia sp. CHISQ3, assembly GCF_030464945.1. Taxonomy (NCBI): domain Bacteria; kingdom Pseudomonadati; phylum Pseudomonadota; class Betaproteobacteria; order Burkholderiales; family Burkholderiaceae; genus Paraburkholderia; species Paraburkholderia sp. CHISQ3. The sequence continues at coordinate 196,805 of NZ_JALPRG010000003.1, forward strand.
GTTCGCTCCGCAGTTGGGCGCTCGTCTGCTGTCTCGCGTGGCCCGCGCTCGCGAGTGCGCAGGCTGCGTCCACGCCGCTCACTATCAAGCCGACAAATCCGCGCGCTGCGTCGGGAGCGGTGGCCGTCGGTGCAGTGTCCGCGGCGTCTGATGCTGCACCTTCGCCGGCCGCGCTCGCGGCCGCGCAAGAGTTGATGAGCCTGCAGGAAGACACCGTCATCCTGAAGGCGCAACTGAAGAAACTCGATGCGCAGGCCGAAGTGGCCGAGCGTCAGGAAGCGCTCGGCAGAATGGGCCGGGCGGTGACCAACGACGAGGTTGCCGTGATCGCGACTCAGGGTCTCGGCCGTTCGATGATGGCGACGCTCAACGTGAATGACAGCAGCGAAGTCGACGTGCATGCCGGCGACACGTTGCCGAACGGAATGCGCGTTGTATCGATCCGTCCGGGCGTCGTGGTGATCGAAAGCCACGGCATGCGCAATACGCTGACGGTGTCGTCGTCGCGTTCGCAGCCGCACATGGTCGCAACGAGCGGTATGCCGCCGATTCCGACCATCCCTATGCCAGGGAGGTAAGCATCATGGCCACTCCGCTGTATTCCCCCGGTCCGTCGAAGAAACATGTCGTGTCGCCGGGAGCACCTGCCGCGTCGGCTGCGCCGTCGTCATCGTCTGTCGTGACGCCGCTGTTGTCACCGGCCGTTGCAAAGGTGCAGAAACCGGATGGCAGCGAGTTGCTCAAACCGCCGGTTTCGACTACGCCACCGCCTGGGGATCTACTGGCTCAGTTGCCGGTTCCGTTACCCGAACCGATCGCTGTGGACGCCACCGTGCAGGTACCGGCTCAACCGCGCGCAGAAGCGGTGCCACGGCCGGCCGCACGGCCGTTGTCTGATGCCGGCGAATATGCCGCGAGTGCCGAAGAGCGCAAATTCCTCTGCCTGCTCGACGACGGCACGCTGCTGGTCGCGGAAGGGCACGACATGAATCCGTTCGTGCTGTCGTATTGCGCACGCCTCGAGCGGCTCAATTATCGCTACTCGACGCGCCTCGCCAGTCTCGATACCGTGCGGCGCTCGTATCAGGGCAAGCGTCGCGACGGCACCGGCGAGCGGGTCGATCACACGCAGATGCAGGTGGTCGCGAAGAATCTGATCGCGCGGGCTTGCACGGAGCGCGCGTCGGACATTCACATTCGCGTGAATCGCTTCAGCACGGAGATCCTGTTCCGGATTCACAACGAACTCACGCGTATCAGCGAACAGACGCGCGAATACGGTGAACGGCTGCTAGCAACGTTGTATTCGGCGATGGCCAGCGTGTCGGATAACACCTACAAACCGAACGAGCGTCAGGACGCGAGCATTGGCGATCGCGACAAGTTGCCTGAGCGGCTGTTCGGCGTGCGGATTGCAACGGCGCCGACAAGCCTCGGCAGTGTGATGGTGATGCGGCTGCTCTACAACGACGCAGGCGAAACCATCGCGCTCGAAGATCTCGGGTTTACCGCGCGACAATCGGAGATGATCGAACTGCTCAAGCAGCAGCCGCACGGGATGAACATCATCAGCGGGCCGACCGGTTCAGGTAAATCGACGACGTTGCAGCGCGTGCTGGCGAGTCAGATTCGCGACATGGCGGGATCGATCCACGTGATCACCGTTGAAGATCCGGTCGAGTATCCGATCACGGGCGCAGTGCAGACACCGGTCGTCAACGCAAACAGCGAAGAGGCTCGCTCTACTGCGTTTTCCGCAGCGATTGCTAATGCGATGCGGCTCGACCCCGACACCATCATGATCGGCGAAATGCGCGACCGTGCGTCCGCACAGAGCGCCTTGCGCGCATCGATGACAGGCCACCAGGTGTGGACCACCGTGCACGCCAACAGCGCGATTGCGATTGCGGACCGGTTGACCGATCTGGGCTTGCCGCTTTCGATGGTGACCGATGAAACGTTGATTACCGGCCTCATCAGCCAGCGTCTCGTCAAGTTGCTGTGTCAGCACTGTTCGCAACCGTTCGCCGACGTGATGCATACGCTCGATCCGGCTCTGGTCGGACGCGTAAAGCGTGCGGTTGGTGCGCGCTTCGATCAGGTGCGGGTCGCTGGGCCGGGTTGCCCGCATTGTGGCCACGGGACGATTGGGCGGACCGTGGTTGCGGAGGTGATCCGTACCGACACTACGTTTAGCGAACTGTTGCGCGAGGGGCGCAAGAACGCCGCGCACGAATACTGGCTCCGTGAGATGGGTGGCCAGACTGTCGCACAGCATGCAGTCGACAAGGTCGCGGCCGGGCTCGTCGATCCACGTATGGCGGAGCGGGTAGTCGGGCCACTTCCACCGGCATCAGATGCCGAGCGTGGGCTCTTCGTCGCAGGCGGGGAAGGTCATGGCGGTTGATGTATATCGGACCTGGGCACGCCTGCAGTTCACGACGCAGGCGCGGCTGCGGCTGTATCGCAAGATTGCAAAGATGATCAGCAACGGTTTGCCGTTGCTGAAGGTGCTTGAGGAACTTGAATTTCGCGCTTCGCATGAGGGCCGCAAGCCGAACGAGCCCGATGCCGTGACGCTCACTGACTGGCGACGTGTGGTGCAGAACGGCGGCATGTTGTCTGAGGCGATGGAGTGGTGGGTGCCGCACACCGAACAGATGATCGTGATGGCTGGCGAACAGTCGGGACGTCTTGAGGTTGCGCTGCAGATGGTGTCCGGCGTCGTGATGTCGGGACGACGGATTCGCTTTGCGATCATTGGCGGGCTTATCTATCCGATCGTGATCTTCGTCATGACGCTCGGGTATCTGTTTCTGTTCGGCAAGCTGGTGATTCCGCGTTTCGCGTCGATCGTTAGTCCGGACCGCTGGCATGGCGTCGCGCATTCGCTGTACACGATGTCGCGTTTTGTACAGGGCGGGATGGTCTATTGCGTGATTCTGGTGGTGCTGGCGTTGGCGGCGCTGTTCTATTCGATGCCGCGCTGGGCCGGTAGCGCACGGGTCGTGCTCGATCGTTTTCCCCCGTATTCGGTGTATCGATTGATTGTGGGTTGCGGCTTTCTCGTGGCGTTTTCTTCGTTGCAGGCCGCGGGTTTTACCGTCGAGAAATCTCTGGGGCGTCTCGCGGACAACGCGAAGCCGTGGTTGCGTCAACGAATAGACGACATGCTGTTCGGCGTGAAGTCGGGCTTGAACGTCGGCGAGGCGATGAAGAATACCGGTTACGGTTTTCCGTCGGAAGAGATCGTCGACGACCTATGTGTATATGCGGAATACAAGGGATTCGCTGAAGCGCTGCAGTCGCTCGCGGACGAATGGATGCAGGAAGGCGTCACGATCATCGAGGCGCAGATGCGTGTCGTGAACGGGGTCGCGATCGTTACGCTGGCACTGGTTCTGTCGTGGCTGATCACCGGCTTCTTCGGGATTCAGCAGGAAATTGCCGCCATGTCTCGCTCGATGCATTGAGCGCGGTATTCAATCGTCATGCAGCGTCGCTGCATGGAAGCCGGATGGGCGGGGCACCCGCCGGCAGCGGACATTTATGTTTATCGAGGAGAGCAACATGCAACAGACAGTGAAACTGGCTTCCCGGCTCGGCATGCGTGCCGTTTGTGTGTCTCGTCGAGCGCAACGCGGTGCGTCGCTGCTGGAGGCGATCGCATACCTCGGCATTGCGGCGATCGTTGTGATCGGGGCGGTGGCGTTGCTTAACGGGGCGTTCAGCAGTGCGGGATCGAATGCGGTAGCAGAGCAGGTGAACGCGATCCAGACGGGGGTGAAGAAGCTGTATATGACGCAAGGGAACGGTTATACCAATGTCTCAAACCTGATTCTTTCGCAGGCCGGCGTATTTCCTGGCGACCTTGCGGCTAGTGGCGCGACGGTCACGGATAACTGGGGGGGGGCGGTGACGATTGCTGCGGCCGGTACTGCCGGCTCTCAGTTCACGATCGAGTTCAAGAATGTTCCGCAATCTGTGTGCATCAGTGCTGTGACTGCAGGCGGAAGCTGGTCGGCGATTTCGGTTGGTGGTACGGCTGCAACCAGTCTCCCAGTCACCCTGACGAATGCGGAGGCCATTTGCGTTACCGGTGGGAACGACATCGTATGGACCTCGACCTAGCCATCCGCTGAACGAGTTCCGACCATCCACCATTACCACCGCATAGGGACACAAGCATGTACGTGATATGGACCATCGTGATTCTCGGCATGTTGACCGGTGCGTATGCGCTGTTCGACAGTGAAGCGATGTTGTCCACGCCCTCGGCCATCAATGTGAATCTCGCTGACAGTATGAGTGTGTACCGTCAGGCGGTGGTTAGTTACGCGCTCGGCAAGCCGACGTTTCAAGGGCGGGTAGCGGCCAGCGCTCTGTCGTTACCGGATGCCCAAACTGCGCCGTGGCAGAACTACGTGGTGCCGAACGGCGGTGGCGTCACGGGCAGTCTGGTGGTGGTCTATGGTGTCTCGCCGAGTTCGGGTGCAGCGGCCAGTCAGGTCGAACAGTTGGCGCAAGGCTCAGCGTTTGCGGGCGTCGCGTTCGGCGGCTACGTGCAGTCGCCTGGTAATTCACCGGTGCCGATGCCGCCGCAGCTGGCAAGCAGCGTGCCGGACGGTACGCTGGTCTGGATGGCGCAAGCCTATGAATAAGTCATCCGTTGTGACGAAGCGCGCGCGTTTGCGAGGCTTCACGTTGATCGAGGTTCTGGTTGCGCTCGCGCTCACGGCCCTGATGGTCGGGGGCGTGGCGACGATGATCAATTCATCGCTTGAGGACACACGCGGACAGCAGGCCGCGCTGTATCAACAACTACTGAGCGGGGCGGCGAGGCAGTATATCCAGCAGAATTTCGCGTCACTGTCAAAGTATGCGAGCGCGGGCACGCCAGTCGTGGTGGGTGTGACGGGTGGGACGACTAACCTGTCAACGTTTCTGCCACCCAATACGACGCCCACTAATCCTTACGGCCAGACGCCTTGCCTGCTGGTCTACTCTGACGCGAGCGGCATGTTGAACGGACTGCTTGTCACCGAGGGTGGCACGACGATTCCAGACCCCGAACTCGGCTACATTGCGGCGAACTCAGGGCAAGGAGCGGGCTCGATTCCGGCGACCAACAATGGCGCGGGTACTGCAATCGGCGCGTTCGGCGAGTGGAAGCGATTGTCGCCGAACCCGGCGGGTAAGTCGTGCTCGGGAACGAAGACCGGCACGGGACATCTCGCAACGGAGGTGTACTACAACGGCAACCAGGTGCAGAACACGGATTACCTCTACCGAGTCTCGGTGCCGGGCAACATCCAGGCGAATACGATGCAGGTGCCGATCGTGCTCGCGCCGCAGACGGATTATCAGGGTTGCGTGCAAACGCAGTCCGGCTCCATTGCGGCGGATTCGACCGGCAATGTGGTGGTCTGCCAAAACACTAACCTGGGCTACGTCTGGGCGCCTCAAGCTTCTTTCCACTGGCGCGGCCAGGTGACCGATGAGGCGTCGTTGGTGGATCTGACTTCGACGGCGATGCCCGGCGATGTGGCGATGACGTTAAAGACCAACCGCGCATACACCTACAACGGCGCTACTAAAACCTGGCAGGCGCTCGCTGTTAACGAGGCGGGTAATCTCGATCTCGGTAACTCGCAAACGCTCGGCGCGACGTGTACACCGGACAATCCGGCGAGCGCCACATCAGTCACTACCGATGCAACTGGGACCGTGATGTCATGCGAGCCCAACCCGCAGGGCACAGGTGGCAACACATGGCAGAGTGCATCGGCAATTACCCCGGTCACAAACGCCGTGGTATGCGCGGTGTTATTGCCGGAGGGCAACGGCAGCGGGGCCAACGACTATCCGTGTCAGGTGACAGGTGCGCCTTCATCAGATCCTACGACTAACACCCAATACTACGATGTGCAAACTAAGGTCGTACTCAATAAGACCGGGGTGATAAACGTCTCGGCTTGGGAGCACATGAATGACGGTACGGCGGGTACTACTTACACTTCAGGCGCTGAGATTGCACAGTACATCTATATTGAGGACAGCACGGGTAACAGTAACACTGCCCTGGCACACAACGAGAGCCAGAGTCCGATATTGATCAACGATTCATCGGGGATCAACAACAGCCTCTCGTATGCCGGCGTTGCAGGTACCTACTACGTTGAAGTGAAAAGCGCCTACGCGCACTTTGCGGAGACGGGAACAAATCCTTTGCCGGCCAGGTGGACCAGCAGCTACGTGGGCGGAAACAACGGGAACATTGTTTTTAATACCCCAGTGGCCGCGGGATGGACCATCAGTACTTACTATTGAACGGACACCTCGCCAATCGATGAACGCATCACTATTCGACACTGCTGCGAGGCCCCGTGGGGCGCCGGACGCCCAGTCCCGGCGACACTATCAGCACGCTCTCGCAGGTAGAAGCGAGAGCGTTCGCATTGCCACTGGCGTGCCGAAAAGTAGCGCGCGCAGCGAGCCATCACACTCGCCGCACAGCGTGCCGAATTCACCGCGGCACAATAGCCTGCAACATATCGTGCAGCTCCATCCGGTTATAAGTCGACCGCATCACATCACGTGCCGTACAAACATTCTTCGCAACCAGACTAGCCAGATGCTCGTTGAGCAACCGCGACATGTTGTCATGCTTGCGCTTCAGCAGGTCGCCGATCAGCGGCACCTTTGTAGGATCGACGAGCATCGGACTGATCTGCTGATTGTTATTGAACAGCAACTCGCTGGCGAGCACGAAGTTCTCACCATCCTGAGTCGGCACGAGACACTGACAGACCACTCCGATCAACGAATTAGCGAGCGACGTGGCATAGCGCTCACGATGCTCGGGCGGAAAGAACGACAACAGCCGCGTGAGCGTACCAACCGCGCTACCGGTGTGCATCGTAGCAAGCACCAGGTGACCCGACTCACTGGCCTGCAACGCAGTCTCAGCAGTATCGGGATCGCGAATCTCGCCAACCATGATCACATCGGCCTTCTGCCGCAGCGCCTCACGCAAACCCGCCGTAAAACTCGGCGCATCGGTCGGCACTTCGCGTTGCGACACGATCGACGTATGGCTTTCGAGTTCGTATTCGATCGGCTCCTCGATCGTGACGATGTGACCGTTGCGCGTGTGGTTGATGTAATCGAGCATCGACGCAATCGTTGTCGTCTTGCCCGAACCGGTCGGACCGGTAACCAGCACCAGACCCTTCGGACTTTCGATCATCGTGCGCACGTAAGCGGGCAGACCAAGCTTGTCGAGCGCGAGCGGTTGCAACGGCAGCCGACGAATCGAGATCACGAGTTTGCGGCCGCCGTACGTGCGATAGATATTGCAACGCAGCCGGCAACGCGTCAGCACGAACGGACGATCGATCGCGCCGTGCTGCAAAAAATTTTCCCAGTCGGACTCGATCGATTCGAGCGTGGGCACCATTTCCTCGAGCAGCACCGGTTCCTCGCCGACCGCGAGCCAGCCGCGCGGCGTCTTGATCATGATCGGCCGGTCCTGCTCGATATGGATATCGGTGAAGACCTGGCGCAGATCGATCAGGTCGAGAATCTCGCGGGTGAGATCGCGCCGGTCGTGGTGGGGGATGTTCATGGTCGTGGTCTGCCGAATGAGGACGGATGGGAAATTCTCACATGAAATCGCCTTCGACGTACCGAACCGATCGCCCAGTACCAGCAATTAACCGGATCAGGCAAGCAATGGCAATGATGAAGTGGAGCAGAAAGCTGAATACCGCCGCGATGTGCGCTGCGCTCGCACTCGCCACGATTGCGCCCACTGCACACGCGGCGCCGCTCCGGTTGCGCTCGTCGGTGGTCGATTATGCCGCCGACGGCAAGGACATCAAGGACGTGCTGCGCGATTTCGGCGCAAGCCAGGGGATCGCGACGAATATCGCTCCGGGCGTGACCGGCACGGTAAGCGGCAAATTTCATCTGTCGCCGCGCAAGTTCCTCGACACGCTTGCTGCATCGTTCGGTTTCGCGTGGTACTTCGACGGCCAGGTGCTCGATGTGGTCGCATCATCCGATCTGCAAAGCTCGCTGATCAAGCTCGATAACGCCAGTACCCAGTCGTTGCGCGAGACGCTCGACAAGATGCAGGTGTCCGACGACCGTTTTCCGATCAACTACGACTCCACTCAGGGTACGGCGATCGTCAGCGGGCCGCCGCGCTATGTGCAACTCGTCACGCAGATCGCCGCGCGAGTTGACGCCAATGCGTCGCGCCGCAGCGGCACGATGGTGCGTGTGTTCCCGCTGTATCACGGCTGGGCGCAGGATCGCACCGTGATGATCGAAGGCGACAAGGTGAAGCTGGAAGGCGTGGCGACCGTGCTCAACAATCTTTACCATCCCGACTCGGGCAAGGACAAAGACAAGGGCAAGAGTGGCGAGGGCCGTAGCAGCGGGCAGTCGTCGGGTGTGACGCGCAACGAGCCGGTCACCGATGTAAACGGCCAGACCTACAACGGTCCGTACATTCCGCCGCCGCTGCCGTCGGGCGGGGCCAGCAAGGGCATGCTTTCGGGGCTGACCGGCGAGCCGTCGCCGCAGCTCCAGGCGGTCATCGGCAGCTCGCCGCCGCCGCTGCCCTCAGAGGTGGCTTCGCCAGGCAGCGACGGTTCATTGCCGGTGATCGTCGCCGACCAGCGCACCAACTCGGTCGTGATCCGTGATACCGGCGACCACATGGCGCAATACGACTCGCTGATCCAGCGCCTCGACATCAAGCCGCAGCTCATCGAAATCGAAGCGCACATCATCGAGATCGACGACAACGCACTCAGCGAACTCGGCGTCGACTGGACCGCGCACAACAGTCACATCGACATTCAGACCGGATCGGGCGCGAATACGCAGAACGGCTACAACGGCAACCTGACACAGAGTTTCGGCAACACCACGTTGCAGGGCAACGTCACGGCACTGGCGTCGCCGGCCGGTCTCTCGATGGCCGCGGTACTCGGCGATGCCGGCCGCTATCTGATGGCACGCGTCTCGGCGTTGCAGCAGACCAACCTCGCGAAGATCGACGCGAGCCCGAAGGTCGTGACGTTGAACAACATCGAAGCGGTCATGGACAACAAGACGAAATTCTTCGTCCAGGTGTCGGGCTACACGGCGGGCGACCTGTACAGCATTTCGACGGGGGTATCGCTGCGCGTGCTGCCGATGGTCGTCGAGGAAGACGGTCAGACCCGCATCAAGCTCGACGTCGCGATTGAAGACGGCGAGCTGACCGGGACGAACGTAGGGACGCTGCCCGTGATCCAGACCAGCAACATCACGACGCAAGCGTTCATCAACGAAGGCCAGGCGCTGCTGATCGCCGGTTATCACAAGAACGAGGACACGTTCGGCAGATCCGGCGTGCCGCTCCTGTCGAAGATTCCGCTGCTCGGCGCATTGTTCCGCACGGATAACACGAACAAGCAGCACATGGAGCAGTTGTTCCTGTTGTCGCCGCGTGTCATCACGCCGTAGTAACGAGGTCACCGAGCGTGGACGACGAGACCCGACAATCCGCAGAGCAGACCCGGCGCATGCGCGCCGTGCTGGATGGCATGCCGTGCGGCGTGGTCGCGCTCGACAGTAGCGGTGTGGTGCTCGACGCAAACGAACGCGCGGCGAAGCTATTGAACATGTCGCTGCCTGCGGGCGGCGATTTCGCGACCATGCTGGGCGACCAGTTCGCGACTTCGGAAGTGCTGCGTCGCGAAGACTTCGAGCGTGGCTTCGATCTGCACGTCGAAGACACCACGCTGTGGATTCAGGCGAATGTCAGCGCGAGCGACGCGGTCGGCATGGTCGTCACGGTGACCGACGTGTCGGAGTTCAGCCGCTCGATCGACGAGCGGGCCATGTCGCTGCGTTTCCTGCTGCACGACCTGCGCTCGCCGCTCAATTCGATCAACGCTTTGACGCAGCTCGATTCGAGCGACCCGGAAGCGTTCGAACGTTGTGGCGGCATGCAGCAGATCACGCAACTCGCGCAATACGTACTGGCGCTGGGCGAGCAGTACATTTTCAGTTCGGTGACCGAGCACCTGCATGCGCGCGATTTCAAGCGCTTCGATCTGCGGACCACGGTGCGGCAGATCATTTCGCAACTCGAAGTCACCGCGACGTATTACGGTGTGCCGTTGCAGTTGTGGTTACCGAACGGGTCGCCGGCATGGGTGAACGGCATGCGCAACTTCGTCGCGCGCGCGATCCAGAACGTAATCGACAACGCGGTACGTGCGTCGCCGCGCGGCGATGCGGTGACGGTTTCGCTGCGCTATCGGGAGCGTCTCGTCGAAGTGACGGTGACGGATCGCGCGGGCGGTCTGCCGGGTCTGCGGGAAGCAGGCGGACGGCTGACCACTTTCGAAGCGGTCGGCAAGAAGAGCGCAACGGGCTTCGGTCTCGGCCTGAAGCTTGCGGTGCAGATCGTCGAGTTGCATGCCGGCACGCTGTACGCGGAACTGAACGAGGAGGGCGGCACGACGTTCGTGCTGCAACTGCCTTGTCTGAATTCGAATTCGGTGCGCTCGTCGGGCGGATCGTCGCTGGTCGATGCGGATCGGGCACTGCATGCGTCGCGTAAGTGATGCGTGCATGCCAATCATGAATGAGGTTCGACGATGAAACTAATGTCAGGCAGACCGGTGCGCGTCCTGCTGGTCGAGGACGATCCGGCGCATCACGCGTTGATGCTCTCGTGGCTGAAAACCGAGGGTTACCAGGTCAATGCGTTTCATAACGGTCTCGAAGCGCAGCAGCATCTGACCGATAACTGGGCCGATCTCGCGATTCTCGACTGGGATATTCCGGGCGTATCGGGCGACAAGCTGTTGCAGAAGATTCGTGGCCGTTCGCAGTCGACGATGCCGGTGCTGTTCCAGACCGTGCATTCCGCGGAGTCGGACATCGTGCGGATACTCGATGCCGGTGCCGACGATTATCTCGTCAAGCCGTTCGATCGTGAGGTGTTGCTGGCGCGTGTGCGTGCGCTGCTGCGGCGCTTCGGTTCGTCGAACGTGCAGGGCCGCAAGATGATGATCGAAGACAGCGTGCTCGACCAGCAGGCGCGTTCGCTTGTGACACCGGGTGGTGAAGCGCATCGGCTCGGTACCAAGGAGTTCGACATTCTCTGGCATCTCGCGTCGCATCTCGGTGCGGTGGTGCTGCGCCAGGATTTGATGAGCGTGGTGTGGGGGTGGGATGCGGCGGTGCAGAGCCGTTCGGTGGATATGTACGTGAGCCGGGTGCGGAATAACCTGAAGTCGGCGGGTGTCGACTGGACGGTGCAGTCGGTGTACGCGACCGGCTACCGGCTCACGCTGCGGCCCGATAGCAGTCCGGCTGACGCTCCACCCGATTCGCTCGCTGCACGGAAATAACTCATGTCGATCCGAATTCTCCTGCGTTGTTCAATGCTGGCTGGCGTACTCGCTGTCGCGATGGGCAGCATTGGCGCGCTGGGTGCGCCTGGCGTCAACTGGCAAGGCAGCCGCTTCGTGTACGACACCAACGGCAGCAGCCTTGTCGATACGTTGAATGCGTTCTCTACCGGACAGAATGTGCCGATTCGTATGAGCGGCAACATTCAGGGCACCGTGCACGGACACTTCGTGATGCCGCCGCGGCAGTTTCTCGACACTATCTGTGCGCGGTTCGATCTGGACTGGTATTACGACGGCACGGCGATCCAGATATCGCCTATTAGCGACGAACAGACGCTTGCGATCCGCTTGAACTATCTGACGCCTGATGCCCTAGCCGCCGGTCTCGCCAAGTCGGGCGTTACCGATGCGCGTTTCCCGTTGCAATTCGATCCGGTGCATCACACGGTAGTTGTTAAAGGGCCCGCTGCATATATCGCTCAATTGAGCAGCGCAGCGGGGCGTCTTGAACTCGACGCGCAAGCCCGCACCCGAACAACAGTGAAGGTAGTGCGTCTCCAGTCGGCACTTGCTGCGGATCAGGTTCGCTCGATCGGTGGGCACGATGTCATCGTGCAGGGCGTGGCGACGTTATTGCAGCAACGCTTCATGCATGGGCGGCTCGGCACGGATGCGAATCAGAACGTGGTGCAGCCGGTTGAGTTCGCCGCAGCGTTACCGATCGTGGAAGCGGATGCCTCGACTAATTCCGTGCTGATCCGCGACAAGCCGGAACGGATCGACGGCGATGCGGTGCTGGTTGCCGATCTCGACACACGGCCGAAACTGGTGTCGGTTGAAGCATGGGTCGTCGATGTCAATCGCGATGCGCTGGCCGAGCTTGGCGCTACGTTGCCGCTTGCTGCAACAAGCGGCGATGCCGGCGCAGGCAGCAGCGACACGCCAGGTTTTGCAACCGCCACCGATGGCGGACACGATCTGGTCGTACAGCTACACGCACTCGAACAGGCACAGCGTGCGCATACGGAAGTCTCGCGCACGATGCTTACGCTCGACGGAACGCCCGCTGTGATCGATCGTCACGAAGCACGGCTTGCGTTACGCGAAGGGGATGTGCCCGATAGTGCGGACAATCTCTGGTTATCGGTCAAACCGACACTCGACGCTGAAGCGGCGTTTCAACGTGTTGCGTTACGTGTCGATCTTGGTCCCTCGAATAAGAAGGCTGGAGATACGCCCGCACACGAACAGATCGTGGCCGCGAATCTCGCGCCGGGAGAGTGCCTGGTAATTGCCGCGCCGTCGCCGGGTCAAACCGATCCGAACGCGCCGCAGCGTCTCGTGCTGTTAATTCCACACATCGCGGCCTGACACATGTCACGCCAGCTCATTCATGCGCCGATGCGACGGTGCGTGAATGAGCGAGCACCACTTCAAGCCCGCAACCACAAATAATTCCCCGAAACGATCCCCTCGAACATCTCGTCCGAGGACTCGATGATATTGGTCTGCCAGTACCGCCCATGCTCGGCATAGTGCGCAAACAGTTCGGCGAGGTACTCGCCGGTAAGGTCGTCGGTAAGCGGCACATGCACGAGCAGCACGATGCTGCCCGTGTCGGCATCGAGACATAGCTGCGCCTGATCCTGCGCATAGATCAGCAGGTTGGCTTCGAGCATCAACCTGAAAACGACGAGCGTGCGCCCAGGCGAAATCGCGCCGTAGTGAAAATTCACGTACAGCGAGCCCGGGTCGTTTTCGTAGTTCTCGAGCCGGACTTCGAAGCCTTCGATCTCGATCGTCTTCGTTTCGAGCACGTAGTCCGCGTCCGGCAGGTCTACTACCTGGCAGATGTCGCGGACCAGTTCCTCGTATCGTTCCCGGCTCATGAATGCAGTTGCTGTGACTGAAAAACAAAAGAAAAAAGGCTACGGAACCGGATACCGCCCAACGCTTTCCAGTCCCGCAACCCCCAGGTACCGCGTCGCAAACTTCTTGCGCTTACTGCCCCTTCGCGGCATCGGCGACGTTTTTTGCGCCGTTGTTGCCCACCGATGCGATCGCGCTCGTCATCTGCTGTTGCATGTTGATCTGCATGCTCGCCATCGTCATTGCGTTGTTCTGGTTGGCCATGTTCTGCATCTCGGCCACCGAGTCCTGGTTGCCCTGCGTTGCCTGATTTACACCGGATGACTGGATCCCACTGCTCATGATGATTCTCCAGATTAAAGATGAAGTTAACCAAAACCGCTGCCAAGGTTGAAGGTCACGACTGCCACTGCAACAAACCCGGAGCGCGACAGCCGGACCTGATGATCCGGCGCTCCGCGAACCTCACACCATCACGCCGCGCTCGTTGTGACGTTCGTGAAGCGTGAGGACGATGCGCTGCGCCGCGATCATGCCGCGGTACAGCTTTTGCAGCTCGAGCCGCTCGTGGTCGCTTTTCGCGGCCTGCGTCGCCGAACTGATCCGTCGGGCCGTCTCTTCGAACGCCCCGACAATCCGTGCGACGCGCTGCTGACTATCCGGCGCGTTGAGCGTCGCATCGAGGGTATTGAGGTCTTGCGCAACAGGGAGCAATGCGTCGTACATGTCGGTTCCTTTTGGGTTCATTCGCTTTCTTTGCTGTTGCTGGTGGTATCCAGCAGATGCTTGGTGCCGTCCGGTGTTTCGATGTAGTGCACGCTACCCACCGAGACAACCTCGGCATACCGGATATCCGGTACCGGTGAGCGCGTTTCCTTCACATCGACGTCGAGCCGTTTGACGTTCTCATCCAGATCCGGCTTGACGTTGGCGAGCAGTTGCTGAAATTTCTTGAGCGACTGCACGTTTCCGGTTACGCGAAACACACCGTTGCCCTTGTACTCGACCCGTGCGCCCGCATTGCCGAGCGACTGCTGGATGTTGTCGATGTCCTGCTGCGCGACGTCGTACTCACGCAGTGTCTTGCCACGTGCAAGGGTGTCCATGATCCTGCGCGCGGTGTCGCTGCCGTCCGCGTTGGTGACGATGCCGCTCACGACGACGTTGGTGCCGCGCGGCGCGGCCGTCAGTTCTTTCAGCCCGGCGCGATGCAGCGCTTCGGTCATCTGCTTCGACAGTTCGGTTGCATCGAAGCGGACTGTCGCGGCTTCGGTGGACTGCGCGCCTGCCATCATCACGCCGGCCGTCAACAAGCCGCCAATCAGTGCCGTGCAGGCCAGTGCGACGCCGGCGGTGCGCAGCGCTTTGGTACGCGATGCCGCGGACAACGTCTCGGGCTGCGCATCTGCCGCTTCCGCTGCCACCGTTTCTTCTTCCGGTAAGTCGGGCTCGGCGGTTTTCCACAATCCTGCGAGCAGATCCAGATCGCGCGGCCAGTGCGCATCGTCGGGGCCGACGCAGAACACGACATCGCCATACGGCACGGCGATGAAATCCGCGATCAGGACTTCTTCCGCGCCGTCGAGCCGTACCCGTGTGACCCCGTCTTCACCGAGCGTCAACGCGAGCGTGTCGACCTGCCAGTCGCTGATGCAGATGTCCGCATCGGCGCCGGCGCTCAGAAGGTAGGTGCCGACCGTCAAGCGGATTTGCGCGCCGGCGTGCGTGCCGGTTAGTACTCTCAGCGCTTTCATGCTCGTTAGTCCCGTTAGGCGTTACCTGGATTCGATGCTTTCAGTTTATGAGCCGACGGCAGGGGGCGCGGGCGCAACGCGAAGTTCCGGCGGATTATCCGAACCGGTCGGCACGCCGTGCGACGCCACGAGCGTGGGCATGGTGGCCTTCGCATCGATCATGATCTGGCGGATCGACATCATGCTTTGATCTTCCATCGGGTACTCGACGCCGAAGATTTGCCGCGTGCGCGACATATCGTAGGTGTGACTGAGCAAGCCAACCGATGCGGACGTTTTGGCCGCTGCAGGGCCATTCACGACCCGCGAGTTGAAGTTGAACGTCGCGGCCGAGATCTGCGCCTGCAGTCGTCCTGGTGCGCGCCGCATCGCGGCCGGCGAGGTCGCAATGAGCACCGCGAGCGGCGCGAGCGCAAAACCGTGGTCCAGCTGCGCGAAAAGGCGCAATGCGACCTTGGCGAAGGTTTGCAGCAGCACGCGGTTTCTTTCGGCGGGCGGCGCGTCCTTCAGCTTTGCACCGAGCACCTGAAAGTTCTCCATGACTTTCACGGCCGTGCTGACCTTTTTGCGCGTGACGGCAAATTTTGCAGCGCCGTTTTCGCCCTTGCCCTCGCGTTTCTGTTGCTGCCCCTGCTGTTGCTGGGGCTGGCCGTCGCTGTTCTGCCGCTGCTCCCGGCCCTGATGTTGTTGCTGTTGCTGCTGCGGGTCGGAGTCTTTCTGCTGTTCCTTGCCCGACTGCTGTTGCTGCTGCCGTTCCTTGTCCTTTTCTTTCTCGCGCTCGCGTTCTCTTTCCTTCTGAGGCAACTGGTCGTGCTCGCGCGGGTGGTCCTTCTCGAGATGTTCCTTGTCGACCTCTTTTTCGTGGTCGGGATCCTTGATTTCCTTACCGAGCGCCTTGTCGCGTTCGCGCAGACGGGCTTGCTTGCCCCCTGGAGTTCCGCGCTGCGGCGTCGTGCCGAACGGCGCCATGCGCTTTTGTGCAGCCGCACTCATCGCCCGCTTGTTACGGCTTTCCGCAATCTTGATGCCTTTCCAGTGTGCAACTGCCTCCTTCTGGCCCAGCATTCTCTGGGCTCTAACCTTCATGTTTCGAAACTTCCGCACCTTGAACAACTGGTTCGTATGGGCGCCGAACTCCTGCTGCTCCTGGTGATGCGCGGCTTGCGGTTGCTGCGACTGACTGTCGACGCGCCGGCTACTCATGACGGCACCGCCAGCACGACAATTTCGTTAGCGAAACGCAGCACCGCCGAGGCCCCCCACGTTCCCATGATCAGCACGGTCGCGACCACGGCGACCAGTTTCACCGCATACGAGATGCTCTGATCCTGCATCGAGGTGATCGCCTGGATGAACGAGATCGCGAGGCCGGAGACGGCCGCGACGATCACGACCGGCAGCGAGATCGACAGGCAGAGCAGCAGGCCCTGGGTGGTGATGCGAACCAGCGTGTCGGTTTCCATCGCGTGTCCGTTTAGCGGTGATTTAGCGGTAAGTGAGCACGAGGCCGTGTATCAACGTCGACCAGCCGTTCATCACGACGAACAGCAGCAGCTTGAACGGAATCGCCACGTTGGTTGGCTGCACCTGGTTCAGGCCCATCGCCATCAGCACATTGGCAATCACGATGTCGACGACGACAAAAGCGATGTAAAGCAGGAAGCCGATCTTGAACGCGTCGGTCATTTCGGTCAGCGTGAAGGCCGGTGCGAGCACGATCAGGTCGTCGTCGTGCAGTTTCGCGGCCATGTCCTTCGGCCAGATCGCGGCGGCGGAGCGCACGAAGAAGCGCTTTTCGCGCTCATGCGCATGGGCCTTGAGGAACGCGCGGAACGGTTCCTTGCCGGCATCAAACGCATCGAGCATCAGCGCCGACGAGTCGCCCTGGCGGTGCGGCATGTTCTGCATGTTCTGCATCGCCTGCATGCCGATCGGCGCCATGATGTAGGCGGTGACGAGAATCGCGATGCCGTTGAGGACCATGTTCGGCGGCACCTGCTGCACGCCGAGCGCGTTGCGCAGCAGCCCGAGCACGACGACGATCTTGGCGTACGACGTGGCCACCATCGCGACGAACGGGATCAGGCTGATTACGACAACCGCAATCAGTAGCCCCGTGAGGTCGTTGAACTGAACCATGATCTACGACAGCTGGACGACGCGCACGCCGAGATGATCGCCGACGGTGACGAGTTCGCCGAAGCCGATCGTCTGGCCGTAGGTCACGAGGCGGATGCGGGTGTCGTGCAGGGCGGTCGGCAGTTCGAGCACGTAGCCGGCGCGCAACGCTGACAACTGGGCGACCGGCAGCGACACGGTATCGATTTCAAGCTTCAACGGCAGATCGAGATGGTCGATCTCGACGAGCGTATCGCTCGATTCCGTCAGGGGCGTGTTGAAGCGCGTGTCGTGGCTCATGGTGGGGTTTCCGGTCAGGGTAAGTACGTTGTCGGCTACGTCGGCCATCGCGTGCAGTTGCCGGGTGCCGTGATGGCCCCACACAATCGGCAACCTCACCGAGGCAGTCTCTTTCATGAAAAACGCGCGCACGGCATCGGGCAGCGCGCGCAGGATGATGTCGCCAGGTTGCAGCGAGTCGAGCGTCGTGAGGCTGATCGACTTTTCGCCGAGCAGCAGCCGGCCGCGCACTTCGATTTCGCTGATGTGCGTCGCGAGCGGCATGCAGTGGTCGCCGAGTCGTCGCTCGAACGCGTCGAGCCAGCCGTCGTCGATGTGATCGAGCACGGCGTCGTAGCGTGTGTCGCCGATGCAGAACGAGATCGCGCAGCATTCGACAGGCCGTTCCACCGGCTTGGTGTTGCGCTCGAGCGAAATCACTTCGACGCCCTGCATGCCGAGTTGCGCGAAGCCCTTTAGCAACGGTTCGAGCAGGATCGCGGACACCGTCGCACGCAGGCTCGCGTCGGTCTGCGCATCGTCCTGCTCTGGGTCATCGGCGCGCAGCACGCTCGCTAGACCTGCCGGTTGCGTCAGATCGATCAGTACCGTTGCGGTGCGCGCGCCCCAGCGCAGACGCAGCGTTGCCGTACGCGCGGGATCGAGCGGATTGCGGTTGCCCGCGCTCCAGTCGGTGATGTCGAGCGTATGGAACAGCAGCGCGCCGAACCGTTCGTCGACTGCCAGCCGGTGCTGACGCGCAGTGCTGCGCATGACTGCCGGCAGAAGGCCGAAGTCGAGCGCGACCGGGGTCCGGCTGCCCACCTGCGTGGCAGTATCGGGGGCAGCGGTATCGGCTAGTCGCGAATCGGTATGGACCATGGTGTTGTTGTGTTTTTGGCGCGCTGTTTATGCAACGATGATGTCGATTTTCCGGCGGTTCTCTTCATGAAGACCGGGTAGCGCTTCAAGCCGCTCCCGTAGTGCATCTGCATGTTGCAAGACTAATTGCTGGGAGGCCGGGGCCGCGGTGATGAAGCGAAGCGTCAGGTCGAAATGCGAAAGCATCAGGCTCAACTGGCAGTCGGGCAGCACTTCGGGGTCGAGCGGCAACGTGATATGCCAGGGATTGCACGAATGCACGGCCGGGTTGGCGCAGAAATCCGCGACGCTCGAGACGATCGAGTCGACCAGTGGGTTGGCCTGTTGCGCGTTGTTTAGCGCGCCGAGGGCGTATGTGCCGGTGGTCGCTTCGACGCGGGCATGCGCGGGTTGCGGCGGTGTGGTCGGAATTTCGCCGGGTATGGGCAGGGCAGCTGTCGGCGTGAATTGTGGAGATGGCGATGCGGTGTTGTTCGTTGCTGAGGTGGAGGCAGTCGAGGCGGCCGCAGCGCATGAAGCATTCGAAGCGCGGAACAACGCCGACGCGAGAGCCGCGATCGACCCCGTGCCCGCGGGTTTCGCGACCAACCCGTTGGGCTGCGGATGACGACCGCCGTCGCTATCGCTGTTGCCGCCGTTACCATCGCCGCCATTAGCGTCCTGCTGGCTCCCGCCGTTCTGTTTTTGCTCCCCTTCGGCGAGCGTGAGTGGTGGCATCGGGAGATCGAGTTCGCCATGCGCGCTGGACGGACTATCCGACGCGGATTCCGGGTCGTGCGTCTGCGCAGGTTCCGACGCCAGCACCGGCTCCTGCGCATCGATCGCCTCGCCATCTTGCAGAACCGCGTCGCGGTGCGCGTTGAACAGCGCAGCCATACGCCGCATCTGCGGCGTACCGCTGTGCAACGGTTCATGTTCCGGCGCCGGGCCTGCAATCACATGCGCGCGATGCGTTCCTGAAGTGTGCACGGTCTACCCTCCGGGCCTAGTTCATCAGCCGGCCGATCGGCTGCAGGTCGATATGCGCACCGAGTTCCTGGTAGGAATACACGGGCAGCCAGCCAAGACGCGCTTCGATCATCCGCTTCACATAGCGGCGAATATCCATCGATGCAATCAGCGCCAGCGGCCCGCGCGGTGACTCGCCGACCAGCTGGACCAGGTTGTCGACGAGATGGCCAATCTCGTCGGGTGGCAGGGCGAGGAAGTTGCCGGTCGGCGTTTGCTTGATCGACTGGCGGATATGCTGCTCGACCTGCACATCGACGAGCACAGCCGGCAGATCGCGTGGCCCGCCGGTTGCGCGGTAGGCGATCATCTTGCCGAGGTCGACACGGATGTACTCCGTGAGCATCAGCATGTCTTTCTCTTTCGGACCCCACGTAATCAGGCTTTCCGTGATGCTGCGGATATTGCGGATCGGCACCTGTTCTTCGAGCAACCGGCGCAGGACGTCGGCCATCTTCTGCAGCGGCAGCGCCTTTTGCACTTCGGCTACGAGCCCCGGATAGTCGGTCTCCAGCTGGTCGAGCATCCATTGCGTTTCCTGGATGCCGAGGAACAGATGCGCGCTGCCGCGTAACAGCGAGATGGTGTGCTGCGCGATGACGACTTCGGCCTTGCGCGGCGTGTTGTCGACAACTTCGGCGACTGCGGCTGTTTCGGCAGGCACGACCGCGCCATCCTCTTCCGTGACCATGGCCGCGGCCGCAGCCGTTGCAGCCGGCGCGAGCAGTTCCGCCGCGGCGGCGCTGAGGTTCGCGCGCGCATGCGGCACGTCGAAGATCACGACTTCGTAGGTATCGTCGGGCAGGGTTTCATCGGCCCACATCATGATGCCGGGGAAGGGCAGGCCGACTTCGGCCTGCAGCTTCGCGCGCTGGGTATCGAACGCCTTGTCGAGCGCGTCGCCGGACAGGCGCGCGCTCAGGTCCTTCGACATGCGCACGCCGATCGGGCAGGTGAACTGCGGCGCCCGCGAGAGGATGGACGGCGCTTCGCCTTTCGCGCCGGCGCGTTGCAGCGACACGACCGGCTTGCCCGAACTGCCGCCCTTGCGGCCCGACTTCTTTTGCAGGCGGTAGCCGACGAATGCGAGCAGGAACGACAGCAGCAGGAACAGCGGCGCCGGAAAGCCCGGCACCGCGGCGAAGCCGAGCAGCATCAGGGCGGCGAAGTAGAGCGCGCGCGAGCTGCTGCCGAACTGGCGGGTGATGTCGTCGCCAAGCGAACGCTCTTCGTCGCCGTGCGAGTCGTCGCCGACCCGCGTGATCATCACGCCGGCCGCCACCGAGATCAGCAGCGACGGGATCTGCGACACCATTGCATCGCCGATCGACAGTACCGAGAACCGGTTGGCCGCATCGCCCGCCGTCATGCCGTGATACGCGACGCCTACCGCAATGCCGGCCACGATGTTGATCATCGTGATCATCAGCCCCGCGATCGCATCGCCCTTGACGAACTTCATCGCACCGTCCATGCCGCCATGCAACTGGCTTTCCATCGCGAGCATCGCGCGCTTCTTGCGCGCTTCGTCGGCGGTCAGGATGTTGGCGCGCAGGTCGGCGTCGATACTCATCTGCTTGCCCGGCATCGCGTCCAGCGTGAAGCGCGCGCCGACTTCCGCAACCCGCTCGGAGCCTTTCGCGATCACGATGAACTGCACCACGGCGATGATCATGAACACCACGAGCCCGACCACGAGGTTGCCGCCCACCACCAGCTCGCCGAAGCTTTCGATGATGTCGCCGGCATCCGCGTGCAGCAGGATCGACTTGGTCGACGCGATGTTCAGCGACAGGCGGAACAGCGTCGTGAACAGCAGCATCGACGGGAACGACGACAGCGACGTGATGCTGCCGATATACATCGTCACCATCAGCAGCGTCACGCTGATCGTGATGTTGATCGACAGCAGGATGTCGATGACGATGGTCGGCAGCGGCAGGATCATCAGCGAAATGATCGCGACCAGTAGAAGCGCGATACCGGCTTCACCAAACCCGGGAATCTTGAAGTTCTTGAACATGTGGACTACTCCGTGAGCGCGACTTTGGTGCCGATACCGCTGACCCAGCGAAGAATCGCTGCGACGACTTCGAACAACTCTTCGGGAATCGGCTGGTTTTCCGGGATTTTGTGCAACTGGCGCGCGACCGGCGGGTTGGCGACGATCGGAATGCCCATGGCGGCGGCGCGCCGGCGCAGCAGCAGCGCATCGCCGTCAAGCCCCTTGGCGATCACCACCGGCAGCGGGAATTCGCTCGGGTCGTAACGCAGCGCGACCGCGTAGTGAACCGGGTTGACGACCACCACGTTGGCCCGCTTCAGGCCGCCGGTCGGGCCTTCGTTCGCGAACTGGTGCGCGAGCTTCTTGCGCTCGCCCTTGACCTCCTGGTTGCCCTCGCTGTCCTTGAATTCGCGCTTGACCTCGTCCTTGCTCATCTTGTGTTTCTTGATGAACATCATGGCCTGCAGTTTGTAATCCACCGCGGCGATGACGATGAAAACGCCGAGCGCCGTGGCGAACACCTTCATCACGACCGACCACAACACGTGGATCAGTTGCGCGAGCGGCTGGTCCAGCGCGCTCGCGACGACCGGCATGACCGAGACGATGGTCGTCTTCATCACGGCGAGGATCAGGACGCCTTTCACGGTCATCTTCGCCAGATCGAGCATCGAGTTCGCCGAGAAGATCTTTTGCAGCCCGGCGGCGGGATTGACCGCATCGAACTTCGGAGCCATCGCTTCGAAGGAAAACTGCAGGCCGGTTTGCGGCACCAGTGCGAGGATCGCTGCGAACAGGCCGATCGCGGCGACGCCGCACACCATGCCGAGCGTATGGCCCGCCATGTCGGCGAACGCGACGTAGAGCGCGTCGAGCGATCTAGGCCCGCTCATGAAATCGAGTGCAGTTTTGATCACCGCGCGAAACGAATCGACCATGTAGTGCTGACCCGCCTGCAGCACGAGCAGCATGCTGCCGAGCGCTGCGACTTCGACGACGTCGGTGCTCTTCGCGACCTCGCCTTTTTCGCGCGCCTTGCGCAGCTTCTGCTCACTGGGTTCTTCGGTTTTATCGTCGGCCATCTTTCTCTACGCACCGTGGTGAGTTGCTGGTCGGCTTGTTGCTCAGGGCGGCAGCCGGGTGAGGCGCCGCCGTAGACATACGTTATCTGTTCGGGTCTTCGCAACGGCGGCCCGATGCGAAGACCGGGCGGGGCGTGCGAAGCGATGCGCCGCAGTGGGGCAGCTATCAGGCAGACGCATGGAAATATCCCGTAACGACGCCCCGGCAGCCCCGTTCGCGGGTTGCTTCGCATATCGGTGTGCGACTTCGTGCCAGACGCCCGGCGCGAAGCTGTCGCCACGTAATGTCTCGATCATGGTCGGCAGAAATATGTCGGGCAGAAGAGGGGCTTTCCGCAATCTTTGATTTTCTTGGGGAAAAGGAATGAGTGATCAGAGGGAACACGCGACATGCGCGCCGGCGGTGCTAGGCTGCCTCGCCGATCTGGTCGGTGCGGCGTTTGGCGGGTCCGATGGGCCGGCGACGAAGGTCGACGTGGACGACATCGAGCAGCTGGTCGAGGCCTTGCATGTGCTGCGGCCCACGTGTGTGGAATTCGCATTCTTCGACGGCTGGCTGTTCATGCTCCGCAAGGAGTGGGCCGAAGCGGAATCGGTATATCGCGGCCTGATCGAGCGTTCGGTATGCATGCCGGCTAGCCGCGGCATGCTGCTTCAATGCATGAAGGCGACCCATACGTTCGGCTGGCAGGACGAAGCGCGCAAGGTCATCGAGGAATGCGGCAACGACGACGTGACGCGCCTCGCGAAGACGCTGATCGCCAACGACGATCTGCAGCACGCGTACGCCGCGGCGCGTCGTACGGGGCAGTTCGTGACGCCCGAGTCGACCCGCGAACTGGAACAGGAAAAAGAAAAGGCCGCGCAGGAGCCACAACCGAGCGTGGCGCGCACGCTGACAGCCGACGACATGCTGATGTCGATGCAGTACATCCGCATCTAGTCCTGCCTCTGGTAGTAGCGGTACCCAGACGTTTCGATCTTCGTAGGAGAGCCGACGTGGACATGGCGATGATTGCGCAGTTTCAGCAGCAGATCGCATCGACATCGTCGAGTACCGGCGTCGATGCTTCGGTTTCGCCGCAACAGGCGGACCGGTTCCAGGCGTTGATGAACGAGGGTGTGCCGACGCCACCGGTGCAGAGCGTGCCCGAGCACCCGGACCACAACATCGTGGCGAAGGCCGTCGCGGAACAGGCGACTTACTACCAGCAGGCGCCGAACGACGTGATGTATCTGACGCAGCACATGAGTTCGCTGTCGATGGAACGCATGGCCGCCGCGAACATGACGGTGCAGCTCGAAATTGCCAGCCTCAATGCCGATCTGCAGGTGAAGATGGCTGCCGTCTCGTCGTCGAAAGACGCCGTTCAGACTCTGATGAAGAACCAATAACATGACCCCTCTCTCACGCAATGTTGCGCGCGGATGCAAGCTGCTGACCTGCGCAGCCCTCGTTTTCATGCTGAGCGCCTGCCACAAGGAGCTGTATGGCCAGTTGAACGAGCGCGACTGTAATGAAATCGTCGCCGCGCTGGTCCAGTACGGCGTCGATGCCGAGAAGAGCACACCCGACGGCGGCAAGACGTGGTCGGTCAGCGTCGAGGAAAAGCAGCTCGTGCGCGCGATGGAGATTCTGCGGGCACGCGGTATTCCGTCGAAGAAATTCGACGACCTGGGCGGGCTCTTCAAGAAGGACGGCCTCGTCTCCACGCCGACCGAGGAACGCGTGCGTTTTATCTATGGTCTGTCGCAGGAACTCGACGATACGTTGACGAAAATCGACGGGGTGGTCGAAGCGCGCGTGCAGATCGTGCTGCCGAACAACGATCCGCTCGCGGAATTGGCCCGTCCTTCGTCGGCTTCGGTATTCATCAAATACCGCTCGGACGCGAACGTCGAAACGCTGACGCCCGCGATCAAGAATCTCGTCGTGCATAGCATCGAAGGGCTGACCTACGACCAGGTCAGCGTGATCTCGGTGCCTGCCGATCCGCTTACGGTGCCGACGGCGTATGTGCAGAGCGGGGGCGGCACGCTCGGTTATGTGGCGCTCGCGTTCGGTGTCGTCCTGATCGGGCTGGCGGGGGCGTTCCTGCGCTGGCGCGACAGGTTCGCGGGACTGATGCAGGGCCAGCTGTCGGGCGTGCTGGCAAAACGTGGTGCGCGTGCGCCGAAGGCATCCAAAACAGCGGCCTGAGCGGCGGCCTGAAATTCGACCTCTGAGCGTGTACCGGGAGTGAGATGAGCGATGCTCAGACTATCGACGACAGCGTATTTGCCGACGACTTCAGCGCGGCGATCGACGCGGCGGAGCAGTTCACGCAGGCTGCGTCGGATGCTCCGCAAGCATCCGATGTAGCGGACGCGTCCGACCCGTCCGAAGCATCCGACACGGCGTCGCCCGAACCCACCGTCGATCCAGCGGTGAAGCTTTCGCTCACCATCGCGGCAAACCTGGCCGAATACCACCAGCGCCGCCGCACGCTGTTCGAGTGGATGCATCCGGCCCGCGTCGCCTCGTTTGCGTATGCAGCCTGTTTGCCCGGGCTCAACGCCCGGCGCGGCGCGCAACTGGCCGAAGCCTTCCTCGACAGCGTCGGATTTACAGCGGCGCCACTACCCGCGTTCGGCGATGCGAGCGTCGCGTTGATGCGCCTGCCGCTGGCGGACTGCCTGAAAGTATTGCGCATGCGCGTACTGGTCGAGCACGTCTACGAGCTACGCCTGTGGATCGACCGGCCGCGCCGCGTGCTGCTCGACGAATGGCTCGGCCCGCATCTGACACGCATGCTGCTCGCGCAACGCGGCGGCCTGACTGCCGGCCAGCCGCTGCGCGGCGAACCCAGCGCGGATTCGCTTGCGCTGCAAGGCTTTCGCCTGTTCGAGCGCGACTGTCGCTGGAGCGCCGACCATCCCATGATGCTGCTGCAGTTCGCATTGCCGGACGAGACTGCGCCCGCGCGTCTACCGGACACACCCGGCCATGCGAAAGTGAGCAAAACCAGCCTCACGCTGGTTTCTCAACTAGCCGACTTTTTCCCGACACGATCATGGTGATCTGGTTACGCAATCCGGATGCGCTGAGGGATGGCATGGGCCACGGTGTCGGCATTACCGACGACGTGGTGCGCGCCGAACACTTTGGAGCGCTGGTCGAGATCGACCGCGCATATGAAGATCTGAACCGGCGCTGCGCGGCGGTGTTAGAGGAAGCGCGCGCGCAGGCTCAGGCCATTCTCGATGCGGCGCAGGCGCAAGCGGACGAACTGGTTGCGCAGGCGCAGGCGACCTATGAGGGCTCGGCCAGAATGGGCTACGAAGCGGGCTGGGAGCAGGGGCTCGCCGACTGGCACGAACGCAGCCTGCGCATGCTGGCCGACATGCCTTCGATCGGGCAGCGCCAGCGCGACCGGCTTGCGCAACTGGTGGCGCTCGCGGTCGAACAGATCGTCGCGACGGCCGATCCGATTGCGCTGTTCAGACAGGCCGCGTCGACGGTCGAGTGCATCGTTGCCGACGGTAGTCCGGTCAAGGTACGCGTCCATCCGCACGATCTCGCGGCAGCGACGGCGGCGTTCGGCGCGGTGGCACGCGAGTGGCGCGAGGTTGGGCGCGTGGTGAATCTGCAGGTGAGTTCCGATGCGCAACTGGAGCGCGGCTACTGCATCTGCGAGACCGATCTCGGTGCGGTCGATGCGAGTCTGCCGCAGCAACTGGCCGCGATTCGCGACGCACTGTCGCGTGCGATCGACGGCTTGCCGCCCGATGACGACGAACCCGAATCCGAACCCGCTATGCAGAACGAAAACGACGTCGAGCGGCTGGAGCGGGGCGGGGACCAGGACTTCGTCGCCGCGCAGGATACCGCTGATGACGAATACGCCCGCACGGCGAGCCATACCGAATTGCTCGCTGCGCAGCAGAGCGAAGCCGGCAATCCGGCAGACCCCGAAGAACAGAACTTCTTTGCCGACGCCGTTGCCGCTGTCGAGCATACGCACGCTCCCACCGCCGACATCGGCGCCGAATTCGAAACCGCAGAGCGCGATGTCGCTTGACGCCGTACTGCCACGCTTGCCCAGGGACACTTCCACATGAAGACTTTCGACACCGACGATCAACCCGACACGGGGCTCGCCAGCGATGACCGCTTCGATTTCATGGCCAATGCGATCGAACGCGAGCTGCGCGCGCGGGTGCGTCCGACGGCTGCCGGCAAGGTTCAGGAAGTGATCGGTACGCTGCTGAAAGTCAGCGGACTCGACGCGACGCTTGGCGAGCTGTGCGAGCTGCGTTCGCCACAGGGACAGCTGCTGCAAAGCGCCGAAGTGGTCGGTTTCTCGCGCGATATCGCGTTGCTGTCGCCGTTCGGCCGGCTCGGCAGCATCTCGCGCGAAACGCGTGTGGTCGGTCTGAAGCGTCCACTCGCGATCCGCATCGGCGATGGGTTGCTGGGACGTGTGATCGACAGTCTCGGGCAACCGATCGACGGCAAGGGCGAGCTCGATTGCCACGAATTCCAGCCGGTTTTCGCGGACCCGCCGTCGCCGATGAGTCGCCCTGTGATCGACCGGCCGATGCCGACCGGCGTGCGTGCGGTGGACGGCATGATGACGCTCGCCGAAGGCCAGCGGATGGGTATCTTCGCACCGGCCGGCGCGGGCAAGAGCACGTTGATGGGCATGTTCGCGCGCGGTGCGCAATGCGACATCAACGTGATTGCGCTGATCGGCGAACGCGGCCGCGAAGTCCGCGAATTCGTCGAACACATTCTCGGCCCGGAAGGCATGGCGCGCTCGGTGGTGGTGTGCGCGACCTCCGACCGCTCGTCGATCGAGCGCGCGAAAGCCGCTTACGCGGCGACCGCGGTGGCCGAATACTTCCGCGATCGCGGCCTGCGTGTGCTGCTGATGATGGACTCGCTCACGCGCTTCGCCCGCGCGCAGCGCGAGATCGGTCTGGCAATGGGCGAACCGCCGACCCGCCGCGGTTTCCCGCCGTCGATCTTCGCCGAACTGCCGCGTCTGCTCGAGCGCGCGGGTCTCGGTGTGCGCGGCTCGATTACCGCGCTCTACACCGTGCTCGCCGAAGACGAATCGGGTGGCGATCCGATCGCGGAGGAAGTGCGCGGGATTCTCGACGGTCACATGATCCTGTCGCGTGAAATCGCGGCGCAAAACCGCTATCCGGCCATCGACGTGCTGGGCAGCCTGTCGCGCGTGATGACCCAGGTCGTGCCGCGCGAACACGTCGCATCGGCCGGTCACATCCGCCGCCTGATGGCGCGGCACAAGGAAGTCGAACTGCTGTTGCAGGTCGGCGAATACCAGAGCGGCAGCGATCCGCTCGCCGACGAAGCGATTCGCAAGATCGAGGTGATTCGCGCGTTCCTCGCGCAAGAGACCGACGAACTCGTCGACCCGGCCGTCACGGTCGACTTCCTGCATCAGATCGTTCAGGCGTAAGGAGGCGCAACACATCGTGAAGGATCGCCGGGTCGTCTCGCTCGAACGGGTGCTGTCGCGTCGCAAGACGCTCGACCGCAAGCTGAACGACGCGCTGCTTGCGTTGCGCGGCGAGCGTCAGGCGCTAGAGGGCGTGGTCACCGAATGCCGCAACGCAGCCGATCAGCAAGCCGAGGTGGTTGCAGAACAGGACCGCAAGCTCGACGAGATGATGGGCCAGGCGTTCAGCCCCGATGCGTACCTGCGCCTGCGCGAACATCAGCTCGCGATGGGCGAGCGTCACGCGCAGTTGCAAAACGAAACGGCGCGCGCCGTTGCGCAGGTCGAAAGCAAGCAGGCGGAAATCGACCAGAGCCGCGCGAAGATCGTGCAGAACCGCGCGCGCATCGATATCTACGGCGAACGGCGCGACAAGTTGTGTCTCGCCATCAACACGGCCATCGAAGACGCCCAGGACGAGGAAGCCTCCGAGAGCAGGCGACCGGGACCGCGACCGTTTTGACGCGACGCACGTCCTCCCATTACTGAAGAAACCATCATGAGCAGCCTGAGTTACGAAGCGATCGAGTCGAGCCATCAACTGGTTCGCTACATGATGACGCTGGCGCTGTGCAGCGAGCGTCTGATCGTGCTGATGATCATCTTCCCGCCTACCAGCGACAGCGTCGTGCAGGGCCGTCTGCGCACCGCACTCTCGTTGTTGTGGGGCAGCTTCGTCGCTTATGGCCAGCACGGCACGCTCGATCAGCAGAGCGGGTTGTTTCTCGTCGGGGTCGGCCTGAAGGAAGCGTTGATCGGCGTGGGCCTCGGCTTTGCGGCGTCGACGGTGTTCTGGGCCGCGGAAAGCGTCGGCACCTACGTCGACGATCTGACCGGCTTCAACAATATCCAGATGTCCAACCCGAGCTCGGGACAACAGACCTCGTTGACCTCGACGCTGCTCAGTCAGTTCGCGATCGCGGCGTTCTGGGTGCTGGGCGGCATGATGTCGCTGCTCGGCGCGGTGTACGAATCGTATCAATGGTGGCCACTCGAAAATCTCGCGCCGGTGGGCGGTCGAATCATCGAAGCCTTCGTGATGCACAAGACCGATTCCCTGATGGAAACGGTTGCCAAGCTGGCAACCCCGCTCATGCTGTTGCTGTTGTTGATCGATATCGGTTTCGGCTTTACCGGCAAGGTGTCGTCGAAGCTGAACCTGACGTCGCTAGGGCAGCCGGTCAAGGGCGCGCTGACAGTGCTGATGCTGGCGCTGCTGGCCAGCGTCTTCATCGACGAGGTGCGCGGCCAGCTTTCGCTCAGCAACATCACCGCGGAATCGCGCGCGATCGCACATGGCAATTGAGCAAACCGTACGTTGCAGGGAGCGATTTTGTGTAACCCACGGGGTAGCGATGAAATGGATGACCAATAAGCGGAACCGCGGCTTGAACCGTGGTCCACACGACAAAGACGAACTCGTCGAAGGCATGCTCGGCGTGTTGTGGGCCGGCGCGCAACTCGATCTGCCCGGCGATCTGCGCGTGCTGGAAGATCTGCTCGATGCGATTGGCGTGATGCAGCCGGAGGTGGAGGAAGACCGCGTCGCGCTTGCGTGGTGGCATGTGCGTGCGCGGGCGTGGGCGGATGCACTGGCCGAGTTGCGGCGTACCGAGCGTGGCGGTGCGTTGTCGTCGCTTGGAACGGCCTTAATGGCCGTGTGCCTGTTTGCGCTGAAAGACCCGACGTGGCGAACTTATGCGTATGCGGCGGCGTATCAGTCGGACAATGCGCTTGCGACGAAGACGGCGCTTGCGTTGCTGGCCGCGCCGGAGATCGAGCCGTTTGGGGGCGATGTGGAGTGAAAACGCGTGAGCGGCGGCGCTGTCACGCGCCAGCCTCGATTGACGCGGAGAACATGCCCTAGGCGGGAAACACGGAGACGGCGCGGCTGCTTTCAGACGACGCCGTTTTCTGCCACCGCAGAAAGAAGTCGATACCCATGTCTTCCGACGTTTTACCCTTGCTCCGCACCGCCATATTCTTGGCGGTCCAGCATGCGCGGTACGACAGGATCGAGTTCATCGCCTTTCGTGTTTCGGCCGCGGTAGCCATGTCGCCTTGCAGCACGGCCAGTGCTTCGACACCGCGGAGGCCGTCGATCAGGCCGCTGATCCGCGGATTCATTTCGTATTTGATATTGAACTGGAAGCTCGAATTCGAGCCTGCCGCGCGGAGATCGCTTTCGAATTGCGCGAGGATGCCGGCAGCGACGGTGCGCCGCTCGAACGTGTCGGCCTCTTCGGTCTTCTCCCGCGGGAGTACATCGAGACAGCGCAGCAACCAGTCCTCGCGATTCGTTTCGATCTCGGCCAGCAGATCCTTGGGCGTTCCGTAGCTGCGGTCCACGCTGCCGCCGGTCAGGTCGCCGATCGGGAATCGTGTCGCGCCATTCTTCTCGAAGTTCGATGCGAGTTCGCGCGACACTTCCACGAGGTTGCCGGTGAGATTGATGTGTGCCTCGCCGGTGCCCTTGCCGTCGGCGCCGATCTTGCCGATCGGCTGCTGAAATGGCGTGCCCATTACGCCAGCACTTGCCGATGCATTGGCGCGTTGACGGGTCTGGCTACTCTGGTCGTATACGGCCTGGTGAGGGTAGCCGGTTTGCTCGGTTCCGCGCTCGGTGGTTCTCTCCGCCTTCAAGGAAAGCGGCGTTACGGTAGCGCCCACCGAAAAGTGGTGTCCCGGCGTGCGAAGACGGGCGATCGCACCGGCTTCCATGGTGAACTGATTCGTTTGCGCTTTCCTTTCTCCCGACGCGACGAGCGCATCGGGACACATCGCGAAGATCGCTTCCAGCGGGTCGGCGAATGGCGCACCGTCGTCGGCCACCTTCTCGTCCCAGGCGAGCATGACGTCCAGCAGATTGAGCGTGTCGTCGATCGCCTCCTGCTCCTTGCGCGCACCCTTCTCATCCTTGCCACGCAGAATCCTGAAGGTCGTGGAGGTGGTGACGGGGCGCGCCATTTCGAATTTGACCGTACCGGAAGGCGCGGTCAAGGTTGCGATGCCGACCTCGAGCCTGTGTCCCAGGGTGACTTTTGCATCGCGCACGGTAGAGTCGATCGTACCGACCTGGATTTCCGAAGCGAACGTCGGGCTTTTGATCTGTATGTAGGATTCTGCACGTTTGGCATGAACGCCTATCGACGCGGTCATCGGAAACTTGGGCACGGCCGGCAGGATCGGAATGCCACCGCCGAGCGTACCGCCGCTCGTCAGCGTGATTTGATCGCGCAGGCGCAATGTTTCGAGCATCGGCCGGAAGAATTCCTTGACGTCGCCCTTCGAATGGACGCCGCGCATTTTCGCGAGGCGAACCTTGTCTTCGATTTTCGCGCCGCTGTCGGAGTCCGTCGCAAAGTCCTCGCGGAGTGCCGTGATCGACGATGCCATCGCGGCCTTTGTCGCATCGGGGCTCGAGCCTAGCGTCTGCTCGAGCGTTTTCAGCAGATCGACGATCGATACGCGTTCGTTCTCAAAGAGCGCTTCGATTGCTGGCGGCAACGCGACAACGTGGTTCGGATTGGGCTTGGTCAATCTGCGCGGGCCGGACGTCGGCCTGGGCGGGACGAGCAGGGCGTAGACGGCCTGGCGTATGCGGGTCTTTTCGTTCGGCCCGAGCTGGGCATCGTATATGCGTTTCGTGTGCCTGAAATCCGGCGGGCTCATCGGGCTAGCCAGACGACTGACTAGCGACGGGCTGCGCTGCTCATGGCCTACGTAATCACTCAGTGCAATGAGGGTCGCGCTGAGCAGACGCTCCTGTTCGCCTCCGGCGGCGCCGGCGGAGCTCTGAGCCGGGATTGCCGCGGTCCCTGCGCGTTGCGCTGGCTGGGTTGACTGTGCCGACAGTTCGCCGAAATGTTTTCTCGCGTCTTTGCCGAGCTGCTCGAACGTGGTCATGATGCTCGCCTCGGCACGCGTCTTGGTCGTCTCCATGCCTTGCGCTTCCATCTGCCTCTGGGCGAATTTCACCGCTCTCGGATGGAACGGCGAGGCGAGTTTTGCCGGATGCGCCGTGCGCGGCAACCAGCTCGAATAGGCCGGGCGAGTGTCTTCGAGATGTTCGATCGAATCGGTCACCTTCAACAGATTCTGGTTGTTGAGGTCGTAGTCCGATCCTTTCGCATTCGAGAGGAATCCGTTGCGAACCGCGTTGAACGCAGCTCTCTCCCTAAGCGGAAGTCCATCGACATCGAGTACCGTTTGTTCCTTGCTATTGCGCACCACACGGGAAGCGACGTTCATCGCCTTGCCCAACCACGTCTTGACATCGTCGGTTGCGCTCTTTTGAGTCTCATGCGCAATCCAGTACGCCTGGACGGCCTCTACCTGCGCTCGCTCAAGTCCGTCGCTCAACGGCGCGGTCGATGCGAGATTGAGCACCTCGGTGCCGCGCGGTATGTGCGCCATGAACTTCAGCAGATGCTCCATCTGGGCGCTCGGGGCGGTGTAGCCGATCTCGCTTCCGTCGTTTTCTGGCGGCCTGATCCAATGGTTGAGCGGATGCGCGGTCAAATCATCAAGGAGTTGGCCGGCGTCCTTCAGATTGCCACCTGTTGCTACGGCTAGCGCGCGGGAAATCATTTCCATTGCCGCGGCGCGAGGCAACATTCGCTCTGCAGTCGTATCGTCTGGCGGCAATGCTTCGGCGACTTTCTGAAGCCTGGCGACGAGGTCTCTGCCATCTGTACCCGCGAGGCTCGCAGGATCGAAACCGGGCGCGGTGGAGGCGATCGTATGGGTGCCGAGTATGCTCAGTTGCTGCTCGAGCTCCCGATTCCAGTCCAGTTGAGTCTGAGTGGTTTTTTGCTTGTTGCTAACGGATGCTCCTGGACCTTCGAGCTTGTCGCTCGCCGCTTTTAGCTTGCCTTGCAATTGACCCAGCCGGCCGATTTCTTCATCGAGGTAAGGGATGAATTCCGTCCGCGCGCGCTGCGCGTCATGAGCTTCCTCCTGACGGGTCTTGAGTATCCGGCCTGCCGAGTTTTTCAAGGCGTCTCGTGCGATTCTTTCCTGCGCGGCTTTTGCGTTCGCGCCGGGAGGGATCTGCAGTGTGGTCTGAACTTCTGCGAGCTGATTCTCCAGCTGTTCCAGTTCTTCCACGAGCGCAACCGTTTCGTCGTGCAGCTGTTGCGCGTCGGCGAGGTTCTTCGTACTCGATTGATACTTCCTGTCGATCTGCGTCTTGAGCGTTGTCAGGTGATCGACGATCCCGGCGGCATGTTCGTCTTCGTGACCCAACGCGTTGCGCACATGGGTGATCTGTGTGTCGACGAACTTGATCTTCTGGTGAACGAGATCCGTCGAGAGAACCTGCGCGCCGACATCGAGCAACGAGCTAACGGGCGCGCTTGCCCGCAGGTCTGCCGCCGCTTTCGTGAACTGGTTGTGCGCTTCCTTGAGCGATTGCTCTTTTGCCTTTACGAGTTCCGCCGCCGTGCTCGACGACGCCGGTGCGGACGCCTGGCGTTTCGCGCTTTCGAGATCGCCCTCGGCCTGCTGCACATTCCTCGCTGCCTGCTCGTAGATCTGGCGATGTGTGTCGAGCTGTTCAAGCATGCGGACCTGGCGGGCCCGGGTTTCCGTGGCGCTACTGCTCCGGTCGCCTGTGGTTAGCGTTGCCGTCCCGGAAGTCGCCTTGTAGGCGGGATCGCTAGCCATCAACTGGCGTATCGTCTTGGGCTTCACGGCGTGACCGAGGCCTGGAATCGCAGCCAGCGCACGCATCCCGAGCGAGCGCTGTGGCCTCTTGTTGATTTCCGGTAGTACCGCCAGAGATGTATCGAGTGTCGCGTCGACCCGATCGGCGATCTCATCTGCCTGGGTCAATAAACCGGAATCCGGAACGGGACCGATGGTCGACTCCGTAGACGGCTCTGTGAGGAATGCAGGATTCGGCGTGTCGCTTGAGCGGGTTTTGCCGGTTCCCAGTATCCGGCTTCCCACCGTCATCGGGCGCCCCCGGAAGTTCGCGCGTATTGCCTTGAGCTTGCCGGGTGCCGGCCGCATGAATTCGCCGGCGGACTTGAGACCGTCGATCAGCGTGTTCTGTTTTGCTTCGACCGGCGGCGTACGGGTACTTTCGTTGTTCGCGATAGCACCGTCAGTTTGCGTGACCTGTGGACGCATGTCCCGCAGTTCGATCGCATCGTCGGATGCGGTGCGGCGAGGAGGGCGGACAGTCGATGACATGGCGCGGATCGTAGTGATGAGATGCTCGTGCTAGCCGGTAGCAGCGAAGTGCTGAACCTGTAAGTGCATCTTTTAATCCGCGTGTGACACCAGTATGTGTTTGTGACGCTCTGTTACCTTCCGGACAATGATTTGAGCTGCGTCTGCGCAATCGTTCCCGTCGTCTTACGAAGCACCATCCGCGCCGGTATCGAGCGGACTGCGCTGCGCGAGCAACACATCGCGCAGAAAGTCCTGGTTGACGGCATGCCACTCCGGCGAACGCACCGATACTTCATGCGGATTCTTCTTGCCCTGCGCCTTGCGGATAACGAGCACGGTCAGTGTCAGCGCGTGTGCTTCGAGACCGTTTTCGACGGTGGAGCGCGTCGCCGCCGCGGTGTGAGTCAGCCGCTTCGCGCAGGCTGCGCGGATCGTGTGCAGCACAGGCGAGCGGAAATTCAGGCGCCAGATATCGAACGACAGTTCCGCGAGTATGGCCGCGTTCCTGTACGTCTGTTGCCTTTCGAATGCCTGTGCGAGAGCGGCGGCCATGCGCGCGAGCCGCACGTGTTCGACGTGCGTCGTGTGGGTGCGGTGCGCGCCGTGCCAAAGCCGTATCGATTCGGCGACGCGTGCCGCGCGTAGCCAGGTGTGACTGGCTGCATGCTCGACGAGCTGCCTGACGACGAGGTGGCAGAGCAGGTCGCATTGTGCTTCGTGATCCGGGCGCTCAGGTGCGGTCATATTGTTGTGTTCGGCAGGCACCGGGGTGCGCCGCGTCGAGATCGTGAGGGTGGGCTGGAACGGCATGGCCGCGATTGAACTTCGCAGCCGCACGGCAAGCGGGCGAGACGCGCTCGCTACGACACGCGCCGGATGAGTACCCGGTGCGTGTCGCCGGATCAACCCTGGACTAGCGAAAGATCGGCCAGACGCGAGGCGAGTTCTGGATCGCTCGGTTTTTCGAACGACGTCATGAACGCCGAGGTGGCGTCTTGCGCGTTGCTGGTGCCCTTGACCGCCGAGATCGCACCCGATTGCGTCGTCTGCAGCTCCTGCTTCAGGTAGCCATAGTTCGCTGCTTCACTCGACGGATCGAGACCGTTCTGCTTCGCATATGCTTCCAGACCTTCCTTGCGCGAACCGCCCCATTGCGCGATGCCATAACCGTTGGCGTTGTCGTCGGCGTTGTTGCCGGTTGGCGCACCGATCTGCCCGCCCTGGTTGATGCCCGAATTCATCCCGCCGCTTTCGTGCCACAGGTTCGCGACGATGCCTTGAGCCTGCGGCTTCGTGAGGCCGAAGTCGCTCATCAGGTTGTTGACGTACTGGTCCGCGACCTGTTGGCCTTGCGACTGCGAAAGAGCGGTGGTCTGCGGCGCGGTGCTGAGGCCGAACATCGTTGGCCCTGAGCTCGAACCTGAACTGCCGTTGGCCGGAGGTGGCGGGTTGTTCGTTGTTTGCGTGCTGCTGCCGGCAGGGGGCGCACCGTTGTTGCCGCTGTTGTTGCCACCGTTGTTGACCGGTGGTGGGTTGCTGGGGGGCGGTGGCGCGTTGCTGGTCACCGGAGGTGCGCCGTTCGTTGCAGGCGGTTGGCTGCCAGCCAACGGAGGCGCATTGCCTCCGCTACCCACCGGCGGCGCGGAACTGTAGTCCTGAGGGAAAGGGTTGCTGCTGCCGCCCGGCGACGATCCACTGCCCACCGGTGGCGCACCGCCTCCCGAGTCGTCGCCGTCAGAATTTTGCAGCACCTGCTGGAGCATCTGAAGCAATTCTTCGATGATCTGCAGGATTTGCTGTTCGTTCATGCCGGTGCCGGAGTTATTGCCGTTCAGTCCGTTAACTCCGCCCGATCCACCCGAAATATCCGACGAGCCGTAACCGTAGCTGTTGCTGTTGCTCAGATAGTCCATCGGGTTGGTCGAGTAGCCTTGCACTGCAGCGCTTGACATGACTTTCTCCGTGTATGACCGGCGTTGAGAAGTGTGCGGCCATGCACCCGATGTGCCGCTCGTTCAATCAATATAGAATTCGCGCGCCTGGCGTTCGACGTCGGCCAGGAAGTTGTGTCCAGCGGTGCGAAGCGGATTTCGCGGCATGCGAGCGAAGTGCAACGTTCGAGCGGTACATCGCGCTGCACTTCGGCTTCGGGAAAATCTGCGCTTGCACACGGCCATCAACCATTCACCGTTTCCCAGTTTGCTACCGGGTGAGGACGTTTCCGCCGAGTGCCTGTTGCAGGTCGTATCCCGCATGGTTGCTGATCTGGCCGCCGCCGTTTGCGTAGGCTGTCTGTTGCAATTGCGCACCGATCTTGGCGCCGTCGGTCTGACTCAACTTGCCGGAGGAAACCGCATGCGCGAGGATTTCCGAGGCTGCGTTGCCGTCGCCTTTGGAGAGCGCATTCTGGAAGTTCTCGAAATCGACGGGATCGCTGTTCTTGAAATTGGTCATCCCGGTCTGCGCGTCGCCTTGTTGCAAGGCCGAGCCGATCTGCGTCAGGTTGTTTCCGCCGGGTAGCGGTTGGGCATTGGGCTGCTGGGCGCCGCCGTTACCTGCCGGCGGTGCGCTATTGGCCGGCGGAGCGCCTGTGCCACCCGTGCTACCTGTACCACCCGAGCCACCGGAACCGCCCTGCTGTGCCTGCAGCAACGCCTCGATTTCGTTGAGGAGCTGCTTGATGATGTTCATCTGTTCACTGCTGCTGAGGCCGCCCAGAGAATTGCCGCCAATCGAATTGGCTGATGACAGATTCAATGGGGTGGGGCTGTTAGAGACCGCTGCGACCATGGTGAGCTCCAGTAGTAGAAAGTGCCTGGGTGATGACCGAAGGAGATCGGTAAGCTCAGTCTAGGTTTACAGCGGCTTACGGTACGTCGTGGAAGCGAACATCGCGGTCGAAACGCGAAACCTTTAGCGCAATGTCAAGGCCCCATCTGCGCGCGAATTGCCAGCGGCAGCGGGCTCCATTCGATCAATGCAATGAAACCGTCGCGTGCCGCGATCACGATCGAGCGGCGATACTCGTGCACAACTTCGCCTGGTTGATAACGGTGTGCTTCCGTCCAGCCTTCGGCACGCTTGACGGAGACCTTCGTGTCGCGCAACGGCGCGAAGCATTCGAACAGTCCGCACGCGCGCACGACGCGCATCACGTCGGCAACCGGTTGATTGAAGTCGAGCGTGCGGCGCTCGTCGTCGAGACGCGGCCAGTAGCTGCCCGGCGCTTGCGGCCGGCGTTCGTCCCACAGACGATGAAAATCGATTGCCACACGCGCGGCAAGCCGCTGTATGGCCATGCGCAGTTTCAGTTGCAGCGTTTCATGGCATTCGTCGGCGGCCATCGGAAAGTGTTCGGCATCGAGGATGTCGCCGGTATCGAATTCCGCTGCGATGCGATGACAGGTCACGCCCCACGCCGGACGTTGCTCGAGCAGGGCCTGTAGCAGCGGGTACGGACCGCGCCCCTCGGGCAACGGTGACGGATGAAAATTGATCGCGTGCGCAAGATCGTGCGTCCAGTCGGGAATTTTCCACTTATAGCCTGCTACGACGAGCGCATCGCAGCGCAGCTCACGCAGCATGGACAGATCGTCTTCGCGGATGCGCGAAAGTTTGATCGGCACGCGGTGCAGCTCCGCACGCGCAGCGGTCTCGATGTTGAAGTCGGTCTGGTTGTCGACCGGCATGGTGAACATCGCCACCGGCTCCCAACCTGACTGCACGAAAGTGTCGAACGCGGTGTTATAGCGATCGAAGCCGGCGTAAGCGAAACGCATGGTTGGTCCTGATAGAAAGGTGCGAACACGAGGAGGGGTGACCGGTCTGCGCCCGAGTAGTCTCTTTGAGGCCGGCAACCAGTCAGTGCGGATAGTCGCGACCGGTAGTCATGTCGTCGTTACCCACGCATGCTTAGTCGTGAGCGTACCGCCGCTGGTGGCGGACGGGGGGCAGGTGGCTAGAATTTTTGTTGATGAGCGCGAACCGGGGTGGTTCGCGCTCACGTGCCGTCGGCCTGCACCTGCGTGGCGTTTCGATCTGACCGGCGACTTCACATGCTTCGCCGGCAGGACCCAGGCATTATCCGCCGCTCGCCGCTTTTGCCGTGTTAGCGGCTCCTTTGTTCCCTAGCGAAGCGACTCCGGATGTTTGCTCTTCGGACTGGTTGGCGGCTGCGGCTGCCTCGGTTTTAGCGTTGGCGATGTCCGCTTCCGTAGTGAACTGTGCAGCATCTGCTTTTCCTTGCAGATAATGTTTTCCGGTGGACATTAGCTGGCCCACTGGGCTACCCGACCCGAACAGACCCGCAGCTTTACCCCCAACGGCCATCGCGCCGTTCGCCATGTTGCTGACGAAATTTCCACCGCCCCTCGAGCTGTCGCCGATCTCTCTGAAACTAGACGGACTTCCTTCAGCCCCACCATCGCTCCGCTTCAAGCTTCCGGAGCCACCCGCGTCGGGGCGAAAATCAGCGAGGCTGTTACTACGTCGTAACGAGCCTACGGAACTGGGGACGGCGCCCGCCAGTTTTTCGATCCCGGACGCCAGACCGCCGATAATGCCAGTCGGAGAACTCGGCTCGGAATTGCTGCCGGTCGATGCGGGTTTTAGGTCCTTGGCTGTTTCAAGGAGCTTACCAAGGACGGCCTGTGCACCGGTCTTGATTGCCATGCCACCCATAGTGAATCTCCCAAAGACGGCGAAAATTCGCCCATGAAAAAGAAGGCACTTCTTCCAAACCTGTCGAACTGCCTCTACATGAAGAAACTCTACGTCAATGCGTGAAGCGATCCGGTACAGATGCGAAGTGCGGGTCCATTTTGCGAAGCAATCTCTCGAACCGACCGCAACCTCAAGCCCGCATCCAGCTCGCCTGCATGAGCATCATCGCTTCCGCCGACGTCGCTGGCCGTGCCGACGCAGTCGCCGGCTCAACTGCCACCGGCTCTGCCGACGCAGACTCCGCCGCATGCACGCTGCCGCCGCCACTCATCTTCGCCGCCCGCTCCAGCAACTTGCTACCGATACTCGCCGCCTCGCGGTGTTCGCGCTGCTCCGCCGCCGTGCGCGCATAGCTCTGCCAGAGCGGGTCCTGCATTCCGAACAGGCACACCGCCATCAGCGCCGCATGCAGTGCCGTGCGCTTGGCGTCCTGATCGTCGTCTTCGAGCACGCGCAATGCGTCGATCCAGGACTGACGGCGCAGATGGCGCCATGCAACCACGGTGCCGGCGCCGGTCCAGCGCGGTCGCAGCACGCGGATCGCGTCGAGCAGATCTTCGAAGTCGGATAGATCATCGAGTTGCGACGCGGTCCACAGCACCTTGGTGAGGCCGCCCGCCACGTCGTCCCTGCATCCTGTGTCATTCACGATTTCGTCACCTGTGTGGGAGTTGCATATAAAGACCGTGACATCTCGCTCCATCCGTTCAGCCGCGTCTTCCTCGGCCCATGCTGTCAGTAAGGCCGACAGGATCAGTGTGTCGCATCTGCTGACGGTCCGATTTAGCCGATGCGAACGAAACGACTGCGGAGCGAAGGGGTTTCGTCATCCTGCGGGGAACGCGCTTACGACGGATCGTCGTTCGGTTCCACCCGCATGAAACGTGCGACAAGCATCTCGATCGAATGCGCGTAGCGGTCGCGCTCGGCCGGTGTTTCCGAGTGATACGCGCCGATCGCGGTCCATGTGTTGCCATACTTGACGGTCATGCGATGCAGGTACCAGGCGGCGATAAAGACGTTCTTGCACGGCACGATCAGGTCGTTCACCGAGATGCCGTAGCGCGATAGCGCCGGCAAATGGATGGAGTTGATCTGCATCATCCCGTAGTCGGTCGAACCGTTGGCGTTGTGATGGATCGCGCGCGCGTTGGCGTGCGACTCCTGCCACGCGATTGCGCGCAGGACCAGAGGGCTCACGTGCTGGTATTGCGCCGCGGCGGTGAAGCAATCGGTCTGTGTTTGCCCCTGCGCCTGTGCTTGCGCCTGTGCAACGAGCGGACAGAGGCCGAGTGAGACAAGTGCTGCCAGCAAGCAAGCGATGCGGCGTGAAATCTGCATGATGTCGTGCCCGAAGCAAAGATGACGGGTAGCGAACGATCAGCGGCCCATGGTTTGCGAAGGGGCTTCGTTAAAGACGCTGCGATAGCCGTTGATGAGCGTCGAGCGATGCTGCACGCCCCATTTCTTCGCGACGTCGAGCACGCGTGCGACCGGTGCATCGTCGTCGAGCAGTTCGTCGCGAATGCGCTCCATGCGTTGACGGCGGATCAGCTCGCTCGGCGAAAGACCCAGGTGCTTGCGGAACGCGCCTTGCATCGCGCGCTCGGTCACGCCGATCTGCGACGCGACTTCGCGTACCGACAGGTCCTTCTGATCGAGGTGATCCATCAGGTAGCGATAGGCGCGGCGATACTTCGCGGGCAGACGGGCACTGACGTCATCGGCGCGCGGCGTGCTGCGCGACTGCGCGGCTTCCGGTGCGGCCGCGGGCAGCGATACGCTGTCGGCGCGCACGTGCTGGATCGAGGCGAGCGCATAGCGGCCGTAGAGCGTTGCAAACTCCTGGGTGCGCATCTGTTGTTGCATGATCTTGGCGCGGCAGTACAGATAGTCGAGATACCAGCGCGCGTTCTGGCTCCCGTGCAGCGCCGCGGCGCCGGATTGTTCGAGCAGTTCTTCGGCTGCTGCGGTTGCATGAGCGGCGATCGCGCCGAGCGCCATCTCGAGGCACAGGCTGCGATGGTAATCGGCAAGCCCTGCCTTGCGGCTCCAGCTCGCATACGTCTTCAGAGCGGCGCGCTCTTGCGTATGGCCGGCCGCAAACGACTTCAGATGACCCAGATAAGCGAGGCGTTCGTCGAGCAGCGGCATCGACATACCGGCGGCGAGCACGGCGGGCGCACCGAGCGCAGTCTGCGAACCGGTAACCACCGAGCGCCAGTAGATGTGGTCGCCCAGCGGTTCGGTGTCGTGCAGTTCGTGCTGGGCGAGCAGGTCGCGGCGCAGCATCTCGACGAGGTAGGCCCAACGCGTGTCCGGATGAGCGGCTGCGAGCGGGGCAAGCTCGGCGAGCCGGTCGCAGGCAGCTTGCACGCAGCCCAGATGAAACAGTACGAGCGTGGCGCCGATGAGGCTGTCGAGTTGCTGCGCAGGCGTCGCGCAACGTTCTTCGGCGACGCGGCGGAAGCAGGTCAGCGCGACGTGGAACTGGTTGCGAAAGCACGCTTGCCAACCGGCGTTGCGCACCGAGACGACGCGCATGGCGTCGCGCGAGTGACGCACGGCCTTTTGCGTCTTGCGGTAGGTCTCCTCGGCTTCCTCGTGGCGTCCGAGGGCGAGTTCGAGGTCGGCGTGAATCTGCAGGGCAGTGTATTCGTCATGCGCATGATCGCTGTCTGCGAGGCTCGCGGCCAGGTGGACCGCTTCATTGAGCTGGCCGTCGAGTACGCGGGCGGCGAGGGCGGCGGGTACGCCGTCGCAGGAGAGGACCGAGGAAGCTGCAAAGTAGACTGTCGAGAACATGGTGTCGCTCCTGACTCAAAAGGCACTCGTGAGAGCTGGTAGCAGCGAAGTGCTGAACCTGTGAGTGCATCTTTTCATCGGGGCGCGACGTTGACGCGCATTTGTGATGGTCTGTTACCTTCGGCCGGATAGGCCCTTGCGGTTGGGCTATGCGACGGAGGATCAATAAGCGAACATGGTATTGGGCAGGGTATTGGCGGGGATTCGCGTGGCTACGTGCGCAAGGAGCGCACTCTTGTCGGGTCGATTGGCCGATTCAATCGCGATGTTAAGCATCGCTGCCATCACGACGTGATGTTCTTCGGGTAAGCCCACCACGATAGCTGCGACTCCGTCGATGGCCTGCTGCGCTTGCCCGTATACCCCAGGTAGCTTGATCTGCTTGATCAGCGCATGCAACGGTTCGATCTGCAATTCAGAGGGGTTCAGGCGCTGAGTGATATTGCAAAGGTCGTCGAAGGCGACCGCCTGATGGTCGTCGCTCAGCGAGCCGATTCGATCAGCAAATGCACTCACCAACCGTGCCTTGTATTTGGGGGGCAAAGAACCGTCTGGAAAAGTGAATGCGCTTGCCGCGTCCAGGAATGCCACGGACGGGTCTTTATCAGTTGCCGGCGATCCGATCTGGGAAACGCTCTGTTCCAGCGCCCGGCAGAATTCGTCCTGATGAGCAGCTTTGGCGGGAATGTCGGGCAGGCGTCTGATGAACACGGCCGTACCAAGCATTTCTTCCCGTGTCGCTACTTTCACGCGCTGCTCTACGTTCCGCTCCAGGGCATGCCGGAATACGTCCAGATGAGCGGCTCTGTTGGGGCCGTCGGGCAGGCCGTCGATGAACGCTGCCGTATCAAGCGCCTCTTCGCATGTCGCTACTTTCACGTGCTGCTCAATGGACCTCGTCAGATCCAGGATCGGGGATCTTGCGGGCGCTGTCGCGACCGGGTGCCTGATCCCTTGAGTCCGGTTAATAACCGGAAGAGAGCCCAGCGCCCCACGTGGCGCTAATGGGCGCGCGTTGGCAGATGCGGGTCCATTACCTTGTCCTTGTCTCCCAGTGCCGACCCGGACTTCACCATCGTGCGTATAGGTGGCCGGTGCAACCGGTCGCATTGATGGAGCGTTCGAGCGCGTCATGTCCAGATTCCCAGGAGTTAAGCAATATTTCTATCTGGACTCCATTATGCGAAGGGACATGAGGCGGTTACGCTAGCCAGCCGAACTAACGTACATTCGCACGAAGTGACAGCCGGCGGACCCGGGCGGACGGTAGAGCCGCGCGTTACGGACGCGCGTCGCACGCAGCGACGCTCGCCACCGGATGAATCTCCGCGTGCTGCACGACGACGCGCCGTGCGAGCGCTTCGACAGATTCGCGCAAACCTGCATTTGCATCGAGTGGCGCCACGATCGGTGTCTGCGCGTACGCGAGGCTCGGTGCAACCGCTGCGGCCACTTTCGCCACTTCGGCCGACGGCACATCGACCCGCTCGATCCGGTAACCGTGCGCGTACATCGTCCGTAGATGGACGCCATGCGCACCGTTCAGGTTGAGCTTTTTGCGCAGCTTGTAGATGTGCTGCTCGAGCGTGCGTCCGACGATATCTTCC
Source organism: Paraburkholderia sp. CHISQ3 (assembly GCF_030464945.1). Lineage (NCBI taxonomy): Bacteria > Pseudomonadati > Pseudomonadota > Betaproteobacteria > Burkholderiales > Burkholderiaceae > Paraburkholderia > Paraburkholderia sp. CHISQ3. Next base: position 240,049 of record NZ_JALPRG010000003.1, read on the forward strand.
GAACTGCTCCACACCGCACCGGCAATCTGCCGGCGGCTCACGTATTCACCGGGGCGTGAGAACAGCAGCCATGCAATCGCGAATTCGCGCGACGTGAGACGGATCGAATCGCCTTCGATCTGCACCGTGCATGAGCCGCGGTCGAGCCGGTAGGCGCCGCACTCGAGATCGTCGTCGCGAGGCGTACCGGGAGCAGTTTGAAAGCGTCGCAGCGCGAGATGCACACGCAACACGAGTTCGCGCGAGTCGATCGGCGCGAGCACGACGTCGTCGGCACCCGCGTCCAGCGTATCGGTGATGCTTGCGCGGTCGTGGACCGCGCCGACCACGATCAGCGGTGCGCGGCGGTCCGCGTAGCACGTGCGTCGTGCAAGGACGGGACGCAACGGGCTCACACCGGTTTCGGCATCGACGAGTATCGCAGTGAAGTCTTCCCGATAGACGGCACGCGCGAGCGCCACGTCGTCCGCGAACCGGCTGCATACCGCACCATCGGCCTCGAAACACCGGCAGATCAACCTGAACAGACTCGTGTTCCGGGTCATGACTGCAAGCTTCATTATTTTCCTCCGGGTGGTCCCTGTCGGATGCGGACCTTGACGCGAAGCGAACTGCGAACCTATGCCAGTTCGTTGCGAGTGATCCGACAGTAGAGCGCCAGATGTTTCAGGTATGTAACGGTTTGTTTCAGCGGACCTGGTTGTGCACACAACGGGAGTATGCGCAATCGCATAGGAACCGCCGGGGTTCGTGCGTAGTGGATCGTTGGCGCGGATTTGGGTGCGATTTCTCCGCGTCATGCGAATGCGGTAGTTTTCTCGAACCCTGCGAAACTTACGGTCAGTTCGACCGATAGAGATTGAAAGCCTTTGCCGGCGCGCGTCTTCGTTATTCCTTACAAGCGTGTAAGCACAATTTAAGTTTCGTTGTGCATTAGTTGTCGGACAGGCGAATATTTAATCGCGGTTACTCAGCACGCAACCTCAGCGCAACAACTTCGTGGCAAGTAACCGAGGCAAGTACTTGTGGTCGCAACCATCGGTGGGTCGGCGCGCGCCTCGACGCCGGTGCAATCGAGGCATGCGGCGCGCATAGCAATGCCTCCAATGCCTTAGTAATGTCGCGTCAACATCGTGCGCATCTCGCTCTTCGCTGCGCTGTCCGGATCGTGCAGCCAGATGAATTCGGCGCCGACCAAAGTCGCGACCGGCACGCCGTCGCAAAACAGTACGCGGTTGCCGGCGACGGCCGGTACCTTGTCGCCGGGCAGCATCGTGCCGAGCAGATTCAATGGATCGGTCGCGGCGACGCACACGTAGAGTCCGTCGTTCGCGTGATGGCGCATCTCGCGCAGCAGTGGGATCGCTTCGGGCAATGCAAACTGTTCGCCCGACGGCCCGTTGACGAAGCGGCCACCGCGTACCTGGCCGCGTGCTTCGAGCCGTTGCAACACACGCAGCAGATCGCGCCACGGCGGCAACCAGTCCGCTTCGCGTTCGAGTAGCCGCCAGAACACGACGCCGTAGCGGCGCAGCAGCGCCATCGCGATGTGTTCGAGCACGTCGGGCGCGATCCGCGGAGTGCGAGGGTTCGTCGTTGCCGCAGCGGTGGTTTCTGCTGTTGCGTCCGCGTTTGCGGTTGAGTCGGTCACGGGCCGTCGCAGCAGCGCCCAGCGTCCCGCGTCGTCCATTCCGCCAATCAGCGCGCCGACCCGGCCGCGCCGGCTGCCGTAGTACGCATTGCGTTTGGCCACCGGCTTGAGCAGCGCCCGCAGTCCCGCGAAGCTGTCCGAGTTCACGAGGCCGGCTGCGACGAGTTCGCCGAGCGCGTTTTCGAGTTCGATGCGCAGCCCGTGCACGTCGGCCAGCAGCTCGTCGAAGAACATCGCGCCATGTCGTGCCAGTGCATCGTGCACATGCTGCGCGCGCGGCGAGAGATCGGTGGGTTTCGACGGGTCGAGCAGTGCGCTCCACACGGTCACTTCGCGGCGTGGCAACAGCACGATCGGCGTGCTGCGCACCGGCCCGGCGGTCGCACGCGCGCGTTCGGTGAGCCGGGTCCAGACAATCTTGCCGGAGCGGCACAGTTCGTCGAGCGAGGTGATCGAATAGTCCTTCAGACGCGCGGGCAGGATGTCGTCTTCCCACGCGCCCGCCGCTGCCTGAAAGCCTTCGAGCTGGTCGAGTATCGCGGCGAGCGCGTCGCGGCCTTCGCCGCGTGTGGACGGGCTCACATGCTGCCATTCGAACAGGAAGCGCATGAAGTCGTGTCGTTCGACCGGTTCGATTTCGCGCCGCAGCCGCCGTACCGTGTAGCGATGAATGCGTGCCAGCAGATGGCGCTCGCACCATTCTTCTTCGCGTGTGCCGGGTGTGAAACGGCCGCGCATCACGTAGCCTTCCGATTCGAGCCGCGTCAGCGCGAGCGCGACCGCGGACGCGGGCAGTGCCAACGGTCGCGCGATCGCGGACACGGAGAGCGGACCGAAACCAGTGAGCCTTGCGCGTACGACGTCGACGATCGCATCGTCTTCGGTCCACGGGTCGGCGTAGCCTTTCGGCGGCTCGATAACGGGCTCGATGGGCGCGACCGGGTAGATCGCCCGCAGACACGCAAGGCGTTCGGCCGCGACCCAGAGCGTCTCCTGCTGCGCGATCTGCATGCGCGTGGCCCGGCCCGCTTTTGCCAGAGCGTCGAGCCATTTCGGCCAGCCGTCGTTGCGCTGCGCTTCGGCATCGGCATCGGCTTCTGCGTCTGTTATGCAGGCTAGACCGGTCAGTGCTTCGTGCATTTCGTCGGCATCGCGTGCTTGCGGCCATGCCTCGTCGCATACGCTTGCGATCGCATCGGCATCGAGTGCGCCGAGATCGTCGGTGCTTTCGGGATCGGTCCAGCGGCGGTTCAGGACCGCTTGCGTGCGGCGTTCCTCGATTGGCGCATCGTCGAGGAACGCATACGGTTTCGCGCTGAGAATCTCGGCGGCGAGCGGCGACGGAGCGGGCAATTCGCGTGTGACGAGCGCGACGTCACCGCGCTCGATGCGGCGCAGCAGACGCAACCAGCCGTCGGTATCCATCGCTTCGTGCAGGCAGTCGTCGACGGTTTGATCGACGAGCGGATGCACCGGCAACTCGCGCTCGCCGACGATGTTCTCGAGGCACGCCACCTGATCCGGAAACACCGTGGCAAGCAGATCTTCACTGCGCATACGTTGCAATTGCGGTGCGGTCTTGCGGCCACCGGTATAGCGTGGCAACGCGAGCGCGGTCGTGGCATTCCAGCGCCAGCGCACGCCGAAGAGCGGTGCGTCGAGCAGCGCCTGAATCAGGATGTGTTGCGCGGTATTCGAATGCAGATAGCGCCACACTTCGTCGAGGGCGAAGCTGTGACTGCCGGTCAGCGAGAGGATGATCGCGTCTTCGGTGGCCGCGGCCTGCAGTTCGAAGTTGAACGTGCGGCAAAAGCGCTTGCGCAGCGCGAGACCCCACGCGCGATTGAGCCGGCTGCCGAACGGCGCGTGAATGACAAGCTGTGTGCCGCCCGACTCGTCGAAGAAGCGCTCCATCACGAGCGTGTTCTGCGTCGGCAACACGGTGAGGGCGGCGCGGGCACGGGCGAGGTATTCGACGATCTGGCGGGCGGCGGGTTCGGACAGGCTTAGCTCGTCTGTGAGCCAGGCGATCGCGCGATTGAGGTTATTCGCTGCGCCCTCGTCTCCGTCGCTCCCGAGTAGCGTATCGATCTGCGCCCGCAACCGCGCAACGCCGAACGACAGTTCGTCGCTGCGCCCGGGTGCTTCACCGAGCCAGAACGGAATATTCGGCGGTTGTCCTTCCGCATCGATGACGCGCACCCGGCCGGTCTCGACGCGCAGGATCCGGTACGACGCGTTGCCGAGCTGGAACACGTCGCCGGCGAGACTTTCCACCGCGAAGTCTTCGTTGACCGTGCCGATGTTCACGCCCTGCGGTTCGAGCAGCACCGAGTAGTCGGCGTTCTCGGGTATCGTGCCGCCCGATGTCACGGCGACCAGCTTGCCGCCGCGTCGTCCACGCAGCGTGCCGTTCACGGCATCGCGATGCAGATAGGCGGCACGCGGCCCATGGCGGCTCGTATACCCTTCGGCGAGCATGCGCAGCACGGCATCGTACTGCTCGCGCGCGAGGTCCGCATACGGCGCGGCGTTGCGAATGAGATCGAACAGCGCATCCTCGCGCCACTCGTCATTCGATACTTCGGCGACGATCTGCTGGGCGAGCACGTCGAGCGGCGCGCGCGGAATCTGCAAGGCGTCGAGTTCGCCGCGTCGCACGCAATCGAGCAGCGCCGCACATTCGAGCAGATCGTCGCGCGAGTTAGGAAAGAGTCGTCCCTTCGGCATCCCGCCGACCTGGTGCCCCGAGCGCCCGACGCGTTGCAGAAACGGTGCGATGGCGCGCGGCGAACCAAGCTGGCAGACGAGATCGACGTCGCCGATATCGATGCCGAGTTCCAGCGAAGCCGTCGCGATCAACACGCGCAACTCGCCGCGTTTCAAACGTTGTTCTGCGTCGAAGCGCAGTTCTTTGGCGAGGCTGCCGTGATGGGCGGCCACCGCATCTTTGCCGAGACGTTCGGTCAGATACCGCGCGGCGCGCTCGGCCATGCGCCGCGTGTTGACGAAGACGAGCGTCGTGCGATGCTGCGCCACGAGTTCGGCGAGCCGGTCGTAGACGCGCTCCCATACCTCGTTGGCCATCACCGCTTCGAGCGGGACCGGCGGCAGTTCGAGTGCGAGATCGCGTTTGCGCGCATGACCGACGTCGACGATCGCGCAATCGGGCGTCGCGTCGCTGTCGAGACTCGCGCCGCCGACCAGAAACCGAGCTACGAGGCCGATCGGTTTTTGCGTGGCCGACAGGCCGATGCGCGGCAGGCGCCGGCCGCACAGCGCATCGAGCCGTTCGAGACTGAGCGCGAGATGGCTACCGCGTTTGGTGCCCGCAATCGCGTGGATTTCATCGACGATCACCGTGCGCGTGCTCGCGAGCATACGACGCCCCGACGCGGAACCGAGCAGCACGTAGAGCGATTCGGGCGTCGTCACGAGGATGTGCGGTGCGCGTTTGCGCAGCGCGGTGCGCTCCTGCTGCGATGTGTCGCCGGTGCGCACGGCGGTACGGATGTCGAGCGCAGGTAGCCCGCGTTGCGCGAGTTCGTTGGCGATGCCTTCGAGTGGCATCTGCAGATTCAAACGGATGTCGTTCGACAGCGCCTTGAGTGGCGACACATACACCACCAGCGTTTCGTCGGGCAGCGTGCCGCCGTGCGCGAGACCGTCGCGGACCAGCTCGTCGAGCGCCGACAGAAACGCGGTCAACGTCTTGCCGGAACCGGTCGGTGCTGCGACCAGCGTCGAGCGGCCGCTGCGGATCGACGGCCACGCCGCGACCTGCGCATCGGTCGGCGCCGCGAACGTCTTCAGAAACCAGCCGGCGACCGCCGGATGAAAATCGGCGAGTACGCTGGCTGGGGGCAGCGCGGAAGTCATGGGTCGGTCCTACTTGAAACAGTACTGCGGGGCATGCGGGTCAGGTCGGTTACTTGGCCTTGTCCGCCGCGTTGGAAATGGCCTGGCCGCCGCTGGAGAGATCCTGCCCGGCACCGGCAATCGTGTTGCAGGCCGCGAGGCCGGCGCTCAGAACGAGAAGAATGGCGATCATCGTGCGCGTCATGATTTTTCTCCGATTAGGTGTGGTTAGGTGCAGCTAGGTGCAGCTAGGTGCAGCTAGGTGCAGGTAAAGGCACCGGATCACATTTTATGGCCGATCTGCTCAACCTGGGTAAAGCACCATCGACCCAGCTACATCGCTGCCAGTGTGCGTGACCGCCGTGCCTTATCATGTGCGTTCCCTCCACCCTGACGCCCACAAGGCAGATCGAGATGACCGAGCACAGCAACCCGCTGTTACAGGACTGGCAAACGCCTTACCAGTTGCCGCCGTTCGCGCAGATCAAGCCCGAACATTTTGCCCCGGCTTTTGCCACATTGTTCGCCGAACATCTGGCTGAGATCGATGCGCTGGCTGCGCAGCCGGATGCGCCTACGTTCGAGAACACCGTGGCTGCGTTCGACGCCGCGGGTGCGCGACTCGAGCTCATCAGTCTTGTTTTCATGAACCTCTGCTGGTCCGATTCGCCGCCCGCGTTGCAGGCGGTGGAGCGCGAAATGGCGCCACTGCTGGCCGCGCACGAGAGCAAGGTTGCGATGCATGCGGCGTTCTTTGCAAGACTCGATGCGGTTCACGACCAGGCAGAGCAGCTCGAACTGAACGAAGAGCAGCAGCGCCTGCTGCAACGTTTGCATACCGATTTCGTGCGCACCGGAGCCACACTGCAAGGCGCGCCACGCGCACGTTTTGCGGTCGTTGCGGAGCGACTCGCCGATCTCTACACACAGTTCGCGCAGAACGTGCTGGCCGACGAATCGAGCTACCAGTTACCGCTGAAAACCGAAGCCGATCTGGCAGGTCTACCCGATTTTCTGCGCGCGGCCGCGCGCAACGCCGCTCAGGAACGCGGTGTGGATGGCTACTTGATTACGTTGTCGCGCTCGCTGGTCGTGCCGTTTCTCACACGCTCGACGCGCCGCGATCTGCGCGAGACCGCGTGGCGCGCATGGACGAGCCGCGGCGAAACGGCGGGGCGCGACAACCGGCCGCTCGCCCGCGAAATCCTGATGTTGCGTCAGGAGCAGGCGCGCCTGCTCGGCTACGACAGCTTTGCCGATTACGCGCTCGCCGACCGCATGGCAGGCAAGCCCGCAGCCGTGTACGACCTGCTCAGCCAGGTATGGGAGCCCGCGAAGGCGAGCGCCGAACAGGAGCGGCAGGCGCTGGTTGCACAAGCCGCGGCACTGGGCGAGCCGACCGATATCGAACCGTGGGACTGGTATTTTCTCGCCGAAAAAGTGCGCGTTGCGCGCTACGCGCTCGACGACGCAGAAGTAAAACCGTACTTCAGTCTGGAAGCGATGATCGGTGCGATGTTCGATTGCGCGAACCGTTTGTTCGGCGTGCATTTCGTCGAGCAGACTGGCGTCCCGCTGTATCACCCGGATGTGCGTCTGTGGGAAGTGCATCGCGGCGACGAGCAGGTGGGCGTGTTCCTCGCCGATAACTTTGCGCGACCGAACAAGAAGGGCGGCGCGTGGATGAGCGTCTATCGCAAGCAGAAGCGCAACGGCGGCACGGCGACACCTATCGTGGTGAACAACAACAACTTCGCGCGCGGCGGCGACGGTCCGACGCTGCTCAGCTTCGACGACGTGCGCACGTTGTTCCACGAATTCGGCCACGGCCTGCATGGGCTGTTGTCCAGCGTGAGCTACAGCCGTCTGTCAGGCACCTGGGTGCCGCGAGACTATGTGGAGCTGCCGTCGCAATTGATGGAGAACTGGGCCACGGTGCCCGACGTACTGGCGAGGCATGCACGCCACGTGACGACGGGCGAGCCGATTCCCGCCGCGTTGATCGAGCGCATTCGCGCATCGCAAACCTTCAATCTGGGCTTCGACACGGTTGCCTACACGTCGTCGGCGCTGATCGACATGGCGCTGCATGCGCACGACGATCCAGCTGCGCTCGACATCGCGAGTTTCGAGGCGCAGGAACGCGAGCGTCTGCAAGTGCCGCGCGAAGTGGGTCTGCGTCATCGCCTGCCGCACTTCAGTCATATTTTTAGCGGCGACAGTTACGCAGCCGGCTACTACGTCTACATGTGGGCGGAAGTGCTCGAGGCAGAGGCGTTCGATGCGTTCGAGGAAGCCGGCGACGCATTCGATCCGGTACTCGCCGACAAACTGCAACGCTATATCTACAGCGCCGGCGACAGTCGCGAACAGCGTGCCGCATTCCGCGCGTTTCGCGGCCGCGATCCGCAAGCGGCGCCGATGTTGCGCAAACGTGGTTTGCCGGCGGGCTGATGATGGTGTGCAACGCCGGTTGCGCAATGCGCCGGCGCCAGAAGAGAAGTGGGGCACGCCGCATGTGCGTGCCCCAGGCCCAGACGTCAGATCAGTTCGAGCTTCGAAGTCAGATAGGTCAATTCGATCCGGTTCGACACGCCGAACCGCTTGCGCAGTTTGCGCAGGTGATAGTCGACGTTGTGCGGGCTCGTGTCGAGCCGCTTGCCGATTTCCTTGTCGGACGCACCCTCGGCGATGCCGGTCAGCAGTCTCTGCTCGAACGCGGTGAGGCCGTTGACCGAATGCTCGCGCGCGGTGGCAATCAGTTTCGGCGAGCTGAATTTGTGCACCGACAGTCCGATCGATAACGCCTGTTCGATCGTGGTCGGTGTGATCCAGTCGCGGTTCAGGCGCGGCGCCGTAAAGCTCATGAAAGCATGCAGGCGCGTGCCCGGAATCCCCATCGAATACATGATGCCGCTGCACATGCCGTCGCTGCGCATGGTTTGCAGAAAGTCGTCGAGCGCTTCGCGGTCGGCGGCCGACACCGTATCGCGGTCGCCATGCTGTTGCCGCAATTTGCGCAGGTCCCACACCATCGGCACATTGCACATGCGAGCGCCGAACGTGCGCGGGTCGACGTCGAAGTAACGGCGCTCGACGTACTCACCGCGATAATTGGCGGGCGCGAACGTATCGTGCACGAAGAGACGTTGCACACACTCATGCGTGTACTCGAGCGCGAAGTAGGCGAACGTCGAGAAACCAGTCAGACGCACGAGACTCGCCACGATGCGCGCACGTTCCGCTTCGCTCTGCGCGCTTGCTAGCATCTCGGCGACGCCGAGCCGCGGAGCGTCTTTCTGTTCGATGAAAACCTGTTTCGCGTCGTTGAAGCGCACGACAGGAATCTGGCGCGTATGCGTCACGTCGTCGTGCACAGAAAACGTATCCGACGTGTCGTCGAATATTTGATCAGCAGGCGGGCTTTCGCACAAAGCGAAGTCGGGCATGGAGATGGTCCTTGACTCAACATCGCAGGATTTCGCGCGGACGGACGATGGCAGCGGGGTGTTGAACCGGGCCCTCACGCGCGAATACGCAACGACAAAAAAGATGCAATTGGAGAAATTGCGAAGAAACATTCGAGCGGTTGGCGGTGTACATATCGCGGATCGCTCAAGTAACATATCGTAATATCAAAACGTGAGCCGATTCAAGCGGACTCGCGAAGAAAAAAAAAAACACACTAATCGACCAGAGCATATCGGGGCTCTAAAAGAATCGCCTGGCAGAACAAAGGACCCCTGATGACCCTGTGTGAAGGCACGCCTGTACTCGACTGGTTTTCGCACACCGATGTGCTCGCACATCGCGTCCGACCCCCATCCCACGTTTTGGACGAAGCCGTGCCGGCACGCGGGGATGCTGCTGTTCTTACCGCATGGCGCGACAACGTCGGCAAATCCGACCTGTTCGAGTTCGACCTCGACGAATGCCGCGCGCAGATGCGGCGCGCGGGCTTCAGTACGCTCAACTACGGCGCGTACGAAATGATTGGCCAGCGTCTGCTGCACGCGCATCTGCTGCGCGATCTCGTGCCGGTGTCGTCGGTCCAGCCATACTTCGAAGGCGGGTGGCACGAAGCCGATCCGCGCTTCGCGAGTGTGCTGCAAAGCGGTTTTCCGGTGGCGTGGCGACTCGACTGCATCGAGGAGGAGGCACAGCGAAGCGGAGATCGCCGCACGCGTGCGCTTGCCGCATCGTTGCGCGCGCATGCAATGAATAGCGGCGTGATCTTCAGCCTGTCGGCCCCGCAGCTCGAACTGCGCGTCGGCGTCGGGCTCACGTCGGAGATGCACGACTCCGACTGGATCGACGACCGCGTGACGGGCGCGGCGCTTGCGGTAAGCCTGAGCGTGCATCGTTTCGTACAACCGTTTCTCGAGGCACGCGTGCGCGCGCGTCGCGCGATCACGCTCGAACACGAACAGGAGGCAGTCCTCGAAAGGTTGGTGCAAGGTTTGTCCGACCAGGAGATTGCCGATGCGTTGAACCTGTCGTTGCACAAGGTCAGTTATCACATCCACAGACTCGAACGAACGTTTAACGTGCACAACCGCGCGCAGCTTGCTTATCTGGCTGCGCGACGCGTGCGCGCATGAAGCTTTGCGCGGTGCCAGGTCATGCAGTGTGTTTCGTAGTCGATCGCGCGGTTGCCCCGCAAAGCACATGAATCGCTACGAGGCATCTGCGTTGCTCCGATGTAAGGCGCCGCTACACTCGATCGCATTTGTATGACCCGCCATGCTCGTTTCATTGCGCACGCGCGGTCGTGGAGTGTTTGCGCTTCGTCGTCGGGTGGTGCTAAACGGTTGCGAGCGCAAACATATTGCATGAGATCGGAGTAGATGCTAAAGCACTCGCCGATATCGCGTACATCTTGCATGAGATGGGAGTAAGTGACGTGACGTTCGCTCCTGTCTACAGCTAAAGCGTTAACTCAGTTCGACAGTTTTTCGTGAGACCCGGGTAAGCACTAAAGCGCTAACCCGGGCCTCGCGCTTTGCATGAGGATCAAGCACGTTTTTGAAACGCTAACGCGCGGCGACGTCTCTACATGGAAGGGGGCAAATAGCCGCAAGCGGTCGTGCGCGCGTTCAGTACGAATCACGTGCGCCGCGCCGTTAAGAAAAACTTGACACCTGTGCGCGCAATAACTTGCTGGCGCGCTGCCTGTTGCGGACATAACCTGAAAACGCCCCAACTGCAAATGGCTACCAACGGAGTGTCTGCGATGTACGCGATGAATTCTGCAATGCGAACGGCAGTCATGTGCGCGAGCCGCGATGGCGACGAGCCGCGGTTGCCCGAGCCCGAACCTGCGCAACTGGACGTTCGTCATTTCGACGACGGTGATCGGGATACGCGCGGAGACACCCGCGGCGATCGAAATGACATCGGCGCTGACGGCCAGATGCATCTGGCCGGCGACCTCGCATCCGCGCGCAACGCCGACGAGCGCGCGCGGCTCGTGCGGGGCATGCTGAGCCTCGTCGGTTTCAGCGAGCTTGCGTATGTGACGGTGAGGCGCGATGCGCGCGGTGAAATCGACCGGTTGTTTTTTGCGAACGGTTATCGTTCAGCGCATCTCGGACCCGCCTGGTTCGAGGCCGGATTTCATCGTCGCGACGTCCGGCTAAAAGCTGCGCTTGCAAGCAACGCGCCGTTCGTATGGGACCTGCACTCGATCACGGATGCGTGGCGGCAGGCGGGCTCGCCGTCATCGTTTCGTCCGGCATTCGACGCACTGCGCGACTGCGGTGCGTGCTGCGGATTGATGTTCGGCATCCAGGTACCGCAGACTCCGCTGCGCGCGATCGTCAGCTTCGCGTCGCCGTCCATGTACGCGGACTGGATCACGGATGGCGTGATCTCGCAGGCGCTCGTGCTCGGTCTGTCGGTGCATCAGCGTTGCTCGGCGACGGTACGCGCGCTCGATCGCGGCAATGCCGTGCAGGATCTGTCCGACGTGCAGAGACGGATTCTCGGTTTTCTGGCGGCCGGTCTGTCCGACAAGGAAATCGCGCTGCGCATGCAGACTACGTCGCACAACGTCGACTATCACCTGCGCCGCCTCAGGCAGAAATGCAATGTCAGCAGCCGGACCCAGCTCGCGTTTCTTGCAGGACAGTTGCTGGCGTCGTGACGTTTGGTCCGATGGCGGCCATCAACGCATCGCACCTGCAATAACATTCCCGGAGACGCTCCGATGTCACACGAGTCTCACGAGCTATACGAGTCGCAAGACTTTCGCCAGCGCGTCCGCAACCAGACCTTCAGCGGCCCGACCGCCGGCCATTGCGGCGGTTACGCGCAAGCCAACCTCGCGATCGTGCCCGCGGAATTCGCCGGCGACTTCCTGCGTTTCTGTGTGAGCAATCCGCGCGCGTGTCCGCTACTCGGTGTGAGCGAAGCGGGGCAATGGAACATTCCCGCGCTCGGCCACGATCTCGACGTGCGCACCGACGTGCCAGGCTACAACGTCTATCGTCACGGCGAACTGTGCGAGCAGCCGCGCGATCTGCTCGAACTATGGCGCGACGATCTCGTCACGTTTGCGATCGGCTGTTCGTTCTCGTTCGAGCAGATGCTCGCGCAGGAGCACATTCCGTTGCGGCATGTCGACGAAGGCGTCAACGTACCGATGTACCGCACGTCGATCGACAACCAGCGGGCGGGACGCTTCGGCGGCAAGCTCGTCGTGTCGATGCGACCGATGAGCGGCGCGCATGCGGTGCGCGCCGTACAGATCACGAGTCGCTTCCCGGCGGTACATGGCGCGCCGATCCATATCGGCAGTCCCGCGGCGCTCGGCATCCGCAATCTGTCGCGGCCCGACTACGGCGACGCCGTGTCGATCCACGAGCATGAGGTGCCGGTGTTCTGGGCCTGCGGCGTGACGCCGCAAAGCGCGCTGGAAAGCGCGAAGCTGCCGTTCGCGATCGCGCATCGGCCCGGGCATATGCTGATGACCGACATTCCGAATGCGTCGCTGGCAGCGTTGTGAACGCGCGGTGAACGAGCGGATCGCGACGAAGACGCCTGATTCAGGCACGTTCTCATTTCGATCCGTACGCGGCGCACTGTGGCGTCGACATAACCCACACCACCATCACGTCAACTGGATCGGCGGCATCACACCGTATTGCAGCAACGCATTGTCGAACGATTGCGCGAGCTGCTGCATCGGCACGTGTTCCCAGTCGTCGCCGAGCGACTTGAGCGCGCTCGCAATCGCGTCGGCCTGCTTCGGCGTGAGCGAGTTTAGCCACGAAACCATCTGCTGCTGCGACTGGTGCCCGTTCTTGAAGTACGCACCGAGGAACGGCCCTGCGCTCGGCGGCTGACCTCCCACCGAAGTTGCGTGCTTTGCGAGCTGTGCGGCGACGTCGCCGTGCACGCCCATCGCTTCGAGCAGTTGCTGGTCGTTGCCGTCGTAGGCGTGCGAATGCGAGTACGCGGTTGCCGCGGTGTAGATCGCCGCGCCTGCAAGCACGAGCACCGCACCGATGCCGGTCCAGCCGGCCGCGTCGAGTCCGAGCACGGTCGCACCCGCGGGCAGCTCGGACGCATCGATACCGGGTCCCGTCAGCAGCGATGCGTAGCCGAGCGCGTTCAACGTGTTGCCCACGCCCTGCCATGTTTCGCCGCTTGCAAACTCCTGACCGGCCTCGACCGCGCCGAGGATCATCGATGCCAGGTCGGAAGTGTCCTGCATGCCCAGATGCACGGCGATTTTCAGCGGCGAACTGACCGCCTTCGATAGACCGAGTTCGTCGATCTGCGACTCGATCTGCTCGTAGCCGCGCGCGAGCGTCGTTGTACCGGAACCGGGGCGGATCGACGACAGCATATCGTCGGGAATCGTCGCCGACATCGCGTACGAGATGCCCGCGAGATCCTGGCGAATCCCCGACGCGCCGTTCGTCAGCAGCGACGACAGACCGCCGTCGGCGGCTTCGCCAAGCGAGTAGGTCGCGTTCTGGAAATACAGCACCGCGCCGAGCGACTTGTTCGCGCGGCTCCAGATCTTGCTCGCGAGCTTCGCGCCGCCCGGTGTCAGCACGGCATCGGCACCGCCGCTCTTCAGACTGGCGATCATCTTCTTGCCGATCTGATCGACGACCTTGCGCATCGATCGTTGCAGCCACAACGTGTTGGTCGACGGTTGCGACGGCGCATCGGTACCTGGCTTGCCGGCGCCCGCGAGGGTCGGCAACGCGCTGACTCCCTTCGTGACGTTTGCCGTATTGGCCACCGACCAGTTGTACTGGCCGGGCGTGAAGGACGTCGGGGCATCGACGTCGAACCCCGTCACGCCGTGCAGTTCGCTGCCGTATTCGGCGACGGCCATGCGCACGCTGTCGGTGGTTTCCTGCATCTGCGCGATCTGGTCGCCGTCCTTGTCGAGCGTGCGCGCCTTGTCCGGGTTGTCCGCGAGCAGTTGCTGGACCAGCTTCTGTTGTTGTGCGGCCGAACTGTCGCCGCCCCAGTCGCTGAGCGGCACGGTGAGGAACGCGGCGTCCTGTGCGGTCTGGTCGTCGAGCTGTTTAACCGACGAGGCGAGCGTGTCGAGGCCGAGACGCACACCGTCGAGCGCCGCGCTCGCGTACGGCTCGTTCAGGTAGCGATGCGCGGCGGACGCGACTGCGAGCGCGAGCGACACATTCCCCTGGCCCGCGGCATCGGCGAACACCTGGCGTGCGAGCGGGATGTCCTGGAACACGTCGAGACCGCTGTCGGGCGGCACACCGTCCGCTTCGCTGACGAAATACGTCGCGATGCGATCCACCGCCTGCTTGCCGAGCCCCGCCTGGCCCTGGTCGCTTTCGGTCGCATGCTGGCACGCGGCGCTCAGATAGCCGATCACCTGGCCCGGCGTCGCACCGGTGCCGCTGTAGCTCGAGATGTCGTGCAACACCTTCTGCACGAGTTGCTGGATGCGCGGGTCCGCCATGATCTGCGCGACCTGGGCGGGACTGGCCGTCTGCGGATCGGTTGCAGTAGAGAGCGCCTGCATCGCGGCAAGCGATCCGCCGTGCTGATACGCGTTCAGCACGCTGTTCACCGGACGGTCGATCAGCACGGCCTTGCGCGCATCGCCGATGCCGGCCTGGATCGCCGCCGCGAAGTGCGGGTCGCCGCCCGCGTAGGTCAGGTAGACGCTGCCGCGCGCGGTGATGTCGCCGAGCGCGGTCGAGCCCTGGTCGGAGCCGACGGTCGCTTCGATCTGCTGCGCGGCAAGCGAGCGCACTTTGGCCCAGTTGCCGGCGGCCGCTGCGGCATCGATTGCGCCCAGCTGGGTCGGTGTGCGGCCCTGTGTCTGGAGTGTGGCTTTGTACATCGCGACGGCATCGTCGACCGCGTGCTGGAACGTCGCATCACCGGGCGCGCGGGCGCGGATCGTGGCGGCGAGCGCATCGGCAGCGGGCACCGACTGCTTCGTGCCCGCGTAATCGAGCTCCTGGTAGACCGTCGCCGACAAGGTCGCGATGCTCGACGAGCGCTGCGCGGTGGGCGCTTTTTCCGCGGCGGCGAGTTCGGTGCGTTCCTGTCCGAGCAGCGCGAGCCGGGTCGGATCGAGCACCGTCACCGACGTACCGATCGGCAGACTGTAGACGTCGTTCACCGGATTGCCCGCACGTGTGCCGAACGGCAACCGGTCGAGCGACGGCGTCGCGGAGAGATTCGCATTCAGCAGCGGCGTGTCGTTGGCGAGGCCCGGCTGCGCGAACACCTGCTGGTGCGCGAGCACGTCGTACGCGGATGAACCAGGCGCGAGCGGCGTCAGCGAAATGCCCAGTTCGCCCGCACCGGGCGCGAACACACCGATCGCGCCGGACGGCATGGTGTTCGTGTCAGACGCGCTCGATGTGTCGGTTGCAGGCAACGGCGGAAGTGCACCTGGCACTTCGGCAATCGGCACACCGCTCGACCACAGATCGTTGCCGCCCTGTGGTTTGCCCGACGGGTACACGACCAGATTGCCGTCGTTCTGCACCGACAGCCACGCACCCGTATTGCCCGAGGTGCTGCTCGACCAGACCGCGTCGCCGGTGGTCTTGCCATCGGGCGTCGTGTTCGGTGTGCCGCGATACAGCACGAGGTTGCCGTCCTTCTGCATCACCGCGCAGGTCGCCCCCGAGCCGTTGGTATGGCTCGCCCATACGACGACGTTGTTGCTCAGATCGATTTCGACGAGGTTGCCGTCTCTCTGCATCGACAGTTGGAAACGGCCGTTTGCCGAGCGCACGCTTTGTCCCGCGGCGAGGCGCGCGCCGGCGGCGAGTTGCCCCGGTGTCGGTGCGGCTGCGGGAGCGCTGCTGGGGGAGGCCGCAGGATGTGCCGCGGGCGTGGTCGCGGCTGGTTGCACAGGCATCTGAAGGCCGGCAGTTGCGCCGACACCGCCGTCGATACGAAAGATCATGACGCTCCGGATTCGGTAGTGGGATCGCAGCGAGCGTCGCGGCCGGCGATGACAGCGCGATGTCATCGCGGGACGCGCTACGGGATGTAGTAGCCGGGCAAGGCCGACAGTGGCGAAAGCTACGCACCCGGGCGGCGTGTGCCGCCCGCCGCGTTCGTATGAACGCATGCACGACGCTCGTCTGCGGGCCCATGCTGTCGAAATCCGTAGCGTTTCGGCGCGTGCTCCGGTCTGCGGCGCGAAACTACGAAACTGGCGTCTGGACGCTCGATTCGGCTTCCCCTAGCCTGATCTCTTGATTGGCGATGACCTGCCAGGAGAAGACGTATGTTGATCGGACCGGATGGAAGAGCTGTGCCGATGCACTACACGCCGCCGCCTCCGCCGCCCCCCCCGACGGCGAACGATGTGTCGACGGCGAAGCAGGCGCTGCAAAAGCAGCTGGGCAACAACGCGCCCGACGACACGGCCGCGCTCAAGGCCGCCATCCAGAAGATCCAGCAGGAAAACGCCGAGCTGACTCAGGAAGCGCTCGCGCGCGCCGCAATCCTGCTGCAGGAGCAGTACGACGCGAGCCATCATCAGGCGCAGAACCCCGCAGTCGATCCGATCAAGGAAGCCGAGAGCCAGGTCGCGCTCACGCATCAGTTCGACAACCCGACCCTCGACGCCGCGGCGAACGCGCTGTCGAACAGCCCGCTCGCGACCGCGGCGCCAGGCACTTCGAACGCGGCGCCCGTCTCGCTGAGCGACGCGCGCAATACGATCCAGTCCGGCCTCGCTGCGGGTCTGAGCTGGCAGGAAGCCGTCAACGCCGCGCGTGTGCAGTTCGGCGGTCTGCCGCAAAACGAAACGGTGCTCGATGAAGCGGCGCTGACCATCAAGGGCGATCAGCTCGAGAGCGGCCCCGATGGCGCGAGCGGCAACGAGCTGAACGATGCGGCGCAACAGCTGGCCGGGCTGCATCTGTTCGCCGGCGCGAGCGACAAGGCAGCGCTCGCCGCGTTGACTGTCACGTCGAAGCAGCCTGGCGTGCCCGCAGGCGACGCGAAACTCGCGGATTCGGCATGGGCCACGCTGCAGAAAGACAAGGCCGCGCACGCGAGCGCTGCGCAGCTCGCCCAGGACCAGCAGGCCTACGATCAGTCGCTCACGACCGAACTCGACCACGCCGCGAACCAGCCGGTTGGCGGTTCGCAGGCATGGCTGACTGACCCGTCGAAGAGCGATCTGCGCTGGCAGGCCGAACACGCCGTGGTTGCTGCAAACACGGCAACCGGTCTGACGGGCGCACCGACTGCTAACGACGTCGTCACGTCGCTGCGCGCGGCGCAGATCGTCGATACGGTCGACGCTGCACGCGGCGCCGGCACGCCGAACGCCGCCGCGAATCTGAAGGCGGCGCAGACGTTGACGCAGTTGTTGCAGGGCGCCTCGCCGACCGGCGCGTTGTATCAGCAGGTGATGGGTGACGCGCGTACGGTCTCGCTGCAGCAGGCCGCACAGGCCGACATCACTGGCGCGCACGGCGACAATCCGCAGAACACACTCA
The DNA here is from genome assembly GCF_030464945.1 of Paraburkholderia sp. CHISQ3. Classification (NCBI taxonomy): domain Bacteria; kingdom Pseudomonadati; phylum Pseudomonadota; class Betaproteobacteria; order Burkholderiales; family Burkholderiaceae; genus Paraburkholderia; species Paraburkholderia sp. CHISQ3. The sequence continues at coordinate 257,536 of NZ_JALPRG010000003.1, forward strand.
TCGCCGAGGGCAATGCGCTCTCGAGCTACCGCAACACGGTGCTGTTTCCGGAGCTGTCGAAAGCGGTGCTCGCTTCGTCGGCGACGCAGCACAACCTCGAGGCCGTCGGCACGCCGGGCCAGCTCACCGATATTGCGAACCTGCTGGACCCGCTCGCGAAGGCGTCGCCGGAACTCGCGCAGGCGTTGTACGCGAAGCTGCAGGGCAAGATCGTCTCGCTGGTCGACCAGGGGCCGCAGTACATCTTCGCCGGCACGGAGACGCTGCGGCAGATGGACTCGTACTACGGTCCGCTCGCCCGCATCGTCAACGATGCCGGCGGTCCGCAGAGCGCGGCTGCGCAGCCCGTCGTGAGCGCACTGAAGACGACATTGCAGCAACGGCAGACGCAGATGACACGCGAGCAGAACGCGGGGCTGCTATCGACACAGAATCCATTCCAGCCGCTCGCGTATCTGAGCAACTCGCAACTGAACGATCCGACTGCGCTGTATCAGTCGCTCATCAACCAGGATCCGAACAGCGCGCTCGGCAAGACGCTCATGCAGTACGTCGGGCTCAAGGCGCAACCCGCGACGCCCAAGCCCGCAGCGGACGATGCCGGCACGCTCGCGACCGCGCAGGCCGCGCTCGCGGCCCAGTTGCCGTCTTCCGGACCGGCGCCCGATGCAGTCGCGATGCAGAAGGCGCTGGCCGCAGCCCAGAAGGCCTGGAACTCGGCGACGCCACAAAATCCGCCGATCAGCGACAAGACGTGGGCCGAAGCGGCGATCGCCGTGCAGGCGCAGGCCGATGCGCGCGCCATCAATAACGGCACGGCGAAAGCGCCGACCGATCTGATTGCCCAGGCATCGGGCGAAATCACCGCCGATCAGGTGTTCGACGCCGACACGATGAACTCGGCAACCGGCGCGCTGCAAAGCGGCCAGATCGCCGATGGCGGTCTGCAGCCGAAGGTGGCGATGGCGAACCAGACCGGTCAGCCGAACGCGGCGCAGTATCTGCAGGGGCTCGTCGCCGACGGCATGACGATGCCCGAGGCAATCGCATTGACGCGCGCATTTCTGGGCGGCTCCGCGGATTCCGAGCTGACGCTTGCGCAGGCGGCGCTGACCGCGCAGGGCGCAGCGAACCTGACCACGTACTACGGCGATCCGACCGGCCCCGATCCGATCGCGCTTGCTGCGCCGCAGTTGAAGAAGATGAACGTGATCGATCCTGCGACGATCGATCTCGCGGTGAACGGCGCGCCTGCTTCAAAAGGCAAGCCGGCCGTGATCGGCATGGAGCAGCAGGTCACGCCGGACATGCATGCGCTGTCCGGCGCACGCCACGACCCGGGGCTGATCGACAAGGTGAACACCACGTATAGCGCGTGGGTAGCGGCGCAGAAGTCAGCCGGGCAGCCGGGCAGCACGACCGCGCAGAAAGACGCCGCGGCCACGGCGCTGCAGCAGTATCACGCGGCGCTGTCCGCCGCGCTCAATGCGGCCGCGGGACGCGCGCCCGACGACAGTAGCTGGCAAGCGAATCCGCTCTACGCGGACACGATGTGGCAGGCGCAGAACACGCTGGAAACCACCGCGCTCTCGTCGCAGCTCCAGGCCGCCGCCGATGCGGGCAAGGATTCGCCGGAATACACGGCGCTGCAGGCCGATTTCACGCAGTGGCAGAACGGGCTCGACGCGCTGCAGGTCATCGCGCAGGTGCAACAGGCGCAACAGAGCGCGCCCGGCAGCAGCACGGATCCGACAGCGGGCGATGTGGCGGCCGCGCAGACGCTCACCAGCGACATCTACGGTCTTCCGAGCACCGATCCGCTGTATGCGCAGGTGATGGGCGACCCGACGATCCAGAACCTGCAGGCTTCGGCGCTGAAGTCGGTGACGGGCGGCGCCGCGATGCCGGTGGCGTGCACCGTCAACGGCAACGACGACCCGAGCGTGACGGCGCGCCTGCATGCCGAAGGCACGCGGCTGCAGGCGTACGCGGGCACGATGCTCTACACGCAGCTGCTCGACGGCGTCGCGAACGATCCGACCACGCAGAAGCTGTTCTCGGAGATTCACGCGTCGGTGTTCGGCCAGAAGAGCGATGAAGACAAACTGAAGACGCTGGCCGGTATCGTCGAAGGCACGAGTCCGGATCTTGCGGCGATGCTGATCCACCAGATGTTCCCGACGAGCGGCAAGGACGCGACGTTCTCGCCTGCGCAACTCGTCGCGTGGACCAAGAACGCGAACGACCTGACGCAGGTCTCGCGCATCTACGTCGCGGCGGGCGGCGCGCCGAACGCCGACATGACGGCGATGCGCAAGGCGCTCGAAACGATGGTCACGGGCGACGAGAATTTCGGCAAGGTCGGCTACAGTTCGCGTCTCAATACGCAGACCGTCGTGGACGAAGGCGGCGCTGTAGTGTGGGGCGAGGATCTGGGTTTCGGCGACGTGAAGAAGAGCGGCGTGCAGATGCAGCTCGCCCAGGACATGCTCGACGACGATCCGAATAGCGACCTCGGTGTCGAGATCGCGCGCGAGACGGGCTTCCCGAGTCTCGGCAAGCCGGCCACGCCGGTCAGCGTGAACCCCACGGGCAAGGCTGCGCCCGCGGCGGCCACGGCCAACGCATCCGACCATAGTCCGCTCGTCACGCCAGGCAACCACCTTGCCGGCCTGCAATGGCAGGACGGTATGCAGACCGCCACGAGCTACGACGCGCTGCTCAACCAGATCGGCGAAGCGAACGGCCTGCAGACCGACTATGCGCCGAACACGCTGGCCGACGAGCAGGCGCTCGCGCTTGGCAACTTCGCGCTCTACAACCCGGACGACAAGGTGTTCGACCAGAACGGCCATGCCACGACGCTTGGCCAGGTCGCGCAGAGCCTGATGCACGGCGAACACGTGACGACACCCTCGGGCGATGCGCCCGTCACGGTTGCGTCGCTGAGCGGCGAATGGTGGAACACGCGCACACCCGGCGAAAACCAGCAGGCAAGCGCCGATTTCACGCTGCTCGAAGGCCTCTCGGGCAGCGGCCAGCTGATCGACGTCGGCCCGGCCGACACGACCGTACGTCATGGCTATTCGGACTGGCAGTCGAACACCGGTTTCGACAAAGGCTACCTGCTCGCGCAGCCGCACTGGGTCGTCGATGCCAACGGCACGGCGCAAATGGGCAGCGCGTACTTTGTCGACTACAAGCCGTACGACCACTGGTACGACTGGGACAACCTGAAGGGCGACCTCGAGATGGGCGGCATGATCGTCGCCGGTATCGTTGCGCTGATCACTGTGCCGGAAAGCGCACCGCTGTGGATGCTGGCGCTGTCCGAAGCCGCCGACGCGTACTTTGCGGTGACCGCCGCGATGGGCACGATCAACTCGATCCAGCAGTTGAGCGCGCCGGGCGGAACGCACAAGTGGACGAACTGGTTGAGCCTCGCCGCGAACGCGTTTGGCGGTGCGGCGAGCGGGCTCGGTGTGCTTGCGCGCACCGGCACGATCATGGACCGCGTCGCAGTGGGCTCGGACGCGTTCGTCAACGCATCGCGCGTCGTGACGGTATCGCGCGATGCGTCGCCGCTTGATTTCGCGCGCGCGAAGGTCGAAGCGCAACTGGCCGGCACGCGCGCCGTGCGCGGCCTCGACGACTCGCGGCTCGCGAGCTTCCTGAGAAGTCGTCTGGTGCACGGCGGCAATCTGTTGGGAACCGTGGATACGACCCGCGTGCTGCACGCGATGCAGGAATCCACGGCGTTCCGGCTGACCGGCATGGGCGCGATGGGCACGAACGGCGTCTCGACCTTGATGCAAGGCTACCAGTTGCTCTCCGCGCCGAACCAGGCGAGCGGACAGGACTGGCTCAATTTTCTGACTTCGGCGGGGCTGATGGCCTCGGGCGTCGGGATCGAGCGCATCCGCGCGGGCGATCCGGACGTGGGCGCGGCGCGTGTCCAGGCGGTCAACGAGAATCTGCCCGCGGGCGTGCGCCTGCTCGATTCGGGCGACGTGGCGCTCACGCCGTCGCGCCTGGGCGACCTCGGTCGCGACGACGAGGCGCGTATCGCACTGCTGACCGGAAGAAGGTCGGTCGCGGGCGTGAACCAGACTATCGTCGCGCTACGCAACCTCGACCTGTTGCCGCGCGCGGGTGACGACGCGTCTTCGACCGGTTCCGACGAACCGCTCACGGCGGACCAACTCGCGACGCTGAACAAGGGGCTCCCGTCCGGCATGAAGATCACCGCTTCGGGCGATCTGATACTCGGCGCCGCGAAGGGCCGCGACACCGTTGCACAGACCGCCGCGCTCATCGTCGCACTGCGCACGCTGAGCGGACAGCGCGAGCGCGACGACACGGTACTCGACGACCTGATCGTGTCTCCCGACGGCGCGCTGCGCCTGCTCGGCATGCCGGCCCGCGTCGCGTTGACGAACACGCCCGCGGACGCGGCTACCTACGAGGCGATGCTCCCGCACATCGCCACGCTGCAGGCATTCTGGCGGCGCGTGGCCGACGCGACGACGCAGGCGCGCCAGAACGACGGCCTGATCCCCGACACATGGCCTGACGAAACCGATACCGCGCTAGCCCAGGCCGCGTGGTCCGGGTTGCCCGGCGAATGGAACCTGCACGAGCCGGATAGCATCGAGCGCTCCGTTGTCGACGCGTCCGCCGATTCGCTGACACCGGAGCAGATGAATCTGCTCGACAGGACGAGCGGATTTGCGGGCGCATTGCTCGACGCCGCGGGGCTCGATGCGCACGATATGCTGCGCATACTGAACGGCGAGGTGGACTCGCGCGATGCCTACGCGATCCTGCGCGTGCTGTATGAGCAGCGCTTTAACGGCTCACGTGAAGGGAACGAATTCGGCATTAATAGCATCCGTGGCGGCGAGCCTTCGGTCCAGCGTCTGATACGACGCGGCGACGTGCCGTACTGGGATCTGACCGACGAGCAGATCGCCGCGCAAGGCGTGCATCTCGACGTGTTCGGCGAGGCGGACGACAGCCCGTTCCGTACCGCCGACGGCAACCTGCGCGTGCGTCTGCACTACGCCGAATACGACGACCTGATGCGCATGAATGACAAATTCGGCTGGCCCACGGGTTACGAGCGCGGCTTCATGACGAGCTCGCTGCGCACGGTGCAGGTCGAAACGCAGGACGGCTGGCAACTGCTGAAGTTCTCGATGCCCGACAACGAGGACACCTTCGGCTATTCGGACGGCAACAAGACACTCGCACCGGAGCAACTGACGACAGCCGTGCAGGCATCGGATGCGGCGCGCGCGTTTCCCGATCTCGCCGACGAACCGGCGGGCCTGTCGCTCGATCTCGGCGACGGTAACCGGCCGATCACGCAACTGTGGCGCACGCTGCCGGTTGCGGAGCGCGGTTATCAGGCCGGCGATTTCGTCGCGCCGCTGCATGTGTTCACCTCCGGCGACTTCGCGAACACGCCGCTCGGCGCACGCTTCTTCGGCACCGAGGCCGGCAACGACGGCCTGACCCCGCAGCAACAATGGCTCACCGGCGAACTCGCGCCGAAACTGGCCGACACGCTGCTGCGCATGGTGACGGATCTGCAGGTGCATCCGATGCTGCACGAGCAGAACGTCGACGTCGTCGTCAGCGCGGGTGGCCGTGTGCTCGACGTGGTCGTGAAGGATCTGAGCGACGTGAAGCTCGATCCGCGCGCGGCTGCCGTGTTCGGCGAAGACAACACGGGTGCGCCTGTCTCGGCGTTGCTGTATGACCCGAACGAAGCCTCGAGTATCGAAGCGCAGTTCAAGCAGATCGTGCAGTTTCACGACAAGTATCTTGGCCAGATGGGCGACCGCTTCAAGCAGCCTGGCGATCAGCGCAACAACCTGCTGCTCCGGGCAATCGCCGATCGCGTTGTCGAGTCGATGCAGGCGTGCGTGTCCGCCGACTGGCTCGCAAACCGCGCAGACGCCGACTTTGTCGAGGTTGCACGCAACGCGGATAACCAGTACCCGCCCACATGGCGCATCGCCGCCGTGCGCGAACTGCTGCTCGATTTCGCGGAACAGGGTGGCGTGAGCGCGACGGATGCGGCGCGCGGACGCAGCGACGAAGCCGGTCCCACCACGCCCGAGGAAGCGGCGCAGGCGCGCGTGACGCTGTTCACGAATACGCAGGACACGCTCGCCGCAACCGGACAACGTACGGGCGGCATCGATGCCGATTCGCTCGCGCCGATCGATGTGGTCGGCGAACAGAATGCGGGTGAGCAGCGCGAGCGCCAGCAGCGCGCACTTGCGCGGTTCGAGTTGAGCAACGAGGAGAGTGCACGTTCGAATGCTGCCGGCACGGTGCGCGTGCGGAGCGTGAACAGCGAGGAAGAGTCGCGCGGAACGAGCGGCGGGGCCAGGCAGGAGCAGCAAGCTCAGGAGCAGGGCATACAGCAGGCGCCGGCAAAACAGATGGTCGCGTCTGCGCAAGAATCGTCGGCGGTGACACGTGCCGAAACGGATCAGGCGCCCGACTTGCCGCGTGCGCCGCAAGCGGCTCAATCTGCGGATACCGCATCCAGCGATGCCGCAAAAGAAAGTACCGCTACACCGTCGCACACGTCCATGATCGGCGCGGAAGCCGGCCAGACCATCGCGCGCTACGACGTGACGAATGCGATCCGCGTGATCAACGCGCGCTTCCGCGATCTGATCCTGCCTTCGCGGGTGCCGGACGAAGACCAGGTGGCATTGCTCGACGCGCAGGCATTCGCGGCCGCGCGGGAGCAGGCGGCAAGCGAAGGCCGCGGGTCGTTCGACGAAACGGTTACCGGCTTCACCGTGGTCGACGGCACGATGACGATCGACGGACACGAGGTACGTGTCGTGCTGCCGGCATCGATCGCGCCGGAGAACGTCGGCGCGACGTCGCCGCTAATGCACGACATGCTGCACTTTGCGCAGAGCCCGGAGTTCGTTACATGGGCGCGCGATCTGAACGCGCGGCTGAATGCGGATGAACAGATCCGCGCAAACGGCTGGTTCGGCATCGATACGCACGAAGGGCTGACCGAGCTCTTCAATGTCAGGCTCGCAGGCGGCGCGAGCGCGCCCGATGGTGGCGACGGATCGTTCGAACAGCATGTGTACGAGAGCTATCGCCAGGGCTATGCCGCGATCCTCTATCCGCTCGACGGTGCGGCAAACGAGGCCGTCGTCGCGCGGATCGGCGAAAAGACCGCAGCGCTCGCGTACTTCCAGGCCGACTCCGACGCGCTGGCCGCTTACGAAAAAGCGATGTTCGACGTCTATCGGGACTCGCCGGCGACGCTGCTCGATCTGCGCGATTTCGTTGCGGGTCGCACTAACGGTTCGCCCGATACGCAAGCGGAAACGACGGCGGCAAGCGACGACCACGCGAGCGCCGCTCAGGCCACTGCGGCGAACGAAGCGCAAGCAGAGACGCACGCAGAAGCAGAAGCCGCAAAAATCGCATCGCGCCTGCTCGACGAGATACGCAGCAACACGTACGGCACAAACGAGGCCGTCGCCGCGCGCGGTAGCCGCTGGCGTCGAGGCGCGGCTTCGACCGGGCACCGGTTCGGCGCGAAACGCGGCAATGGCGCTGGCCCCGCCCACGCGCGGGCAGCCACCGGACCCGGCCACGCGGTTCCCGAGGCGCAGCGTTCGCAACAGGCCAACACCTCGCTCGATGCCGCGCTCGACCAGGTGCTGGCGACGAACGCACGCTCTCTCAAGACGATCGACGCAGCGATTCGCGGCAGCGCGGGCCCGCTGTCAGACGAACTGAATGCGAAGGGCGCGCGCGTTCGCGTGCGCAAGCAGCAGGCCTATCTGGATGCGCTCGCGAACCTCGCCGGTCGTCGCGGCCCGCAGCGCGGCGAAAGCGTGCGCATGGATACCGGCGCACCGCTCGACGGCGCCGCTGTGCAGGACCAGAGCGCACGTGCGGCGCACTACCAGTTTCTGCGCGATCGGGGCGTGCGCCCGACGGCCGGGAGCGTGACCGATCATATCTACATCGGCGCGAAGCCGCGCTTCGTGCCCGAGGTGACGCGTTACCTCGTCGAGACGATCGTCGACGATCCCGTCAAGTGGCGGGCTGTCGAGGGTGTCGAGGTACTCGGGCCCGACTCGGCGCACACGGCGCATGGCAATGTGATCGTGAGCGTCGCCGGTAATGCCGCGCGCGAACGCGTTCTCGATGCGCTTGGCCGTTATCAGCGCGCGCATCCGGAGCAGTTTGCCGACACGATCGCGCCGGTGCTTGCCGAGCCGCGGCTGCCGGCGATCTCCGTGCTCGCGCGCGCAACCGATGCCATGACGCGAGATGTGAATGCTTCGCTCACCGAGCCGGTCGTACCGAAGCTGAAATCAAGGACGATCTTCGGCAGATCGCTTGGGCGTTTCGACCGCCAGGCCGTGCGCCGCGCACGCAACGCAGCAGCACGGCAGGCGCGCCGCGCCGCCGATGCGAGCCAGGCGCACGTGAGCCCTGGCGAGAACCAGGCGCTCGCCGCCAGTCTCGGCATCACGACACCGGTGCACGCCGACCAGGTGCGTGCGCTCGCGATCCTGTTCGCGCGCGCCGATACCGATGAGGATCTCCGGGTCGCGAACGAGGCCGGCGAGTCGTTCGACGAAGCCACCGCGTTGCGTGCGCACACGCGTGCCCGTCTCGATTCATTCGGTTTCGGGCGGGACAATCCCGCGCAGGTCCAGCCGCATGACGCGGCTGTTCTGCACGGTAGCCGTAACGGTGAACGGCAGGTGGTGGACCCCGACATGCAGGCGCTGCGAGCCGAAACGCAACCGGGCTTGCAGGCGCAGGCGGATGTCTGGCGCAACCCGGGTAGCCCGCGCGCAGCGGCCGGCGTCGACCACGTAGTGCTTGGCCACCTGACCTTGCCGTATGCGCTGCCGATGTACGAATACGGGATGCTGCGCGAGCCCGAGGACACCTGGGTGTACGCGCTGCACGTCGACAAGGACAAGGCGGGCGATCCGCTCACGCTCGACGATAGCTCGGTGCATGCGCGCGGCTTCATTCGTGCCGGCTCGGATCATATCGAGTGGTTGTGGGGGCATCCTACGAGTGTCACCGATCCACGCAGTCGCGACGAACTGCTCGGCGCGGCTCCGCAGGGGAAAGTGCACGCGGTGGTGATGACGCGCAGCACGCCTGCGCAGCTCAAGGCGGGCGAGACCTTCGAGGCGACGCACTGGTACATGACGCCGAACGATCTGCCGCTGCCCGATGGCGCCATATGGAAAGACCGTGAGCATGGCAATCGCAATCACGAAGATAACAACGTGAATGCCGCGGCGCTAACGGCAGCGAAGATCGTCGGTAATCACTTTGCCAAGGCAGAAGAAGCAACGAAAGGCAAGAAGGCCGACCAGACCGGCGCCGGCTTTTACCCCAACAAGGAGGTGATGCTGAATCTCGGCCGTGCACCGGTGCCGCGGACTGATCCGGCGAACGGGCGCATCTATTGGTACGACATGCACAACCACTTCACGACGTTTGCCAAGCCGCGCAGTGCAAGTGCCGAAGCGTTCCATGAGCGCATGGGTAAGGGCCCACAGATGCCCGACGATGGCAACGAGGGGCACGCGACGTTCACGCTGATGTCGCTGCCGTATACCACGCGCGCGAACGCGGGCAACTGGCTGCCCTACACGGGACACGGCGTGGCGGAGATCGCGTCGTCGCAGCATGGCGACTTCCGCCTGTTCGACAGCTACCTCAAGCTCGAACCCGAAGAACGGCAACGTTACGTGCCCTGCATCGTCGGCGTCGAAATCATGGCGCTCAACGAGATCAAGTTCAAGGGGCATCGGGTGTCGCCGCAAGCGCACCTGGCGATGCTCGCGCTCGCCTACCCGGAGGTGGACCGGGTCATGATCGGCGAAGTGAACCTCGACTCGAAGGAGCTGATGACCGGGTTGCGCGGACGTCCGTTGCGTCAGCAGATTCATCCGGTCGGCTACGGCGAGATGGGCATGGACATGGATCTGGTCGCGACGGCGCGCGCGGAGATTCTGCAGGCCGGGCGCGAGTCGGGCCTCCACATGGTGGTGCATGCGGACAAGGGCTTGATCCAGCATGGTCGCGACGGTCTGCCGATTCGCGGCAGAGAGGCCGGCCAGAATTTCCACAAGCTGATGAGGTCGTTCATGGAGGTGGGTCCGTACGACCTGTCCCGTTATCAGAAAGAGTTCGGGAGGGACTTCGACAGTTCCGATTTCGTCATGAGCGACGACGTGATCCGGGAGGTCGTCAATGGGCCACGGCAACGACCGTTGAGCATCCAGCACGCGCATATGTTCGGTCTCGGCAACTGGACCGAAATGTCGCTGAACCATCTCGCCGATATCGAGTGGATCCTGAATCACCCGCTTTTGAAGCACGTGATGGGCGACGACTCGTGGTATCCGGTCAAGCAGGGCATGCACCTCGACCCGCACATCCGCGAGGAAATGATCGCTCTCATGCAACTGCTCCGGATCATGCATGGCGCCGACCAGGTCAATGCGCAGTCGCTGCTCCAGGCGATTGCGCCGTGGGGCTACCAGCAGGGATTGCTGCGCGAGCTCGATGCGCGCGATCCGTACACGTTGAACCAGTACGCCGGCGGTATTGCCCACGACGTGATCGAACGTAGCGTGGCGGGCTTGAGGTGGTTCCGCTACAGGTCGTACAAGAGTGACGATCCGGCGGTACGGGCCTTTCTCGACTCGTTGCCCACAGGGCGAAGAGATGTGATCGATGACTGGGTGGCAGCCTACGAGCGAGCGAATCCCGGCGTGCGCGACGGCAAGCAGCCGGCCGACGTATGGACCGGCGAGGATCTCGTCGAACGGGCGGTTAAGGACGCACTGTCGCCGGCCGCACCCATCATCAAGGAGTCCCGCGAGGCAGAGGCGATCCGTATGCTCGCGCCGGCCGCGCTCGACGGATCGCTGACCGACGACGAAATCGCCGGTGCGTTCGATCACGCGAAGCTGGCCGCGATGATTGACTGCAAGCAGGGCATTCCGTTGGCGCGTACGCCGGACCCTGCAACCGGTGCGGCGCTCGATCCCGCGACCCCCGCGCCGGTAGCGCAAGGGCCGGGTGCGCCTGTGAGCGAGCCCGATAGCTATTTCGCCAAAACCCATGCGCGCAACGCCGAGCTGATGCGCACGAACCGCGATGCTGCGGTCGAACTGCTCGACGGGCCGCCGTTCAGCAAAGAGGATCTCAAGCTCCTGCAGGAGTGGCGCGAAACACACGGCCATGCGCCACTGACAAAACGTGCGATAGAGGCTGGACGCGACATCGCGCGGCTCGGCGGCCGGACGCTTGCCTATCAGTTGATGGCCATGGCGGACATAGATCGGGTCGATCGGGTGCAGGCCGAGAACCACGCCGCGGTTCGCGACACGAGCCACCGGCGTAACGTCGCGATCGTCGTCAGTCTCGGGGCGAGCGCGGCCGCCATGGTAGCGCTCGGTGTCGTCTCGCTGCGCTTTTTCCCCAACCATGTCATTACGCCCGCCGCGACGGCGGCGGCGCTGCTCGTGCGCGCGGTGGCGTCCGATCTGAAGGTGGCGAGCACGCAGATCAACCGCAAAAGCACCGAGGTCGTTCTGGAGCAGTCGTTGCTCGGCCGCTGGTCGCGTGGGTTGATGACGCTTCAGCAGAAGCGGCTCACGCGCAACATCCCGAACGCGGGTCTCGAGCCGTCACGGGTGGACGAGGCGGTGCGGGTGCTCGGCGAGACCCGCGCCTCGGCGCTGCTGGGGCAACTGTTGCCGGTGAACGTCGCAAACGGCGAGGGCGCAGACGGGCGGCAACTGTACATGGCAGGCGGAACGTCCAGCGTGTCGCCGCGTGTCGATCAGGCGACGGGGGTGTCGAGCGGCACGCTCGAACCGACCAACTTCGCGACGCGCACCGGCGCTGTCCTCTCGCTCGCGACGGCCTTCGCCTACAGCGAGGGCGTGCTCAATTCGATTCACGGCGGGCTCACGTGGTCGATGCCGGCGCTGCTGGTCGGCAATACGCTGTTCACCGCGTATCAACTGGTGGGCGGTATCAGCGGGCTTGCGCACAAAAACTTCACTGAACTCACGTTTGTGCGCAAGACGATGAACCTCGTGGGCTGGCCGGCGATCGCCGCCGGCAATACGTTGCTGACTGCACAGTCGGTATTCCTCGGTGTGACGGCGCCGACCCTGGCATTGAAAATCGCGGAAGGGACGATGGCGGCCGCCGCATTCGGCGTCTCGTATGCGACGGTGCGGATTACGCGCGTCGCCATGCGTGTCGAGTCGATCGGTCCGCGAGCGGAAAGGATCGGTGGGGTCGACGCGCCGCGCGCGATTCCGAAGCTCACGGTTTATGCGTCGATCGGACTCATCGGGTTGGGTGTTGGCGGGTTGCTGATCTCATGGGCGAAGCACGACGCGAAGCGTCAGACGACACTGCCTAAGTCAGGTGGCAAGGGGGCGTCGGGTAGTTCGCCGACGAGTCCTGCTGTGCCGACGACAGGGGCTTCGCCGACAGGCGTATCACCGACAGGCGCTTCACCGACGAACTCTCCATCAACGAGCGCTACATCGAGCAATCCGTCGTCAACGGGTTCGCCCGGCGGCCAGGCCGGCAATGGATCGACCCAACAACATGGAGGCACGGGCTCGCATGGCGGTGCGACGAACCCGAACGGCGGAGGCCCGTTGACCTACACCGTGCAGCACGACGATTCGCTGTGGGCGATCAGCGACGGTCATCTGCACGAGATCCTGTCGGCAGGACAGGTTGCGACCGCCCAGCCGCAAGGGCGCAACGCCGAAATAGAGACGGCACTCGAACAGCTGCTGCAATTGAACCCAGGATTCGACGCGAACCCCGATCTGATTTTCGCTGGCCAGACGGTCGTACTGAATCCCGATCCGCCGAGCCGTTGAGTGCAGTTCAGTGTAGTGCTTCGCAGCGCGTACCGGGTCGAGGTTGCCCGGCGCGCGGTGCCGCACAGAAAGCATGAGATGCCGTACTTCGGTGAAACGCTGTGTGGCACCGCGCACGCATCCAACCCTCAGCGAGTCACGACAAGCCCATCGCGTGCCGCGGCCGTACTCGTCGAAATACACCGTGTGCACCAGCGATGCGCATCGTGCGCACAGCGCACCGTGACGCTCTGCGCGACGTTCGCGTCGCAGCGAGAAGACGTGCTTACTACAACGCTTTTAACTTGCGGCGCAACGCTCGCATGCATGTCGCCGGTACGCGGCCGCTCGAAGCCGTTCGCGATGCGCCAGTTCGCATACGCACCGGCGATGATCTTCGCGACATAACCCTGCCGATAGCCGGTCAGAAAATTCCCGCTGTAGTAGCACGACAGCGCATCGCGCAACGCCCCCTGGGTGTCGCCCGCATGCGCGCTCGCACGCGCGAAGCATTGCTGCAGGATCTGGCTGCTCGCGCGCAGATTGCGGCACGGATCGAAAATGGTCGAGAGATTTTCGCCGACACGCGTGAGGTTGTGCACATTCACCTGACCGAGCCCGACGCTGAAATTGTAGCCACGCGCGACCAGCGCCTGCGCGGTTGCAAGGGCCTGTGCGTAGCTCGTCGGTTGATACTGAAGATGCTCGCCGACCACGCCGATCGCATACGGATTGAAACCCGATTCGACACGTACGAGCGCGGCGAGCGTCGTCACGTCGACGTGCGGCGCGCAGACTCGCGCGAGTGCGGTGAAGCTGGCGGACGCGGGTGGTTCATCGGCGCGCGCCGCGAGCGGATGCAATGATGTGAGTGTAGCGAGCATCGAGAGCGCGGCAACCGCCACACCGCGCATTAACGCGAACCACGCAAGCGGCGCAAGCGACGAGCGAAGAAAACGAAGAGAGCGAAGCCAACCATTCGCCATCGTAAGCCTCTACCGGTACGACAGCACCAGCCCGTGAACCAGCACCGACCAGCCGTCGAGCATCACGAACAGCAGCAACTTGAACGGCACCGAGATCACGGTCGGCGAGATCATCTGCATGCCAAGCGCAAGCAGCACGTTCGCCACGACCAGATCGACGACGAGGAACACGAGGTACAGCACGAAACCGATCTCGAACGCCTTCATCAGTTCGGACAGCGTGAAACTCGGCACCAGCACGATCAGATCGTCCTGTTGCAGGTTTTTCGCGCGCTCCGGCGGCCACATCGTCGTCGCCGAGCGCACGAAGAAGTTGCGCTCGCGCTCGGGGGTGTGCTGCATCATGAACGTCTTGATCGGCGGCGACGCCGCGTCCATCAACTGCGTCACGTCCTGCATCGACATTTCGTTGCCGAGCGTAAAGTTGGCTGTCTTCAGGTTGTCCATGATGCTCATGCCGACCGGCGCCATGATGTACACGGACAGGATCAGCGCGATGCCGTTGAGCACGATATTGGGCGGTACCTGCTGGATACCCAGCGCGCTGCGCAGCAACCCGAACACGACGACGAGCTTCGTATAGCTCGTCACCATCAACGCGGCAAACGGCGCAACGCCGAGTGCCGCGATCACCGCCACCATCGCGGCGGGATTGGGCAGATTACCCATCGTCGCGTTCCGGCTGCGGCTCGGCGGCGCCGAGTGCCGAGATGCGTACGCCGAGCTTGTTGCCGACCGCGATCAGGTGGCCGGTGCCGACCTGCATGCCGTTCGCGAGAATCCGGATCACGCTCTGGTTCAGCGGTTGATCGAGTTCGATCACGAAGCCCGGTTGCATCGCCTTCAGCTGTGCGAGCGTGAGCGTGCGCCGTTCGAGTTCGAAGCTTGCATGCACTTCGAGCGCATCGAGCACGCCGGCTGCGCCAGGCGCGCCGCTGCCGTCGGATGCCGGGTCGGGTGGGGAAGACGTATTCATGCTGGGGACCTCTCTCGTCTGGATCTCGTCGATCGTGATCTTTGCGCCGAGCACGCGCGCATTTAATTGCAGGCCGCGCGTGCCCGGCGTCGCGGCGCGGCACACGAGCCCCGCTCCCGCCGATTTCCATTGCTCGATTGCGATGATGTCGCCGTGCTGCAAGGCGGCCAGTTCGCGCTGCGTCAGCAGTGTCGAGCCGATGCCAAACGCGAGCGGCACGGGCAACGCGTCGAAGTCGTGCGGTTCGAGCGTCGGCGCGGGCGGCGTGGTCGGGCAGGCCAGCATGAGATAGCGCGGATCGTCGAACAGCAGCGCGCCATGTGCGTGCCATGAGCCGTCCGGCACACCGCACACGAAGCGCAACGGCGAGACGTCGCTGTCCGTGTGTGCGGCCGCGCTTGCTTCGGGAGTGGTGTTTTCATCGTGCACTACCGGCGCTTGAGCGTTCTCCGGCACGCTGAGGCTGATCGATTGCCGGGTGGCCTGCTCGAGCGTGGCCGTGAGCGGCGCGAGTGCATCGGCGAGCAGGGCGCAACGGATCTCGTCGGGGACGGCGTCATTGGCGGCGTCCCCGATCAGCGCCTGTTCGGCGCGTGCTTCCAGCAGCAGCCAGCCGGCTGCGGGTCCGAAGCGGAAACGGTAGCGGCGCGGCGCGCCCGGCGCGAGCTGCGCGGTGTAATCCCAGCGCAGCGTGCGACGCGCGCCGCCGGCGTCGAATTCGAACGTGCGGCGCCATGCGTACGCGCGGCTCGCCGCCTGCGCCGCGGGCGCCGACAGATGCGGCAGCGGCAACGGGCCGTCCGCAGCGAGTGCATTGCGCTCCGGGAACGGACCGTTCATCGCAGTTCACCCTGACCCGCCAGATAGGCGAGATGCACGCGGTTGGTCGCGCCGCAGCGTTTCTTCAGCAGGCGCAGGTGGTAATCGACGTTGTGCGTCGACATGTGCAGCGACTCCGCGATCTGCCGGTCGCTGAGCCCGCGCACGAGCGCATCGAGAATGTGCCGCTGGATCTTCGAGATCGACTTGTGCTGCGCGGGTTCGCCGCGGGCGATGAGCGGCGCCGCGTAGTCGATCAGGTACTCATGCAGTGCGAGCCCCAGCGCGTACGCCTGGCCGACGATGCGGTCGCTGATCCAGTGCCGCGACAGGTTCGCGCAACTGAGCGACAGCACGCTCTGCTGCGGGCTGGACGGGCTCGCCAGGCTGAATGTAATGCCGCTGCGCAGGCCCGCTTCGTGCGCGTCCGACAGCAGGCTTTTAAGGCGTGTGGCGGTCTCGTCGGAGGGCGTGGCGTGGCCCACGGTATCGCGCGCGGGTTGCGTCGAAGACAGTGTGGCGAGATCCCAGATCAGCGGCCATTCGCGGCGGCACGCGAACGCGATGCGCGGATCGACCTCCAGATAACGCTGGTCGATATAGCGCTCCGGCCAGCCAGGGGCCGTGTAGTCGCGCACGTACCATGCGCGCGTGATCGTGTCGCTCACACAGTTCAGGCGCCAGTAGCACAGCCAGTCGAAACCGATCGCGCCCAGCAGCGTGCGGATCAGCAGGCTGCGCTGCGCGGGCGTGCGGGCGTCGCTGAGTTCGTCGGCGATCGCCGAGCGCGGCGTCGCGCCACGTCCGGGCGGGGCGACACCCAGGCCGATCGGGCAATAGTCCAGCATCACGAAAGTCTGCTCGACGCCGTCGCGCGCTTTCAACCCGACCTCCTTGTGTGATGAGCGTCCTCAGCACTGTAGCGGCGAGTGCACGCGCGAGGCACTACCGCGTTCCGTAGTGGCGAGACGAAGAATCGCGCGTTGAACGACGAAATCCCACGAATCTGGTGCGCGTCCCTACGAGGCGGTTTATCTACACTGGTTGCACGATCTTCAACCAGTGGGCGGCCAGAGGTGCGTGTGCCTCGGGCAATCCGCTGTACCTTCGCAGGTCACGTATCGCATGCCTTTCGACAACGTCAACCGGTTCTGGCAGAACGGCCTCGGCGAGCGCTGGCGTAGCCGCGTGCCGCAGTTCGCGCTGACGCGGCAATACGACCTGCTACTCGCGCTTTTCATCGCCGCGGTCGTCGCGCTGTTCGTGCTGCCGCTGCCGACGATGCTGCTCGACGGCCTGATCTCGCTGAACCTGTCGCTGTCGATCCTGCTGCTGACGGTATCGACCTATCTGCCTTCGGCCGTCTCGTTCTCGTCGTTTCCCGCGCTGCTGCTGTTCACGACGTTGTTGCGTCTTGCGCTGAACATCGCGTCGTGCAAGCTGATCCTGCTGCAGGCCAATGCGGGCCATGTCATTGATACCTTTGGACGGTTGATCGTCGGTAACAATTTCGTCGTCGGCGGCGTGGTGTTCCTCGTCATTGCGATCGTGCAGTTCATCGTTATTGCGAAGGGTTCGGAGCGGGTGGCGGAAGTCGGCGCGCGGTTCTCGCTGGATGCGATGCCCGGCAAGCAGATGAGCATCGACGCGGACCTGCGCGCGGGCATCATCACGTCCGACGAAGCGAAGCGCCGCCGCGAATGGCTCGAACAGGAATCGCAGCTGCACGGCGCAATGGACGGCGCGATGAAGTTCGTGAAGGGCGACGCCATCGCGGGGATCATCATCGCGTTCATCAATATCCTGGCCGGCATTGCGGTCGGAACGCTGATGCACGGTATGAGCGTGTCGGAGGCGCTGCACCGCTATGCGGTGCTGACGGTCGGCGACGGCATGGCCTCGCAGATTCCGTCGCTGCTGGTGTCGATCGCGGCCGGCGTGGTGACGACGAGAGTCGCGTCACGCGACGCGCAACAACGCCATCTCGGCGAACAGATCGGCACGCAGATCACCAATCATCCGCGCGCGGTGGTGATCGCGGGCACGATCGTGCTGGCGTTCGTGTTCGTGCCGGGCTTTCCGAAGTGGTCGTTCCTGCTGCTCTCGGTACTGCTGATAGGCGGCGGCATCCTGCTGATGCGGCGTCGCAAAACCATCCCCACGCTGAATCTGATCACGCTCGCCGATACGCCTACGGAAGCCGACGCGAGCATTGCCGCGTCCGGCTCGCAGGTGCATCCGCTCGGCATGACGGCGTTGCTCGCCATCGTGTTTGCGCAGGACCTGCGCGCGCATCTGAATCTGGTGCAGTTGCAGGCGGCGCTCAGCGACGCGAAGGCGCGCGTCGACGTCGATCTCGGCCCGGTGTTTCCGCGGATGAATCTGCGCTTCGATCCGCAGGCGCCGACGCATACCTATCGCGTGTTGCTGCAGGACGTGCTCGCGTCGCGCGGCTATCTGCGCCCGGGGCGGTTCCTGTGGGACGGTGTATCGGCGCTGCCCGACACGCTCGAACGCGAAGCCGGCGAGCCGTTCGGGCCGTTCACGCAACCGGTCTGGCTGGTGCCGTCGGGAGCGACCGGGCGCGCGCTGCTTGGCAACATGGTCGGCAACCTGAGTCTCGAGCAGGTGCTCGCGCAGCATCTCGAAGCGGTTGTGCGCGCCAATCCGTCGGCGCTGATCGGCATTCAGGAAACCCAGGCGCTCGTGCATCTCGCACGCCGGGATCACCCCGAGCTGATCGCCGAACTGACGCGCATCGTGCCATTGCAGCGCATTACCGAAGTGCTGCGTCGGCTACTGCTCGAACACATTCCGATCCGTAACCTGCGGGTGATTTTCGAAAGCCTGATCACGTGGGCGCCGAAAGAACCGGACGACACGATCACGCTCGTCGAGCAGGTACGTGTCGATCTCAAGCGAATGATCACCGACCGCTATTGCGGCGGTCTGCGCACGCTCGAAGCGATTCTCTTCGAGCAGAGCTTGCAGGACCGTGTGCAGTCGTCGATCCAGCGCACCCAGCAAGGCGTTTTTCTTGGACTTGCGCGCGATGTGAAGGACAACGTTTGCGAGCAGACCCGCGCGGTGATCGAGTCGCTGCGCGGCAGGGAGCGCAGCGCGCGCGTCGCGGTGCTGGTGCCGATGGCGGTGCGCTTCTATGTGAAATCGATCCTCGAGCCCGTGCTGCCGGAACTGCCGGTGCTGTCGTATCAGGAGATTGAGGAAGACGTGCGGTTGCAGACCATCGGCTGGGTCAAGAACCCGGCGTGAGGTACTGGCCCAACCTGCTGGATCGTTGAAACCGGAGCGCCGTGGGCGCTTCACATGGGGGAGACATACGTGGCCGACGCAGCGATTCTGGACATTACGCGCGAAGCGCTGCTGCTGGTGTTGATGCTGTCGCTACCGGTCGTAGCGGTGGCGACCATCGCGGCGGTGACGGTGGCGATCGTGCAGGCGGTGACGCAGGTGCAGGACTCGAGCATCGGTCTGTCGGTGCGGATGATCGTCGTGATGGTGACGGTCATCGTGCTGTCGGGCTGGGGGGCGAGGCAGTTGATGGTATTTGGCCGGCAGGCGCTCGAACGCGTGTTCGGGATCGCGCCCGGTCTCTTTTGATCGAACCATGTCACGGAATGCGACCTTGAGAACAATAATCCAGTCGATCCTCGCAATACGGTCCCGTCAGTTGCTGCTGATGCTGGCCGCGTTATGCCTGTCCGGTCACGCGACGCGGCCGCGCGCGGCGGAGTTGCAATGGCGCGGACGTTCCTACGAAATCGTCGCGAACGGTCGCGCGTTGCCGGACTTCCTGCGTGAGCTCGCGGCGTCGCAGGGAACGACGGCCATCATCGATCCGAAAGTGACCGGCAGCATCAGCGGACGCTTCGGCGGCACGCCGGTGCAAACGCTCAATAGCGTGTGCACGACCTACGGTCTCACGTGGTTCTACGACGGTTCGTTCCTCTACATCGAACGCGCTTCCGATACGCAGACGCAGATGCTGCGCATTCCGCCGGGTTCGGCGTCGCGCCTCACGCAACTGCTGCAGTCGATGCAGGTGCCCGACAAGCGCTTCGCGCTCAACATCAGCGACCGCGATAACACGGTCTATGTATCGGGCCCGGTGCGCTACGTCGAGATGGTGCGCGAGGCGGCCGATTCCGTCACCAACGGCGGTGGCTCGACGGAAAGCGCCGTGATCCGCGCGTTTCCGCTGCGCTACAACTGGGCCGCCGACGTCACGATCAACCGCTCCGGCAAGGATGTGACGCTGCCGGGCGTGGCGACGATCCTGCGGCAACTGTATGGCCAGCAGTCGCCGACGATGGGTCCGGGCAGCAATGCGCTGCGGCTCGGCGGCCCGACTCGCGAGGTGAAGCTCAGCTCCGGCGACTCGATCAACGTGCCGCGCATCGACATCCCGCTGTCGGGCGACGTGGGCAACAGCCTGTCGATCAGCGGCGGTCCCGGCGTGAGCGGCTACACCGGCAGCACGCCGGGCCTCGGTGCCTATGCCAACGGCGCAGGGGCGACGGGGGGAGGCGGCAACCAGTTGCCGCAGATCGTCCCCGATCCGTCGATCAACGCCGTGCTGATCCGCGATCTGCCCGAGAACATGGCGCGCTATGCGCCGCTGATCCAGCAGCTCGATGCGCGTCCGCGCCTCGTCGAGATCAGCGTGACGATCATGGACATCAACCTCAATTCGCTCGATCAGCTCGGCATCGACTGGCGCTTGCATACACCGCACGGCGACTTCCAGTTCGGCAACGGTGCGAATCCGCCGCTGACCTTCGCGGTCGGCTCGACCGAGTCGGGGCAGACCGGCACTACGGTGCCGAACGGCATCGCGCTGACGGCATCGATTGGCGGATCGCTGCGCGACTATCTGCTCACGCGCATCAGTGCGCTCGCGACAGCCGGCAACGCGAAGCTGTATTCGAAGCCGAAAGTGCTGACGATGGACAACAGCGAAGCGGTGCTGGAGAACCTGACTGAGTTCTACGTGCAGGTATCGGGCTTCCAGGACGCGTCGCTGTACGGCATCACCACCGGCCAGAGCGTGCGCGTGACGCCGATGATCATCGACGACGACAGCGTGCAGCGCGTGATGATGTCGCTCGACATCCAGGACGGCGAGGTGTTGCCAAACTCCACCGTATCGAACGTGCCGGTGATCCAGCAGCGCAACATCGTTACGAAGACGATGATCGACGAAGGCCGCAGCCTGTTGATCGCCGGTTTCAACGACGACCAGTTGAATCTCAACAAGAGCGGCATTCCGTTCATCTCCGACATTCCGCTGATCGGCAACCTGTTCAAGTACACGAACAACACCGGTTCGCACATGGAGCGCTTCTACCTGATCACGCCGCGTGTGGTGACGCCGGCGGCTGTGTATGCGTCGGACGGCTCGGCGGAGAACTTCACGTCGCCGCTGATGGAAGGCGTCGTGAGACCGCCCGATAACAACGCACTGATCAAGCAGGCACAGCCGCTCGTGCCACCGCCGACGAACGGTGCTGCGGCCGCGCCTGGTACGCCGGCCGTACCCGCACCGCAGCCCGGCGTACAGACGACGCCCGTTGCACCGCCGATGTCCCAAACTCAACCCGCACCGGCGACGCAGATTGCGCCCACCGGCGCTCCCGGAGGTCAGGGTGGCAGCCAGTAGTCACGACGGCTCAGGCTGGAGCCTGTGCTTCCTGAGCGGCCCGATGTCGGGCCGCACGCTGTGGCTGACCCCGGGCGAGAACTGGGTCGGCACCGGCGCGGACTGCGAGGTGATTTTGCCGGACCGCGACATCGCGGCGCGGCAGCTGTGCTTGCAGGTCGGTGCGATCGCGGCATCGGTGCAGAACCTGGGCGGCGCACCGGTGACGCTGAACGGCGCGCCGCTGGCGGAGATGCGCCGCGCGCTCGCGCCTGGCGACACGATGACGGTCGGCTCGATCAAGTTCGGTGTCGAGCATGCGGCAGGTACGCTGCCGCTCGCGGCGGGCGCGGGCGGCGCGCTGGCTGCGCGCGGCAACGCGCGCGAACATTCGTGGCTGACGATGCACGCGCCCGCGTGGCTCGCGGCGCTCGGCGCGCGTCGTCTGCTGTTGATGCTGCTCGCGTTGTGGAGCGCGTTTGCGCTCGCCGCCGGCAGCTACGTCGCGGTCGCGACGCATGGGCAGTTCTGGTGGTCGCACGAAAGTCGTTATGAGCGCGTGCGTGAAGTCGAAGCGGCGCTGAGCGCGTATCCGGAGCTCACCGTTGCGCCGGGCGAAGGCGAGCAGATCGTAATCTCCGGGTATCTGCGCAATGCCGATGAGCGGACTCGCGTCGGCACGATCGCGGCGAGCTTTGCAAACGTGCAGGTCGGTACCGTCTATGTGGTGGATCAGTTGCTCGGCGCAACGCGCCAGACGTTGTCGGACACGTCGGTGAGCGCGCAGTACGCGGGGCGCGGGCGCATCGTGCTGACCGGTGTCGCGAGCCGCGCGGTCGCGCAGCGCGTACAGAACTTCGCGCGCGATGCGAAGCCGGCGCTCGAGGTGATCGATCACGTGAATTACGACGACAACGCGGCGGGGGAATTCATCGCATCGACGGGCGGCGCGGTGCCGGCGGATATCGCGGGGATGTATGGCGACGACAGCGGCACGCGCTACATCGTGACGCGCGACGGTCGGCATTTCTTCGAAGGCGCGACGCTGCCGAACGGTTTGATGATCGCGTCGATCGAAACGAACCGCGTGGTGTTCGAACGCAACGGGGCGCAGTACATCGTGAAACTCGGCAACGCGGCGCCCGCTGCACTCGATGCTCAGGCGGCGGCACCGGTGGTGGCCGCGAGCGGTGCGGATGCAAGCGGTGCGGTCGCTGACAGTGCGGCTGCAAGTGGCGTGACCACAGGCAACACAGCCACAGGCAGTGCGGCAACAAGCAATGCAGCAACAGCAACAAACATAAGGAATGCGGCAGGCAACCCGCCCGGTACGGGCGCGGCGCCGCATTCATAACGGTGTTGGCCGGGCGCGCGGCAACGTGGCGCGTCCGGGCGGCAAGGCAGCCGCGGCGAGCGGCAGTTTTTGGATTGCAGCAATCCGATCAAAGGAGCAAATCATGGCAGGCGGATCCAACCCGGTGACAAGTCTTCCGGACAACACGCAGCAGATGCAGGCCTTCGAAGAGCAGTTGTTCCAGCAGCAGATGCAGATGCAGTCGATCGGTATGGTCGGTCAGTCGCACGCCCAGACGATCAGCGTGCTGAACAACATGACCAGTTCCGAGGCCGGCGCAAACTCTTCCGCGGGACGTCTGGGTTCTTGAGTGTCGCGGCGGCGGTTCTCACGCGCACCGGCGCGTGTGGCACCGCTCGGCCTGCCGCCGCAGCGCACTCAATCGCGGTATCCCGCAACGTATTTGGGGAGAACGAATCATGACTGGAACACCCGTGACGGCGGTCGGCGCCAACGCGGTGCTGGCGAATGCGCCGGCACAGCAGGCGCCCACCGCCCAGTGGGTCGGAGCCGGTTCGCCACCGGCCACCGCGCCTTCCGGCGACGACGCGCAACTGTTCGCGCAGCAACTTGCCGGCAATCTCAGCGGTACGGCGAACGGCGGCGTGGGTGCGACGGGCGGCGCGAGCGAGTCGTTCACGAACATGTTCGGCTATCTCGACGATCTCGGCCAACGCTTCACGAAGCTTTCGTCGATGCGCCATCAGGTGCTGAAGCCGAGCGGCGACTGGGGCATGGATATGGCGCGGATGATGGAATACAACTGGGATCTGTCGATGACAGCCAACGGTTGCGAGTTCGCGCTTTCGGCTGCGCAAGCGGCCAATAACTGCTCGCGTTCGGTGCTATCGCCGGATAAGGGCTAGGCGAGAGTCGTGGCGGTGGGCGCCGGGTCGGATGCGGCGCTCACCGCACTCGTCGCGACCGGAACCGGCAGGGAGTGGCAATGACGAGATTGGCCAGATGGACCGGCGCGGCCGTGCTGCTCGCGTGCGTCGCCGGATGCAGCCAGGAACTGTATTCCGGGCTCGAAGAGCGCGACGCGAACCAGATGATCTCGGTGCTCTCGGATGCGGGCATCAATGCGTCGAAGGAAAACGTCGAAACGCGCGACGGCGGATCGAGCTGGCAGGTCGACGTCGATAGCGGCGAAGTGGGCGACGCACTCAAGGTATTGCGCGCGCACGGTTTGCCGCGTCAACAGCTGGAAAGCCTCGGGCAGATCTTCCAGCAGCAGGGACTCGTTGCAACGCCTTCCGAAGAACGCGTGCGCTACATCTACGGCGTGCAGCAGGAACTCGCGCGCACGCTCGACGACGTCGACGGTGTGGTGGTCGCGCACGTGCAGGTCGTGATTCCGGAAAACGATCCGCTGTCGGACAAGGTCAAGCCTTCGTCGGCATCGGTATATATCAAGTACCGTCCGGGTGTCGACCTGCAGGTGATGGCGCCGATGGTGAAGGAACTCGTGACGCATAGCATTGAAGGGCTCTCGTACGACAATGTGTCGCTGTTCCTGCAGGCCGAGTCGCCGGGCGCACAGACGGCGAGTCAGAGCAGCGGCGGTATGTTGCCAGGCCTGCTGCTGATGCGCAGTCCGTTTGCCTGGCTGATGGCCGTGCTGCTCGCGCTGACATTGTGCGTCGTAGCCTTGCTCGGTGCACGGCGCGGTGTGTTCGGCTCGCGGCTCGCGGGTGTGTTCGGCGGCGATCGTGGCAACGGCGGTGGCAACGGCGGCGGCAACGTCGGCAGCGGCGGCCCGGAGTTCGCAACGCAGCGCGGCGGACCGTCGCGAGGCAACTGACATGCACGAAGCGCGGATGCAGCGGCTCGCGGTCGAATTCAATCTGCGTCCCGACTGCTATATCGGTGCGGACTGGCTGCCCGACGAATGGCCGGCGCGCTATCGCGACCTCGCCGCGTTCGGCGCGCGTGGTCGCGCGGTGCTGGCCACGGCGCTGCTCGCGCGGCTGGGACCCGGCGCGCCGCCGGCGTTCGCGTTCGGCAGTCGCACCGCGCGCCTTGCCTTGCTCGACCGCGCCGCGCTCGCGACGCTCGGCGCGTATTGCGGGCTGATGCTGCACCGTGCGTGGCTGCGCGATGCGGCGAACTGGCGCACGCACCCGGCGCTCGTCGATGCGTTCGGACATAGCGCGATGCCGTTCGTGCTGAACCGCGCGCCGCCGTTCGATGCGATCCGCGAAACGCTCGAGCCGTATCGTCGCGCGCCGCAGGAAGCAGTCGAGGTGATCCGGCGGCGCGGTTGCCGGCTGCTGTTCGACTTCATCGTGGCCGAGCACGCCCAGGTCGCGGCGCGCCTCGCACTCAAGTTTCCGCGCACGCTGTCGAATGAGCCGTCGTACGGATTGAACACGCAGCACCGGCAGCATCTGGCGGAGCTGATTTTCCTGTGCCTGATACCGGAGAGATTCGCGCAATGGGACTGGCTTTTCTGATCACGAGCGAAAACCTGCAGATCCTCTCGGAGCGCAAGGTACTCCGGCAGCACGAGTATTCCGCGCTGCTCGATGCGGGTTCGCTCGTGTCGACCGCACAGGCCGAGCGCGCGCGGATTCTCGAGGATGCCGAGAAGGTCTTCGAACAGAAGCGCAGCGAAGGGCATGCGCGTGGGCTCGAGGAGGGCCGCCAGGAATACGCGCAGAAGGCCTGCGGCGCCGCGCTCGATGCGGCACGCACGCTCGATGCGTTGCGCGAAACGATGGCGAAGATCGTCGTCAAGGCGGTTCGGCAGATGGTCGGCTCCGTCGATCAGCGCACCGTGCTCGAACAGTCGCTGCGGCGCATCGACGCGCTGGTGCGCGAGGAACCGATGCTGGTGCTGCGGGTGCCGCCGGAGCAGCGCGAAGCGGCTACGGAAGCGTTAGCGCGGGCGTGGCCGGACCGCGCCGCGTCGCACGCGGTGCGGGTGCTGCCCGACGACACGCTGCACGCCGACCAGTGCGTGATCGAAACCGCATCGGGCAGCATCGATGCCGGGCTCGATGCGCAACTCGAGGCGCTTGCCGCCGCGATCCGGCAGCGCGGATCATGAGCAGCGCCGACGACCTCGCCGGCCGCCTCGAACGCTTCGCGGGCGAATTCGGCCAGCTTGCGGAGAGCTTCGACAGCGATGCCGCGCAACGCGCGCTTGCCGACGAACTGGAACACGGCGTCGATGTGTTCAACCCGGTGCGGATGCGCGGCCGCGTGAGTCATGCCGTGGGGCTGCTCGTCAACGCGTCCGGGCTGCATGCGAAGCTCGGCGAAATCTGCGAACTGCGCACGCCGGGCGAGCTGTCGATGCTCGCCGAGGTGGTCGGCTTCGCACGACAGACCACGCTGCTCACACCGCTCGGTGCGACGAGCGGACTATCGCCGTCAACCGAAGTCATTCCGTCGGGCCGCGGCCATCGCTTTGCGGTCGGTAACGCGTTGCGCTCGCGCGTGCTGAACGGGCTCGGCGCGCCGCTCGACGAGCGCGGCGAAGTGCCTGGCGCGGTATTCGTGCCGGCCCACAACGAGCCGATCAATCCGTTGCGCCGCCGCACGATCGATACCTCGCTCGCGACCGGCGTGCGTGTGATCGACACGCTGCTGACGGTCGGCGTCGGCCAGCGGATCGGCGTGTTTGCGCCTTCGGGTGTGGGCAAGAGCACGCTGCTCGGCATGATCGCGCGCGGCACGCCCTGCGATGTGATCGTGATCGGTCTGGTCGGCGAGCGCGGCCGCGAAGTGCGCGAGTTCATCGAGCACAACCTGTCGCCCGAGGCGCGCGAGAAAACGGTGATCGTCGCATCGACATCGGACCGGCCCGCGATGGAGCGCGTCAAGTCCGCGCATGTAGCGACCGCGATCGCCGAATACTTCCGCGATCAGGGGTTGTCCGTCCTGCTGCTGATCGATTCGCTGACGCGCTTCGCCCGCGCGCAGCGCGAGGTGGGTCTCGCGTCCGGCGAACCGCCGACGCGCCGCAGCTTTCCCCCGTCGACGTTCTCGGTGCTGCCGCAATTGCTTGAGCGCGCGGGGCAGGGCGAGCGTGGTTCGATCACGGCGTTCTACACGGTACTCGTCGAAGGCGACGAAGAGACCGATCCGATTGCCGAAGAAGTCCGCTCGATTGTCGACGGCCATATCGTGCTGTCGCGCAAGGTGGCGAGCGCCAACCGTTATCCGGCGATCGACGTGCTGGCGAGCCTGTCGCGCGTGATGTCGCAAGTGGTGGCCTCGCCGCATCGCGCGGCGGCGGCGCAGGTGCGCTCGCTGCTGTCGCGTTACCAGGACATCGAACTGCTGGTGCAGATCGGCGAATATCGTGCGGGCGCGGATCCGCTTGCCGACGCCGCGCTGGCCGCAAAGCCCGAGCTCGACACATTTTTTACGCAGCCGTCGCACGCGCTCGAACCCTTCGACGCGAGCGTGAACGCGCTAATCGAACTGGCACGACGTCATGGACTCGACCATCACGCGAACGCTTGACGCGTTGCGCCGCGTGCGCGACGCGCGGCAGCGCAAGGCGGCGATCGAAAAGGTGCGCCAGGAGCGGGTGGCCGCGCGGACCGCGCAGGACGTCGTCGATGCGCAGACACGCATGATGCGCGAAATCGCGGCGCGCCTTGCGCTGGCGCAACGTATCGATCGCGATTCGGGCAGCAGCGCCGTCACGCCGCGCTCGCTCGCGGACATGTTCTTCGAGGACATGTCGCGCACGCGCGCCGCCGGTCTCGCGCGGCTCGACGTGATGCGCGCCGGCGAGGTACATCGCCGCGAAGAAGCGACGCTCGACGAACTGCGGCAGCAACTGGGCCGCGCGCAAGCCAACCTCGACAAGATCGACCGGGTGGCCGGCGAAGTGGACCGCGCGGCACAGCGACGCGCCGACGCGCGCGAGGACGACGAGGCGGATGCCGCGGCGCTGCGCGGACGGGGCCATGCGGCAGGCACGGCAGGTGAGCCGGTCACGCCGCACGCAGCCCATGCAGCTTCACAGAGGCGCGATGGCAATCGGTCATGACGACATCGTGGCGTTGCAGGCCGCGGTGCATCCGGTGCTGCTCGTGATGCCGCGTCTGTTGCCGATGATGCTGATCATGCCGATCTTCAACGCGCAGATCATGACGCCGATGGCGCGCAACGGTCTGATCGTCGTGCTCGCCGTCTTCACCGCACCGCTGATCGACTACTCGACGATGGTCGACGTGCCGTACGGGATGTGGCTCGTGCTGTGCGCGAAGGAGATGCTGATCGGCGTGCTGCTCGGCTTCGCGTTCAGCGCGATGCTATGGGCGATAGGAAACGTCGGGCATCTGATCGACTTCCAGACCGGCTCGGGGAATTTCGCGTTCTTCGATCCGGTGGCGGGCGATCAGAGCGGACCCACGGCGGTGTTCCTGAATCTGCTCGCGTGCACGCTGTTCGTCACCGGCGGCGGCTTGCACGTGATGCTCGACATGCTTTTCCAGTCGTATCGTTTGTGGCCGGTCGCGTCGTTGCTGCCGGATTCGCAGCGACTGATGCAGGAGTTCGCGCTGCGTGCGACCGATTCGATCATGCAGGCGAGCGTGAAACTCGCGGCGCCCGTGATCATTGTGCTGGTGCTGGTCGAACTCGGTTTGAGCCTGATCGGGCGTTCGGTCACTCAGCTGAACGTGTTCCTGATTTCGCAACCGGTGAAGGGCGTGATCGCGCTCCTGATGATGGCGTTGTTCCTTTACTTCGTGTATGGCTCGCTGCACGCGTATCTCGGGCCCGACGGGCCGCTGTTCGCGTTGCTGCGTGCGACGCTTTAGTGGCGCTTGAGTCGAGCTTGAGCACCGTTTCAACGTGCTGGCTCGCGGCGAGTTTCAAGGGAGTTCCGGCGATGGCCGAGAAGAATCATCCGGCGACTGCGCGCAGGCTGCGCGAAGCGCGCCGCAAGGGCGAGGTCGCGCGCAGTGGCGATGTCATCACGACCGTGCAGTTCATCGTGCTGCTCGCCTTGATCGCCGGTGTGGCGCCGCTAGGCATCGGCCTGTTGCATGGGCTGATGGATGTCGCCCAGCAGGTGATCGCCGCGCGCGACCCCGGCGCGCGGCTCGCGGTGCTGCTCGTCGCGGTACGTCATGTGCTGCTGATCAGCGTGTTGTCGCTGAGCGGTGCGGTACTGCTGGCCGGCGTGATCGCGGGCATCGTTCAGGTGGGCGGTATCGTCGCATGGGCGCGCCTCACGCCGCAGATATCGCGGCTCAATCCGGCGGCCGGACTGAAGCGCATCGTTTCGATGCGCGCGCTGATCGATCTCGCGAAGGCCGTCGGTAAGGCGCTGGCAATCGGCTTGATCCTGTATGCGGTGATTCGCGGTTCGATCGGCGCGGCGGTCGAGGCCGGCTTCACACCGCCCGCGCAGATTCTCGCGCTGATGGGGCGGCTGCTGTCATTGCTGTTCGGCTGGGCGGCGGTTATCTACGCGATCATCGCGGGGCTCGATTTCGTGCATCAACGCTGGGAGTTCGCGCGTAATCACCGCATGAGCACTGAAGAACTGCGGCGCGAACATCGCGAGATGGAGGGCGATCCGCAGGTTTCGTCGCGGCGCTCGCAACTCGCGCGCGAGGCGCAGTTCGCTTCGATGCAGGACGTGCTGCGCGGGGCTTCGGTGGTGATCTATTCGGCGCGTGTAGCGGTGGCGCTGCACTATGCGGGCGAACCGACGTTGCCGCGGGTCATCGCGCGCGGCGAGGGCGAAGCCGCCGAGCGTATCCGTACGATCGCGCAGGAACTGCTGCGGCCGGCCGTGGCGAATACCGGGCTCGCCGAAAAGCTGTACGAGCAGATTCCGCTCGGGCTTTACATCGATCGCGGGCTCTTTCGCGAGGTAGCCGATGCGCTGCGCTGGGCCGGTGGCGGCGAAGTGGGATGAGCGTCGCGTGGTCAGGCGGCGCGCTCAGTCGTCAAGCAGACGACCGGCAATGTACGCGAGCTGCACGCGGTTCTGCGCGTTGTAGATCTTCTTCAGCTGGCGCAGGTGATAGCGCACGTTGTGCGGCGACATCACGAGTTTCTCGGCCATCTCGCGGTCGCTGATGCCTTGCGTGACGAAGCGCAGGATCGCGCGTTGCGCTTCGCTCAGGCGCTCGCCGGATGGCACCGGCAGCAGATGCCGAGCACGCGCTTCGATGAACGCATGAATCGCCGTGCCGATCGCGTAGGCGGCGCCGAGGGTGGTGTCGACGATCCATGCGCGGCCGTGCTGCGCGCTCGACAGCATCACGATGCTGTGTTCGAGCGGATGGGCGGTCGCGACGCCGAAGCTCACGCCGCTGTTCAGACCATGCTGCTGGGCCACCGAGACGAAACGTCGCGCGAACGTCTCGCAGCGCGGTGCGAGCGTGCCGCTGAACAACGTATCGAGGTCCCACGCCGCGGGCCATTCGACGCAGGCCGTAATGCCCGGCCGCGGATCGATCTGGAAGAAGTCTTCCTGCGCATACCGCGCCGGCCAGCCGGGCGGCGAGTAGGTATCGAACCACGCGCAGCGGCTGATGAATTCACCGATGCGCAGCACGCGGCAATAGCACAGCGAGTCGAAGCCCGCCGCGCGCAATGCCGTGCGGACCAGTTGCTGACGGGTGGCGCTGTCGGGGGCCGCCGCCAGATGTTGCGCGAGCTGGCCGAACAGACGGTCGCCCGGTTCGGGGGCCGTGCCGGTGCGACCGTTCAGGTCGGCATCGCCGAACGTGATGAACCGTGTGCCTTCTTCGTCCGTGTCGTTCATCGCACCTGATCGGATCGCGCGGGTTGTGCGCGGGTTGCGTCTGACAGGCCGGCACGCAACGCAGCGTTGCGCAAGCCGGCTTATCCAGTGTGATCGGCCATGCTACTAGCATCGCATGCGGTTTATCGAAGGCAATCTCGTAGTTTTTATGGTGGATGTGCCGTCGAGTTACGTGTTTTTCACTGATGCAGCGCTTGCGCTGTTCTCATACCGCGAGATTGCTAGAGCCCTTCCAGAAACTCCTTCTTGATCGATCTGGTGTACGACGTACAGGCAATTCGCGCAGCGTTAGCCGCTGCGTCGACCATCACGCTGGCGTCGACCGGTTTGCATAGCGATACGATGATTGGTGGCGGGACCGGCTTGAGCGGCAACTCGACGAATTCGCCGCTCTGGAGTTCCTTGGCCACGAAGAGCCCCGGAATTCCTGCTACGCCATAGCCGTCGCGCACCAGTTGAACGATCGCGGCGACCGACGGCGAGCAGGTAATCCGCGTCTGCTCCGGGCGCATGTTTTCCTGGCGCGCCAGCGTGTGCACGATGCTTTCCAGCGCGATCTGCGGGGCGGTGCCGCGGCCAAACGTGACGATCGGGCGTTGCAGGACGCTAAGCGCGAGTCCTGTCGCGCGGCGCGGCAACAGTCCACGTCGGGCGATCCAGCGGACCGGGTAACTGGCTATCGCACTCGAAGCAATCTTGCTGCTGTCGATGCCTTCCACGCGAATCACCAGATCGAGTTCGCCGCTCAGCAGACGGCGCTGCAATACCGAGCTTGAGTCGACGGTGAGATCGACATCGAGCTTGGGATAGTTCGCATTCAGATACGTGATGTAAACCGAGAGCCAGCTATGAACCACGGTTTCGATCACCCCGAGCCGCAGCTTGCCGCCGACGACGACTTCCTGACCCGCCGCCTCACGCAACGCACGGGCCGCTTCCACAACGTTTCGCGCCGGGCCGAGCAGGCTCTGTCCCGACGTCGTCAAACGGAATGTCTGCGAGCTGCGGTCGATCAGTTCGGTCTTCAGTTCGTCTTCTAGCGACTTGATACGCAGCGAAATGGTCGCGGGCGTGGAGTGCAGGACGCGCGCCGTTGCCCGGAAACTTTCCAGTTCGGCGAGCTTGACGAAGGTTTCGAGGAAGCGGGTATTCATGGGAGCTTCAACCTTTGTGGAGCTTTGTGGAGAGCGAATCGACACAAGGAGGAATTATTAACGCCGCCAAAAAAGCGCGTTCACCTGATTGAATCTTTTTGAGCCTTGGCGATGAGCAGACGGGACGTTTTCCGCGCGCTGCCGGTTGCACAGAAAACCTCCTTATACAAGGCTGTACAGCCTGTTTTAACGGCTACTGAGCCAGCCACGCGATGCCGTGGCATTAGTAAAAACCCGCACGATTCCGTTAAGAAAAACCTAACACAGGCGAGCGAAATAACTCGCTGGCGTCGTCTTTATTGCGACTCTACTCTTCAATGCATCGAACGTGAGAGGGGCTCGACGCCATGCCACATCATTTCCGCCAGCAAGTCCGCAGCAAGCGTTTTACCGGTCCGACGGCCGGTCAGTGTGGCGAGTTCGCCCAGGCCAACCTCGCCATCATCCCGAGCCTCTACGCCGAGGATTTCCTGCGTTTTTGCGTACGCAACCCGAAGGCTTGCCCGCTGCTCGGCGTAGGCGAACCCGGGCAATGGAACGTGCCGGCACTCGGTCGCGATCTCGACGTCTGCACCGATGTGCCCGGCTATAACGTGTATCGCGAAGGCGTGCTGTGCGAGCAGCCCGACGACATCGTCGACCTCTGGCGCGACGACCTGGTGGTCTTCGCCATCGGTTGCTCGTTTTCATTCGAGCAGATGATGGCGCGCGAACGTATCCCGTTGCGCCATATCGATGAGGGCGTCAACGTGCCGATGTACCGCACGAATATCGCCAACCAGATGGCCGGACCGTTCGGCGGCCAGCTGGTCGTGTCGATGCGCCCGATGAGCGGCGCGGACGCGATCCGCGCCATTCAGATCACGAGCCGGTTCCCTTCGGTGCATGGCGCGCCCGTGCATCTGGGCAGCCCGGCCGCACTCGGCATCGAAGACCTGATGCAGCCGCATTACGGCGACAGCGTCTCGGTGCATGAGCATGAAATCCCCGTGTTCTGGGCGTGCGGTGTGACGCCGCAAAGCGCCATCGAAAGCGCACGTCTGCCGTTCGCAATCGCGCATCGACCCGGTCATATGTTGATGACCGATATCCCCAACTCATCGCTTGCTGTGCTCTGAGCACCGGCTCAGGCTACCTGGAGACAAGGCATGAATACCGAAGCACACTTTGCGGGCACGCCAGCCGAGACGCCATCGAGCGAACCTGAGAGCGGCGGCATGTTCGGCTGGTACCGGCACACGACGAAAAACGAACGACGTGCGTTCTGGAGTTGCAAGCTTGGCTACGGGCTCGACGCCATGGACACACAGTTTCTGAGCTTCGTGATCCCGACGCTGATCGCAACGTGGGGGCTCACGAAGGGCGAGGCGGGCCTGATCGGTACCGTCACGCTGCTGACCTCGGCGCTCGGCGGCTGGGTGGCCGGCATTCTGTCGGACCGGATCGGTCGTGTGAAGACGCTGCAGATCACGATCGTCTGGTTCGCTTTCTTCACGCTGCTCTGTGGGCTTGCGCAGAACTACACACAGTTGCTGGTCGCGCGCGGTCTGATGGGTTTTGGTTTTGGCGGCGAGTGGACGGCGGGCGCCGTGCTGATCGGTGAAGTGATCCGGCCGCGCGATCGCGGCAAGGCAGTCGGCATGGTGCAGGCGGGATGGGCGATCGGTTGGGCGGTCGCGGCCGGGCTCTATACGCTGGTGTTTTCTTTCGTACCGGCTGACATGGCGTGGCGCGTGCTGTTTGCAATCGGAATTCTGCCCGCGCCGTTCGTGATCCTGATCCGGCGTCTTGTCGACGAACCCGAAGTCCACAAGCAGCAGAAGCAGCGCGAGCTTGAAGCCGGCGGACGCAGTTCGTTCCTCGAAATCTTCGGCCCCGGTGTCTGGTCGACCACGCTGCGCACGGCCATTCTCGCAACCGGCACGCAGGGCGGGTATTACGCGATCACCACGTGGCTGCCGACTTACCTCAAGACCGAACAGCACCTTAGTGTGGTCGGCACAGGCGGCTATCTTGCCGTCGTGATCGCCGGGTCGTATGCCGGGTATCTGTATGGCGCATTTCTCAGCGACCGGATCGGCAGGAAGCTCACGTTCATGCTCTATGCGCTGGCTTCCATGACCATCGCGCTCGTCTATACCCGCGTACCGATGAGCAACACCTTGCTTCTGCTGCTCGGCTTCCCACTCGGGTTTTTTGCCTCGGGGATATTTTCCGGCATGGGCGCGTTCATGACCGAACTGTTTCCCACTCGCATCCGCGGTTCGGGTCAGGGTTTTTGCTACAACTTCGGCCGCGCCGTCGGTGCGACCTTTCCGTTCCTGATCGGTTATGTGGCGCAGAAAATGCCGCTGGGCATCGCGATTGGAACGTTTGCCGCTGCCGCGTATGGCGTGGTGATCCTCGCTGCGTTGACGCTGCCCGAGACGCGCGGCGCGAAACTGGTCTCCTAAGTTATCCCTCGTACTCTCGCAACTGGACTCGATCTCATGAAGCAGGCCGCCCTCAAATCCGTTCCTCAAGACCGCCGCTGGCAATTCTGGATCGACCGTGGAGGCACGTTCACCGATATCGTCGCGCGTCGCCCCGATGGGCGCATCGTCACGCACAAGCTGTTGTCGGAGAACCCCGAGCGGTACCGCGATTCGGCTGTGCACGGCATTCGTGAACTGCTCGGCATCGGTCGCGATGAAGCCGTGCCCGCGGAGTTGATCGATAGCGTCCGGATGGGCACGACCGTCGCGACGAATGCGCTGCTCGAACGCAAGGGCGCGTCGACCGTGCTCGCCATTACGAAAGGTTTTGCCGATGCGCTGCGGGTCGCGTATCAAAGCCGGCCGAAGCTGTTCGTGCGCAATATCGTCTTGCCGACGCTGCTGTACGAGCAGGTTGTCGAGATCGATGAACGGATCGGGGCGCGCGGGGAAGTGGTGCGCGAACTCGATGTCGGGCAGGCACGCGTGGCGTTGCAAGGCGCCTTCGACAACGGCATTCGTTCATGCGCAATCGTGCTGATGCACGGCTACGCTTATCCCTTGCACGAAAGCAGGCTCAAGGAACTCGCGGAGCAGATCGGCTTCACGCAGATCTCGGTCAGTCACGAAGTCAGCCCATTGATGAAGCTGATCTCGCGCGGCGACACGACCGTGGTCGATGCGTATCTCTCGCCGATTTTGCGTCGCTACGTCCGGCAGGTCGAGAGCGATCTCGGCGCGGTGCCGTTGCAGTTCATGCAGAGCAACGGCGGTCTCACCGACGCCCATCGCTTCCAGGGCAAGGACGCGATTCTGTCGGGGCCGGCGGGCGGCATCGTGGGTGCTGCGCAGGTGGCGAGGCTGGCGGGCTTCGACAAGATCATCGGTTTCGATATGGGCGGCACGTCGACCGACGTCACGCACTACGCCGGCGAATACGAACGGGAGTTCGCGACGGAAGTGGCAGGCGTGCGCATCCGTGCGCCGATGATGAAGATTCACACCGTCGCGGCGGGTGGCGGTTCGATCTGCAGCTTCGACGGTGCGCGCTTTCGCGTCGGACCGGAAAGCGCGGGCGCCAATCCCGGGCCGGCGTCATACCGGCGCGGCGGCCCGTTGAGCGTCACCGACTGCAACGTGATGACAGGCAAGATCAGCGCGCGCTGGTTCCCGCGCGTATTCGGCCCGGACGGCGACCTGCCGCTCGACGATCAGGTCGTGCAGCGCAAGTTCTCCGACATGGCCTCGGCGGTGGAAGCTGCGACCGGGATCGCGCGCAGCCCCGAAGCCATCGCCGATGGATTCCTGAGGATCGCCGTCGAGAACATGGCTAATGCGATCAAGCAGATTTCGGTGCAACGCGGCTACGACGTGACGAAGTACACGCTGGCGTGTTTCGGCGGTGCGGGCGGTCAGCATGCGTGTCTCGTCGCCGATGCGCTGGGGATGAAGCGGGTTTTCATCCATCCGCTCGCGGGCGTGCTGTCGGCCTACGGCATGGGTCTGGCCGATGTGCGCGCACTGCGGCAGCAGGCGGTCGAAAGGCGGCTCGACGCGCAAGCGCTCGCCGAGTGCGACTGCCTGTACGAACCACTGGAAGCCGCCACACGAAACGAAGTCGCCGAACAACGTATTCCCCCTGGCAGCATCGCGTTGCGGCACACGTTGCATATCAAATACGACGGCACGGATACGGCGCTCGAAGTCGACTTCTCGATGGAACCGGCGGCCATCGTTGCAACGTTCGAGACCGCGTACCGCACCCGTTACGGCTTCCTGATGCCGAACAAGGCGCTCGTCATCGAGGCCATCGCGGTCGAGGCAATCGGCCGTACTCAGGATGCCGGCGAAGAACAGTGGCCGCTCGCGGACCATGCATCGGTGCATCCCGAGGTGCTCGCGACCACGCGCATTTTCTCGGGCGGCGAATGGCACGATACGCCGGTCTACGATCGCGATGCGCTGGCGCCCGGCGCGCGCATCGATGGGCCGGCCATCGTCAACGAGCGCACCGGGACGACGGTGATCGAACCGGGGTGGCAGGTGGTCGTGAGCGGGCACAATCATCTCGTCGTCGAGCGAACGACGGCGCTCGTCAACCGTCATGCAGCGGGTACGCAGGCAGACCCCGTGCTGCTCGAAGTGTTCAATAACCTGTTCATGTCGATTGCCGAGCAGATGGGCGTTGCGCTTGCGAACACCTCCTACTCGGTCAACATCAAGGAGCGTCTCGACTTTTCCTGTGCGCTGTTCGATGCCGGCGGCAACCTGATCGCCAACGCACCGCATATGCCGGTGCATCTCGGGTCGATGGGAGAGAGCGTGCAGACGATCATCGAGCGGCGCGCCGGGACGATGCAGGCCGGCGATGTCTACGTACTCAACGCGCCCTACGCGGGTGGTACACACTTGCCGGATGTGACTGTCATCATGCCGGTGTTCGTCGATGGCGGTACGGTGCCGGCTTTCTATGTGGCGGCGCGCGGGCATCATGCGGATATCGGCGGCATCACGCCAGGCTCCATGCCGCCTGATTCCACGCACGTGGACCAGGAAGGCGTGTTGCTCGACAACATTCAACTCGTCGCGCAAGGGCGTTTTCTCGAGCGGGAGATCAGCGACATCCTGAGCGCCGGTCCGTATCCCGTGCGCAACGTGGAGCAGAATCTGGCCGATCTGCGCGCGCAGGTCGCCGCATGTACGAAGGGCGCGCAGGAGCTCGAACGGATGTGCGCGCAGTTTGGCCTCGATGTCGTGTGCGCGTATATGCAGCACGTGCAGGACAACGCGGAAGAAGTCGTGCGGCGCACGCTGACCGTGTTGAACGACGGCCGCTTCGAATATGCGCTCGACGACGGCGCGAAGATCGCGGTGTCGGTATCGATCGATCGCGAGACGCGCTCGGCCGTGATCGACTTCGCGGGCACGAGTGCACAACAGCCGAACAACTACAACGCGCCGTCGTCGATCTGCAAGGCGGCCGTGCTGTATGTTTTCCGCACGCTGGTCGACGACGATATTCCGCTGAACGCCGGTTGCCTGAAGCCGCTGGAGATTCGCATCCCGGCGGGATCGATGCTGAATCCCAACTACCCGGCAGCGGTCGTGGCGGGCAATGTCGAGACCTCGCAGGTCGTCACCGATGCGCTGTACGGCGCGCTCGGCGTGGTGGCAGCCGCTCAAGGCACGATGAACAACTTCACGTTCGGCAACGAGCAGTTCCAGTACTACGAGACGATTTGCGGCGGCGCGGGAGCGGGTCCCGATTTCGACGGGTGCAGCGCTGTGCAGACGCATATGACGAACTCACGCCTGACCGACCCTGAGGTACTCGAATGGCGCTTCCCTGTGCGGCTCGACGATTTCCGTCTGCGACACGGCAGCGGTGGGGCGGGGCTGCGTCGCGGCGGCGACGGCACGGAGCGACGAATCCGTTTCCTCGAACCGATGACAGCGGGAATCCTGTCCAACCGGCGGCTTGTCGCGCCGTTCGGTCTTGCGGGCGGCAAGAGCGGTGCGGTCGGTGTGAACTGGGTTGAGCGGGCGGGGCGGAGCGAGCGCGAGCTGTTCGGTGCGCGGCATGAGACGCAGATGAATCGCGACGATGTTTTTGTGATTCAGACGCCGGGTGGGGGTGGGTATGGCGAAGCGGTGACATTGCGGCCAGGATGTTCTTCGGCTCCCGGTTATTAAGCGCGCGCTGTGTGGTCAGGTGCGTCGGTATGAGTCCGGCGATTTCGTCGGAGCGGGAGGGGTTTGCCCCTCCCGCTCGTCAAAAATCTATCGCCATAGTGCCGACCATCGACCCCGAAGCAACGTTTCCGTGCGCTGCTCGACCTGTTTCTGGAGGCGAGCAGTATCTGGGCGCTGGTCCTCCAGACTCATGGTGTGCGCTACCGCGCCGACCTCTTGCAGCGCAATAGCGCCAGCCCGCTCCGCGACTACCTGGGTGAGCGGCTTCCGGGGCACCAACGCGTAGACCAGCTCGCAGTCCAACCCCTCCGCCAGTTTGCGCAATTGCCCAAGCGAGATTCGTTCATCGGCTTCCGCTTGCTCTGACTTGTGCAAGGTCGGGGCAGAGATACCGAGGCGCGCCGCCTGCTGTCGCTCGGTCAGGCCCAACGATTCTCGAATGAGCTTCAACCAGCCTCGCGGCGGCGCGCGATGCTTCGCCAGGTCGGCATACGCTTCGACCGATGCCTGGACTTGTTCAAGTCGGATCTGGTTCATCATGGCGTTCATCTGCTTGCCTATAGGCTAACGAAAAGTCCTGACATGGTAGCCGATAGGCAAGCACGAGCGTATGCCTCCATCTCGTGAACGGAAATAATCCTATCGGCGAGTCGCTTCAACGACGCCCCGCGAGACGCTGCCACAGCGTGCGAAGGAGCGCCGGGTGGGCCATTTTTTTCCCGCTTTTGCTCACCAACCCGTGCGTGCATAAAAAGGTACCTTGCATAAAACAGTAGCTGTTGCTACAGTACGGACATGACGCCGCGGGCCTTACTGCATTCTGTCATTGTGCATAGCAAGGTACTGGGCGGTGCACATTAGTGTAATGGAAATGAATGAAAACCCAGCTCAAGAAAGGAACGCTCGACATGTGCGTGCTTGCCGTCCTCGCCCGTGGTGACAGCTACGCGTACGAGCTCGTGTCGACGCTCTCCGAAACCATGGAAATCAGCGAAGGCACGATCTACCCGCTGATGCGCCGGCTGCAGGCCGAAGCATGGGTATCGACGTATTTCGTCGAATCCAGCTCGGGGCCGCCGCGCAAGTACTACTCGCTGACGTCGGTGGGACGCAAGAGCCTGACCGAGATGGAAGAGGAGTGGCGCAGTTTTGTCGATGAAGTCAACGGTGTACTCGGATTGCCGGGTGTGCCAACGGGAACAGGGGAAACGCAATGACGCAGGACGAATTCATCCAGAAGCTACGGCACGAACTGGGGAATTTTCCGAAGCAGGCCGTCGACGAAATCATCGCCGACTACCGCGAGTACTTCAGCGACGCGCTCGCCGCGGGCCGCAGCGAAGCCGAAGTCGTCGCCGCGCTCGGCGACCCGGTCAAGCTTGCTCGCGAACTGAAGGCGCAGGCTACGTTCCGGCAATGGGAAACGCGCCGCTCGTTCGGCAATCTGGTCCGCGTAGTGATGTCGATTGCCGGTCTCGGGCTGCTGCAGTTGCTGCTGCTCATCCCGTTCATGCTCTATCTGTTCATCCTGACGATCGGTTACGTGGCATCTGCCGGGTTGATGGTGGCGGGGCTGGTGACGGTGGTGGCGCTCGGTAGCCATCATCTGTTCGGCTGGCCGTCGTTCGATTCGCTCCCGTTCAGCTTCAGTAGCGGCAGCTCGCATGCGAGCCAGCCGGCGGGCAGCGTGAGCGTAGAAAAGAACGCCGCCCAGCAGACGAAGAGCAAGGATAGCGATGACGAGGATGACGACGATGCCGATAACTCCAATGACTCGAAAACCGATGCTCATCTTTTTATAAGCAATCTCAAGGATTTCAAGGTCGTCGGTGACCGCTTCGTGTTGCAGGTCCACTCGGGTGCGCGAATTTCGGTGGTCACGCGCGTGGGTCCGCTCGAACTGAAAAACGACGACGGCAAGCTCAAGGTCAACTCGGTCGGCGGTGCCAGCAGCCTGTTCACCGTAGAGCCGAATGGGGCGTGGTCGATCGCCCGCGCAGACGTCATCGCCCTCAATATGAAGAACGACGAGGATGACGAGCGCGTGTCGGTTGCACGCGTCGGGAGCGATCCGAAGTCATTGGCGTGGAGCCTTTCGGATGGCGACGACCATGTGTCCTTCGTAGAGGGCGGGTCCGACGGAAAAGCGCACCTGTCCCTGAAGAGCGGCTCGGATTCGGTCGTGATCGACAACGATCGCGTCGCGATCAAGAGCGACGACGACAACGTCATCATCGTCGGCCCGCATGGCTCCGGCATCGGCGCGATGGTTTACGGGTTCGCGATGCTGGTTGCCGGTGTCGTCGGACTATGGCTGTGCATGTGGTTGACGCGCATCACGTGGCGGGGTTTGGTCCGCTACGTACGCCGTCAGCTCGACCTCATTACGGCGCGACTCGACGAAGGGCAATCCACCTGAGCGAGCCGCGCATCACTCAACGATGTCTGTATCCCCCTTGCGATGAAAAAGGAAACGGTCATGAACACGCATTCCACAAGCAGCACGGTCAACGCAGTACGTCCCCAACGTTCCGCCGGGTTCGCCTTCCCGGGCAGCCGCGGTGTCCATCCGTCGCGTATCGTCGACTGGCTCGCAGAAGGATTCGGCCTCGTTCGCGCACGGCCGTTGCTGTGGGTCGCGGCGATCCTCGGTTGCGCCGATCTCGCGACACTGCTCGAACTCGTGCCGCCGCTGCGCCTGCTCGCAGCACTCGTCGTGCCGGTAATCGTCGCGGCACTGGTCTTGATGCAAGAGCGTTCGCACAATGCACGCCCCTGGTCGATCGGCGAAACGCTCACAGCGGTCAACGGGCATCGCAGCGCGCTCTTCACGATCGGGCTGTGCGGCATGGTCGTGGTCGGTCTCGGACATCTGATCTCGGTGGCCGCATTCCACACGACGGTCGCGACTTCGGTAGCGGCGAACGGCGTGCACAACCTGTCGATCGTCTACGGTGCGAATTACGGTGCAGCGAACATGCTCGAGCTGCTCGTGACCGTGCCGACGCTCATCATTGCCGCGGCGGTAGTGTGGTTTGCGCCGGCCCTCGTCGTGTTGCGCAACCTGTCGCCCTGGAACGCGATGATCGAGAGCCTGCATGCCGTGCTGCGTAACTGGCGCGTGGCTGCGGTCTACCTGCTCGCGATTGCTGCTGAAGTCCTGCTCGCGCCGGTCGTGCCGCCGCTCGTGCGCGGCGTGGTCGTGACGCCGCTGGTTGCCGCGCTGGTTGTGCTGACGATGTACGGCAGCTACCGCGATGTTTTCGCAGCACGGTAACGGGCGCTGACACGATGAGGTGATGGAGCAATGAGTCGACAGGTTCCGGGCCGGTTCCGGAGCCGCCGATCACACCGATCACCACGCCCAGCGCACACCCGCGTCTCCGAGCACCGTGCGTTGATGCGAACCGCCGAGATTGGTCTGCCAGTTCACCGTCGCATACACGCTCGCCGACTTACCGGTTTTCGCAACGACACCCGCGCCGATCTGTCCAGCGGTTTGACCGACCTGCGTACCGATCGCAGTTGCACCGCCGAACGTCGCGCTGTCGCTCGCACCGAACGAACGTAGCAGACTGATCCGCGCGTAGGGCTGCCAGTCGATGCCGGCACGATCGAAGTGAGCTTTCAGACGCACACCGAACCGGCCGACGAAGGTGTTGCCGTCGCTGAACGTGACGCTCGACACGCCGTCGTTCAGATCGTTGATCGACAGATGCTGCCACGTGATCTGCGCCTGCGGTTCGATCGTCAGCGTTGCGTTGAGCGGCACCGGCAAACCGGCTTCGATCGATCCGCTCACCGACGTACCGTGTGTCGTGGCACCGATGTTGTCGTTCGAGCGCGGATCGATGGTCAGCGTGCTGCCCATCAGCACCGTGTCCGTGTACCAGCCGCCGGGCCCGATATGCGTCCAGTAGCCACCGAGGCTGTAGGTGTTGATCGACAGATGGCCGGCGTCGAGATTCGGCGTGCCGAGCGCAAAGCCGGCCACGTCGCCGGTTGCCCGCGCGAAGCCGACGAAGAGGCCGTAGTGATTGCGATGGCCGCTCGCGGTCCGGTCCGCGTACAGGTCCTGGCCGGCCTGGGCGCCGTAGATCGAACCGTCGAACTGCGGGTTCACGGTGCCGCTTTCGCTCAGCACATCGTGACCGCCCCATGCGCGTGCCCACGCGGCCGGTACGGTGCCGCTTTCGTCGAGTAGCGACTGGTCGCCCTGGCGATCATGGAACGTATCGATCTGTAGCAGACCGAGCTGCCGGGCCACACCGGGAATCGCCGCGTACACCGGCACTTCCATCCGGTAGAGCGCTACCGGATCGGCACCGGGCGGCGGCGGCTCGGGCAGCGGCGGCGTGCCGATGGCCGGCGTCGGCGTTTCGGGCTCGGGTTCGCCGGGCGGGGGCGGTTCGGGTTGCGGCGCGACGGTGTTGCGCAGATACCAGTCGTTGCCGGTGCCGCTCGTCACGCCGCCTTTGGCAAGGTAGTAGCTGAACGCACCGGCCTCCACAGGCGCGGCGAGACTGAATGCGGTGCTGGTGGTCGTCGCACCGTTCGTCGCCTGCACGACCTCGATGCCGTTCGCGACCGTCTGCGCGCCGCCGCCACCGACATTGGTCACCTTCAGGGCGGTCGTACCGCCACCGGTGCCACCGTTGATCACCAGCTTGTCGGATGCGGCGCCGTCGCCGGCAACGACGGTATTCAGGCCGATCGTGCCGTTCTGGCCGGTGTAGTTGCCGTTCACGATCAACTGGTTGCCAACCCCCGCGCCGCCGATCTGCACGAGCGACGCATTGGTCAAGGCTCCGTTGATCGTGAAGCTGCCGTTCGCCGCGCCGCTAAACGACGGAATGCTCGCGAGCGCATTCGCGACGGCGATCGTCCCGTTGTTCGTTACCGGGCCGCTCACGCTGCCGTAGCCGCCGAGCGTCGCGCCCGCGGCAAGCGTTGCGCCGCCGTTGCCGGCGAGCGCGGCATTCGTGTGTGCGGCGTCGCCGATGGCGAGCGTGCCGGCTGCAACCGTAGTCGCACCGGTGTAGGTGCTGATGCCGGTCATCAGCAGGCTGCCGGCGCCGGCTTTGGTCAAGGCACCGTTGCCGGTGACCGGTTGCGCGAGTGTCGACGTGAGCGACTGCGTGTCGATCGTCCCGCCTCCCGTGGAGAGCGCAACCGGACGGCTCGCCGACAGATCGAAGCTCTGT
Organism: Paraburkholderia sp. CHISQ3; assembly: GCF_030464945.1. Taxonomy (NCBI): domain Bacteria; kingdom Pseudomonadati; phylum Pseudomonadota; class Betaproteobacteria; order Burkholderiales; family Burkholderiaceae; genus Paraburkholderia; species Paraburkholderia sp. CHISQ3. Next base: position 300,543 of record NZ_JALPRG010000003.1, read on the forward strand.
GTGAGTTGCAGCGTGCCGCCGTTGAAGGTAAGGCCACCGGTTGCTGCGCCGAGCGCGTTGTCCGCGCCGATCGCAAGCGTGCCCCCGTCGATCGTCGTGCCGCCTGAGTACGTGTTGCCGCCGCTCGCCGCCGGTGCGAGCGTCAGCGTGCCTGCACCGGTCTTGTCGAGCGCGCCGGTGCCCGAGATCGATCCTGCATACGTGCCAGCCGCGTCCTGGGCGAGGCGCACGAGACCGTTGTCGGTGACGTTTTGCGGCAGATTCTGTGCATTGGCCTGCAGCGTCGCGCCCGCGTCGACCAGTGCCGCAGCCGAGGCGCCGAGCGTACCGGTCAGGTCGAGCGTGCCGGTCTGCACGTGCGCGAGTGTGAACGTGCCGCTGCCGGTCCAGTTCCACAGCGTGCCCTGCATCTGCAGTGTCTGGAAATTCGTGAATGCATTCGATGCCGTGCCGGTTCCTTGCAGGAACACGGTGTTCGACCCGTTGCCGCCGTCGGCCGCACCGTCGATCACCGAACCGGTTTGCAGGATCAGCGAATTGTTGCCGTTGCCCATCGAGATCGCGGTACCCACGCCGCTTTGCAGCAACCCGGCATTGATGACGGTCGTATTGCCGTTCAGCGTGCGGACCGCGGACGCGTTCTGGCTGATGATCCGGCCGCCTGCCTGGTTCTCGATCGTCGCCGTGAAGCTCGACCCGACGGTGTTCGAGAACACCGCATCGGCACCCGTGCCGGTGGCGCTGATCGTGCCGCTGTTGACCAACGTGTCGTTGTTGCCCTGCATGTAGGCGGCGGTGCTCGACGTCCCCGTGGTGCTCAGCGTGCCGCTGTTCGTGATTGAACCGCTGCCGCCAAGAATCGAAGCAGCGCGCGCGTTGCTGCCGGTTGTCGAAACAGAGCCGGTGTTGATCAGTGTGTTGTTCGACTGGCCAGTATTCGTCTGGCCCCAGGCAGCGCTCATGCCGTATGCATTCGGACCGGCTGTCGTGATGGTGCCGTGATTGGCTAGCGTGTTGCCGCTGCCGTTGGCCGCGATGCCGTCGTTGAATGCACCGCTTGTTGTGATCGTCGCGCCCGCGGCGTTGGTCAGCGTATTGTCGTTGTTGACCCCGAGCAGCACGGCGCCGCGCACGGTGCCCGAACCGCCACCTCCCGTCAGCGACAGCGTGCCGCTATTCGTCACCTGACTGCTGGTGTCGACATTGAAGACGGTGGCCGTTGTGCTGCGCACGAAACTGCCTGAGGTCGTCGCATCGGCGGCGATCGTGACGTTCGTGCTGCCGGTTGCCGCGGTTACCGGTTGCGTGACTGTGCCGCTGCAGGTAACGGACGCTCCGGTGCCGGGTGCGCTGCTGCTGCACGCGGCCATTGCTGCGGGAATACATGCTTTCGACAAGAGCACGAATCCGCCCACGCTAATTCCGAGTGACTTCTTCATCGTTATTGTCCTTGGGGGAGGGGAATAAGACGACGTGCACCAGAATGAGCGGGTTATACCATTTCTTGCAGGTGTCGGGGGATTGCTGCTGCCCGGTTCGCGGAAGGATTCTCATCGCTGCGCTATGCTGAACCTCGGTTTTCTTCGACTCTTCGACTCTTCGACGAAAGGGGTTCTGGCAATGCGATACAACCAGCTTGGCCGTACAGGCGTATTCGTTTCGGAACTGTGCCTCGGCACCATGACGTTCGGCGGTGGCGAGGGCATCTATCAGCACATTGGCAAGTTGCAGCAGGATGAGGCGGAACAGCTCGTCGGTCGGTCGCTCGATGCGGGCATCAATTTCATCGATACCGCCGACGTCTACGCGCAAGGTCTATCCGAGCAGATTACCGGGCAGGCCCTGAAGAACCTGAAGGTGCCGCGCGATCGCGTCGTGGTCGCGACCAAGGTGTTCGGCCCGACGGGAGATGCTCCGAATACGCGCGGAGCGTCGCGCTATCACATCATCGACGGCGTGAAAGCGAGTTTGAAGCGCCTGCAACTCGATCATGTCGATCTATACCAGATCCACGGCTTCGATCCCGCGACACCGATCGAAGAAACGGTACGCGCACTCGACACACTCGTGCAGCAAGGCCACGTGCGCTACGTCGGCGTGTCGAACTGGGCCGCATGGCAAATCGTGAAGGCGCTCGGTGTAGCGGAACGACACGGTCTTGCGCGCTTCGAAACGTTGCAGGCGTATTACACGCTCGCAGGTCGCGATCTCGAACGCGAACTGGTACCGATGTTGCGCAGCGAAGGTCTTGGCTTGATGGTGTGGAGTCCGCTGGCAGGCGGCTTGTTGAGCGGCAAGTACGGTCGCGAGCAGCAGGGCGAGGCGGGTAGCCGTCGCACGACGTTCGATTTTCCGCCGGTCCAGCGCGAACGCGCCTACGACTGTATCGATGCGATGCGTGTCATCGCCGATGCGAAGCAGGTGTCGGTTGCGCAGATCGCGCTTGCGTGGCTGCTGCATCAGCGCGTGGTGACGACGGTGATTGTCGGGGCGAAGAAAGTCGAGCAGCTCGACGACAACATCGCGGCAACGCAAGTCGAACTGAGCGCCGACGATCTCGCGAAACTCGATGCAGTCAGCACGCTACCCGCCGAGTATCCTGGCTGGATGCTCGCGCGCCAGGGCGACGCGCGGCGTGAACAGCTCGCAAAGGCACGACATCCGGATTGACGCGACAGAACGCCTGGCTTTCGCAAGGACGTGAGACGGTGCGAATTCCTGGATTCGCAACCGTCATGTCGGGACAAGCTCACGCGTTAATCGCGTGAGCTTGTCAAAGCACGATTGTGCTTTCAGTGTTGCCCCAGTTCAGCCACTAACACGCACTTCACATTCGTTTGTGAGGAACATGAGCGCATAAATATGCGTAATCGCACAATAGCGACGCTTCTAAAATACGCTGCCCCTTAGAGACATTGTAAAAGACCATCAAAAAGCAGCATAAGCCTTTCCGAGATCGATCAGCATATAAAAACCAATCGATTTATCCAGCGGGCATGGCGATATCCGACAAAACCTGGAGAATCGGTCGAGCATTTCCTATTACACAGGAAGTGGCCGTTAATTATCATGCGCCACGATCGCCCTTTACTAAAAAATTGATTCGCCTCATTAAATAAAAATCCCAATATCTGGATGCTCAATATTAACGAGTCCAAGGAGCGCATCTTGAAGCGAAATTTTCTCGACCGTCTACCACCATTCCGTCTAACCGCTAGTGCCTTAACGCTGCTCGCGGGCGCTACGTTGCTGACTGCGTGCGGCGGCGAATCAGGTTCTGACAGTGCCGGTTCCAGTAGCGAAAGTGCGCGGTCGGTGGTGGCCGCATCTGCCCATGAGCAGCCGGCGAATGCCGATCCGGTATCCGATCCGTCTTCAGAAAAACCTGCGGCATTCGTCCAGACGCCGGTTGTCTCGCCATCGACGGGATCAGCGAGACCACTCCCCCTGCTCACAACCTCGCCGTTGCCATTTCCGCATGACGGCGCGGGTCTCGTGCCGTTGTGGCCTGCATCGCAAGAGCCGATCGAATCGACCCAGTTCACGTTGCCGGACGGTACGCTCGTGACCCGCTTCGGTCTGGTCGGCCGCAACCGCCACGCGCGCGAGCGCGGCGAGACATGGAACGAAATCGGCTATGGGCCAAACGATACAGTCGATGCCAAAGGCAATCCCGTCGACAAGGGACCGGGCCACTACCTGGACTTCGTGAAGAACTACTTCAAGAACCGCACGTGGGGCGTCGAGATCATCGACAACAGCCACGTTGCCGGCGTGCTCCGTCCGACCTTGCGCATCAACAACTACTTCCAGGAAGCGCAGCGGGCGGGCGGCCGGTCATTCTTCCATCGCTTCGACAGCGCCAACGTCACGGGTTTCGGCTGGATGTCGCCAGGGAAGCTAAAAGATCAATCGCTGTATGGCGTCGACGCCGCTAATTGCCCGGTCGTGCCGAAACCGCCCAATGGGGCGCTACTCCACCCCGATACCGTTCTCAACGATGGTTGCAGCGCGACAGTGGATGGCTTTCCTGGTCACGACGCGCTCAGCTACGACGCCAACGGCGTGCTCGCACCGAGCAAGAGCGTTGCTGGCGCCACGCAGTTCTACGACTATGCGGTGACAAACGGCGTGACCGGCGTGCCTGTCGCCGGCCGGAATGTCCCGGGGCGCCCGCTGAAGATCGGTGATGCCGTCGAGGTCACGCAGGCCTTCTTTTCAACACCGGAAGCGATGCTCGCCGTGGGCGACGACGGGGCCTATCACTACTACACCACCGAACTGACCTACGTGGTCGGAACGGGCCTGCGCCCATGGTATGGCGTGCAGCCACGACTGAACAACGCGCCCTTGCCGGACGAGACGTTGCAGGGCGGCACCGGCTCGGTGTCGTACGACTACAGTGACGGCAGCGCGTTTATTTTTCAGCAGCAGCAAAACGACATCGGTATGCAGGACATGCAGCGCTTTGTCGAAGGACGACGGCTGCTCCATAGCAATATGACCACCGGCGAACACAACGAACCGGGCAACGATCGCGATACCGCGGTCGTAGGTCTGCAGGGGCCGAGTTTCAACCAGTCCTCGTGCTTTGCCTGTCACGTCAACAACGGCCGTAGTCCGGCACCGGCGCTGCCGAACCAGCGTCTGGACCAGATGGCCGTCCGAGCCGCGACGATCGATGCCCAGGGGCAGCAGTTACCCGATCCGTACTACGGCGTGACGGTGCAGATGAACGGCAACGGTGCCAACGGCAAGCCGGTGGACCTCGGTCACAGCGTACGTGTCGCGGGCTTCGATACGCACACTGTGTATCTGGCCGACGGGACGCCGGTCGAACTGCGCAAGCCCAGGTTGTCTTTCGATGGCCCGGTACCGCAAGTCGTTTCGCTGCGCGCGGCCCAGCCGATTATCGGCATGGGTTTGCTCGAAGCCATTCCCGAAGCCGACATACTGGCGCGCGTGCGAACGACACCCGACGAGGACGGCGTGAAAGGCCAGGCGAACTTCGTGTTCGATCCCGATAGCGGCGTTGTGCGCCTCGGCCGTTTCGGCTGGAAGGCGGGCAAGTTCAGCCTGCGTCATCAGGCCGCTTCCGCGCTGCTCGAAGACATGTCGGTTACCACGACGGTCTATCCAAGCCGCGCATGTCTGACTGGACCTGCCACATGCAAATCCGCGCCGGCCGACAAAGGCCTCGTCGGCGCGGACCTGCTGTCGATCTCGCGTTACCTCGCGCTCGTCGCGGTGCCGGCGCAGCGCAGCATCAAGAGCGGCTTTCCGAAGGGCGTATCGCCGTTGCCGTATCTCGACGTCGATCCGGTCAAGATCGCGGCCGGTGCCACTGTGTTTCAGACGTTGCGCTGCGCCAGTTGTCACGTCGCGCAGATGAAGACGGGTGCGGGCGACGAGTTCCAGGAGTTGCGCGACCAGACGATCAAGCCGTACACCGATCTGTTGCTGCACGACATGGGTCCGGGTCTCGCCGACAACTACGCCGAGGGCCTCGCGAGCGGGAACATGTGGCGCACACCGCCGCTGTGGGGCATCGGCTACACGGAGCGGGTGATGGGCAGCGCGGGCACGGTCGGTTATCTGCATGACGGACGTGCTCGGACGCTCACCGAGGCTGTGATGTGGCATGACGGCGAAGCCGCGCGTTCGCGAGAACGCTTTCTGGCGCTCTCTACGAACGATCGTCAGGCGTTGCTGGCGTTCCTGCAGTCGCTTTGATTGGCTTCAGGGATCGCGACCCGGGAGACTAAACCCGGGACGCTCAAACAACGCGACCACACGGCGGGCAGCGCGCGATTCAACGCACTGTTCCGCCTGCCGCGCGTAATCAGGCGCCCGTGTATGCCGCCACCGCGTCCATCGTACGAGCCGAATACACAAGTGCCGCACCCGCATTGACCGAAATCGCCACGCCCAGCGCCTCGGCGATTTCTTCGCGGGTGGCGCCGTGTTTCAGCGCTGCGTCGGTATGCACCGTGATACAGCCATCGCAGCGCAGCGTCACGGCAACCGCGAGCGCAATCAGTTCGCGCGTTTTGGCGTCGAACTGATCGGTTTTCTGTCCCGCCGACGACAACATCTGATACGCCTTCACCGTCTCCGGCGAGAGCTTCGCGATTTCGCCGATACGGCCCATCAGTTCTTTGCGGTAGTCGATCCAGTCCAGCATGATGACGCTCCTTGTCGAGAGCACGTGAGCCCGATGCCCACGCGTTGACAGCAGTATTGCGCGTCACAGCGATCTCCTGAATACTCGTTCGACTCGACTTTTAGCGGGATCGTCTCATGGATACACTGAGCCGCCTGATCGACCTGGCGCGTCCGCAAGCCAGCCTCGATCTGCGCTGTCTGTTCGCGGGTCCGTTCGTGGTCGAGCATGAGCCCGAGGCGCCGGGTATCGCACCGTTTCATCTGGTGCTCGATGGTGAATGTGTGGTCGAGACGGCGCAGAACCGGGCGCCGCTACATCTGCGGCGCGGCGATTTCCTGCTGTTTGCGCGTGGCGGTGCGCATCGTTTGCGCGACCGTGCGGCTGCACCGTTGCACGACGTGGCACCGTTCAAGCTCTCGCACGACGGCGTGCTGCCGCTCCGGCATAACGGCACGTCTGAAGGCACCGCGGAGCTCGACCTGCTGTGCGGCCGTTTCGTTTATACGCACGGGCCAGCCGCGCTATTGCTCGGCTCGCTGCCCGATCCGCTGCATGTGTCGTTGCCAGGGGCGCATGCGCAAGGCGCACTGCAGACATTGATCGCGATGATGCGTAGCGAAGCCGAACGACGCGAGCCGGGCGCACTGGCGATCGTCACGGCGCTCAGTCATGCGTTGCTTGCGCTTGCCCTGCGTGCGCACAGCGGCGCTACCGATACGGCGAACCCGGTGGTAACGCCAGGCGTACTCGCGTTGCTATCCGATGCGCGCCTGCGTGCTTCCGTCGAGGCGATGATGAACGAGCCCGAACGCGCGTGGACGATCGCTACGCTCGGCGAGGTGGCCGCGATGTCGCGTGCCACTTACGCGCGGCATTTCAACGAGCGGGCCGGTGTCACCGTGATGGATTTCCTCACGCATCTGCGCATGGCGATCGCAAGCGACCTGTTGCTGCGCACGCAGCGTAGCGCCGCCGATATCGGCATGGCGGTCGGCTATCAATCGGAAGCGGCGTTCGGCAAGGCGTTCCAGCAGAGCGCCGGGATCACGCCGGGGCGCTATCGGCGGCAGCAGAAGGAGGGCGGATAGAGCATGGATTGCGGCGCGACCGGTGAGTCTTTCCAGGAGATATAACGGTCCTGCGGTGAGCTTTTCCAGGTAGGTGAGCTTTTCCAGGATCCACCGGTTCGCGCGCACTCGAGCGACGCTACGTAGCACGCCGCGCTACTACGCATCAGGGCCGTGCGGCAACCTCGTCGAGATGGTCCAGCAGGTCGGCGGGATCTTCGTAGACGCGCAGTGCGCCCGAACGCTCGAGTTCTTCCATGCCGTAGCCGCCCGATAGCAGGCCGACGCCCAGCGCCCGGCAGCGGCGTGCCGCGAGCATGTCCCAGATGCTGTCGCCGACCACGACCGCGTGTTCGATCGACGTGCCGAGCCGGTGGGCGGCGGCAATGAACAGGTCGGGGTCGGGCTTCGCATATTTGACGTCATCGCGTGTGACGACGACCGCCTTGTCCGGATCGACGCCGAGCGCTTCGAGATTGACGCGCGCGGTTTCCATCCGGCCGCTTGTCGCGATGGCCCAGCGCGTGCCCGCCTGCGTCAATGCTGCGAGCAAGGCCTTCGCGCCCGGTAGCGGGCACACCTGGGCGCGCATTCGCGTGTAAGCCTCGGCATGTGCGCGGCGCAGCCGCTCGACCCGCTCGCCGCTGATATCGCCGCCGGTTTCACGCAACAACTGGTTCGTGAAGAGACCGCCGCTCATGCCGATCTTGCGATGAATGCGCCACACCGACAGCTCGATGCCTTCCTGATCGAGCGCCTCCTTCCAGGCGAGGACGTGCTGATAAACGCTATCGACGAGGGTACCGTCGAGATCGAACAGGAAGGACGTTTCGATACGCATGATGTTCTCCGTGGAAAGAAGCAACCTTACATGATTCGCGGGGAGAGATTGCAATCCGCGCCGGCGGAAATGTAGGGATGGCAGAGCGTATCGTGCACTCCCTATGTTGCATCTGTGTGCCGCAGCGCAGCGAAGGCGATCGAGGCGAAAGGGGGCCGGGCGAGGCCGCGCCGGGACGCGGCACGGCGTTTGCTGCCCTCCAGTGGGTTGCCACGAAGCCAGGAGGGCTCGCAATGAATCTGAACTCGACACAGGTAAGGAAAAACATTCTGATCGCTGCATCGATTGCGCTGCTGGCGTTCGGCGCGGCCGGTTGCAAACGCTCGGACAGCGGCAGTGACAGTAGCGCCAGCAGCAGCGACAGCAGTGCCAGCAGCGGTGCGATGAGCGCGCCGTCGGCGGGCGCATCGTCCGACACGGCCGCGGCTAGCGCACCGTCGGACAGTGCGTCGGCGGATGCGGGCGCGAGTGCGCCGGCGGCTGCATCGGGCGCAAGCCAGTAACGCGAAGCGCAGGTCCGGCAGCCCGGCGCGGCGGAGTGTTCACCGCGCCGCGGTTGCCGCTTTTTTGCCTGTTTTCCGCACTTTTTGCTTCCGGCGCGCGAATCAGTGTCTAACATTCCTTGAATGGGGCCGTACACGCTCCAGCATTGCAAACCTCGTTTTCGAACGTTGGATCGAATGGAGGAGGCTGATATGTCGCTGATCGTCGCAGCACGTTTCACTACATTTCCCGTTGCCGAGGATGCCGCACAACGGTTGTTCGACAGCGGATTCGTCGAAGAGGACGTCACCCTGTTTTTCGTCAATCCCCGCGGGCAGCATGCACGCTTCCCGATCGGCGGCGATATGGACAATGATCCCGCCTCCACCGAGGCACCGAAAGGTGCGGGCAAGGGCGTCACGATTGGCGCCGTGGTGGGCGCAATCGTGGGCGTGGGAATTTTCGCGGCTTTTGCCGTGCCGCTGCTGGTGACGATCGTTGCCGCCGGTGTGGGCGCCTATGTCGGCTCGTTGGTCGGCGCGATGTCGCACACGCAGGGCGGCGGCAAACGTGAACATCGTGAGTTCGTGCATCGCGCGGAGCGCGGCTCGGGTGTACTGCTGGCCGTGCATGCGTCGCCCGATACTCAACCTCTCGCAGCGCGTGTACTACGTGAAGCGGGCGGCGTCGAGGTCGAACGGGCGAATGGTCGCTGGCAGCAGGGACGGTGGGCCGATTTCGATCCGACGCGCACACCTGTGCCTGCCGATGCCTCCACCGACGCATCCAGCGAAGGACTGCAGCACAAGTCTGCGTAGCGGATCGCTCACACTGTTGTGCAAAACGGCGGTCCGTCACTGCGACCGCCGTGTATGTCGCCGCACGCCATGTCTGAAATATCTACGCACTAAGGTAAATCCCGCCGGCACACGTGAGGTTCGTGCGACCGGGCATGCAGCGTGCGATCCGGTTGGCGGGCCCCGCTGATTGCAGCGGATATAGATGAGACAACCGTAACCGGGAGAATCGAATGGCGACGAACATGGTGGATGTGCTCAACGATCTGGTCGAAACGTCGAAAGACGGTGAGCGTGGTTTCCGCAAGGCTGCAGAAGATGCGCACGATACGCAGCTCAAGACGCTCTTTGTCGATCGTGCCGATGACTGCGCAAGCGGTGCACGCGAACTGCAGGATGTCGTGCTCAAGCTGGGCGGAAAACCAGAAAGTGGTGGGAGTGTCGGCGGTGCGTTGCGTCGCGGCTGGGTCGATGTGAAATCGGCAGTGGGTGGACGCAGCGATCACGCGATCCTCGCCGACTGCGAGAAGGGCGAAGACGTCGCGAAGAAGCAGTACAGCGACGCGCTTGAAAGCGAGTTGCCGGCCGACGTGCGTACCATCGTCGAACGGCAGTTCCAGGGCGTGCTGCAGACACACGACCGGATTCGCGATCTGCGTGATCAGTATGCTGCGATGAAGTCGTAGGAAGGTACGCAAAAGAGGGTACGCAAGCAAAGAAAGACCGCCTGCATCAGCAGGCGGTCTTTCTACATCCAGAACGCTAACGCGCTTACTCCGCTGCGACCTTCAGATGGTTCTTCACACCCTTCACACCGTCGACGTTCTGCACGACGTCCTGCGCAGCCGACTTGTCGTCAGCCGACGGCACCGTGCCCGTCAGCCACACGATGCCCTTGCGCGTTTTCACGTGAATGTGTGTCGATTTCACATTTTTCGCGCCGAGCAGATCGGCCTTTACCTTGGTCGTGATCGTTCCATCGTCGATATGCTGACCCACGGTTTCCGATGAGGCGGGCGGCGCAGAAGCGCTCGTCTGTGCCGTAGCGTTCAGTGCAAACGCGACGCATGCGATGCTGCCAGCAGCCTTGAGGAATTGAATCGTTTTCATGGTTTCTCCTTCCGGTTGTTGATGAATGCGGCGGTTATGAGTGCCTTGCTGCGGTCGATGCGACCAGGTTCGTTAAAGCGAGGGCAATCCGTCCACGGGTATCGAGGGCGCAAGCGCTATGCCCGGGAAAACGAGTGATTGATCTGCGACATGGCCCGCGATCGATCGATACGCGTGCGGGCCATGCTGCGACACGACGTCGACACTGTTTGCGCAGTACGTGGCCGTGCGTGAGCGTTGCATCGAGTACTGTTCGCGAGCGTCCGCATTTTTCCGGCTACTTGTAAAAATGGCGCATGAAACTTGCGCCACAGCCATCGCGAGAAGAACAAAACTTCGATAAAACAGGAGCTTGGAGAAAGTGGCACGGGAGTTGCGTTGTAGTGATCAGAACGTATGACAGGTGTGACTTTCCGCATGGCGTCGCGATGCCGCCCTGTCATCAATTTCACAGGACTCCCTGACCATGTCGCATTCACTTGAATTACGTGCAAGACAATCGCTGACGTTGACCCCGCGTCTGCAGCAATCGGTGCGTCTGTTGCAGCTGTCTTCGCTCGAATTCCAGCAGGAGCTGCGTACCGCACTCGATACGAACCCGTTCCTCGAATACGACGCCTCGCAGACCGACGACGTCGCGCTCGAAACGTCGACATCCGCATCGACCGATGCCGCGAGTGGCGACGAATCGATGCAAGCCGAGCACGCAGGAGCGTCGGATACGGCGGTGGCCGAGATGAACGATGCGCGCGATGGAGGTGCCGATTCTGCGCACGATGCACGCGACGATCAGGCGAACGATTTCCCCGGCGACCCGTATAGCCGCAGCTCGTCGCGCAACGGCACCGGCAGCAGCGGCGACGGCGATGCCGACCCGGCTGCGTGGGCGCGCGTGCAACCCACACTGCACGAACAGTTGCACGGCACGTTGTGCCTGTATCGCCTCGACGAACGCGACCGCGACGCCGCGCGCCTCATCGTCGAAGCACTCGATGACGACGGTTATCTACGCCAGTCGTTTGCCGATCTCGTCACGCTGGTCGATTTCGAACCGGCGCTGAGCGAAGACGAACTGCTGGTGGCATTGCGGCTCGTGCAGTCGTTCGACCGGCCCGGGATCGCCGCGCGCTCGCTGTCCGAATGCCTGATGCTGCAGATCGATGCGCTGCCCGAAGATACGCCCGCACGCGGCGTCGCGCGCGAGATCGTCGTGCATCACCTCGAACGGCTCGCGCGACGCGAGCATGCCGAATTGCAGAAGCAAACCGGCTGCGATGCCGACACGCTGCGCGATGCCTGCGCGCTGGTGCGCAAGCTCGATCCGAAGCCCGGCAACTGTTATGGCCGTACCGAAGACAACTACGTCGTGCCCGACGTGATCGTGCGACAGATACGCAACAAGTGGACGGTGGCGGTCAATCCGGCCGTGCTGCCGCGTGCGCGTATTCACCGGATGTATGCGGAGCTGTTTGCGCAGTCGGCGGGCGCGAGCCGCTCGCCGCTCGCGCAGCAACTGCAGGAAGCGCGCTGGCTGATCCGCAATGCGCAGCAGCGCTTCGACACGATCCAGCGCGTGGCCGAATGCATCGTGGCGCATCAGAAGGCGTTCTTCCAGTACGGCGAGATCGCGCTCAAGCCGCTCGTGCTGCGTGATGTTGCCGAGGAACTCGACCTGCACGAATCGACGATCTCGCGTGCGACGGGCAACAAGTACATGGCTACGCCGCGCGGCATTTTCGAATTCAAGCACTTCTTTCCGCGCGAACTCGGCACCGAAAGCGGCGGTACGTGTTCGGCGGCGGCGGTGCGTGCATTGCTGAAGGAGATGATCGCCGCGGAGAACGTTCGCGATCCGCTCTCCGACGTGACGCTCGCGAAGATGCTCGCCGATCAGGGCGTGCTGGTCGCACGGCGCACGGTGGCGAAGTATCGGCATCTGATGAAGGTGCCGCCGGCGGAGATGCGACGCCAGGTGTGACGCGACAGACGATCAGGGAGCGAGGAGAGCAGGGAGACGATGTGGTGCAGGAGACGGGCCGGCCTTGGTGCCGGCCCGTTGCATTGCGCGTGACGGATGCAGCGGGCGGCCCGAGTGCCGCTGATGCCTGTCACCAGCGCCATGCCGCCGGGGTTCGGCGCGGCGGCGCAGGCACCGGTTTGTCATTTCATGACACCCGCTGCGGCCGGGTTTCGGTAATATCGCATGAGCCAGTACGGTAGCAGCGGGCGCTAGTCCGAACGCAAACCGCCTGGCAGACCTGTCCGGCCGGCCAGCCGGAACCTGAGAACACACAACAAAACAGACCAATGCCACACGGGATCTTCGCGTTCATTTTCGCCGTTGCGACCAGCACGGCTGCTATGGCCAGCATCGCTGCGCCGACCGTCACTCCCTTATCGACCGATGTCCTGCACGCGCCCGAGCGCGCCGCGGCACTCGTCTCGAATCGCCAGCAGAGTGCCTACAACGAGGTGTTGTCCGCCTACCGCGACGCACTGCGGGCCAATCCCGGCGATGCCGCACTCGCGGTTGCCGAGTGCCGCTACATCCAGAACTTTGCGTGGTCGGAAGACCTGAGCTGGGCCGACGCTGCGGCGAAGGATCTCGATGATTGCAAGACACTGCTCGCGAAACACTTTGCGGCGGACCCCGATGCCGCGCTGCTGCAGCTCGAGCAACGCTATGGCAAGGCTGCAATCGACTATGGCGAACCGCTGCTGGCACGTTCCGCGAACTGGACGCCGGCGCAGCGCGCCCAGTTGCATACGCTGCTGTCGCGTGCGTACGCGATGCAGCACGATGACCATCGCGCCGGCGAGCAGGCGCTCCTCGCCGTACAACTCGATCCGGCCAGCGCGCAACTCGTCGCGGCGATCCGCTACCTCGCGAAAGACGGACGCGCGCCGGAGGCGGTCAAGTTGCTGACGGCCGCGCCGCTGCCGAAGTTTCAGTGGCAGGAGAGCGGCAGGATCATCGTTGCGGTCGACGTGCTGCCTGCACCGGCTGCACGCGACGAACTGCGCCGCGCGCAGCGGGCCGGACTGAAGATCGATGGCTACACGGCGGCACGTGCGTTGCGTCAGGCCGGTGATCTGGCCGCTGCCCAGGCGGCGCTCGCTGCCGATCCGCCGCCGGCTGCCAACGAGACCCCGCAGAAGCGGCAGTTTCGCCTCGATCTAGCGTTCGAAGCCCGCAATACGACTGCGGCGGCGCAGGTGCTGAGCGACTGGGTGAAGCAGTCCAGTAGCGCCACGCCGCTCGCGTATGGGTATGCACGTCTGCTTGCACTCGATCCCGCCAGGGCCATTGCTGCGCCAGGCCTTGCGTTGCTCGCCGGCATGCTGAGTGTGTATCTGCTGACGTTCGCGCTGTCTCCCGGGCTACTGCTGTTCCCGGTCCACTATCGCGGCACGGTTCGCGCCCGTCTCGGCAAACCGTTTACACCGCTGTTCGAGCGCATCGGATTGCGCCATGCGTGGTACGCGTTCGCGGTGTTTATCGTGGCGCTGTTCATGGTTCCTGCGTTCCGTTCCGGCTCCATGGGCGAGTTGCTCAGTACCGGTTCGCAATCGTCGCTCGACTGGCAACGCGAGGTCGCGATTTCGGAGTTCTGGATGATCGCGATCGCTACGCTGTGCCTCGGGTGGCTTGCGAGGCGTCTGTCGTGGCGCGAATGGCTCGGTAGCCACAACTGGAAAGCGGGCTGGTTGCTGTTGCCGTTCTGTTGCCTCGGCTACGTGTGGTTCGAATATGTGAAGCATCGGCATGGGCTGCCTGACGCGCACGCGACGGCACTCGCGCCGTGGCTCGCCGCGCTCATCGCGGGGGCGCGCTCGATGGGCGGGTTGCCGCTCGTGCTGCTGTTGCTCGCGGGGCTGGTTCCCGTTCTCGAGGAGTTTGTGTTTCGCGGCTGTCTGCTGGGCGGTCTTTCGCGTCATCTGAGCTTCGGCTGGGCGAACGTCTTGCAGGCCGTCGTGTTCTCGGGCATGCACCGTGACCCGCCGCGGATGGTCTTCTACTTCTTGCTGGCACTCGTCGCGGGCTGGATGGCGAAGAAGACCCGGGGTCTGGCGATGCCGATCCTGCTACATGCCATGAACAACGCGCTGTTCGTGTTGCTCGTGGCTGGATAGCGGCTGGACCTGGAGGCTGGTTTACCGGCTACGAACCTGCGCGGGGCGCACCGGTCTGCGGCGCCGTCGCATCGCTCCTGTCGCTCCCGTCGCTCCCGTCGCTCCCGTCGCTCCCGTCGCGCACCCACACACTACGCTGCGGATTCGCGATCTGAATACCGCGCGCGAGAAACTGCTCGGCGATCCTCCGGTTGAATTCGCGCTGCACCCCCCAGCGCGCGGTATCGCGGCATTGCACCTGGCCCGACAGGACCATTGCCGCGCCGTCCACCTGATCGATGCCCCAGTAGCTGAAATCGGACAGGATGCCGGCCTTGAACGCATCGTCGTTACGCAGCGATGTGCCGATTTCCTTGAGCGTCGCGACGGCGAGATCGATATCCTGCCCGTACGCGATGCTCACCTTGACGGCCGCATTGCCGAGCCCGCGATTCGTGTTGTTCACCGTCGTGACCGAACTGAACGGCACGGTAAACAACGAACCGTCGCTGGCGCGCAGTCGCACGGTGCGGATCGACAGATACTCGACGGTGCCGGACACGCTCGCCACGGTGACCGAGTCGCCGACCTGCATCGCGTTTTCCATGAGCAGAAAGATACCGGTGATGAAATCCTGCACGAGCTTCTGCGAGCCGAAGCCGAGTGCAACGCCGAAGATGCTCGCGCCGGCGAGCAGCGGCGCGGTATTCACGCCGAGTTGACTCAACCCCGTCAGCACGACCACTAGCGCGATCACGACGAAGAGCGTGGCGCGCAGCATCGGTAGCAGCGTGCGCAGGCGTGCGGCCCGCGCGATGTCGCCGCGCGCGGTCCACTGGTCGAGGCGGCGCTCCACCGCCACGTTGACCGCTTCCCAGACGAACAGCGCAACGGCTGCCGCGACGGCGATCGTCACGAGCGCGGACGCGAGCCGATGGCCGATCGAACCGCTGCTAAAGAGCTGCCGCAGATCGACGCCCCACGCAAGCAGCAGCAAAAACACCGTGCAGATGACGATCAGCACGGAGAGGGTTCGACGCAGTAACGGGTAGTAGCGGTACGCATGCTGATGCACCAGCGACAGCTGTGCGTCGCCTTCCACATGAAAGAACCGCGCGAGCGCGCCGAGCAGCACGATCGAAGCAACCCGCGCGCCGACCAGAATCGCGATCGTGATGCCGCCCACGTGCAGCAGCGCGTGATAGCCGTTTTCCACATCGAGTGCCCAGACGAACCAGAGCGCCATCACGAGGAAGATGGCGATCGCGGCCCATGCGTCGGCGAGGCCGTTGCCGACCAGCGACGTCGGACGGTTGCCCGACGTGTGGGCGCGAATCCATGCGGCGACGGGTTGGCGGCATTGCAGGATCATCAGGGAGAGCAGTACGTGGCCGATCAGGGCGACCGCTTTGGTCAGCGCAACGTGCGCGGTGTCGTTCAGGCCGAGTGCCGCCGCCGTTTCGACGATGGCCGAGCCGGCGCCGATCAGCGTGACGCTGCGTACGATCCAGCGTTGCAGCCACGCAGCCCAGGTATCGCCGAGTCGTAGCAGGCGCAGACCGGGTGCATCCGGTTGCGTGAAGAAGCCGGCCGCGATGACGACCACGCGGCAGATCACATAGATGTCGATCAGTGCGCCGATTGCTTCGTCTTGCGGTGTGCCGTCGTCGGTCAGTAGCGACATCGTTGCGCTCGCGGCGGCGACGAAGACGACAAGCGGTAACGCCTTGACGATCAGCCGCAATACCGCGTGGGGCAGGCGGCGCAACAGCGACCAGTGGAGTGCGACATGTTGTTCGCCATGTGCTTCGCGTAATGGGGCGATCGGATTGGCAGCGGCGGGTGTATTGCTTGAGGGCGCAGGTGCGTTTGGAGCCGAGGCCGAAGCCGGCAGATCCAATGCATCGCGCTGGCGCGCAGCGAGTGCGCTGCTGGCGCGCCGCAGCAGACGGCGCGCCAGCCATTCGAGCACCAGCGCCGGCAGCAGCGCAGCGAGCAAGGTGCCGAGCACGCGACCGAGTATCGCGCGATGCTGCGGGTTCGTCAGTTCGTCGCTCCACCACGCACGCAGCGACGACACGTCGAGCAGCGCCGCCAGCGAACTGCGCAGCACCGTGATCACGTGCAGGCTCCAGCGCGCACCCTGGCGGGCGAGTTGCGAGGCGAGACCGTTGGTCTGCAGCGCGGACACCGCCGATGCGCCGCTTGCCGGGCTTGCTGCCGCCGCTCCACTCGCCGCCGTTGCTGTTGCCGTTGTCGGAGCGGGCGCGCTGAGCGCACCGGCAGCGGCGATCGCCCGCAACGTGTCTTCGATCTGTGCACGACGCGTCGGATTGTTCAGCACTTCGAGCGCCTGACGCGCCTGATCCGGCGTCAGCGCGACGAGCGGAGTCGATGCCGCGGCGGGTGCGGTGGCGGCCTCGGTGGGTGCAACGAACCCTGGCAGTACCACAAGTGCGAACAGAAGAAGAAACGAGCTGATCAGGAGTTTACGCATGGTTGACGAACAGAACGACATGAGTGGAAGCGGACACGGTACCGCACGATTCGTGCCGCCTTGCACAGGATGATAAGCAACCGACCCACGCCCGGCAGTACAAGTTCCTGCGGACTCAGCGGCGCGTACGTTTGATGGTCACCGCGGCGCACACGGCGGCGGCCAGCGCGCAGGCGGCGCAGACCAGTGCCACGGCGGCGAGCGCGCGGTCGATCGCCTCGGCCTGGGCGGCGGCAACCGGCCTCGCAAGGTCTGCGGCGACCTGGGCATTCGCGTTCGCTCCGGGTTCGAGTGTGCGCAGCGACTGGCGCACAGTCGGCGACAGATCCAGCCGGTCGAGCCGCGCCGACAACGCCGCATCGTGCGACCACACGAAGACGATGCCGAGCACGGCGATCGCCAGCAGGCTCGCGACACGCGCAACCGCATTGTTGATCCCCGATGCAACGCCCGTGCGTTCGGGTGACACGGCGGCCATCACCGTAGTGGTGAGCGGCGCGACGGTGATCGTCATGCCGAGCCCGAGTACGACGAGTGCCGGAAAGAAGACGTTCCAGTAGTTGCCGCCCGGCAGCGCGAGCATCGCGAATCCGATGCCCGCAACGACCGGTCCCACCGTGAGCAGCGCACGCGCGCCGCAACGTGCCATCAGGCTGCCGGTGAAGCGCGACAGCAGACCGATGACGAGCGGCGCCGGCAACAGCGCGGCGCCTGCTTCGGTGGCCGTGTAACCGTGTGCGCGGATCAGCGCGTATGGCAGGAAGAACATCGCTCCGCCCACGCCGAAATACAGCAGCAGCGTGACGAGGTTCGTACCGACGAAGTCGCGCGAACGGAATACGTCGAGCGGCATCATCGGTTGCGCGCTTGTGCGTTCGATGATCAGAAACACCACCAGCAGCACGATGCCGGCTGCAACCGGACCGAGCACGACCGGCGCTGCGAAGCCATGCACCGGAGCCGCCGTCAGACCGTAGGTGAGTGCGCCGAGGCCCGCGGCAGCGGCCAGTGCGCCCGGCCAGTCGAGTCTGCCTTGCGCATCGGGGCTGCGGCTGTCTGGTATCGAGGCAAACGCCAGCGCGATCGTTACGCACGCCAGCGGGACGTTGAGAAAGAAGATTGCGCGCCACGACCACGTATCGACCAGCCAGCCGCCCATGACCGGGCCGAACGCACCGGTGATTGCAGCGACGCCCGCCCATGTGCCGATGGCCCGGCCGCGCTCGTGCTCGTCGAACACGGCGCCGATGATCGCGAGGCTGCTGGGCACGAGCAGCGCCGCGCCGATGCCCTGCACGGCGCGCGCAGCGATCAGCGTACCGACGCCCGGTGCGAAACCGCACGCAATCGACGCAAGTGTAAACAACCCGATGCCGGCAACGAACACCGTGCGCCGGCCGAGCCGGTCACCGGCGGCGCCGCCCACCAGCACCAGCGAACCGAGCAGCAGCAGGTACGCGTTGACGACCCACTGCATGGCGGCGACGCTCGCCGCGAGTTCGTTCTGGATCGACGATAGCGCGACATTGACCACAGAACCGTCGATAAACGCCATGCTCGATCCGAGGATCGTCGCGGCGAGCGCGAGGCGTTTGTGTCGCGACGGCCGGCCCGCGGCAGGGGGCTGGGTGCGGATGACCAGCGCATCGCAGGGGCTTGTCTGCGAGCCGACGACGTGAGCGGCGCGCTGTACGTTCGGCGGATCGAGTGCGTCGCGAACGTCGTGAATGGCCAAGGTCGCTCCTCGGAGGGGAATCGGGTCAAGCATAGCAACGTGGCGGATTTACTGCTATACGGGCACCACGCTTCGACCTACCATGCAGACATACCGTGATTCGGCACCCTGGCCAGGCGCCGATTGTGCCAAAGCGGAAATCCATCATCAAACAGACAAAACGCATCAATATGAATGTCGATCCTGTTGCATCGAATCCCGATACGGAATCGCCCGCAAACGCGAGCACTCGTATCGGCGATACCGGCAGCGAAGAGGGCAACGACGCAAAGAGTGCTCCGGTTAGTCAACCTAAGCGCCTGACCCAGAGGCAGATCGTCACGGAGATCCTGCTGCGCGCTGGTACAGCGGCGCTGCTGTTGCCGTTCTTCATCTCCGTCATGCATCGCTACCTGCTCGATCCGACGCGCATCGCGTTGCTGTTCTTTGCGATTGCCGAGGCAGTGACGCTGGTGTTCGTACTGTGCTCGCGCGTGCCGACAGAACGCGACTGGCATCCGGTGAGTGTGGTGACGTCGTTTTGTGCGACCTACTATTTTCTGGCCTTCAATCTCGCTCCGGGCGTACATCTGGTTTCCGAAAAATTCGCAGCAGGATTGCAGATCGTCGGTTTTCTCCTGACGATCGTCGCCAAGCTGTCGCTGCGCCGCTCGTTCGGTCTGCTGCCGGCGCATCGCGGGCTCGTGACCGACGGTGCGTATCGCTACGTACGCCATCCGATATACACCGGATATTTCATCCGCGATCTCGGCTTTCTGTTGCCCACCTTCGGGCTGCAAAATCTGCTGATCATCTTGCTGCATTGGGTATTGCAGGTTATCCGGATCGTGCGCGAGGAGCGGCTGCTGTCGAAAGACGACGCGTATCGCAGCTACAAGAAACGAGTCCGTTATCGGGTCGTGTGGGGCCTGTTCTGATCCCGCTTGCAGGAAACACGCACTCCGTCTATTATTGAGCGCTCACTCATTTAACGGAACAATTCGTGGCACGTCCTCGCAGCGAAGACAAGCGCAACGCCATCCTGTCGGCGGCTACCAAAGCCGTCGCGACGCTCGGCGTCGAAGCCACGACGGCGAAGATCGCCAAAGGGGCGGGCGTTGCGGAGGGGACGTTGTTTACCTACTTCGACAGCAAGGACGTGCTGTTCAACGAGCTGTATCTGGATCTCAAGCACGATCTGCGCGGCGAGATGACGCGCGGCTATCCGGCGGCGGGATCGGTTGTTGAGCGCGGCCGTCACGTGTGGGACCGCTATATCGACTGGGGCGTCGCGTATCCGTTCAAACGCAAGGCGATGAGCCAGCTGTCGATCTCCGGGCGCATCACCGAACACAGCCGCGATGCCGGCATGGCCGCGTTCGGCGAGATCAACGCGATGGTGCATCAGATCTCGTCGAACGGTCCGTTGAAGGACCAGTCGCCGTTGTTCGTCGCGGCAATGATGAATGCGATTGCCGAAGCGACGATGGAGTTTATCGAACGCGAACCGAAGCAGGCAAAGCGCTATAAGGCCGCTGGATTCCAGGCGTTCTGGAGCGCGGTAGCCGGTGTGTGATGCGTTTTTTTTAGCTTCGTAATGAGCGTGTATTCACTCAATTAATATGATCAGTTTGTTTTCTCCGATTCACCCCAGCAGGAGTGCGCAATGCCCAAAGTATCGAAGGTCTGGACCACCCAGGATATTCCGCGCCAGGACGGCCGGCTCGCGCTCGTGACTGGCGCAACTGGCGGCATCGGGTACGAAGCCGCTCTCGCGCTGGCGGGGGCCGGTGCGGAAGTCGTCCTCACCGGCCGCAACGATGCGAAAGGCGACGTCGCGCTCAACCGCATCCGGACAGTTCATCCGGGCGCGAATATTCGCTATGCGCACCTCGATCTCGCGAGCCTTGCATCGGTTCGCGCCTTCGTCGATGGTTTTGCGAGCCGGCATCAAGCGCTGGATCTCCTCGTGAACAACGCGGGTGTGATGATGCCGCCCACGCGCCATACCACTCAGGATGGTTTCGAATTGCAGTTCGGCACCAACTATCTCGGCCACTACGCGTTGACCGCGCGTTTGCTGCCGTTGTTGCGCGCGGGGCGCGACGTGCGGGTCGTCAACGTGAGCAGCGGAGCGCATCGAATCCAGGCGGACATTCATTTCGACGATCTGCAGTGGGAGCGCAGTTATCGTCCGTGGCCTGCGTATGCGCAGTCGAAACTCGCGATGTTGCTATTCGCCTTCGAACTGCAACGCCGCAGCGATACGCACGGCTGGGGGCTCACCTGCAACGCGTGCCATCCGGGCTATGCGCTGACCGGTTTGCAAAGCGCGGGTCCGGGGCTCGGAAGCAACGGGCGACGTACGCTGATCGAACGTCTGTCGGCTGCGCTCGGGCCATACGTGGCGCAGTCGGCAGCCGGTGGCGCGCTGCCGACGCTGTTCGCCGCAACCTCGCCCGATGCGAAGCCCGCGGGATACTATGGGCCGCAGGGGCGCTTCGAGCTGAAGGGGCCGGTCGGCGACGCAATCGTCGGCGAGAAGGCGCGCGACAAGTCGCTCGCCACGCGCCTGTGGGACGTTTCCGGTCCATTGGTCGGCGTGCAATGGACCGAGGAGGCAACGACGTGAAGGTAGTGATTTTTGGTGCGACGGGAATGGTCGGGCAGGGCGTGTTGCGCGAATGTCTGCGCGATCCCGATGTGACGGATGTGCTTACCGTCGGGCGTGCAACGACCGGGCAACTCGATCCGCGTCTTCACGAACTGGTGCGCAGCGACCTCACGCAGTACGCGGGCCTCGATGACGAGTTGTCGGGCTACGACGCGTGCTTCTTTTGTCTCGGAGTTTCGTCGGTGGGGATGAAGGAAGACGACTATTCGCGCGTCACCTACGACCTGACACTCGCCGCGGCCAGCGTGCTCGCGCGCCTCAATCCGTCGATGACGTTCGTCTACGTGTCCGGCACCGGTACCGACAGCAGCGAACAGGGCCGCGTGATGTGGGCGCGTGTCAAAGGGCGTACTGAGAATGCGTTGCGCCGGCTGCCGTTCAAGGCGGTGTATCTGTTCAGGCCCGGTGTGATTCAGCCGCTTCATGGCGTGCGTTCGAAGACCCGGCTGTATCACACGTTCTATGTGCTGCTGGCACCGCTGCTGTCTACTGCGCGGCGGCTCTTTCCCGCGCATGTGCAAACCACGGAAAGCCTGGGACGCGCGATGCTTGTGGTCGCGCGACATGGCGCACCGAGCGCGGTGCTCGAACCCGCCGATCTGAACGCACTTGCTCAGGACAGTACCGCAAGGGCATAAGCAGACATCAAGCAGCTAGACCATCAACGATCGTCTACACGGCCGTCAGGCCCAGCCCAACCGAACGCATGCACGCGCGTGACCGGTTGCGCGGCCGCTACGGCCGCGCAGATCGCACCTGGCATCGGCACATCGAGCACGTGCCAGCGGCCCGCCTCGCCGGTATCGACGAAGAACGCCGCGCTCTCCTGACGCAGCACATTGGCATCGGCGTCGAGTAGCGGCTTGCCTGCGGCAGCAAGAAGGCTCGCGTGGCGCACGTGGCTGCGCAGCGCGATCGAATGAGCGATCGTCGTACGTTCCTTGAGCGCTGCCGTGAACGTGCCGTTGCCGGTGTCGATGTCGATTTCATCGGTGGGCAGCGGCAGGCGGGTGCCGAGTCCAAACGGGCTCGCGCTGATGCCGATCATGATCCACACCCCCGCATAGGCGACCTGTACCTCGATGCCCGCACGATGGATGTCGGCGAGCACCGGCTGGCCGAGCGGGTTATCGGTGAGCGCGACGTCGGTCGGCGCACAGTCGAGCATCTGCGCGAGCACGCCGCGCAGCACCGCCCGGCCCACCGCGAAGCGCTTGCCGAGCGCCGGGTTCGGATGATTCTTCACGCGCGCGAGTTCGGCTTTCGACAGCCGCATATACGCCGCTTCTTTCGATACGACCTGCCATTCGGGACGCACGCGCCAGAGCAGCAACTCGCCGGCGGGCGGCAACGGGTCGCCTTCCGGGCGGCGCCACGCGAGCCGTTGCGGCAGGAACGCGAGGTCCGGAACGCGATAGATCGCGTGACGCGGTGTTTCGCGGCGGCCGTTCGTGCCCTGTGCGGCTTGCGCAACGTGGTTGCCGTGCGGCGTGCGGGCAGAGACGAAAGTGATTCGTGGCAAATCCGGCTGCCTTTCAATGCATATACGTGACGCGCCGCACGCGCACGCGGATCACGATGCCCGCGTCGAGCAGCGAAATCGCGAACCAGCGCGCGATCTTCAGCATGCCGCTCACGGCGGGCTGCGGCAGCCAGTCGTTCAGCAACTGCATGGCGGCGTGGCTATGGGTTTTCTGTAGCAGCGCGATGGTTTGCAGCAGCGAGGCTTCGTCCTTCGCGAGATCGCTGGCGCAGCGGCAGCGTGTGTCGAGCCGGCGGCACGTCGTGCGCATCAGGCCACGCATCAGCATGTCGAAGTAGGTCAGGCCGTCGGCGGTCATGCCGGCTTCCGACAGGACTTCGCGCCAACTGTTGCGCATGCGTACCGCGTCGCACTGCGGACGCAGCCAGGTGCGTACCGCGCTGACCACGGTTTGCTCGGCGATGTCGGGATGTTCGGCGAGCGAGTCGTCGAGCAACGAATGCTGTCTCGCGGGTGGGCTATGAAAGTGCATGCGACCTCCAACCTCGTGGATGCTTAACGCGACGACGGACCGGTCCATTCGCGCACGTGGGCCGCGCGCTCGGGACGAACGGCATCGCGTTGCGCCGATGCCGGCGTACCGATGAACAGAAAGCCGAGCAACTGTTCCGACGGTTCGAAGCCGAGCGCGTCATGCATGCGCACATCGTACGAATCGACGCCGGTGGCCCAGAAGCCGCCGTAACCGAGCACATGAATCGCGTTCAGCATGTTCATCGCGGCGGCGCCGACGGAGAGCAGTTGTTCCACTTCAGGGACGGTCGAAGTGCCGTCGACCGCTGCGGCGATCGCGATGATGATCGGGGCCGCCTGCGCTTTCCTGCTGCGATGCTGATGAGCGGAGCGCGGCTCGTCCGGCATACGCGCGCTTGCGATGTCGACCAGCACTTCACCGAGTGCTTCGCGCGCTGCGCCACGCACGAGGACAAAGCGCCACGGGCGCAGGTTGCCGTGATCCGGCGCGCGCAACGCGACATCGAAGATCGAGGCGAGTTCGGCGTCGTTCGGTCCGGGACTGGTCAGCGGCCAGTACGACTGGCGCGACAACAGCGACTGCAATACGATGTGCGCGCGGTCCGGGGCGGCATCGTGGGCGCTACGTTCGGCGGATTCAACGGGCAGGGGTGAGTTCATGGACGGAAGGATCGAGAGTTTTGAGACATGCCGAATCATGGAGCAAATTCCGCACAATTGCAAATGATTCTCATTTGTATGTGAGACAGGTATGAGCAGAATGCCAGTGCAACCTGGCTGGCTTGTGTCACAGCGAAAAACGGGGCGGAGGGCCGGCCCGCCTGGTTCGGACGCTATTCATGCGACTCGCTGACGGCGTCGCGCGCACCTTGCAGCGGATGCAATGGCGGGCGAAAATCACACGATCGCGGCGCTGAGCGCTGCGCTCCGCCGCATCCAACGCGTCTTTCCCGCGCGCCTTATTTCCCCTGTGCCGGTTCCCACCCATGCCATCCGTCAGTGCGTTGTTCATTTATCCCGTGAAATCGTGCGGCGCGATCGCGCTCGACCATGCGCTGCTGGAGCCGCACGGGCTCGAATGGGACCGGCACTGGATGGTCGTCGACGGCAACGGGCGCTTCGTGTCGCAACGCGAGTACCCCGCGATGGCGCTGATCCGGCCGGTATTCACGCACGCTTCGCTGGATCTGTCGGCGCCGGGCGCGGCCGACGTGCTGCGCCTGCCTCTGGAGGCGCCGCGCGACGCGACACGCGTGCCCGTGACGATCTGGCGTGACAGCCTCGAGGCGCTCGATGAGGGCGATGGAGCGGCGCGCTGGTTTTCGGAGGTACTCGGTGTGCCGGTGCGGCTCGCGCGATTCGATCGTGAGGTGACGCGGCTTGCGAACAAGATGTGGACCACAGGCACCGACGCGCCGACGAAGTTCGCCGACGGCTTCCCGTTACTCGTCACGACCGAAGCCTCGCTCGACGAACTGAACCAGCGTCTGCGCGCGAAAGGCGCCCCTTCAATACCGATGAACCGTTTCCGGCCGAACATCGTACTGAACGGCGTCGACGCGTTCGAAGAGGACTTTGTCGAGACGCTGTCGATCGGCGCGGACGACGCCATCGTGTTGCGCTTCGTCAAACCGTGCGCGCGTTGTCCGATCACGACGGTCGATCAACTCGAGGGGCGCCCCGATCCGCAGTGGCCGACCGAGCCGCTCGATACGATGATGGGCTGGCGCGCCAATCCGCGCGTGGATGGTGGCCTGACGTTCGGGCAGAACGCGATTGTGGTCGGCGGTGCGGGGCGGCGCGTGAATGTTGGGACCGATGTCAGCTGGGAGCTGGCCTTTCCCGACGACTTCTGAAGATACTTTCCCCTTGCGCGACTAATTGCCGGGTGGCGCCAGTTCCGCCAGCAGCCAGTCGCGAAACGCCTTGACCTTGCGTTGACGGATGGCGCCCGGCGGGTAGACCACGTAAAAGCTCGACGTCGATTTCAATGCATGTGCGAACGGTCGAACCAGTCGCCCGGTAGCGAGGTCGGCGGCCACCAGCATGGTCCGGCCGAGCACGACGCCTTCGCCTTGCACCGCTGCCTCGACGGCGAACGTCGCGGAGTCGAACGTAATCCCGCTTTGCGGATCGACGCCTTCCACACCCGCGCTGGCGAGCCACGTCGCCCAGTCGATTGGAAAAGCGTCGTGGATCAGCGTGTGATGTTTCAGGTCCGCGGGCTTGCGCAATGCTCGCTTGCCTGCGACGAGTCTGGGACTGCACACCGGAAATACCTCTTCCTCAGTGAGAAATTCCGCAGTAAGCCCTGGGTAATTCCCGCCGCCATAGCGGATCGCAATGTCGATACCGTCACCGAGAAAGCTGCTCAACTGGCCGGTCGTCGAGACCCGCACGTCGATCTCGCTGTGCTCGCGATGAAAACGATAGAGACGCGGTACCAGCCATTTCCCGGCAAAGCCATCGGAGGTGCTGACGTTCAACGTCGAGTTCGAATGGCGCGTCGTGGCCGTTGCGGTCGCGCTCGACAGCCGGTCCAGCGCTTCGCGAACCGCCCGCGCGTACGGTTCGCCGACAGCAGTGAGGCGCACCGAACGCGTCGCGCGCTCGAACAACTGGACGTCGAGCTGATCTTCGAGGTGCTTGATGGCACGGCTGATGGCGCCGTGCGTGACGTTGAGTTCCTCCGCCGCTCTGGAGAAACTCAGATGCCGGGCAGCCGCTTCAAAGCTCGGCAATGAATTGAGTGGCGGTAGTTTGCGGGGCATGGCGATTAGTGAGTGTTAGTCACAGATTGATGCCAAAGAATGGTTTGTCTGTCAACCCGCCGATGACCAGAATGTCCTTCATAGCTACCACTCAGGAGAACGACATGGCCACCATTCACCCATTTCTCTGGTTCGAGACCGATGCGCAAGATGCACGCGATTTTTATCTGTCGGTCTTCAGGAACAGCAAGGCGCTCGACTCGGTGGAGTTCAGCGACAAGGTTTCCGGCAACAACAAGACGGCGCCGATGGCCGTTCATGGCTTCGAACTCGAAGGATTGCGTTTTACTGCGCTCAACGCGGGATCGGCGCCGCGGTTCAACGAAAGAGTCTCGCTCTACATCGAGACGAAGGACCAGGGCGAAACCGATTACTACTGGCACGCGCTGACGGCAGGCGGTGGCGTCGAAAAGCAGTGCGGCTGGCTGATGGACCGGTATGGCGTCCACTGGCAGGTCGTGCCGGAAATCATGCTGCGGCTTCTGGCCGACCCGGACCGCGAGAAGGCCGACCGGGTGCGGTACGCGATGTACAAGATGTCCAGAATCATCGTCGCCGATATTGAAGCTGCGTATGCGGGCAATGCGTGAGTGCGTCAGTACGTAACGCGCCCGCGCTCACCATCGAAAACGGAGACTGACATGGCATCGCTCAAGGGACAAAAGATTGTCGTCGTGGGGGGTAGTTCGGGTATCGGTCTTGGTGTTGCGGCCGCGGCTTTGCAGCATGGTGCAGACGTCGTAATCGTCGGGCGATCTTCTGAGAAGCTGGAGGCCGCACAGCGCTCGCTTGGCCAGGGTCGTCGTGTGACAAGCCTGGCTGTCGATATCACGAAAGAGCACGACGTCGCCCGCGCTTTCGACGACGTCGGCCCGTTCGATCACCTCGTGTCGACTGCGGGAACGCCGCCCCCAGGCGATCCGATCGAGCGGATCGACATCGATGTCGTGCGACGCTTTTTCGACAGCAAACTGATCAGCGCTGTGACGCTTGCAAAACACGCTGCGCGCACGCTCAGAAAGGGCGGTTCGATGACCTTCACGTCGGGCATCAACAAGGATCGGCCGCCCGTTCCTGGCGGCGCGGTCGTGGCGGCGATTGCAGGTTCGTTCGGCTATTTCGCCCACGCGCTTGCGCTGGAACTGGCGCCGACGCGCGTCAATGTCGTGTCGCCGGGGTGGGTCGATACGCCGATGTGGGATGACATGGTCGGCGAGGCCAAGGTGGGCTACTTCGCGCAGATGGCCGCCCGCTTGCCGGCGGGCAGGATTGCGACGCCCGCGGATGTGGCTGCCGCCTATGTCTATCTGATGGAGAGCGAGCTGACGACCGGCGAGACGATGCATATCGATGGCGGGCAGCGGCTGATCTAGGCGCCTGTGGGCGAGAAAGGCCTTCGGGCATTCTGGACACTACGCCGGTCAGAGCGGCGGGTGTGCGGTTCACCAGCGGGACGGAGTCGCACGGGCCGTCGATGCCGTGCGCTGCCTCGTACCGCTCACGCAGCGCTGCGACTTTCCAGCACCGGTGCGTCCTGATCGACGGGGATGAGACGGGTGGCTGTGCGGTCGTGCGAAGGTTGCAACGGCAGCACGCGCGCGTCGAGCGGCATCGTCAGCGCGTCAGTGCGTACGACGTGCATACGGGCGGGCGTCGTGGCGGCCGGGCGCTGCGCAGTATGCCGACGTTGTTTCAGATCCCGCAGCCCACGCGATCCGAAGCCGTAGCCCGTCTTGACGATCATCAGGCCGATCAGTGCCGCGGCCAGGTCGTCGAGCCGCGTAAGACCCGCAAGACTGCCGCCGATCGCCACCGTCACGACCAGCGAAGACAGCGCATCGGCGCGCACATGCCATGCGTTGGCGAGCAGCAGGGTCGAACGGCTGCGTTTTGCTTCGCGCGCCATCCAGCGGAACAGCGTTTCCTTGCTGGCGAGCGCGAGTACGGCGACGCCGAGCGTCACGATATCGAAGTGGCTGTCGGGATTCACACCGGAGCGCACCGCCGACTCCCACGATTGCCACACCATCTGGAGCCCCGTTGCGCCAAGCAGCGCGCCGAGCGCAAGCAGCGCGAGCGGTTCGTACTTCGGATGCCGGCGCGTCGGATCGGCGGCCGCGGCGCGGGCGTCGAGAGCGCAGGCGAGCAGGACGAGCGCGTCGGCGAGCATGTCGACGAACGAGTGCAACGCATCCGCCAGCATCCCGGACGAATGGGCGGACAGGCCCACCGTTACCTGTAGCGCCATCAACAGCAGATTCAGCACGATGCTTGCGACGAGCACCTTCGACGTCGTGCTTATCGACGACGTTCGTTCCTGCAACGGGGTTGTCATGGCATCCCGGTTGTGTGTGGGGATGCCAGAACATACCGACGCTACGTTGCGGCTACGTGACAGTGGGCGTGTCGGGCGGGCGGCGTCGCTTGAGGGCTCCGGCGGCGGGCATCAGGTCGCAGCGTCGGGTTCGGATGTCAGGCCCGATCCGGTGCCACCAGCAGCGGCGCCAGCGCATCGAGCAGGGCGTCCGGCGAGCAGGTATCCGGGCTGCCCTCAAGCCGCTTCCGGTCGGCCCAGGCGCCGCTCCAGGCGACCTCGAATTCCGCGATTTCGAGCCCGATCAGCCCACAGTCCGCGAGTACCTGCGCCGCAGCGGACAGGTCGTCCAGCGACAGCCCGTCGTCGACCGCGTACTCGGTCGGCACGACGCCGGGATTGAGCACATCGCAGTCGAGATGCACATAGACCTCGCGACCGGCGATTGCGCTGCGCAGGCGTTCGGGCAGGCCGTCGCCGACGGGCACCAGCGCGATCGTGCCGGCGTCGATCAGGGCGCGCTCGGCGGGATCGAGATCGCGGGCGCCGACGAGGATCACGTTCGCCAGATCGAGGTCGCCGCCCAGGCCGGTATTGTCTTTCCAGTCGGTGTCCCAGCGGCCGGCCGCGCCGGTGAGCACCAGGCCGCCCAGATAGCCCGACGAAGATGTCGACGGCGTATTGCAGTCGCCGTGTGCATCGAACCAGACGATCGCCGCATCCGGCCGGTGGCGCGCGACGACCGGCAGCGTTGCAAGCGCGCTGGCACAGCGCCCCATCGTGGTTAGCAGAGGCGCGCTGCCGTCTCTCAGCAACGCGTCGTAGTGGGCGGACAGACACCGCAGCCAAGGCGTAGCCGCGGTCAACTGCTCGCGCCATCCACCGGGGAATGCTGCCTCCGGTTCGCCGATGCGGGCCGGCTCGAGTCCGAGCCGTCGTGTGAGCGCAAGGCCGACAACGAGCGAGCCGGCCATGCCGCGCTCGTTGCGATCGGCGGTGCGGCCGGTGAAAACGGTGAGGGCGGGGCGATGGTTATGCATGAGCCGGATTCCGCTGACGATGGTCGAGCGAGTATCGCATGGGCCAGGAGTGGTGCTGCAGCGGCGCTTCGTAGCCTCGTGCAACGCATTGCACAAGTACCTGTGCAAGTACATCTATACGTATAAACGTCTATACGTTTAAAATTCAACCTTCGACGTTTTTCCGTATCGAGGTACCGCATGATCAGTTCCATGAGCGGCTTCGTTCTGCTCGCCGCGCTGCTGCATGCCACATGGAACGCGATGCTACATGGCAACCGCGACCGTTTTCTGTCGATGACATGGATGAGCATCGGCATTGCATCGATCGCCACGGCGGTAGCGCTCTCGGTGCCTGTTCCGGCGCAGGCCGCGTGGCCCTACATCGCCGTGTCCGGCCTCGTTCACGGCCTGTACAACCTGTGCCTCGTGTATGCGTACCAACGCAGCGATCTCGGCGAGGCGTATCCGATCGCCCGCGGTTCTTCGCCGATGCTCGTGGCGCTCGGTGCGGCGATATTTGCCAACGAACAGATCCACGTCTTGCAGGCCGCCGGCATTGCGCTGGTGTCGTGCGGCATCATCAGCTTTGCGTTGCAGCGCCGGCGGCCGTCGCGCGAGAGCATCGTCGCGGCGCTGCTTACCGGAGCGACCATCGCCTTATATACGGTGATCGACGGGATCGGCGTGCGACGTGCCGGCGATCATGCGATTGCGTATACCGCGTGGATGTTCGCGTTCTACTGGCTGATGCCCGCGATCTTCATCGCGAAGCGCGGTCGCTCTGCGCTGCGCGCGTCGTTTGCCGACATCGGGACGTCGGTGTCGGGCGGTGTCGTATCGATAGCGGCGTACGGGATCGTGATCTGGGCGATGCAGTTCGGCGCGATGGGCACGGTGTCGGCGCTGCGCGAAACCAGCGTGGTGTTTGCCGTGCTGATCGGCCGTCTGTTCCTGCGGGAAGAGGTGACGTTCGCGCGCTTTGTTTCGTGTGTCGTGATTGCGGCGGGGGCCGTTTGTATTGGGCTGTGAGCTAGCTTGGGCTGAGCGCTATCGCTACCGGCCTGGCGCATACCGGTTCACGACGATTCCGCAGTCATAGGCATCCGACTGGATCAGCCTGAGGCGGGTGCCCTCGCGCGAATCGCCGAATACAGAGCGTCCGGCCCCGACCGCGATCGGGTTCACGAAGAACTGGAATTCATCGACGAGCTCCGCGGCGACGAGTGCCGAAGCAAAACCGACTCCGCCAAACGTGATGATGTTTCCTCCACCCTGGCTTTTCAGTGCGGTGATTTCCGCAGTCATATCACCGCTGGCGATCGCGGCGCGGTCCCACTGCGATTCATCGAGCTTGTTCGTCAACACGACTTTCCGGACATCGACGATGCGTTGGGCGAAAGCGTAATGGCGATTGGCGGGAAAATTTTTTGCCGCGTTGCCCCAATGGCTCAGATAACCTTCTTCCGCCATCTTGCGGCTCAGCAGGATGCAATCGATCGATTCGAACACGCGGTTGAAGTCCTGCTTCAACCGCTCGTCCCAACTCCATTCAGCGCCGAAATTCCAGACCAGCCAGTCGAGTTCTTGATTGGCGGCGGACACATAGCCGTCGACCGACATCTGCATTTGCAAGATCAGCTTTCTCACGGTTGCTCTCCTTGAGTCAGTGTTGCTCACGCCGGACGCCCTGGGCCCCGGTTTCGCCAGCATCCGCTGGCCGCTTGAGTTTTCTGAACGCATCCGGCTCCCACACGCGCATCGCCAGCAAAAGCGCGGTGCCGTGCCGCTCGCTCAATGCCTCGGTCGCCGACTCATCGTGCAACGACGTGAATTTGCGGCGCAGTTTGCGCAATTCGGCCTGCAGTTGCGCATAGGCGGATGTAGTCAACATGCCATGCACGAAATCCATCGATTCTTCCGGCATGTCGAACCGGCTTTCCATGAAATCGGGCAGTCCCCGCTGCAGGAAGTACTGGCGGATCGGCCCATCCGGCAGCCAGTCGAAGTCCCGTGCGACCAGCAAGCGGATGCGGTTGCCGGGTTTGAGATTCGCAAAGCCCATACGATCCAGCACGAGTAGATGCTTGATGCACTCGGCTTTAGACAGTTGATACCTCGACACCATGTCTTCGAGCGACCAGTAATTCAACGTGCACACAGCCACCAGCAAGAGTTTTTCGTTCGACACGAGCTGCGCTTCCTGGTCGCGCGTGAGCACGTGCAGACGTGGCACCGCCAGCTCGGCTTCCTGCAACAGTTCCGCCATGGTCAGCCCGAACAGGTCGCAGAACTGCGCGAGACGATCGATCGTCAGGCGTCCTCCGGCCAGTAGCCGCTTCACACTGGGCTCCGACAGACGCAACGCCTGAGCGACGTCGCGATAGGTCATGCCTTCGGTTTTGAGGCGGCGCTTGATGGTTGCGATGATCTGGGTAATCTCGGTCATGGCCGGGCTCTGATGATGTGGGTGCGTGGGGCAGTAAAGGTATCGAGATACGATACCGTGAGTGTGATTCTAGTCAAATAAAAACATTGAAAGTGCAAAAAGTGCGACCACGGAGCATGCTGGCCTCCGTTGTTAGCCCATGGAGACCAGTATGACCACCGGCACCCGGACAACCGATGTAAGTGGTGGGGACCACGCGCATGCAGGCTCCCGTCTCGTTCCGCACGCGGCGGGAGCGTACGGTGCGTCCGGTGTGTCGCCGGTGCATGACCTGCAAGTCGGGGATCTCGTTTTTATCCGCGTGACTGCGCGTCCGTTTCTCGAAGTGGCTTATGCCACGCTTTCGTGGACGAATCATGTCGGCATCGTTGTCGACGCGCAGGGCGACGATCCGCTGATCGCGGAAAGCACCTTTCCGTTTGCTCGCACTACCCGCATCAAGCGTTTTCTGGAGCGCTCCGAAAACGGCCGCTACACCATCGCGAGGCTCGCGATACCGCTCGACAGTCGGCACCGCAGCAAACTGATCGCGGCGACGACGAGGCGAATGGGCACGTTCTACGACACCGGCTTCAACCTGCATTCGCGACGCCAGTTCTGCTCGCGCTTCGTGCGCGAAGTTATCGAGGAAGCGACGGGCATCCAGCTCGGCGAGACGGAGACCTTCTCGACCTTGCTTGAGCGTAATCCTGATCCGAGGCTCGGTTTCTGGCGGCTCTGGTACTTCGGCCGCATTCCATGGCGGCGCCTTACCGTCACACCGGCGAGCGTGCTGGACAGTCCGCATCTTCGTGTGGTCCGCGATTCCGGCAGTGAAACGACTGCGCGCACGCAACCTTCGATCGATCAGGAGGCACGCTCATGCTGATCATCGTTTTTCTCCTGTTCGGGTTCTGCTTCGCGCTGGAGCGGATGAATCCAGGCTGGACGCTCCCACATGTGCGCACGTGGGGCGTGCGTGTACTGCTGCTCAACGGGGTTCAGCTGGGTGTGGTGGTCGCAGCGGGACTGACGTGGCAGCAATGGTTTTCATCGCGATCGCTTTTTCATCTGTCGGCGCATCTATCGCCGGTGGCCGCCGGCCTGCTGGCGTATTTCATCGCGACCTTCGTGTTTTACTGGTGGCATCGCTGGCGTCACGAATACGATCTGCTCTGGCGTGGGTTCCACCAGATTCACCACAGCGCGCAGCGGCTCGAAGTGATCACGTCGTTCTACAAGCATCCGGGCGAGATGATCGTCAATTCAGTGATTGGCAGTGTGCTCGTGTACACGTTGCTGGGGATGTCGCCCGAAGCGGGTGCGGTCTATACGCTGTGCACGGCCGTCGGGGAGTTCTTCTATCACACGAATTGCCGCACGCCACGCTGGGTCGGATATGTCTTTCAGCGCCCGGAGATGCATCGCATCCATCACGAGTACGCGCATCATAAGAACAACTACGGCGATATCACGTGGTGGGACATGATGTTCGGTACGTATGAGAACCCGCCGGCGTGGGATGGCGTCTGCGGATTCGATTCTGAGAAGGAGCAGCAACTCGGCGCCATGCTGCGCTACCGCGACGTGCATCGTGTGGAGGAACGCTGAACCGATACGATCGCCCTGTTTCTGAAACGCCCTCGCTTGCCCCGAGGGCGTTTCTTTTTGGGTTCTTCTGAGGTCGGTACACGCGCTCCGGTTGTTACGATCATTACATCTGGCGATCGAATATCGGGCTTTGATATGCAGATGGCACGCCAAACCGGCCATAAATGTTATTGACGCATCATTTCGATGATGACAAGATAACAATCGATTTCGCGACACCCGATCGCGCTACATAAAAATTTCGTCGCGCCGACGAAGGAGACAGACGAGATGAGTGCGCCGGTTCCGGCCGCGGCCAGTTCATCGCCCGAGCGAACAGTTCAGGTGCCGTCTCAGGCGCCGTTGGTCCGCGTGGCGGGCGTCACCAAACGGTTTGGCGGCGTACAGGCGCTGCGCGGCGTCGACCTCGAAGTCTTGCCCGGCGAAGTCCATGCGCTGCTTGGCGAAAACGGCGCCGGCAAATCCACGCTGATCAAGATCCTCAGTGGTGTGCACACCTACGACGAAGGCTCCATCGAGATCGCCGGTCAGAAAGTGGCGTTCGATTCTCCCGCCCGCTCGCGCGATGCCGGTATCGCCGTCGTCTACCAGGATCTGAGTCTGGTCGAGTCGCTTTCTGTGGCGGCCAACCTGATGCTGGGGCGCGAACCGCGCACCCGGCTCGGCTTCGTGAAGAAACGCGCACTGCTGGCGCAAGTCAGCGATTTCCTGCACGAACACGGCATTCCACTCGACCCGCGTGTGCCGGTCGGTTCGCTGCCGTTTGCCTACCGGCAGATGACCGAGATCTGCAAGGCGCTGATGGGCGACGTGCGTGTGCTGATCCTCGACGAACCGACCTCGGCGCTGACGGGCGGCGAAGAGCAGATCCTGTTCGACGCGATTCGCGCGGTAACCGATCGCGGCGTGGGCGTAATCTACGTCACGCATCGCTTGAACGAGGTGTTTCGTATTTCACAGCGCGTGACCGTATTCCGCGACGGCCGGAACGCAGGCATGTTCGCCACCGCCGATACCGACATGAAGCAGCTCGTCGCAGCGATCGTCGGTCCGGGGCACGCCGCGGTGCAGATGCGCGAACAGCGTCGCGGTACTGCCGCGAACGATCCTGCAGCCGCTGTCGGCACACCGGTTCTCACGTTGTCCGGTGTCAGCAACGACCGGCTGCGCGATGTGAGCCTCACGCTGCGCAAAGGCGAGATTCACGGGCTTGCGGGATTGATCGGCAGTGGCCGCACTGAGATCCTGCAAACGGTGTTCGGATTGCGTTCCGCCGATAGCGGCGAGATCGCGATCGACGGTCGCACGGTTGCGCGCCATACGCCCGCGGATGCGATCAAGCTCGGGATCGCACTGGTACCGGAAGATCGTCATCTCCAGGGGCTCGTGCTCGATCATTCGATCGAACGCAATCTGACCTTGCCGCGACTTGCGCATTTCTCGCGCTGGGGCTGGCTGCGCAGCGGCGCTGCACTCCAGCAGGCGCAGGGCGCGATGAAGAAGCTAGCCGTGAAAGCACCGGGCGCGTCCACCGACGTCAAGTTTCTGTCGGGCGGCAATCAGCAGAAGGTCGTCTTCGCCAAGTGGAATCATCCGCGGCCGGCTGTCCTGCTGCTCGACGAACCGACCGTCGGCGTCGATGTCGGCGCGCGCGAAGAAATCTACGGTGTCGTGCACGACGCGGCGCTGGCCGGAACCGGCGTGCTCGTCGTGTCGTCGGATCTCGACGAACTGCTGCGTCTGTGCGATCGCATCTCCATCGTGGTCGACGGCCGCATTGTCGATACCGTCGAGCGCGCGACGCTTGCCAACGCCGAAGAGCTTCATCATCTGATTCAACTCTCGCGGTCCTCGAACGAGCACGCAACATGAACGACTCCGTCCCGTCGCTGGCCACCGACCAGCAGGTTTCGCAAATGCAGCAACAGAGCCGCGCACGACGGCTCGCGCAATTGCTGCTGCAAGGCGACCGACCATATGCGCTCTATTTCGCCTTTGCGATCCTGCTCGTCGTCTTCAGCGTCGCGTCGCCGTGGTTCCTGTCCATCGACAACTTTCTGAACATCGGCCGCCAGACCGCGCTCGTGTCGATCATCGCGATCGGCATGACGTTCGTGATCATTGCGCGGCAGATCGACCTGTCGGTGGGTTCGACGCTTGCGTTGTCGGGCATGTCCGCGGCGCTGGCGATGGCGTACATCGGCGACAACTGGTTTATCGGCGCGGTGGCGGGTATCGGCACGGGCGCCGTGGTGGGGCTGATCAACGGCGTGATCACGACGCGACTGAACATTCCTTCGTTTCTCGTCACGCTCGGTACGCTCAGCGCGGCACGCGGGCTCGCGCTGCTGCTCACGACGACGCGCCCCGTCATCATCACCAACGACTCATTCATCTCGATCTTCGGCGAAGGCGACATCGCCGGCGTGCCGGTGCCGATCATCTGGACCGGACTCGCGGTGACCGGCGGCATTTTGCTGCTGCATTACAGCGTGTTCGGCCGCCAGGTTTACGCGGCGGGCGGCAATCCGACCGCGGCGCTGTACTCGGGCATCAACATCCGGCGCGTCACTACGCTGGCGTTCGTGCTGACCGGCATGCTCGCGGGTGTTGCGGCGCTCGTGCTGTCGGCGCGTTCGCACGCGGCGCGGCCCGATGTGGTGCAGGGGCTCGAACTCGATGTGATTGCGTCGGTGACGCTCGGCGGTTGCAGTCTGTTCGGCGGGCGCGGGTTTGTGCTTGGGACGTTGCTCGGCAGCCTGATCATCGGGACGCTCAACAACGGCCTCGTGCTGCTCGGCGTCAGTTCGTCGCTGCAGCTCGTCATCAAGGGGGCGATCATCGTCGCGGCGGTGGCGTTTACGAAGAAGTGACGCAGGGTGTGAACGGTTCGCAGTAGTCGGGCAAGTCAGGACAATCAGGAGACTCAATACATGAAGACCAACGGAGGGGAATCATGAAACAACGTCGTGTCTCGAGCGTGGTGTGGGCCAGTGTGATTGCAGCGGCAAGCCTGGCGGTATTCGCTTCGTCCGGCGCCAGTGCGCAGACGTGCATGAAGGGATTGTCGCCGGCGACGATCGGACCGAAGACGATCGTCGGGCAAGGACCGAATGGCGAAAAAGCGGCCTCCGTCGATACCGTGCAGCTCAGTGCCGCCGAAGCAGCCAAGGTGAAAGCAGGCAAATTCAAGGTCGGCATTTCGATGCAGACGATGAATCTGGACTGGTCGCAACTGCAGGTGCAGGGCATTACCGATACGCTGAAGAAATACGGCGTCGAAGTGATCGGCACCGCATCGGCCGAGTATCAGGTCGACAAGCAGATCGCCGATATCGAGAACACCATTCAGCGGCATCCGGACGGCATCATCTCGATTCCGGTCGACGGCATGGCGACGGCCGCGACGTACAAGAAGGTGTCCGCGGCCGGTATCAAGCTGGTGTTCATGGATAACGTGCCGGGCGGACTGCGTCATCCGGAGCAATACTCGGCGATGGTGTCCGCCGACAGCGAAGGCAACGGCCAGATCGCCGCGAAGGTGCTCGCGTCGTGCATTCCGCAGGGTGGCACGGTCGGGCTCGTCAACTTCGGTGTCGACTACTTCAGCACGAAGGAGCGCACCAAGGCCGTCAACGACTGGATGAAGAAGAACCGGCCCGACATCAAGATCAAGCAGGTCGACTTCACGGATCCGTCGAAGGTCGGGCAGATTGCCGGCGACTTCCTCACGGCGAATCCCGATGTGAAGGGCGTGTTCGCGGTGTGGGATCAACCGGCGCTCGATACCTTGACCTCGATGCGCGCCCAGGGCCTGAATATCCCGGTTACGACTGTCGACCTGGGCCTTGAATCCGCGATCGAAATTGCCAAAGGTGGACCGTTGAAGGCAACCGGTTCGCAACGTCCATACGATCAGGGCGTTGCCGAAGCGCTCGCGATGATGAAGTCGCTGATCGGGCAAACGCCGCCGGCCTGGATCGGGGTTCAGTCGCTGCCGGTCGTGCAGTCGAATGTGCTCGAGTCCTATAAGACGGTGTTCAAGAAAGATCCGCCGCCGCAGCTGGCGGATGCGTGCAAGAAGGCAGGGCCGTCCTGCGGTTGATGAATGGTTGATCTGAAGAGGATACGGTCGGGCCGGGCAGTGAAGCTTGCCCCGACCGTGTCCTCAAGGTCTTTACAGAGCGAGACTCAGTCGAGGCCCAGATCGCTCTTGATGTTGGCCCACGGGCTGATAATCGCGTAGGCGCCGTCTGCAGGAAGCCACTTCGGGTCTGGCGTGGGATTGGTGTCGCCCGGCTCGGCGGCCCCGACGTTCATTCCGATCAACTCCACCGATGACCCGGCCTGAGGATCGGTGAATACCGGCGCACCGCTGTCGCCTTTTTCGCTTTGATAGTCCGCGAGTAGTTGACCGGTCAGTGTGCCGCCGTCCGAAAACGTGACGGTCACGTTGTCGCCGCGGATTTTTCCGCTACGCAGCGTTTTCGCCGTCGAGGCACCTTGCATCGATACATCCGTACCGAAGCGAGGTGCGGCGGAAATGCCGGTCACCGTATAGTTCGTACTCGAGCTTTTCCAGATTGCGTTTGCCGTCGCCTGTACGCTTGCTTCAAGCGTGACGAATGCGCTGTCGCTGGCGGCCACTCCGTTGTAATTGGTGACTTCGGTGGCCGTCCCGACCTTGAATTGTTGCGACGTGCTCTGGGGCTGGAAGACATCGCTACCTTGTGCGCCGACCACATGTCCGCAGGTTACGAACCCCGCGACGCCCGAACGCGTCGCGGCGATACACAGTGTGCCCTTGCCGTTGGTGCCGCCGCCGGCCGGACACCACAGCAGCAACCCGCCCACAAGCGGCCGGTTGTAGCCGGTCTTGTTGGCATGACGTACCGCCGGTGCGCAGCGAAACGCGCGCATCGGCACACCGCCTGCCAGCACACTCAATTCCCGATGCGCGCGCCGGATTGCTGCCGTCGTGTCGGCGAAACCGATCGCGAGGCAGTCGTACACGTAGTCGACATAGCAGAGCACGATGGGCAGCCGACAGGTTCCGTCCGCCAGCGCGATGCTGATGCGTTCGTGCGCGCGCTGCACGGCCGAGTGCAGCGCGGGTCCGCTGCCGGACGCGGGGAAAGACAAGCCTTCCGGATTCAAACCTCCGGCCGATGATGCGCGACGCGTTTTTCCTTCGAGATCGGTTCGCATGATTTCACTCCTTCAATTGCGGTTGATCCTGCATGAATGTGGTCCGTCGAAAGCGCAAGCGGCGGGCCGGACCGCTTCAG
Organism: Paraburkholderia sp. CHISQ3; assembly: GCF_030464945.1. Lineage (NCBI taxonomy): Bacteria > Pseudomonadati > Pseudomonadota > Betaproteobacteria > Burkholderiales > Burkholderiaceae > Paraburkholderia > Paraburkholderia sp. CHISQ3. The sequence continues at coordinate 339,453 of NZ_JALPRG010000003.1, forward strand.
GTCAACGCCTCTTGCGCCGCGCGCACGCCTTCGAAATAGGCGGCCTGCAGCGTGCCGTAGTACTCGATGTTGGTTGCTTCGCCTGCGAAGTACAGGCGCTTCACCGGTTTGCGTAACGTCTCGCGGGCTGCTAGTGCATCCGGGTCGTCGGGGCCGCCGCCTTTGAACGCGGTATACGAATACGCCCCACGCGCGAACGGCTCCTTGCTCCAGTTCGTGATCGCCTCGCCGGTCGTGAAGCACACGTCTTTGCAAGCAGTTTTGATGCGGTCCTTGAAGAGCTTGATGACCTCGTCATCGGCGATGGCGTCGAGTACGGCAGCGAAATCCCCGGCGGCATGCGCGACGAGCACGTCGGGCGCATGAGGAAGGCGGTAGTACTGCCAGACGCCGGCCGGTTCGTTTTCGATCAGGAAGTAGTTGGTGCCCGGGACGATATCCTCCGGTGGCGTGCGTAGCCGCAGCGCGAGCTTCTTGTAGGAGCCAAGACGCAGCACGGTGAGCGCGTTGCGGTGGGCGGGTGGGAGCTCCGGCGCGAAGGCGATGCCGTCGTTGCCAAGAATCGACACCGGCACCGTGACGATGCAGGCGTCCACGACCAGGCTCTCGCTGTTGAAGCCGAGCGTTACTTGGGTATCGTCGTAGACGATCTTCGAAACGATAGCTTCGAAATGCTCGAAGTAACGATCACCGCGTTTTGACCTGATGTCCTCGCCATAAGCGGCGACCAGGCTGCCTATACCTCTCTTCACAAAGAGATTGGGCCCGTGGTTGCCCCCGGCTTCTCGTGCGCGGTCGGCTGCGATGTACTGCCAGCTTTCAGCCGATTCGGTAAACGGCCCATACGTCGAGGCCGCATGGCCGAACAGTTCGGCGTTGTCGACTTTGTCGGGTCTCGCCGACACGATGACATTGGGATGCTCGCGCGCCTTCTCGTAGGAAACCTCGATCCTGTCGATGACGTGCTGAACATCGCGATTGCGGAATGGCTCCTCGCTTACCCACCCGTCGCCCGTTTCCACGCGCAACATGTAATCGGCTTCTTCCTCGACGGTTTCGAAGTCGAGCTGCTTTGCAATCTGCGTCAACGGATTGATGCCCGGGTCCTGGATGTACTGCGCACCCTTGTCGAACGCAAAACCGGCAATCGACGTGGTGTCGGTGCACGCACGTCCGCCGTAGCGGCCGGTGGCTTCGAGCAGATGGACTTCGGTAACCTTGCTGTTCGCGAGCAGTGTGTAGGCAGCAGCGATGCCGGCAAGGCCACCGCCAATGATGGCGACTTTCATGAGAGCACTCCTTTTGCGGTAGAGAGCACGACGGGGGTGGAACAACCTGCGGCGGATCGCTCCGCCGTTTTTGTCGCGAGGTTCAGCGATAGCGGATCAGATAGTTCAGCGCGAGGTTCAGCGCGCGCGTTTCGGACGACACACGCGGCGTGCCGTGTGTACCGTCGGTCGTCACGCTGGTCGTGACCTGATCCGGTTGCGGCATCAGCACCGGGCTGCCCGCAGGCTCAGCGGTATCGGGGCTTTCCATCGTCGACGTATAAAAGTGCTCGTGGCCCTGGAACGCGTCGGCCTGATACGAGCCGACGTGATCGCCGGACGCGCCTCCCGCCGGATTGGCGACGCGTGTGGCCGCATCCGGATCGTTACCTGCGCCGCCGTCGACGCCGCGCACGAAGCGGCCGCGCAGATCGGGCACGTTGAAGTCGGTGGCATTGCCGCCGAAGCTCGTGCCGATCACGCCATACAGCTGCCAGTACGCCTGCGCGGAGTACAAACTGCCGTCGCAATAGAGCCAGCCCTTCTGGCTCAGATCCGTGCGGATCTGGTTCAGCGTGGCGGAGTCTGTGTCCGTGTTCGCCAGTAGTCCGGCGTAGGGAATCACCGCGCCGATCGGCCATTCGTCGTGCGCGGGGTGGGGACGCAGCAGAGGGAGTTTCATAGGACCTCCTTGAGTGGGGGGAGCGGGCCAAAGCGCGGCAGCGCGTCGCCGGCCTGCAGGTAGATGAGCGGCAAGGGCAGGCGCAGTGTCCAGCCGGGCCGCACGAGGGCAGCGGGCACGTCTTTGCTGCGCTGTTCTTCGAGCGGCGCGACTGTCGAGCCGCTAACCGGTACATCGGCGATGCCGTCGGGGCGCGGCAGCGGCGGGCTCGGCCAGCGCGGCTGCCACTGCAGCGCAAACAGCAGGGCGGTTTGCGTATCCGGAAGGAGCGGCAGCAGGACCCATGCGACACGCGCATCGAGGAAGCGGCGGAACAGGCGCGCCGAAGCCGGCTCGGTGAACACGGACGCAGCGGGCGCATCGGTCAGTCGCGGACCGGCGCCAGCCACCGGCGAGTCGTAGTGCCAGCTCATGCCGGACCAGTCGAGCAGACCGGTCAGAACCTGCGGATCGGTGGTCGCGCTGCTCGCGCACAGCAGACCGAGGCAGGCAGCCTGCAACACCTGGCGCTGTACCTCGCCGCCCTGACCGGCACTGGCGCTCGCGATGGACCCGGCGAGCCCGCTGTCGTAAGCACGGGTCTGTTCCTGCCAGGCCAGCAGCAACTGGTTGTAGACGCGCATCTGCCAGTCGACCAGCAGCGGGTCCACGACGGCCTTGCTGACCGGATCGGTCAGCGTGACGCGCTGGCAAACCAGTTCGACACTCAGGCCGAACAGCGGCGCATCGCTCATCACGGTGACCGGCACCGCGCCGCGCAAACCGATCACAGGATCGCTGCTCTTGAAGACCGTCGTGCCGAGCCATGCGGTGCCCGGTGCGGGTGGCGTGACGCTCAGATTGCCGACGCTCGTCGATGACGACGCAGACGGTACGACGACGGTGATCGCCGTCGGCGGCACGACCGTGTCGCCCGGCAGTGTCGTACCGCCGACGCTCGCCGCGAGGCTGAACGCGGTGCTCGCGAGCGCGAGCGTCGCCGTACCCGAAGCGACGGCGTAGCCATCGGGGATGCGCAATAGCGACGTATCGGCAACCGTTACGCGGTTGATCTGTGCCGCGACGGTGAGCTGGTCGGCGGGCGGCGCGGGCAGATCGGCGAGACCGTACTGCGCGCCCCACGCCTGGTAGTTGGTGGGCGTGACGAGCGTGTAGCCCTGGCCTTCGGCGGTCGCGAACGCGGCCAGCTGCGTGGGCTTCACGAGCGGCACCGGGCCTTGCGCCGCCACCTCGGCGATCCACGCGCGCGCTGGCGTATCGATCTGCAATGCGAGAACGAGGCGCCGCCCCTGTGGTTTGAGCGATACCCGCATCAAGCGGTCGACCCAGCGATACACGCCGACCAGTCGCTCGCCGTCGCGGTTATCGATGGATTGCGATTCGCGCCGCTCATGCCACTCGCGCCAGACGTCGCGCCGCTGGGTGCTCACGCGGTCGGCGACTTTTTGCGCGGCCTGTTCGCTCATGCGCTGCACCAGGCGCGCGACGCTGCTGCCGTCGAGCTTGAGCTTGCCGGAACCGTCGGCGGCGCTGCCGGTGAGCAGCAGGTTCAGGTTGCTGTAGCTCGGCGTCACGTTGCTCAGGTTGCGCACCAGTCCTTCGGTGCACATGGCTTCCTTCAGCGTGTCGGCGAGCTCGCTCGCGGCGTCGCTCTGGCTCGTCTGATCGTCGGTGCGGCTGCGTGCTTCGCGTTGCTGCGTCTGCTGCTCGCTGCTTTGCACGCTGCGTTCGTGTCGCTCCTGGCGTTCGCGCGGCATCAGGTTGACGACCTCGGCGAGCTCGCCGGATGCATAGCCCTTCAGATGCTGGCGCGCCAGTTCGAGCTCGCCGACACCGAGCAGCGACCATTGGCCGGTGACCTTGGGGGCGGGTGCATCGGCAGGCGTGGCGGGTTCTGCCGCCGGCTTTTCGACGGTGCCTGCGAGCGGCGCCGCAGCGACCGCGTCCGGCAGGGCGGGCGTCGCGTATAGCAGCAGGCGCCGGATGTCTTGCGCGCACAGTGCGGGGTTCTTCGCGTTCAGTGCCTGCAGGTAGTGAAGCACGCGCAACACGTCGACCAGTCCGGCGGCCAGCGTTCCCTGTGCGGCGCTGCCCACCAGCGCGAGCGCGAATACGCTTTGCCACGCATCCTGCTGCGCGCTGACGCAGACTGTGCTGGCGAGGAAGTCGCTCACGGTTTCGCCGAGCAACTGGTGCGCTTCGTCGAGCAGCTCGTCCAGCGTGCGTGGTCCTTCGGTCGCGAGCAGTGCGACGCGGATGGCCGGCAAGCGGTTGATCGGCGCGGGCTGCGTGGACAGATCGGCGATAAACGGCGGAGACGTCTTGCAGAACGCGGTGGCCGCCTGCTGTTTCTGCGCCGCGGACCCCGGCCCCGTGAGCGCGGCCAGTTGCGTGTACAGCGCGAGACTCGACGGATCGGGGACGCGCATGTAACGCAGCAGCGCGTCGGCGAGTTCGAGGGCGCTGGGTGGGCGCAGCCACAGCAGCGGGAAGAGATCGGCGGCGCCGGGCAGTGCTTCGATCAGCACGTCGTCTGGATCGTCTGGCTCGTCCGGCTCCGGTGGCACCGGGATCGGCGGCGTGGGTTGCGGCTTCCATTGAGCGATCGCATCGGAGTAGAACTCATCCGTCTTGAGGGGCACGTTGGCCCACAGCAACGGCGCCGTACCCTCGTGTTCGTGGCGCAGGCTGAGCGTGACGTCGACGGGCGGGTCGTTCGTGCCGAATGCCCACGTGGCGTAACGCTGCTCCGTGGCGCCGAGACCGAGCGTTCCCGTGTAGTGATGCGGGCCGCCGGGTCCCGCCAGCTGGGTTAACTCCAGCTGGATACGCTGCCCGTTGTCCTGCCAGCGCCAGACCACGCGCAGCAGCACGCCGGTACGCGCGGTGATGTCCCACTTGCCGTCGCCTTGCGGCACCGGCGCTCTGGAGGATTCGCTCATGACGGACTCCGGTAGGCGTCAGTTTTGCGGTGTGCCGATCGGCCAGGACGCGATCACCTTGTGCACGCCTTCGGCCTGTGTGAGCGGATAGGACGCCCACAGATTGGCCTGCGTCGCCGGGCCGCCTGGGGTACCCGCTACGCTGCTGAGCGTGAGCGTCAGTTCGAGCGGCTCGGTGGCCGTGCCGAATCGCCAGATGCCTTGAGCCGCGGCACTGGGTGTGCTCTTGAGCGTTGCCTGGTAGTCACGCGGTACGCCGGGACCACTGGTCTGGGAAATCTTCAACTGGACGCTCAGGCCGTCGCTCGACGGTGTCCAATCCACTTCGAGCGTGACGCCGCCGCGTATTTCGCCTTTCCATGGGGTGGTGGGGGGCGTTGGTGTCGGCGTTGGTGTCGGCGTTGGTGTCGGCGTTGGTGTCGGCGTTGGTGTAGGCGTCGGAGTCGGAGTCGGTGTAGGAGTTGGTGTAGGAGTCGGCGTTGGTGTCGGAGTTGGAGTTGGAGTTGGAGTTGGAGTTGGAGTTGGAGTTGGAGTTGGAGTTGGAGTTGGATCGATGTCGATGTCGATGTCGATGTCGATGTCGATGTCGATGTCGATGTCGATGTCGATGTCGCGCCGACTCCATCTGGATCTTCTTGTTCCACATACACGGAATACTCGGAGACGTACGACGTGTTCTCCCAGTACACACCGGCCTGGTACGTAGCCGCGTTGTACGGCACGTTGTGAATCAGTCCGTCGTCCGGATCGAAGACATTCACCGTGGCGCTGATATCGTTGGTGCTGATGCCGATGATCACCACCCAGTGGCCCTTGTTGTACTTCGGCTGGCGCTTGCCACCCGGATTCGTGCTCCCCACGATGGCCAGCAGCGGTTCGCCGATATTGATCGAGCCGTAGATTTCGGCCGGCGTGGGAAACGGGCGGCCGTCCATGCCGTTGGCGAAGCCGAGGTCGATGAGCGCCCCCGCTGCGGATTGCTGGACGTTGATGTCGGCGTTGACCGGCTTGCCCGCTGGCGACTTGGCCCATGCCGTCGCCAGCTCCTGATCGGATGCAAAAACCGGAACGGGTCCGGAGCGTCCCTGGCTGTGATACCAGTTGATGATCGATCGCGCAGCGCACGCCCAGCATGAGTTGGGAACGGCCTGCTTCGCAATGGGGTAGGGGTCGAGTAACGGCATGATGGTTTACCTCAGCATGGAGTGGTGTACGGGCGGATGGAGCGTGACGAGGCAAAGCGCGTTCATGGGTTCACCTGTATCCCGAAGCAAGGTCCGCAAGCTCGCGCGCGTCCAGCCGCTCAAGCGCCGGAAAGCCTGCCGTTTCGGGCGGAGATGTGATGACCCATGCCCCGTCCGGTGTGGGCAGACTGCGCTGCGTGCTGCAGCCGTTTTGCACCACGACCAGATCCAGCAGCGAGTAGGCGACCTGCAGTGCGGCTCCCGGGTTGACGAAGCCGGTCAGCACGTAAGGACTGCCGGAATAGCGGGCAGAAAAATCCAGCGGGCAGTCGCTCCGGTTGATCAGTTGCAACGCACCGGCCACGGTGGCTTCCTGCGTGTCGAGCGCAAAGAAGCGCGCGCCGTTGCGCTGCTCGAGGCGGGCGACGATCGCGCTGTCCGAACGCGCGCCGACCGCGATGCTCAGGTAGGTCACCTGAGTCCGACGCTCGGTCACGCGTGCTTCCAGCGTCAGCCATGGCGGCACGAATGCGGGCGCGGTCACTGCGCCCATCGCCGTGACCCACACGTCCCACACCATGTGATTCGCGCAGAGCAGCCGCGCACGCGCCGGCTGGGCCGTGCGATTGAGCAACTGCAGCGTGGGGGCGGAACGGGGCGCGGTCATGTCGATTCCCTGGACGCGTGATGGAGATACAGGGCTACTGGGCCGTGAGGCGGATCGGGCGACGTCCGCGAACGGCGCCGCCCGGCTCCGGCCTTTAGAGCGCGCTGAGCGTGAAGTAACCCGACTCCAGATCGGTGTTGTCGAGCTCCGCGGTGACGACCGCGCTGGGGTTGGTGGTCTGGGCGGTGTCCGTCGTCACGCCGTTGATCACCGCGTACATCGAGTACGTGCTGCCGATCTGCAGCGTCTTGACGAGGAACGAGTTCTGCACGACGACGCTTTGCAGGTACACGCCGTTCTTCGAGATGTTGAAAGTCACCGGGCCGATGGTCGTCTTTTGAAAGACCATCTGATCGGCTGCACTGCTGGCTTCGACCTTCATTTCGAAGTCGTACGTGCCTTGCAGGTTGTTCTGCTTGACCTGCGCGACGAAACCCATCGCCCCGGAGACCGTGGCGGGCGCGGACGTGTAGGTGTTGCCTTCCAGGATCGTGCTGGCGGTGACCTGGTAGGTGTCGTCGGACGGAACTTGCAGGGAAGCGCCCGGAGCGATGCCGGGCAGGCGGGCCACAACCTGTTCGCCTTTGTTCACTACGAACTGGGCGATGTATTGGGTCGTGTTCAGAAAGGTCAGTGCGCTCATTTTGAATTCCTCGGTGCGGAAAGCTAAAGTTGAAAATCACGAATGACGGCGAACGGGTCCGCTTCGATCGACGGTCGTCTTCATTGAAGAAAGCGCGACGCATGGGTATCGAAACGAAGGCTCAGAGCACAGGGTTGGCAGGATTGCTGCGGATGCAGAAAAAGCACTAGCGAACCGCCGTCAACCCGTGAACATGTCCTGTCGTTCTGAGTTGATTCATGGTGGTACGTGGCAGTCGCCGCATCAATTACAGGCCATTACACCGAGGCAATGCGCCATTTCCGCGGCTTTGCAGCGGGCTTTACACACAGCTGTATTGCGGCATTGTGTCGGCGGCGAATCGGGCAATGAATTGGGTCGAGAATGAGACAGTGAATGAAGTAACGAACGGGGCAATCAAGCGTGCAGCGCGGGCAATAGCCGGATAGCCGTCGGCAGCTACGACATCAGTGTGGCGCGTCATCCAGTACGCATATTTTTATTCGATTTGAATCGCCGATTTCAACGCTTGCATGCTTATTTTTCCTCATGCACTATTCACTGGCCTATCCTGAAAATGCGAAATACAACGGATAAAGCCTTTAGATGTCGGTGACCGAGGGTGGTGATAAATGGCGGGAGACCCGTGGCCATGTTCATTCGCCTCACTGACCTCTATCGAAACCATAAAGAAATGACCTCCTGAAGGTGTGGCCATGGCGACACTCAAAAATAGTTTCTCTGGGGAGTCGTGTCTGCTGCGCACGCATCATCTGTTTGGGCGGGATGGCGCGCGTTGCGATACGGTGATTGGCGATCCATACGTGTCGCGTATGCACGCGCACATCCGCTGGATGGGCGGTCGCTGGGAACTGCACGATCACAGCAGCAACGGCACCTTGGTGTCGGGCACGCTCGTGCGCGACGGCGAGCGCGTCGTGTTGCAGCAGGGCGATCTGATCCACTTCAGCAAGGCGAGCGCGGCGTACTGGCACGTCGACGAACTGAACGATCCCGCCGACATGCTGTGGCCGTTGCGCGATCCCGCGCGGCCGATCGTGCTCGACAGCGCTCACGTGCTGCCTGGCGACGCGGTACCGGCCGTGACGATCGTTCGATCTGCCGACGGCGAGTGGCTGTGCGACGACACCTCGACGTTGCGCGTGCTACGCGACGGCGACGAGGTCGTATCGGGCGATCTTGCGTGGCGGCTGGTGCTGGCGCGCAGCCACGCCACGATGGTGCTGCCCGAATCGTCCGGCATGCCGGTGTCGCTGCAGCGTATCGACTTCACCGTGAGCCGCGACGAGGAGCATGTGCAGGCGGTACTGCACACAAGGGGCGGCACCGCCGATCTCGGTGAGCGCGCCCATCACTATTGCCTCGTCACGCTGGCGCGGATCTGCTCTACGGATGTGCAGGCCGGCTACGACGCCGCATCGCAGGGCTGGGTCGATCTCGAAGTGCTCGCGCGCATGCTGGGCACCGACGTATCGCACGTCAACGTACAGATTCATCGCGCCCGTGCCCAGGTGGCGGCGCTGCTGTCACCCGATATGGCGCAACTGGTGGAGCGGCGGCGCGGCAGCGTGCGCTTCGGCACGCTCGGGTTTCGGGTGTTTCGCGGCGAGTTGCTCGAATGCCAGTCCACACCCGCCACGCAGATCGGCAGCGCACTGTACCGGCCGGTGCCCGCGGTGACGCTGCCCTCGTTGCACGCAGGTTAAGCGCAGTCATGTCGCCGCTTCTTGCCGGCACACGCGCGAAATCGCGCGTCGGGTCTGACGCGTCGCCGGTGTTGCCGACGGCCGCTCTTCCGTTGTTGCCGCCCACGCTCGACCTGCAGCGCAGCGCCGCTCCGTCCGCGCTTCCCAACGACGTTCCCGAGGTGCCGCGCTACCAGCTCGGCGCACTGCTTGGCGAAGGGGCGACCGGCTCCGTCTACAAGGCGACGCGGCTCGATACGGGCCACACCGTCGCCGTCAAATTGCTGCGCGAAGACGCAACGCAACCGGCCGCGGAGCGTTTGCGCTTGCGCGCGCGGTTTCAGCGCGAAACCGAACTGTGTGAAAGACTGCATCACCCGCATGTCGTTGCGCTGCTCGACAAGGGTGAGACGCCCGACGGCCGGCTGTTCGCGGTGTTCGAGTTCGTGCCGGGCCGCACGCTGCGCGACATGCTGACGGCTGACGGTGCGTTGTCCGCCGTCACCACCGGCCTCCTGATGACCCAGGTGCTCGACGGACTGGCGAGCGCGCATCGCCAGGGCGTAGTTCATCGCGATCTGAAGCCGCAGAACGTGATGGTCACGCTGGCCGACGGCGAGCCGCAGGCCAAGATTCTCGATTTCGGCATCGGTGCATTGCTGCCCGACGCGCGCCGCAGCAACGAGCGTACGGAGCGTACGCTCATGCAACTGACCGACGTACTCGGATCGCCCCAATATTGTTCGCCGGAGCAGTTGCGTAACGAAGAACCGACGCTCAGGAGCGATCTGTACGCATGGGGTCTGCTGGTGATCGAATGTCTGACCGGGCACGCGGTGATGCAGGGCGCGAGCGTTGCGGAGATCCTGTATCAGCAGTTGAGCCCCGTCGATGTTGCACTGCCGCCGGCGATTGCCGCGCATCCGCTTGGCACGGTGTTGCGCAAGGCGCTGAACAAGGACCCGCGACAGCGGGCTGGATCGGCGGAAGAACTTGGCCGGCATTTTCGCGAGATCCACTTTCCCGCGCTGGTCGGCGAGCTCAACTATCGTCCCGCGCGGCTGGCTGTGTCGTCTGCTGTTGCAGCGGATATGTCGATGGGTGTCGCGCGCAACGGCAACGGGGCCGGCTCGACGCCGGCGGCAGCGGCGGTGGCGGGTGAGCGCCGCCAGGTCACGACACTCTGTTGCAGCGTGACGATCTCCAGCGACGGCAGCGTCGATGCCGCCGCGCTTGCCGATGAAGATGCGGTCAGCGTCAACCGCGATGCACTGGACGCTTACGCCGCGCAGTGGCTGACGCAATGCTCCGACATCGCAATCCGCTACGGCGGCCAGGTGGCCGGCACGCTCGGCGATACGCTGCTGTTCTACTTCGGCTATCCGGACGGTATCGACCGGGCCGCGCGCCGGGCGGCGCGCGCGGCGCTCGACATGGTGCATCACGCGAGCCATGCGCAGGCCACACGTACAAACGAAGCGGACAGTACCGCTGTCTGGCACGTCGACGTCGCTGCGGCGATTCATGTGGGGACCGTGTTTTCGCACGCGTTGATGGCACCGATCGGGGCCACGCAAAGCGAAGCCATGCGGCTGCAGCGTCTCGCGTCTGCAGGACAGATCCTGCTGAGCCACGCTGCGCGGCGCTCGCTCGAACGCCACGCCGACTACGTGCCCACGCCGTTGTACTTCGCCACCTCCGGCGTGGCCGCACGGCCCGTGTATGCGCTGCTCGGCGAGCGTCGCGAGCAGGCGCAGTTCGATTCGCTCGACCAGGGCGTCCCCGCGCCGATGATTGGCCGCGACCGCGAACGAGCGGTGCTGTTGCAGGCGTGGCATGCCGTCGTGGAGCGGCAGCCGCACGCGGACTCGCGCAGGAGCGGACGACGCCAGCCGGCGAAACTCGTGATCGGCGAGGCGGGCATCGGCAAGACGCGTCTCGTGCATGAACTCTGCGAGACGGTGCGGTTACAGCATCAGGCGTTCGCCCGTTGCGTGTGCCTGCCCGAACAGATGAACCAGGCGTTGTTTCCGATCCTGCGCTTCGTCAAGGAGCGTTGGCAGATCGATGTGGACGGTCCGCGAGATACCGCGCTGGCTGTGCTGGAGACGATGATCGCACCGCTCGATTGCGATCACGCCGCCGCGCAGGCGACGCTTGCCGCGTGGCTTGGGCTGAGCGGCGACATCGGCGGGCTGCGCTGGTCAGGCATGCGTCAACAGCAGACGTTGTTCGACGTGCTGCGACAACTGCTCGCATCGCTCGGAAATGGCGCGCCTGTGTTGCTGGTGGTCGAAGACGTGCAATGGATCGATTGTGCAAGTGCCGATTTTCTCGAGACGCTGCGCCAGCATCCGGACAGTGCGTCGATCTGGCTGGTGCTCACATCGCGCCCGGAACAACTCGCGCGCTGGCGCGGCGCGGCCGACCGGCTGGTGCTGCGGCGTCTGTCGCGCAGCGACACGCGCAGCCTGATCGCGACGCTGTTTACCCACGACGACATCGATCCCGCGTCGCTCGACTTTCTCGCGAACCGTACCGCGGGCATACCGCTCTTCGTCGAAGAGATCATTCGCGAGCTCGTGGTGAGCGGCGCCGCGACGGAACCGGGCCGGCCGCTGTCGAGCCTGACGACCTCGGAACACTACCCGCTGCCGGGCACCTTGCGCGACATGCTGGAGCTCGCGTTCGACCGCGTCGATGGCGCACGCGATACCGCACAGCTTGCGGCGACCATCGGTCTCGAAGTCGATGCGCAACTGCTTGCCGCCGCATCGCCGCACGATGCGGTTGTCCTCGAGGAACATCTGCGGCGGCTGCTCGAAGCGCGGGTCGTCTACGCGCAGCATCGACTGGACGGGGTGTCGTACGCATTCCGGCACGCGTTGATTTGCGAAGCCGCGTATGAGTCGATGCCCGCGCCGGTGCGGCGGCGCAATCACGAACAGGTCGCCCGTGCGTTGAACCAGCGAGCGGGCGGTGCGGCTCGTGTCGCTCATCATTTCGCGCAGGCCGGCATGTTTGCCGAGGCGGTACCGCACGGTATCCAGGCGGCCCGGCGCGCACTCGAACGTGCGCTACACGACGATGCGATTCGCTACGCGGAGGCCGTGTGCGGCTGGCTCGCGCACAGCCGGCACGCGGAGCGCGACCAGGACGCCGCGCGTATCGACCTGGTGCTGACCCATGCGTGCATGGCGCGTTTCGGTTGGGCCGATCCACAGGTGCGCGTTCATGCCGAACGGCTGCTGGGACGCGTCGACTGTCTCGACGATGCGCAACTGGCGGCCAGCGCACTCTGGTCGCTCGCGACCTATCACCATGTCGCAAGCGACCGCGCGGCGGTGCGGCAGATCGGTGCGCAACTGACGGATCTCGCGAGAACCTCGGGCGATGCCGGCATTCGCGTGTCGGCGAACGCGATGCGGGGCATGGGGTTATGGATCGATGGGCATTACAGGTTGGCCCGCACGGCGCTGGAAGCCGCGCTGAGCGAATACGACGTGCTGCGCGACGCCGATCACCGGCGCATCTTCGGCCTCGATACACGGGCGTGGTCGATGGCGGCGCTGGCGAGCGTGATGTGGTGCCTCGAAGACGGCGCCGAGGCGGCGCTGACGATGGCGCGCGAAGCCGTCTACCGCGCGACCTGCACGGATCATCTGCCGACGCTCGGCGTCACGCTGATGTATCTCGCCCGCATGCAGCAATGCGCGGGCGATCGCGACAGCGCACGCGATACGTCGGCGGCGATTCTACGGCTGTCGCGCAACTATGGACTGAGCGCGGTAGAGCGCTACGCAGCGATCATTCATGCATGGTCCGACGACGACCGCGCGGCCGTCGTCGCACACGTCGATGCACTGCGCGCATCGGGATGTCTGCTGGGGCTGACCTACTACGCGTCGCTCATCGCCGAGATCGATGCGGCGCGCGGCGAGTGGGACTCGGCGCTGGCCGGCATCGACCGGTGTCTCGCGTGGTGCGAGTCGCTCGACGAGCGCTACTACGAAGCCGAACTGTTGCTCAAGAAAGCCCACTACCTCGACCGGGCCGGCGCGCTGGGCCACGCCGCGGCTGCTGCTGCGGTGTGCCGCCGCGCGCTCGCCGCTGCGCAGCGCGGCGCGATGTCACGTGTCATCCAGAAAGCGCAGGACGAACTGCGCCGATTGCAACCAGCGGTCTAACCACTCCAACGGGAGAGCATCGATGAGTCAGCTTGCCAGTTTTCCGACTTACAACCAGTTTCTCGAGTACCGCGCCGTGATCGTGCAGGCGATCGCGGCATCGTGGCACGATCCGGTGTTTCTCGAAGAGCTGATCGCGCATCCGAAAGCAGCGCTGCTCAAGCGCTTCGACTATCACTACCCGCTCAACCTTGCACTGAAGGTGCACGCCGACAGTGCGACATGGTCGCCGCCCACGGCGGGCGGATGGATCACGAAGCAGGAGAACACACTCGAACTGATGCTGCCGCCCGCACCGGCGCAACACGATCAGTTTTCCATCGCGCTCGCGGCATACAACGCGAAGCACATCGACATCCTTTCCTGCGACGAGTGAGGCTGACATGGCACTGAACAATACCGTCCCCACCCTGGAGTCGATGCTGGAATTCCAGGAGGTGTATCTGCGCGCAATCGCGCTGTCCTGGCAGGACGCTGAATTCCGCTCGGCGCTACTGGCGAATCCGTCCGACGCACTGGGACGTTACTTCGACTATCAATGCCCGTGGCTGCTCGATCTGCGGGTGACCGCGGCGGGCCCGGAGTTCGGCTGGAATCCGGCGACGCAGCGCTGGCGGCTGCCGCAGAACGCGATGACCTTCGGGGTGCCGGCCCGACCGCAGCCGGCAGTAGAAGAGGCCGTGGCACTGTCGGTCTACAACGACGCGGGACCGAGCTACCTGTTCACCTGCTGCTGACGCGCAGGGTCTGACCTGAAGGGGACGAGCCGGTGGCTTACGCCGGCTTGTCCCACTTCGTCCTCAACCGCTCATGTCGGAAAATCATGCTCGACGATTTCACTCGCGTGCTCCGGTTCAAACCGCATCTGCTCGTGCTCGATGCGGGCACGGATGCGCTCTTCATCGTCGATGAATTCAAACGCACGCTATTGTCCGGCGCAGTGTACGTGCGCATTGCCGCGTGTCTGCGCGAACGGATGACGACCGCCGACATCTTCGCTGCGCTGGCCGCGACGTTTTCCGACGGGCAGATCCTCGCCGCGCTCGATCATCTGGTGCAGAAACGGTATCTGCGTGCCGATGCGCCGGATAGTTTCGATCTGGCGCGAGGTTTCTTCGAGCGTGCGGGGCTCGATGGAGATGCTGCATGCGAGCGCGTCGCGCAGCTGCATGTTGCGGTGAAGGCGTTCGGTGTCGATGCGTCCGCCCAGTTGCAAGCCTTTGCTGCGTGCGGTATCGAGGTCGTCGAGGAAGCGCCGCTCACCATCGCCATTTGCGATGCGTACGACCGGCCGGAACTGGCCGATACCGTCGAGCGCACGATGGCACGTGGCGGTGCGCTACTGCTGGTTATGCCGGAAGGTGTGCAGCCGTTGATCGGACCGCTGCTTGCCGCGCCCGCCGCTCCGCACGAGCCAACCGCGGTCAATGCAGCGAAGAGCCCGCCGTGCCTCGAATGCACGAAATACTGGATCGCGCGCAACCGGCCCGTGCAGACGTTGCTCGGTCGATATCACGATGCGGCGGCTACGCGGATGCGGCCGGCGCATTCGCGCGCAGGGATGGCGGCAGTCTCCGCGCTGGTCGTGGCCTGTGTCGAACAACTGGCGGCGAGTCGCGAGTGCTGGGAGCAGGCGCGCACGCACATCACCGCGCTGCGGCTCGATACGCTCGCGACGGCGCGGCATCGGGTGGTGCGACGGCCGCAGTGCCCGCGTTGCGGCAACCCACAATGGATGCGCGAGCAGGCGGAGCGTGCTCCGCAACTGTCGGCGACGACCGGAGTGGCGGGCGGCGACGGCGGCTATCGAACGGCCGATCCGCAGCAGGTTTTTCAGCGCTACGCGCATCTGATCTCGCCCGTTACCGGCGCCGTCGCCTATCTGCATCCAATGCCGAAGCGTCATGCGGGGCTACGCAAGGTGTATGTCGCCGGTTATCTGACGTGCCCGGACCGCGTGCCGGACAACAACCGCTTCGACAAGATCTGCTCGGGCAAGGGTCGCAGCGATGAGCAGGCGCGAGTGAGCGCGTTGTGTGAAACGCTGGAGCGCTTTAGCGGCGTATTCCAGGGCGACGAAGCCGTGACGCGCGGCAGTCTCGCCGATTTGAGCCGCAGAGAGCAGCATGAAGGAGCGGTGCTGCACGTCAACGCGTTGCAGCAATTCAGCGACCGTCAGTTCGAACAGCGCGCCATCATCAATGCGCAGACCGACGACGTGCGCAAGCAGGTACCGCCGCGCTTCACGGAGCACAGCGTGATCGACTGGACGACTGCATGGTCGCTGACGACGCGGACGCGTCGCTGGGTGCCGTTGAATTACTGCTATGCCGATGTCCCCGATACTGGCGACGTAGCGTTTTGCATCCACAATCCAAACGGTAGCGCGGCGGGCTCGTGCATCGAGGAAGCGATCCTGCAGGGACTGCTCGAACTGGTCGAGCGCGATGCGGCGGCGATCTGGTGGTACAACCAGATACCGCGCCCGGGCGTCGATCTTGCAAGTTTCGCGGACCCGTATTTCGACTCGCTGCAAAACGAATACGCGGCGATGGGTTGGGATCTGTGGGCGCTGGATATTACGCACGACCTGCGGATACCCACGATCGTCGGGCTTGCCGAGCATCGCGCAAGCGGACGCTTTTCGATTGGCTTCGGATGCCATCCCGACAGCCGGATCGCGGTGCAGCGCGCGCTGACGGAAGTGAACCAGTTGCTCGATCCGACGAGTGACGGGCCGCCGCCATGGAATCACGCGAAGCTGTCGTCCACGGCGTTTCTTTATCCGGCGCAAGGGTCCGTCAGCACGCAGGCGTCGACGTGGCCGCCCGCGCGCGAAGCGAACCTGCTCGACAGCATCGCGGCGTGTGTTGCGCGTGTGTCGTCGGTGGGGCTCGATACGCTGGTGGTCGACAAGACGCGGCCCGATATCGGGCTGCCGGTAGTTCAGGTGATCGTGCCCGGGTTGTGCCACTTCTGGCCGCGCTTCGGTGCGCCACGGCTGTATGCGGTGCCGGTCCAACAAGGCTGGATCGAGCGGCCGCGCGATGAGAGCGAGCTGAATCAGGCGCTGCTGTTTCTGTGAGGTTCTTCATTGGGGTTCGGCATGACAAACATTCCGCACGACGTTTTTCACATCGACGAAGCTGACGCATCCCGATTGCTCGCGACATTGCCGTTGCCGTTCGCTGTGCTGTTCGAGCGAGCCGACGTATCCGTCGAGCTGTTTGCGCCGCGCGGCAGCGACACGCAGTCGCCCCACACGCGCGACGAGTTGTACATCGTCGCGGCGGGATCGGGAACGTTCCGTCGCGCGGATCAGGTGTGCGAGTTCAAGGCCGGCGATCTGCTGTTCGTCCCGGCACACGTCGAGCACCGCTTCGAATGCTTCAGCGACGATTTCCGCACGTGGGTCATTTTCTTCGGCCCAGAGGGCGGTGCCGGAGTGTGAGGGCGCATGACTACGCGCGCCGCAGAAACGACCCATCGAGCCCCGCAACCTCCGGGCATCCCAGCAACTGCAAGGTAGTCAGCATTTCACCGATTAGCAGCGCGAGCACTTCGTTCGCTCCGGTCTCTCCGCGGGAGGCGATGCCATAAAGCGGCGCCCTGCCGAGCAACACACCGCGCGCGCCGAGCGCCAGCGCCTTGACGACGTCGCTGCCGCGCCGCACACCGCCGTCGACGAAAACGTCGAGCCGGTCGCCGACAGCAGCGACGATCTCCGGCAAGACATCGAGCGAGGCCGGTGCGCCGCCCAGTTGCCGGCCGCCGTGATTCGACACGACGATCCCGTCGGCATCGTGGGCGGCGGCGAGTAGTGCGCTGCGCACGGTCTGGATGCCCTTGACGACCACCTTGCCGCCCCAGTGTTGCCTCACCCAGTCCAGATCGTGCCAGCCGAGCGTCAGGTCCATCTGCCGGCTCAGTATCGCGGCATGGCGCGACAGATCCGCGCGCTCGCCGAGACTTCTCGCGATGTTCTTCAATTGCGGCGTGCCATGACGCAGCATCTGCCAGCACCAGTGCGGCCGCGTCACACAGTCGGCGAGCAGCTTCGGCGACAGACGCAGCGGCAGCCGGAAGCCATTACGGATCTCGTAGTCGCGCTTGCCGTGCACCGGGGTATCGACGGTCAGAACCAGCGTCGAATAACCGGCCGCGCCGGCACGGTGCATCACGTCCTCGGCGATGCGGCGGTCCTGCTGCACGTAGAGCTGCATCCATAGATCGCCGTCCGGCGCTTGCGCGCGCACATCTTCGAGCAACGACGTCGAGGCTGTCGACAGCACGAACGGCACGCCCGCACGGCTCGCGGCCTGGGCCAGCAGTTCGTCGGCGCGCGGCCAGAAGAGCCCGTTGAGCCCGGTAGGACCGACGACCATCGGCGCGGCCGCCGTACGGCCGAAAAACTGCGTCGCGGTCGAGCAGTGCGAAATGTCGGTCAGTACGCGCGGGCTGAAACACCACCGGCGATAGGCCTCGCGATTGCGGTGCAGTGCGTCGCCATCTTCGGCGCCGCCGTCGAGGTAGTCGAAGGCAAGCCGCGGCAGGCGCCGGCGGGCTGCGAGGCGGTAGTCGGCAACACAGGAAAGCATGAAGACTCCACGGAAAACGAAACACTTTAGTTTATCGATTCAATTGCATTACAATCGCTACGACTGTAGTTCGATACGATAACCGGCCGCCCCCCATGTCCGAAACCGCCATCGCCAAGTCCCGCAAGCCGCGCGATCCCGACGCGCCGCGCTCCTCGCTTTTCGTCGGCTCGACGGAAAAAGCGTTCCAGGTGCTGCACGCCTTTGACGGCCCAAACCGTCACCTGACGCTGATCGACATCGCGCGTACCTCCGGCCTCGACCGCAGCGCGACGCAGCGGCTCGTGCACACACTCGAAGCGCTCGGCTACCTCGAGCGGATTCCGGAAACGCGCAACTACGGGCTCACCACGAAGGTGCTGCAGTTCTCGTACAACTACGTGCGCGCGAACGAGCTGATCGACAAGGCATCGCCGTATCTGCTCGACATCAGCCGACGGCTCGGCGAAACCACGAACCTGCTGGAACTCGACGGCCCGGACATCGTATTCGTCGCGCGTTTCCCCGGGCAGCATCTGGTGAATATCGACATCGTGGTCGGTGCGCGTTTGCCGGCGTTCTTCACGGCGGCCGGCACCGCGATTTTGTCGCGACTGTCCGACGAAAGCGTGCGCGAAGTTCTCGCGCAAACCTCGCTGGAGCCGCTCACGCACTACACCGAAACCGATCCCGAGAAGCTGCTCGAACGCGTACGCAAGGTCGCGCGCCGCGGCTATGCGGTGATCGAGAACGAGACCGTACTCGGGGATATTTCGGTGGCTGCACCGGTCACGGATCATGGCGGCATCGGCGTTGCGGCGATCAATATCTCGGTGCCGACCTCGCGCTGGTCGCGCGAACGCGTGGAGGCCGAACTCGCGCAGCACGTGCAGGTTGCCGCGACGTCGATCTCGAAGGCGCGGCTGGCGGGGTATCCGCGCTGAAGGCTCAGTGGCAACTCAGTGGCAACCGAGCCAGCACTCAGAAGCGGCGCTCGAATGCATTGAGCTGCCGTTCGAGTTCGGTCCGCAGGTTCGCCGACAGTGCCGGCGCGGCCTGAACTAGCGGCGCCAGCATCGCGGGCGCATGCACCCCGATCAGATCCATCACCGACTTGATCGGCCCCGGGTTGGTCTCCGCGAACGCCATGTTCATCAGCGGGATCAGCGTGCGATGCAGCGCGAGCGCATCCTGCGTGTTGCCGCCCACCGCGAGCCGGTACATCGTGCGCCACGCTGTGGGCAGCAGGCTCGCCGTCACGACGATGCCGCCACGCGCACCGGCCGCGACATGCAGCGGAAACAACGTGTCTTCGCCGCTCAACACCGAGAACGACGCATCGACGCCCGCTACCGTGCGCAGGAAGTGCCACATGTCCGTGTTGCACGCCTTCATCCCAATGATCCGTTCGTGCTGCGACAGTTCGTGCAGGACCTCGGGCGTGATCGCGATGCGCGTGCGGTACGGGATCTCGTAGATCAGGATCGGCGCCGGCGCTTCGTCCGCATAACGCATGTAGTAATCGCGAATGCCTTGCTGTGTCGGATTCGTGTAGTACGGCGTCAGCACTAACAGCGCATCCGCGCCGGCCGCCGCGAATTCGCGGCCGGCCTGCAACGCATCGTGATACCCCGGGTCGAGCACGCCCGCGATGACCGGTACCTTGCCCGCGCATTCGCGTGCGGTCAGCTCGGCCATGCGGACACGTTCGGTGCGTGCGAGCGCGCCGTATTCGCCGGTACCGCCGAGCGGCACGATGCCGTCCACGCCCTGCTTCAACAGATAGTGGATCAGTGCACGCGCGGCGTCGGCATCGATGGTGTCGTCGGCGTGGACCGGGGTGGGAATCGCCGGCAGGACGCCTTGTAGTTGTTGGGCTGAAAGCATGGCAGGTCTCGGGAAACAGGCGGAAACAGGGGAAATCAGGGAGTCAGGCTGCGGCGGCGCAACCGGTCGGCAAACCAGATCAGCGCGGCGACGAAGACGAACAGGCAGGTCGAGACTGCGGCGATGACCGGTGAAATCTGCATCGTGATTTCGTCCCAGAACTGCTTGGGCAAGGTCGTGCTCAGGCCACCGGACGTGAACAGCGCGATCGTCAGTTCGTCGAACGAGGTCGCGAATGCAAATAGAAACGACGACATCAGGCCCGCGCCGAGTATCGGAAAGGTGACGCGGCGCAGCGTAGCCCACGGGCGGGCGCCCATGCTGTAGGCGGCGAGATCGAGGCGTGTGTCGTAGTGACGCAATACCGCGGCCATCGTGATCACCACATACGGCACGGCCACCGTGGTATGTGCGAGCACGAGTCCGAACGACGAACCGACCAGACCGATTTTCGCGAAGAAATAGAACACGCCGACCGCGATGATCATGCGTGGCACGACGATCGGCGCGAGTACGAACGCAAGCATCGCGGTCTTGCCGCGCATGCCGCCGCGCACCAGTAGGAACGCTGCGGGCGTGCCGATCAGCATCGAGAGAAGGGCGGCGCCGAGGCCGACCAGCATCGAGCGTGTGATGGCCTGCATCCATAGCGGCGAATCGACGATCTCGCGATACCACTGCAGCGAGAAACCGTGCGGCGGCCACGACAGACCGGAGCCCGAATCGAACGATAGCGGGATCATCAGGAATGCCGGTGCGCTGAGAAATACGAGCAGCAGGATCACGACGATGCGCAGCGTCAGGCTCTCGCCGCTGCCCGTGCGTTGGCGCCCGGCGCGGCGTTTCGGCAGCACGCCGAGCAGCGCATCGGTGGTGTGACCGAGGGTGCTCAGCACCGCGTTGCCGAGTGCACGGCTCCACCTGCCGCCCGATGTCGCGCGCGGTGCAGCATTGCTGCCGCCCGCCATCGTCGACAGTCCCACGAGGCGGTCGTAGACCAGGAACACGACCAGCACCACGGCGAGCAGCAGGACCGAGATCGCGCCGGCAAAGCCCCAGTTCAGCGCCTGCATGACCTGGTCGATGATCAGTTGCGTGATCATCGTTTGATGGCGGCCGCCCAGCAGCGTCGGTGTGATGAAGAAGCCGATCGCGGTGACGAACACCATCAATGCGCCCGCGGCGACGCCCGGTAGCGACAGCGGAAAATACACCTTCCAGAACACCATGCCGGGTCGCGCGCCGAGTGTTGCGGCGGCGCCGGTCAGACGCCGGTCGATGTTCTCCATCACCGAGAGCATTGTCAGCACCGCGAGCGGCATCAGCGCATGCACCATGCCGACGATCACGCTCGAGAAGTGATACAGCAGGCTCAACGGTTCGTCGATCAGGCCGAGGCTAAGCAGCGCCTGATTGATCACGCCATTGCGTCCCAGCAGCACGACCCATGCGAACGTGCGCACGAGAAAGCTGGTCCAGAACGACAGCAGCACCCAGAACAGCAGGCGGTTCTTGCGCTCGCGCGTGAGCGACGAGATGAGGTAGGCGATCGGGTAACCGGTCAGCACCGAGAAGAAGGTCGTCCACAGCGATATCTTCAGCGTGATCAGCAGCACGTCCACGTAGACCGATGAAGCGAACAGCCTGCGGTATTCGATCAGCGTGAAGCCGGTGTCGTTGTGCACGCTCAGCAGCAGCAACTGGCCGACCGGATAGACAAGCATCACGAGCAGCAGCACGACGATCGGCGTGGCCATCGCGCCGGGCCGCAGCCACATGCGCCAGCGAGCGCGCCGCGAAGCCGCAGCGGGCGTAGGGCGTACCGGCTGTGCGGTCAGAGCAGAGGGATTCATCCGCTTATCCCGCGATCGCGACCGCGTCGGCGGTCAGCCACGACAGCCCGAGCGTCTGGCCGATTTCGTACGGAGCACCGAGCCGCTGGGTGGGAAACGCGGCGACGAGCGGTGCGGCATCGGGTGCGGGCGGCTGCAGATAGAGCCGCGTCATGCTACCTGTGACCATGATGTCGGTGAGTTTCGCCGACAGCGTGCAGCCGCCCGCCGTATCCGCGAACGCGCTGTCGTGTACCCGCAGGTTCTGCGGGCGCAGCATCAACTTGACCTGCTTGCCGTTGCCGATCAACGAGTCGTAAGCCATCGCGCTACCTTTCGCGATGCCCTGCATGCTCACGCGGACCTGGTTGCCGGCACGTTCGGTCACGACTGCGTCGAGCAGGTTCGATTCGCCGAGAAAATCCGCGACGAATACGCTCTTCGGCCGGAAGTAAAGATCGGCAGGCGCGCCGAGCTGGGCGATCGCACCGCCGTTCATCAGGCAGATGCGGTCAGACATCGTCATCGCTTCTTCCTGATCGTGCGTGACGTAGACGATCGTCGTGCCAAGCTCGCGATGAATCCGCTTGATCTCGAGCTGCATCTGGTCGCGCAGCTTCTTGTCGAGCGCGCCGAGCGGTTCGTCCATCAGGATGATCGACGGCCGGTAGACCATGCAGCGCGCGAGCGCGATGCGCTGTTGCTGGCCGCCCGACAGCTCGCGCGGATAACGCGCCGCGACGTGCGGCAGATGCACCATCTCCAGCGCCTGCATGACCTGGGCACGCGCGGTTCTGGTGTCGACCTTGCGCATCTGCAGCGGAAACGCTATGTTTTCCGCAACCGTCATGTGCGGAAACAGCGCGTAGTTCTGGAACACCATGCCGATGTCACGCTCATACGGCGCACCGTAGGTCACGTCGATACCGTTGATCAGAACCTGTCCTTCATCAGGCTGTGCAAGCCCGGCGATCAGGCTGAGCAGTGTCGTCTTGCCCGAACCGCTCGGCCCAAGCAAGGTCAGGAATTCGCCTTGGGCGACGTCGAGATCGAGCGGGGCGAGCGCGACGAAATCGCCGTAGCGCTTGCTGAGTCCCGAGATTTGCAGGTTCGAGGCGGACATGGGCATCGGTATCCGTGAAGGTGACAGCGCGCTCAGCTCAGAATCCAGCGGTTAAAGCGCTCGAGCGCGACGCTCTGGTTGGCCTGCCAGTATTTCGCATCGATATGCAGGCCGCTTTTGATGTTCGCCGGGTACGTCGGGCAGTTCTTCGCGATCTCGGGCTTGATGAAGTTGAACGCCTCCGGCTGGGTGACACCGGCCGGGAAATACTCGGTGAGCGCGGCCTGGCGTTTCGGATCGGAGGCGAACTTGATGAACTCGCGGCACGCATCGGCGTTCGGCGTGCCCTTGAGGATCGACCAGTTGTCGCAGCCCCAGATGTTCTGATTCCACACGATGCCGACCGGCGCGCCGTTCGCGATCGCCGACTGCGCGCGCGAAACCCACGTGCTGACCATCGCGACTTCGCCGGAGCCGAGCATCTGTTCGACCTGGGCGCCGGTGGTCCACCAGACGTCGACGTGCTTCGAGATCTTGTCGAGGCTTGCGAAGCCGCGATCGAGACTGCACGGATAGACCTGCGATGTCGGCACGCCGTCGGCCATCAGCGCTTCTTCGAGCGTGTCGAACGGATACTTGCGCAGCCCGCGACGTCCCGGAAAGTCCTTCACGTTCCACATGTCGGTCCACGAAGCGGGCGCCTTGCGTCCCTTGAATGCATCCGTGCGATACGCGAGCACCGTCGTATAGATGTTGGTGCCGACGCCGAATGGCGACATGTATTCCGGCGGAATCTTCGCGACCATCGGGTCCGCTTCGAGCCCGTGCTTCTCGAGATATTCCTTGCCGCCGCCGGTGAGCAACAGGATTGCCGGCTGGCTGATCTTCGCCATGTCCCACGTGTAGCTGCCGGTTTCGACCATGCTTTTGATCTGCGCGGTCGGTTCGGCATTGGCTTGCACACCGACCACTTCGATGCCGGTTTTCTCCGTGAACGGCCGGTAGAACACCGCGCCGTAGGCCTTCGTGTAGATGCCGCCGTCGTCGCGCACGACGATCCGTTTGTTTGCCGCACGCGACGGCGTCGAGATGAACGGGAAGGCCACTACCGCAGCGCCGGCCAGAGCGGTCTTGATGGCCGCGCGGCGGCCTGGTTGTGCTATCTGATCGCGTGCGGACGGCTTGTTCATGAAGGCTCCAGGAGAGAAACGAAAATCCCGCTGCGAGGTCAGGGCAGCAGGCGACCGGGGTTGAAGAGACCGCGCGGGTCGAGTGCCTGCTTGACCGCGCGCATCAGTCCGAGTTCGGCGGTGGATTTGTAATGGGCCATCTCGCCAAGCCCGCTTTGCCCGATGCCATGCTCCGCGCTGAACGTGCCGTGCAGTTCGTGCGCGATATCGTTGACCACGCGGCGCAGCGCGGTGGCGGTCGCACCTGGGTTTGCGAGTGCGTGCCATGCATCGAAGGTGAAGAACGGGATGAAATGCGCGTTGCCGTCGCCGAGATGCGCGACGACCAGCACGTCGAGCCCAGCGACGAGCGCATGCACCGCGCGGGTCGCCTGTTCGATGAAGGCCGGTACCGCCGAGACCGGCACCGCGCAGTCGGTGGTCAGGCCCACGCCGCCTTTCTTGTTGGCCTCCGATACGCTGTGGCGGATCGTCCAGAGCGCGTCGCGCTGCGCCTCGTTGCTGGCAACCACCGCATCGACGATGAGACTGGCTTGCGTCGCGGCTTCGAGCGTGCGTTGCAGCAGGTCCGCCATTTCGTCTCCGCCACCGGTATCGGCAAGTTCGACGAGCACATGCCACGGATGCAGCTCGCCAAGCGGATTGCGCCGCTCGGGCACGTGCTCGATCACGAGTTCGAGCTGACGGCGGTTGATCATTTCGAATGCGTTGAGCCGTGCGCCGCATGCAGCCTGGAAGAGACCGAGCACCTGTAGCGCGGCAGCGGGATCGACTGGCGCGAACCACGCCAGCGCGTGATGGGTAGGCAACGGATGCAGCTTCAACGTGGCCGCGGTGATGATGCCGAGCGTGCCTTCCGTGCCGATGAACAGATGCTTCAGATCGAGCCCGGTATTGTCCTTGCGCAACGCGCGCAACCCATTCCAGACCGTGCCATCGGCCAGCACGACTTCGAGTCCGAGTACGTTGTCGCGGGTATTGCCATAGCGCAGCACGCTGGTGCCGCCGGCATTCGTCGACAGCGTGCCGCCGATCTGGCACGAGCCCTCGGCGCCGAGGCTGACCGGATACAGGCGCTGTTGCGCGGCGGCGGCTTCCTGCACGGTTTGCAGCACGCAGCCGGCTTCGACTTCCATCGAGCCGTTGGCCGCATCGATCCGGCGAATCTGCCGCATCCGCGACAGGCTAACGATGACGGGCGGGGTACCGATGTCGGCCGGCACCGCGCCGCCGCACAGGCTGGTATTGCCGCCTTGCGGCAGTACCGGGACGCCGTGCGCTGCGCACAGACGCACGATGGCGGCTACATGCTCGGTACAGGATGGTAGTACTACGCATGCTGCGCGCCCCTTGTAGCGGCCGCGCCAGTCCTCGACGAAGCCTTCGAGGTCGGACTC
The DNA here is from genome assembly GCF_030464945.1 of Paraburkholderia sp. CHISQ3. NCBI lineage: Bacteria > Pseudomonadati > Pseudomonadota > Betaproteobacteria > Burkholderiales > Burkholderiaceae > Paraburkholderia > Paraburkholderia sp. CHISQ3. The sequence goes on from NZ_JALPRG010000003.1 coordinate 364,657, forward strand.
GGCGGTCAGTACCGCCCTGGTGCCGAATACGGCGGTCAGGGCCTCGATCAGCGGTACAACATCGGTCATTTGCCGTTCCTTTTATGGCGCCCCAGGTTGCGACAATAACCGGCATTGCTCGCTCATGGTTCGAGGAAGCATAGGAGTAAAAAAATCGCATTGAAATGTCTGTGATTGATATGCGATTGATTTTCGTGTTTTTCCTGTATCCATCCCAGGCTGTTTGATGGCGGCAGCTGCGCCATCAACCGGGTAGATGACAGGTCTGTCTACCTCGCTCTGCGTGAGCAGGATGGGCCGGAAGCAGGATCGTTGGGGTGCCGGGCGGTACCGGTGTCGCGTCCGGCGAACCGGAGCCGGACGGTAGATGAGGGGATGTTTTACGCGTCACAGGACGCAGGAGGCGGGACGTCGATTCGGGTCCGTCGGTTTTATCGGCGCTACTGCCTCGACGATCCACGCACTACTCGCATCATCACGATCCTGCCCGACCAACTTACACCGGCCGGCGCGCAATGAAATCGATCTCGACCAGCGCGTCGCGCGCCAGCCCCGTCACGCCGATGCAGGTACGTGCCGGCAACTGCCCCGGTGGAAAACACGCCGCATAGGTCGCATTCATCGTGGCGTAGTCGCGCTTGAACTCGGTCAGGAAAATGCGTACGGAGACGACGTGCTCAAGACCGAGGCCGATGCCGTCGAGCACGAGCTTCAGGTTGTCCATCACACGTGTCGTCTGGGCCGCGACGCCGTCGGGTAACGGCGCGTTGTCGTCGTCGGGCGAGGTCGGCATCTGGCCGGTCACGAAGACCCAGCCATCCGATTCGGTGGCGTGAGAAAAAGGGCCGACCGGGGTCGGCGCACCTTGAACCATCCAGAACCGGGTGGTGGTAGTCATGCTGTTTTCTCCATCGAGGCGGTGGCGCGAAGCGTTGCTTCGCTTGTTTCAGTCCGCGAAATCAGTCCGCAAAAAGCATAGCCTGAAACTGTTACCCGATGAAGAAGCCTGGGCCTGCATCTTCGTACAACGATCAACCCTGTGCGTGCTTCGCAGCGTCTTCGATGACCGCGGCCACTTCCTTCGGACGCGTTTCATAGACCGAGTGACTGGCGCCCTTGAGTACCGTCGTGTGGCTATGCGCGCGTGCGTAGTACCAGCGTTCGAGATCCGGGTTGATGATCAGGTCGTCGGCGGCGACGATGCCCCAGCTCGGTTTGGTCTGCCATGCGGCAACCGTCATCGGTGTCGAGAAGACTTTCGCGGCCGTGAGGATCTGCGAGTGCGCTTCGAACACGGCCTCGTCGTGGGGCAGATCGGCGGCGAAGTCTTTCGGGAAATCGGCGGGGTTGAGGTAGGTGTAGCCGTCGTCGGTCTTGACGATCGCGCCCGGCTGCTTCGACGTGTAGCTCGGCATGCCCTTGCCGAGGGTACTCTCGTCTTCTCCGACAGCAGGCGCGTGGGCAGCGACGTACACCAGTCCGACCACGTTCGGCGCCACACCGGCCTCGGTGATCACCGAGCCGCCGTAGCTGTGCGCGACGAGGATGGTGGGACCGTTCTGCAGCGCGAGCACGCGCTTCGTCGCGGCCACGTCGTCTTCGAGCGAGCTCAACGGTTCCTGCACGATGGACACGTTATAGCCGTCCTTCTTCAGGATATCGTAGACCGGCTTCCAGCCCGATCCATCGACCCACGCACCGTGGACCAGAACGATGTTTTTTGCCGGCGCAGTTGCCTGTGTAGTTGCCTGGTTAGTGTCTTGCGCCATGGCGCCCGTCGAAGCGAGCAGGGAAGCGGACACGGACAATACCGCAGCGGCGAGAGGAAGCATTTTCACTTTGAACTCCGTTATCTATTGAAGAAATAGCGCACGACTAACTAATGAAAGTTGTCTGCATATGAAAGAACCGGTGCATGTTGTATCTGGCTTCCATACACGGGCAAACACAACGCCTCTCTGCTTTATTCCATCGTCGCGATGAAAATAGTTTTTTCGCGGCCGCTGTGTGCTCGCTGGCGTTCGCCGTGATCCAGCCATTCTGCTTTCGCATGACAGATCCCGCCGCCGCTACTAGACTGAGCGACTTTCTTCCGAACCAGTGCCGTCGCACGTCGTCCCCCGACAGCCTCCACCCGATCGATCGATGCCCCCCGAACCCGAACCCGCCGACCCCAGCCACAGCCCTAGTACCGCCACGAGTACCAGCCCGCTCCGCGACCCCGGTTTCCAGCGCTTCTGGTGCGCACGCGTGTTGTCGTCGGTGTCGTTCCAGATGCTGGCGGTCGCAATCGGCTGGCATATCTATGCGCTAACGCATAGCGCTTACGCGCTCGGTCTTGTCGGCCTTGCACAGTTCGTCCCGATGTTCGCGCTGACACTCGTCGTCGGGCACGTCGCCGACCGCTACGACCGGCGCCGGGTTGCCGCGATCTGTCAGATGCTCGAAGCGCTGGCGGCCTGCGTGTTCCTGATCGGCACGCTCGGTGGCTGGTTGACGGCGCCTTTTATCTATCTGCTGGCCGCATCGGTCGGCGCCGCGCGCGCATTCGAGTCGCCGTCTATTTCATCGCTGTTGCCGGGCATCGTGCCGCGCGAGGAACTGCCGCGCGCGACCGCATGGGCCACCTCGGCGAACCAGGCCGCGCAGATCGTCGGGCCGGCACTGGGCGGGGTGCTCTACGGGGTTGGGCCGATCGCGGTGTATATCGCCTGCGTGATCGCGTTTGCGGCGGCATCGGCGATGGTCAGCACGATCACGCTGCGCACGAAGCAGCCGGCACGCCCGCCGGCCACGCTCAAGTCGATCTTCTCGGGCATTGCATTCATTCGCCGCGAACCGGTGGTACTCGGTGCACTCTCGCTCGATCTGTTCGCGGTGCTGTTCGGCGGTGCGACCGCATTGCTGCCGATCTTCGCACGCGACATGCTGCATACCGGGCCATGGGGCCTCGGCGTGTTGCGCTCGGCCCCGGCGCTCGGCGCGCTCGCGGGCACCATCTGGCTCGCGCATTTCCCCTTGCGAAACCGGCCTGGTGCCGCGATGTTCGGCGGGGTGATCGCGTTCGGCGCCGTGACGGTCGTGTTCGGGCTGTCGCATCATTTTCTGCTGTCGCTGGCGGCGCTCGCCGCGATGGGCGCCGCGGACGTGATCAGCGTCGTCGTGCGGCTGTCGCTCGTGCAGCTGCGCACGCCGGAGGAAATGCTCGGCCGCGTGAGTGCGGTCAATTCGCTGTTCATCGGCACGTCGAACCAGCTCGGCGAATTCGAGTCGGGCCTCACCGCGGGCTGGTGGGGCGCGCGGGCCGCGGTGCTGGTGGGCGGCTGCGCGACGATTGGCGTTGCGTTACTGTGGATGCGGCTCTTTCCCGAGCTCGCGCGGACCCGTTCGCTTGAATAGCGATTCTGCGGCGGTTGTTTCGCGTAACGTCCGCGGCGCGATACGTAACGTATTACGAGATCGTCGATGCAGGTAGCATGCGGGAACCGCGCTGAGCCCTTGTAGCAAAGCCTGATAGCAAGGCTGTGCGGCAGATGGATGAGGGTAGGTGCGCAAGGCTGGATGCGGCCGGTTGCCGATGGCACGGGATGTGCATGTCCCTGGTCGGGTGGCCGGAACGAGCCGGCCTGTGTACGACCCGATTTCAAGACCATCAGAACGAGACAAACATGCCAATACTAGACAGGGCCTGGCGCGACTGGCTGACCACTAATGTGGAACGAGGCTGCAGCGCGGAGTCGATGATCGACGCGATGATCGCCTCCGGTTTCGATCACGGCACGGCGCGCGAGGCGGTGAAGCAGATCGTCCTCGGCAAGCCGGTAGCGCTGGGGCAAGCCACGCCGCCTGCCGCGACATCCGCCGCATCGGCCACTACCGCCACCTCCAGCATTGCCACTTCCAACGGCTATCACTACGAACCGTGTCCGGTGCCGGCCGGCAACGTCGTGCGCGCCGGCGGTCGCGACGTGAAAGTGCTGCTGCGCTGCGAGCGGCCTCAGGTGATCGTGTTCGGCGATGTGCTCAGCGCGGACGAGTGCCACGAGCTGATGGAGCGCTCGCGGCATCGCCTGAAGCGCTCGACGACCGTCAACGAAACGGACGGCAGCGAGGACGTGATCCAGAATCGCACCAGCGAAGGCATCTGGTTCCAGCGCTGCGAGGACCCGTTCATCACCACACTCGACGAGCGCATCGCCGAACTGATGAACTGGCCGATGAACTGTGGCGAAGGTCTCCAGATCCTGCATTACAACGGCGGCGGGGAATACCGTCCGCACTTCGACTACTTTCCGCCCGACCAGGCCGGCAGCGCGCGGCACACGGCGCACGGCGGGCAGCGCGTGGCGACGCTGATCGTGTATCTGAACGATGTGGCCGGCGGCGGCGAGACGATCTTCCCGGAGGCGGGGCTATCGGTGGTCGCGAAGCAGGGCAGCGCGGTCTACTTCTCGTACATGAACAGCCTCGGCGAGCTCGATCCGCTGACGCTGCACGGCGGCGCGCCGGTGCTGGCTGGCGAGAAGTGGATCATGACGAAGTGGATGCGTCAGCGCGCGTACGAATAGCACTGCGGCCGCGACCTGTCGAAGGTCGCGGCCGCAGTGTGGCGTGCACAATAACGCTTAGTACGCGACGTAAGGCCCGAGTCCTACCGGCGTGACCTGCTGTTCGACCGCGGCGTAGACGGTACGACCGTAGAAGAACGGCAGCCCCCAGTCGAACACCGCCGATGTCACGAACGCCGGACCCGCGAACAGCGGCATTGCCGAGTCGCCGCTATACGTCTGCGACAGCGCAACCGCGTTGCCGACGTTGAACGTGACCGAACTGTTCACGCCGTTCACGCCCTGGATCATCGCACTCAACTGCTGTGTCGACGACGGACAGTAGTACGCGTTGTTCGGACTCGCACACACGGGCAGCGCACTGGTCTGGAAGAACAGGCCGGTCGAGCCGCTGTCGACAATACTTCTCGAGTACGTCGTACCGTTCTGCACCGTCGTGAAGGTCCCGTTCGACGGACTCACGGCGATCACCTGCGCACTGCCGAGCGCGTTATTGCTCTGCGTACCGATACCGAACACCAGCTGGCCGCTCACCGTTTTCGCGCCGCCCGCTCCGATCGCAGGCAGGACGAGCAGCGAGCCGTTGTTGTCGGTGGTGAAGTACGGGATCGGGTTTGCTACCTGCAACGTCTCGGCAAGCGCGGTCGATGTGCAGGTCGTGCCGGCGCAGGTGTAGTAGGTAGCCGGGATCGCCTGCTGCACGCAGTTGAAGCCGCAGTCGTGCTTGAACACACCGATACCGAGAATGCCATTTGCAGCGAGCGTCGACGGCGTGTTGCGTGCCGCGCCGACGTTCTTGCAATCGGTCGGAATCGCGCTGTAGTTCGGATCGATCACCTGGATCGGCAGCGAGGCCGCTTTTTCGCCGCTGATCTGCACATCCGCGAGCCGCACCGAACCCCACGTGTAGCCATCGAAGAACTGCATGCACTCGGCGAGTGAGCCGCCAGTGGCGGTAGTTTCCTGCGGCAGCGCGACCGACGCCGGCAACTGCGAAGCGAAGACACGCAGGCCCCACGAACCGGTATCGACCAGCACGTGATCGATCGTCTGGCATTGCGTCGTACCCGGCGCGCACACCGTCACGCTGACAAACGGCATGTTCGGCACGCCGCTCACGCCTGCATCGACGGTCACGGCCGCGGCGTTGGCCACCGCGATCTGCGGCGTCGGCGCGGTGTTCGTCGTCGGTGTGGGCGTCGAAGTCGACGAATTGGAGCTGTTGCTCGTGCTCGTAGTGCTGCTGCCGCCACCGCCGCCGCCACCGCACGCGGCGACAAGAAGCGAGATCAGGATCGCGAAGACACGCAAGAGGAACGACCGTTGATAACTCATGACCGCTCCGTTATTGAATGACGCTGACATCGACGCCGGCAGGCACGGCCTGCGGCAGATAGGCGTAGCCCGAGAACGCGCGCAGATGACCCGCCGAGTACACGACGAGGTCGTCGCTCGACACCGCAAGCGGCGTGGCCCGGCGTGTGGCGTTGGCGGCAACGTAGCGATCGAAGGCCGCACCGAGCGTCGCCTTCAGGTCGGGCAACGTCGGGCCGTCCCACGCGACACCGAAGACGATGCCGTCGGCCGCGACGTACTCGCGCACCACGGTGCCCGAGGGCAGCGTGATCGTGTGCACGGTGTAAGCGGAGGAAGCTGCGGCAGCGGCGGTGTGCGTCAGCGCATGCATGCGGAGCTGGTCGTTGCCGACGCTGCTGACGTTGCCGCCGAGCGTTGCGTAGGCCGGCAAGGAGAGCGCAAAGGTCGCCCCGAGCATTGCGCCGGCAATGCCTGTATGAAGCATCGGTTTCAAGTGCGTTCCCTCTAGGTGAGAACGTCCGTGCCTGCCGGAGGGGCCGGCACGGACGATAAACGGAGCACGCTCACCGCGGCCGCTCGTTCGCTGTTTCAATCGCGCTGCAGAGGTGGCGTGAATGCGTCTACGGAACGGCAGGGGAAAACTTTAGGGAATGTGAAGTCTCTGGCGCAATCGTTTGCGGCAACGATTGCGTCAAACGCACCGCTCGATGCGTTTGAGAAAAAAATCGCTGGACCGGCCGGCGGCGCGGGCCGGGGTGTCGAGCCCGAAAAACGCGTTTAAGCGAACGGCTGTTCGACAGACGGAATCGCTGGGAAAAATATTTTTTACGAAACGCGTGATCGAGTGCGGCAGTTTAAAAAATCGCTACACATGGGCGGTGTGCGAGGGCGGTTTTAGTGGTGGACCTGGCGGGCTGTCGTTGCTCGTTGCTGATTGCGACGAAAACTGCGGTACGGTTTGTGACAGCGTTGCCGTTGCACAAATAAAAGCGGCTGCCGTCGGGAACGGCAGCCGCGTCGAAACGAAGCTTGCAACGATCAGTACGCGCCGGGCGGAGGCGGCGGAGGCGAACCCGGCGGCGGAGGCGGCGGCGCGTAACCGTAACCGCCCGACGACTGCTGCGCTGCGCCCATACTGCCCGCCGACACCGGAATCCGGTCGCCGGCCGCGTACATGCACTGCATGTAGGCGTAGTCGTAGCGACGCTGTACGTCGTAAGCCGAGCCTTGCGCCGCACCCGCACCGACCGCGCTGCCGGTCAGCAGCCCGGCGCCCGCGCCGATCGCGGCACCCCGGCCGCCGCCGAACGCGGCACCAGCCGCCGCGCCGAGCGCGGTACCGATGGCCGCGCTGCCCAGCGCGCTGGCGGTGGCGGCCTGGTTGGTCGATACGCCGCCGGTCTGTTCGAAGGCCCATTGACGACAAGAGCCGTCGTCCGCGCGGAACTGGTCAAAGGATTTGCCGCTGCCCGGCAGCGCCATCACGCTGGGGCCAGTCGGCACGATCGCGCAGGCGCTCAGGATTCCGAGCGAGGCAAGCGCTGTAACAAGAGCGAACCTGGAATGTTTCATGTGCTTCTCTTTGCGATAGATCGTTTTCGGCGGCATGTTCAGTTGCCCGGACCGCTTGGCTGGGCCGGCACCGGACGCCATCCGGTACGGCACTCCTTCACGTACGGGTAGTAGGTTTTCGACGCGTCGCAGTAGTACCAGGTACCGGCCGACTGCTCCGGCCCGGCCTGGGCCGGTCCCTGTCCCTGCTCGACGTATTCCTGCGGCTCGGGTGCGGGCACCGGTACCGGCACGACCACCGGCGCAGGCGGGTAGTAGTACGGCGCCCACGGGTAGTAATAACCGCCGCCGCCGATATACACGCCAACACGCGCGGCCTGTGCTGTTCCGCTCGCGCAGATGACGAGAGCGGCCGACAGCCCGAGTACAACATTGAGTTTTTTCACACGGATCTCCACGACGAACAACGGGAGCGGAACAGGCGCTCACCGCCATGGCTGAACGCTATGCCAGCCGGCGTGGCAACTCAATTACGGGGGGCAGGGTGAATTTTTCGCGGCATTACGCCATTAACGTTTTGCCTGTTCAGGCAATAACGGGGCGCGGGCGCGGGGTCTGGCCCGGACGTGCATCGGCGGCACGCACGGTGCTAGCAGTCGGGAATGAAACGTAACGTGTCGGTAACATCCTGTGCGCATTGGGCGTTGCAGATGCGCAATCAAACGCGGCGGTTTCCAGGAAAACGCGAGGCAAACGCGCAGACAAGCCAGATCGCGCAGCGACGTGTGCCGCTGCGCGCTTTCGTGCCGGCGGCGGTCAGACGTGATGTACGCGCGGCGGGCGGTCGACTGGCGGAACCGCGATGCGGTCGTAGTCGTCGAGCTCAAGCAACAGGCTATCGACCGAGCACAACTGGCCCTTGGTCAGATGGTTGCCGTTGAGCAGTTGATGCAGACGTTTGCGCCAGTAAGGCGCGGGAAGAATCGGACCGCCGAGGTCGCCAAGCAGTGACGGACGCATCACTCTGGCTATATGCGCGATCTCGTGATCGATAAAAGTAATCATGGTTGCCCCCGTAACTTTTTTAATCTGGCCGATCGAATATCGACGTTTTGTAAGACAAAACTTTAGGTCAGATTTCGCAAATTGCAAATCTGCTTGATGCATGCTCGACCCGATCCAGCGAGGCGACTGTACCCGGAGTGGGCGCGGATCAATCTATCGATTAAGGGGCATTTCCGGCCGCATATCGTAACCAGAGCGAGCGTGGTCGAAAGCAATGAAAGAAACAGGTCTGAAGAGTGGGCAAACGGCGCTCGCCGACGATGGCAGCCACGCCATTCTGTAGCCAGCAAAGGGCCACGGTGCGGCTCATAGACTTCGGTCACGTTCAGCGGATTTTGCCCAGCCTTCGCGCGAAGCCGCTGCACGGTACTCCCGTTGTCCCCCACATCAAGGAGCCGCACCATGAACAAGCTTATCGCCGCCGCCTCATTCGTCTCGCTCGTCGCCTTTGCCGGCGTAGCCAGCGCCCAGGATGCCCCCACCGCCAACCCCGCTGCACCCGACCAGTCCGCAACGACGAACGCCGGCGCGGCCGACGTAGGCGGAACGTATGCCGGCTCGGGTGCGTCGGGTGGTTCGATGGGACTGTCGCGTCAGGCCGTGCGTCAGCAACTGATCAACGCCGAGCGCGATGGTCAGATCCAGCAACTGAACAGCACGGTCTACAAGGGCGATTGACGCAAACAGGCGACGCACCGCGTGCGTCGCCTTTCGTCTATCCGCTCTTGCCTGCGCCGTTCCGCTTCCCGTCGCGATCCTGACAGCCGCGCCATGTTCACGTCATTATGGCGCCCGGCCCGTCCCCTAGCATCCCGGGTATTTCGTTATCCGCCTGTCCGGATCTGAGCCGGGGCGGCCACCTTTTCCATGACCTCGGGTTGCCCCCATGTGGATCGTCAATCTGGCGCTCAAGCGGCCCTATACCTTCATCGTTCTCGCGATCGGTATTCTGCTTGCCACGCCCTTCGTGTTGCTGACGATGCCGACCGATATCTTTCCGTCGATCGATATCCCGGTGATCAGCGTGATCTGGAATTACACCGGTTTGTCCGCACGCGATGTCGCGGATCGCATCACGTCGGTCAACGAGCGCGGCATCACGACGACTGTCAATAACATCCAGCACATCGAATCGGAGTCGCTGTCGGGGATCGCGATCATCAAGCTGTTCCTGCAACCGGGCGCGAGCCTGCAGACCGCGATTGCGCAGACCGTTGCATCGGAGCAGGCGCAGTTGCGGCAGATGCCGCCGGGCGCCACGCCGCCGCTCGTCATTACTTACTCGGCGTCGAGCATTCCGGTCATCCAGCTCGGTCTGTCGAGCCCGACGATGAGCGAGCAGGCCGTCGCCGACATTGCGCTGAATTTTCTGCGCCCACAGCTCATCACGATTCCGGGTGCCCAGGTGCCGTTTCCGTACGGCGGCAAGACGCGCGTGATTTCCGTCGATCTCGATTCGCGCGCGCTGATCGCCCGCGGTCTCGCGCCGGCCGATATCGTTAACGCGGTCAACGCGCAGAACCTGATCCTGCCCACTGGTACCGCGAAGCTCGGACAGACCGAATACACGATCGGCATGAACGGCTCGCCGGATACGATTGCCGCGCTCAACGATATTCCGGTGCGCACGTCGGGCGGTTCGACGGTGTATCTACGCGAAGTTGCGCATGTGCGCGACGGCTACACGCCGCAGACCAATGTCGTACGCCAGGACGGCCACCGCGGCGTGCTGCTGTCGATCCTGAAGAGCGGCGACGCGTCGACGCTGCAGATCGTCGATACATTGAAAGCGCTGCTGCCGCATGCACGCGACACGTTGCCACCCGACCTGAAGATCGCGCCGCTCTTCGACCAGTCGGTGTTCGTGCGGGCGGCGATCAGCGGTGTGATTCGCGAGGCGGGAATTGCCGCGGCGCTCACCGCCGCGATGATCCTGCTGTTCCTCGGCAACTGGCGTAGCACGGTGATCATCGCCGTATCGATTCCGCTATCGATCCTCTCGTCGCTGCTGATGCTGCACGCGCTCGGCGAGACGCTGAACATCATGACGCTGGGCGGCCTCGCGCTCGCGGTCGGGATTCTCGTCGACGATGCGACGGTGACGATCGAGAACATCGAGCGACATCTGCATCTCGGCTCCGGCCTCGAACTGGCGATTCTCAACGGCGCGGGCGAGATCGCGACGCCCGCGCTCGTCTCGACGTTGTGTATCTGTATCGTCTTCGTGCCGATGTTCTTTTTGACGGGCGTGGCGCGTTATCTGTTCGTGCCGCTCGCGGAAGCGGTCGTGTTCGCGATGATCGCGTCGTACATCCTGTCGCGCACACTGGTGCCGACCCTCGCGCTGCTGATGATGAACCATCGCGCCGCACCTGCGCACGCGGCGACAGCGAAACCGGGGCCGTTCATGCGGATTCACCGGTCATTCGACGGCGCGTTCGAACGGGTCCGCGCGAATTACATCGTGCTGCTCAGCATGCTGCTGTCGCGGCGGCGTTTCTATGCGCTTGCGTTCGTCGGCTTCTGCGTCGTATCGACGGGACTCGTGCTCGTGCTCGGCCGCGATTTCTTCCCGACCGTCGATGCTGGCGACATCCGTCTGCACATGCGCGCGCCGAGCGGCTACCGGATCGAGGAAACGGCGCGGCTCGCCGACCAGGTCGAACACGTCGTGCGCGAAGTCGTGCCTGCCAGCGAACTCGAAACGATCCTCGACAATCTCGGCCTGCCGTATAGCGGGATCAACCTGTCGTATAGCAACGCGGGCACGATCGGTACGCTCGACGGCGAAATCCAGGTGGCACTGAAGCCCGATCACAAGCCTACCGAAACCTATATGCGCCAGCTGCGCGCACTTTTGCCGCAGCGCTTCCCCGGTGTCGAGTTCTTCTTTCAGCCCGCCGATATCGTCACGCAGATCCTGAACTTCGGGCAGCCCGCCGCAATCGACGTGCAGGTAACGGGCAGCAATCTCACTTCCGACATGACGGTGGCAAGCCGCCTGATGAAAGACGTGCGCCAGGTGCCCGGCACGGTCGACGTCCACGTCGAGCAGCGCAACGACAGCCCTACGCTGACGATGCAAATGGACCGCACGCGCCTGCAGCAGGTGAGCCTCGTCGCGAGTAACGTCGCGCAGAACCTGCTGGTGTCGCTGTCGGGCAGTTCGCAGACGGCGCCCGCGTTCTGGCTGAACCGGCAGAACGGCGTCGAGTATCCGTTGACTGTGCAGACGCCGCAGTATCAGATCGAATCGCTCGACGATGTGCTGCGTATTCCGGTGGCACAACCCGCGGCTGGCTCTGGGGTCACCACCATCCCCAACGTGCCCGCCGGCGCCCCCGGCAACAACCTGCAACTACTCGGCAATCTCGCGTCAGTGCAGCCCGGCGTGCAACCGGTCGTCGTCACGCACTACAACATCCGCCCCGCGGTGGACCTGTATGTGAGCGTCGACGGCAGTGACCTCGGGTCGGTTGCGTCTCACATCGATACGCTCGTGACAAAAGCGCGCGCATCGCTGCCGCGCGGCACCGATATCGTCGTGCGCGGCCAGGTCGAGACGATGCGTTCGTCGTATGTCGGGCTCGGCGTCGGCGTGGCGATGGCGATCGTGCTCGTCTACCTGCTGATGGTCATCAACTTCCAGTCGTGGGTCGATCCGCTGATCATCATCAGCGCGTTGCCCGCGGCGATTGCCGGCATCGCGTGGATGCTGTTCCTGACCAGCACGCATTTGAGTGTGCCCGCGCTGACCGGCGCGATCATGACCGTTGGCGTTGCGACAGCCAACAGCATTCTCGTGGTGTCGTTCGCACGACAGCGGCTGCACGATGGCGCGATGCCGCTCGTCGCCGCGCTTGAAGCTGGAGCCACGCGGATTCGTCCGGTGCTGATGACGGCGGCCGCGATGATCATCGGCATGGTGCCGATGGCGCTCGGCCTCGGCGAAGGCGCCGAGCAGAATGCGCCGCTCGGCCGCGCTGTGATCGGCGGCCTGCTGTTCGCGACGGTCTCTACGCTGCTGTTCGTGCCACTCGTGTTCGCGGGGGTGCACAGCCGCCTCGCGCGACGCCAGGCCGCGCGGGCAGCAGGCACCGATTCTCTTTCCTGAAGCGACACCGACCGACATGAACGACAAACATCACGAATCCCTTGCGATTCACGCGGACGATCCGGACCGCGGCATGGACCTGCCGTCACGCGCGACGGTGCGCCGGCGCGCGCGCTATGTGGCCTATGGCGTCGCACTGGTACTCGTAGCCGGATCGATTCGCACCATCCTCGCGAACGTCAGCAACGACCACGCGCTGTCCTCATCCGTCGAGCAGAACGCGCGGCAGTACGTGAACGTCGTGTCGCCGACACCCGCCGATGCGGCCACTGCCGCCGAAGCCAACGTGACGCTGCCGGGCACGCTGCGCGGCTATTCGGAGTCGCCGGTGTATGCGCGCGCAACCGGTTATGTGCGGCGCTGGTACGTCGATATCGGCACGCATGTGCAGCAGGGCCAGTTGCTCGCGGAACTCGATACGCCCGAGGTGGATCAGGAGCAATCGCAGGCTAGCGCGCAACGACAGCAGGCTGAGTCGACGCTCGCGCTCGCCAAGGTATCGCTGGCTCGCGCGTTGCAGCTACGACAACGCGACGCGGTGTCGCAACAGGAACTCGACGATCGCCAGGGGGCGTACAACCAGGACGTCGCGAACATGTCGGCCGCCGAAGCGAACCTGCGACGCCTGAACCAGCTCGAATCGTTCAAGCGCATCGTCGCGCCGTTTAGCGGCGTGATCACCCAGCGCAACATCGATACCGGCGACCTGATCGATGCGGGCAGTGGCAGTTCGACCCGCGCGTTGTTCGCGGTTGCGCAGTCCGATCCGCTGCGTGTGTTCGTGCAGGTTCCGCAGTCGTATTCGAATACCGTCGCGGCCGGGCAGCATGTTGCGATCCGTCAGACCGAATTGCCGGACAAAGTGTTCGACGGGGTGATTTCGGATGTCTCCGGTGCAATCGATGTCGGCACGCGTTCGTTGCAGGTCGAAGTACGGTTGCCGAATCCCGATGGTGTGCTGATACCGGGCGCGTATGTGCAGGTGAGCTTTCCCGGGGCGGTGCAGGGCAAGCTGATCCTGCCGGGCAACACGCTGCTGTTTCGCGCGCAGGGGCCGCAGGTGGCCGTGGTCGGCGCGGACAACCGGGTGAAGCTGCACTCGGTCGTGATTGCGCGTGACTTCGGCTTGACGCTGGAAATTGCGAGCGGCGTTGGACCGAACGATCGCATCGTCCTTAACCCGGCCGATTCGATTGCGGATGGAGATCCGGTGACGATTGCGCCGGCGACAGGCGCGGGCGGTGGCGCGCCTGGCAATGGCAAGGGCAACGGCGGGCAGGGCGGCAAGCCCGCAGCGGGAGCGGCGGCATGACGGGTTTGCGCATCGGTCAGAGCCACTGGACGCACTGGACACACCGCGCGCGCTGGCCTGCGGGCGTGCTGGCGATGATGTGGCTCGCGGCCTGCACAGTCGGACCCGACTACGTGCGCCCGAAGGTCGATACACCGGAGGCTTGGCGCACCACGCCCGACCCAGGCTGGCGCGTAGCCGAACCCGGTCACGCGCCGCTTCAGCCCGACTGGTGGCGCACGTTCGGCATCGCGCGGCTCGACGATCTCGAACAGCAGGCGCTCGACGGTAACCAGACGCTGCGCGCCGCGAGCGCGCATTACGAGCAGGCTCAGGCGACGCTTGCCTCGGTTGCGTCGACGCAGGCGCCGCAGGTCGCGTTGAACGGTGGTCTCGCGCGCGAACGAGTGTCCGCCGACCGGCCGCAGACGAACTACGCGACCCCGAACACATCGACCGTGCAGAACGATGTGACCGCGGGCATTGGTGCGAGCTACGACATCGACCTGTTCGGGCGGATTCGCCGCGAAGTCGAGGCGTCGACGGCATCGGCGGAACAGGCTAGCGACGATCTCGCGAACGCGCGCCTCGTCGTTACCACCGACCTCGCCACCGCGTATTTCGCGCTGCGCGAGCTCGATGCGGAAATCGACGTGCTCGATCGTTCGACGGCATTGCAGCAGAAGGCCCTCGCATTCGTTACCGCGCAACACGACAGCGGCGCGGTGTCGGGGCTCGACGTGTTGCAGCAGCAATCGGAACTCGACGCGACGCGCACGCAGCGGCAACTGCTCGTGAACCAGCGCGCGCAGTTCGACACGGCGATCGCTGCGCTGATCGGCGTGCCGGCGCCGCAATTCACGATTGCGCCAGCCGTCGAACTGCCGCCGATCCCGGTGCTGCCCACCGGCATGCCGAGCGACCTGCTGCAACGCCGCCCCGACATCGCTTCCGCCGAACGCGCGATGGCTTCGGCCAACGCGAGCATCGGCGTCGCGCGTGCGGCATACTTCCCCGATCTGACGCTGTCGCCGCAGCTCGGCTGGGAAAGTACCCGCTTCGCGAGCCTGTTCGGTGCGCCGGCGCTGGCCTGGTCGATTGGGGCATCGGCGGGCGAGGTGCTGTTCGATGGGGGCAAGCGCGCGGCCGGCGTGGCGTTTGCGCGCGCCGGCTATGTCGCCGCTGAGGCAAACTACCGGCAAACGGTGCTCGATGCGTTCCAGCAGGTGCAGCGCGCGGTGACCGGTCTGGCGGTGCTCGACGATGCGCATGCCCGCGCGCACGAGGGCGTCGTCGATGCGCAGCACCTGCTGAGCCTCGCCAACGACCGTTACGCGGGTGGCCTGACTGCCTTCATCAACGTGCTCGACGCCGAACAGCAGCTATTGACCGCACAGCGTACCGAGGTGCAGATTGCAGGGGATCAGGCTGCCCTTGTCGTGCAGCTGGCAAAGGCGCTCGGCGGCGGCTGGCGGCCCGATGCGGCGCGGCAGAATGGCGGTGTGGGGCAAACTGCACAGGCGGCACCGATAACACACGACGTAACACCCGCAGCAGCTAGCCCGGACAATCCGAGGATGTGATGAAAGTACTGCTGATCGAAGACGAACCGAAAGTCGTCGAATACCTGCGCAACGGCCTCAGTGAACAAGGCTGGGTGGTCGACGTCGCGACCGACGGCGAGGATGGCGCGTTCATGGCGATGGAATACGACTTCGACGTGGTGATTCTCGACGTGATGCTGCCGAAGCTCGATGGCTTTAGCGTATTGAAGAGAATTCGCGCGCAGAAGCAGACGCCAGTCATCATGCTGACCGCGCGCGACCGCGTCGACGATCGCGTGCAGGGTCTGCGCAGCGGCGCCGACGATTACCTGATCAAACCGTTTTCGTTTCTCGAACTCGTCGAGCGGCTGCATGCGCTGACGCGCCGCGCGCGCACGCAGGAATCGACGCTGATCTGCGTGGGCGATCTGCGAGTCGATCTGATCAGCCGGCGCGCGAGCCGCGACGGCACACGGCTCGAACTGACCGCGAAGGAATTCCAGTTGCTCAGCGTGCTGGCGCGCCGGCACGGCGAAATTCTGTCGAAGACGCAGATCACCGAACTGGTCTGGGACGTCAACTTCGAGAGCGACACGAACATCGTCGAGACGGCGATCAAGCGGCTGCGTGCGAAGCTCGACGGGCCGTTTGCGAATCGCCTGCTGCATACCATCCGCGGGATGGGCTACGTGCTCGAAGAGCGCGAGGGAGTCTGATCATGATGAACCTGTCGATCTCGCGCCGGCTATCGATCATGTTCGCGATGGTCTCGCTGCTGGTGTTCACGCTGGTCGGCGTGGGGCTCTTCGTGGTGATGGAACGTCAGTTGAGTGGCGATGTACGCGCAACCCTCGACGCTCGCGCCGAGATCGCCCGCTCGGTGATCGCGCGTGTGAGCACGCCGGAAAAATGGCATTTCGTCACCGAGCATCTGAGCGATCTGTCGCCGGCGGGGCGGCCGCTCTTCTTTATCCAGAGTTCCGATCCGCGGTTTCGTTTCGGCACGCCGTTTACCGCTGAAAAGCAGCTTTCCACCGACGGCCGTTATCGCGTGATCCGGGTTGCCGGGTTGAACGCGGACATGGTGACGACCGAGTTCACGGTGCCGGCTGCGGGTGTGCGTCCGGCCGTCGATGTCGTGGTGGCCGGCGACTGTACCGCGAGCGAACGCACGCTGCACCACCTCGCGGTCACGCTCGCCGCGCTGATCGCGCTGGCGTGCGCGACCGTGCTGCTGCTGAGCAGCGTCGTCACGCGCTTCGGCTTGCGCCCGCTCGCGCGGCTCTCGGACGAAGCGGGGCAGGTGAGCGCAGGTAATCGCGGGCAGCGGCTGCGCACCGATGAGTTGCCCGGCGAACTGCACGATCTCGCGACGTCGTTCAACGGCGCGCTCGAGCGGCTCGACGGCGCGTATGGTCGGCTCGAGTCGTTCAACGCGGACGTTGCGCACGAACTGCGCACGCCGGTCAGCATCCTTATCGGCCAGACCGAAGTCGCACTGACCCGCGATCGCTCGATTGGCCAGTTGCAACAGACGCTGCAGTCGAACCTCGAAGAACTCGAACGGCTGCGTGTGATCGTCAACGACATGCTGTTCCTGTCGCGCCGCGATCGCGGCGAACGCGCGATCAACCTGACCGACGTGTGGATGGCCGACGAAATTACCCGCATGCTCGACTTCATGGATATCGCGTTCGACGAGGCGCAGTTGCGGGTCGAGCTGAGCGGCAATGCGCGTGCATCGGTGGACCCTTCGCTGGTCGGCCGGGCGCTGACCAACCTGCTGACCAATGCGATCCAGCACTCGCAGCCGGGCGGCACCGTATCGGTCAGCGCGCAACAGCGCGGCGAGCTGGTGTTCGTGGCGGTATCGAATGTGGGCACGCCGATCGCGCCGGAACTGCGGATGAATATCTTCGAGCGCTTCTACCGGCTCGACGAATCGCGCTCGAACAGCGGCGAGAACCACGGGCTCGGTCTCGCGATCGTCAAGGCGGTGGCCGAGATGCACGGCGGCAGCGTGTTCGTGAGCTGCGAGGACGGTGTCAATACGTTTGGCTTTTCGGTGGCCGCGGCAAGCGCCCATAACGCAGCCGATGAGCGGCCGGTCAGCGACACGCGGCGGCCGTTGCGGGTGCCGGAAGCTGCGCTGCTATTTCCTGCTTCGCGCCGGCGTAATCGCGCGTAGGGCGGTTGGGCCCGGTCCAGCTTCGTCCGGGGCCGCCGGGGTCCCCCGGTCTGCCCGGTCTGCCAAGTCTGCCAAGTCTGCCAAGTCTGCCAAGTCTGCATGTGCGCCGCCCCGGCCCCGCTCGACGCACATTCCCGCAACCAGCCCACGCACGCGCAACCACAACCATCCCCGCCTCGCCTGACCGTCAGATGACAAAACGGTCATTTTCCAGCCAGTGTTCCGACAGCACCTCGCGCCTAGACTGTGCCCATACCGAGGTACCCGTCGCCCTTGCATTTGCCGCGACGGTTCAATGGGACTGGCCCCCGCCGGTCCGATGCACGAGCCACTGGAGTCGTTTCATGGATCATCTGGAATCGATGCGGATTTTCGTTCGCGTTGCGGATCTCGGCAGCTTTGTCCGTGCGGCGCAGGCCCTCGATGTGTCGGGCGCCGTCGTGACCCGCCACGTGGCCGGCCTCGAAGGGCGGCTTGGCGCGCGCCTGCTGAACCGCACGACGCGCAGCCTGTCGCTGACCGAAGCCGGGCAGCTTTACCTGGAGCGCGCCCGCCAGGTGCTCGGCGAGCTCGAAGACGTCGAACAGATGGTGCTGTCGCGCAATCATCAGCCGATCGGTACGCTGCGCATCGTCGCGCCTGTCGAATTCGGCATGCATAACCTCGGGCAGGTGCTGCAGACCTACACCGAGCGTTACCCGAAGGTGACGCCCGATGTAACGCTGGTCGACCGCCCCGTCGATCTGGTCGAAGAGGGCTTCGACGTCGGCGTGCTGGTGTCGTCGCAGGTGCGGGCGGGCAGCATCGTTGCGCGGCGTTTCACGACGACCTATCTGATCGCGTGCGCGGCGCCCGCCTATCTCGCGAAGCACGGCGTGCCGCGACAACCCGAGCAACTGAACGACCATGCATGGCTCGGCCAGTCGTCCGATTCCTGGGCGGCTGCACAGACCTTCATGAATAGCGACGGCAACGTGCGCGTGAGTCCGTCCGGTGCGGTCGTCGCCAACAACACGGAAATGCTGCGCCGCTGCGCGCTTCTGGGCATGGGCATCGCGATCCTGCCCGCCTATCTGGTCGACGAGGATCTTGCGAACGGTCGCCTCGTGCGGTTGCTCGACGATTACACGTTGCCGCATATCGAGTACAGCGTCGCCTATCCGAGCCGCCGCCATCTGCCGGCGAAGGTGCGAACCTTCGTCGATCACGTCATCGCGCGCTTCGGTGCCATGCAGGCCGACGCGCCGCGCGTGGTCGACGACGCGCTCGACCACGCACACGAAGACGCGCTCGTATAGGCCGGTTCGACCTGCAGAGAGCGGAGATTCAGCGGATGGAAGGCGGTTTTACGACCCGGCGCCGTTATCGCGCGGCGGGTCGTCGCTTTTTTCCAGCTCGGCGATGACCGTATCGATCAGGCCGCTGCGTTTCCATTGCAGCCAGCGGGCGTAGCAGGTCTGCGACGGCGGAAAGGTGGACGGCAGGTGGTGCCACTTCTCGTGATTCAACAGAACCCACAGCACGCCGTTGAGCACATCGCGCGACTGTCTGCGCGGCCGGCCGACGTTCGTGGGCCCCGCCGCAGGTTCCTCAAATAGATGACAGACACGCAGCCACGCGTCGTCTGTCAGGGGGACGGTTGTCATACAGCAAACTTCGTTAACTAGTAGGTACACTGAATTATGCCAAAACCGTGCATGGTTGAATATTCAATGTAGGTGGCTTTTCCCGACTGGTTAGAGGAATTTCGCAGTTTGTTGGCAATTTGTCTGAATAAAGTAAAAAGGTCAGACAATTTTCCATCTTTATACAAGCTGTTTCACAGAACTGTCGTCGTTGCTGCTTCTGTAAGCAGGAATAAGCGGGAATCAGCGCGGCCCGAGCGTCTTCGCGGCCGTGCTGCGCCGGGTAGCGTCGAGTCCGTCGAGCACGGCCGACAGATCGCCGGTGGGTCGCGAGAAGTAATAGCCCTGTACCAGCACGTTGGGCCACTGTGCCAGCCAGTGCGCCTGATCGGCGGTTTCGACGCCTTCCACGACAACGCGGATATCGAGTTTTTCGAGCAACGCCAGGATACCGGCGATCACCGCGCTCGCCCGCTGACGCGTCGGCACGAAAGCCAGCAGTTCGCGCGCGAGCTTCACCGTGTCGACATCCATCTCGCTGAGCAGCGCAAACGACGAGTAGCCGGTACCGAAGTCGTCCATCGAGATGCGGATGCCCGCTTCGCGCAACGGCCGGGTCAGCGTTCTTGTCGCGAGGATCTTCGCCGTGTCTTCCGTTTCCACCAGTTCGATTTCGAGCAACGCGGGTGCGACGCCGTGCATCTGCGCGATCGCTTCGACTTCGGCGGCGAAATTTTCCTGTGCCGCAACCGAAGGCGGCACGTTGACGGCGAGCGGAAGCGCCTTTTGTCCCGCGCGCAGGCATGCCGCGAGTTGCGCGCAGGCGCGATCGATCACGAAGTGGGTGACGTCGACGGCGACCTCGAGGTCGTCGTGAAGCGCGGGAACAAAAGCGTCCGGCAACAGCAGACCGTAGTCGGGATGGTTCCAGCGGATCAACGCTTCGATGCGCTCGAGTTCGAGCGTGCGCGCGCCATAGATGCCCTGAAACACCAGATGAAATTCGCCCGCGCTCAAACCTTGCTGGATGCGCTGGCCGAGACGGTTGCGCACCGGCGTGTCGAGTGTGTCGATTGGATCGATTGCGACTGCCTGTCGTATGTGTTCGATTTGCACCGGAGGTCCCCGTCTTTTGCCGTGTCGATTCGCATGCGCGCTTTTTTTCATGGTCACTCTTTCAGATCGCGCGAGGCCACATTACCCCTGCGGGAATCAGCACGTTTCATGCCATCGATTGGGATCGGCACGAACCCGTTGTGCGCGCTACACGCACGTGTGTAGTCGCGGTTTTGCGCGTCGTATTTCGCACTGGAGGACCGCGCTTCGCATCGGTCACACACGCGTTTGTTCCGGTCTGTTACGGCGGGGCGTTACGTAACGGGCGCGTTTTCTTTGCGCGTGCCGCGAGGTCCCGGAGCATGAATCGGCGCAACAACATCAACTCAAAACGCATAGCACATGCGCTCCTTGGGACCGTGTACGAGTTTTCGATAGAACGTTGTCCGACAATTGGCATGGATGCTGCTTATTCGATGGCGCAGTGCACAACCTGACATCAATAAGACAGGATCCGTAAATGACTATCTGTTTGAATCAACCGTTCTGGTCCGGGGCGAGCCAGCGGTTCTTCTCCTCACCACCCCGGTCCGTGTGTTCTGCACGGACCCGTCCAAGCCGGGCGCGCAGTCGTATCGATTGCGTGATGTCGGATCCACGTAGTTCGTAAAACGCAAGTACTGAAGACCGCTTGATCGGCATGACGGACTGATTGTTCCGTACGGCGTTCGTGCGTCCGTACGACACACAGGCTCGATGCGACAGGCGGCGGTGCGTAGCAGCGCGCGTTTTCGCGTGCGGGGAGAAGTGTTGCCGCGCGAAACGTAACGGCTGGACGCAACCGGCGTAGCGGTGACATACGACGACCATTCGCAGACGACGAGCCGCCTGACGGGCGACTACGCGTGGGCGAAGCAGAGGACGACCAGAGCATGAGAACAAACCGATCGCATCGCGGTACAGCGACCCGCCTCCTGCTGCGCGAGCAGCATGCGTCGCGCCGGCATACCGGGATGCCGACGTGAGTACCGCCGACTTCGCTTTCACACGACGCAGCACGCAAGGTTCCGGGCCGCAAGGGCTGCTCGCGCGCGCAGTCGACGTGCTGCTGATCGTCGGCGGTGCGGCGGCTGCGGCACAGATCCGCTTCGAGCACGTCGCACACAGCCGCCTCGATGCCGCCTTCGTTGCGTTTGCAACGGCCTTCACGCTCGCGTTGTTTCCGGTGTTTGGCATCTATCAGTCGTGGCGCGGCCGTTCGCTGCTGCGACTCGCGAGCCAGATATCGCTGGCATGGGTGGTCGTGCAGGGCTGTGCGCTGGTGTTGATGTTCTCGCTGCACCGCACGGATTTCATCTCGCGACTGTGGTTCGCGTACTGGACCGGCATTACCGGCGGCGGGTTGATCGTCTCGCGGCTCGCAACGCATGCCGTGTTGCGGCGCGTGCGCCATGCGGGGCTGAATCTGCGCAACGTCGCGGTGGTCGGGCGCGGTGTGCATTGCCACGACGTGGTGAGCAACATCGTGGCGTCGCCGGCGAGCGGGTTTCGCGCAGCCGCCGTGTTCGATGTCGCTCCGAACGTTGTTCCCGCAAGCAACGCCGCAATGCCGGGCGTGCCGACCTTCGACGATCTCACGCAGTTCATCCGCCATGTTCGCGAGCAAGGGTGGCAGGAGCTGTGGCTCGCGTTGCCGCTGTCGGAAGAACGCACGATGCTGCGCCTCGTCAACGAGTTCCGCGACGACCTCATCAACATCCGTTTCATTCCGGACATCAGCAGTCTTGCGTTGTTCGACGGCGGCATGATCGATCTGATCGGCGTGCCGGCGATCAACCTCGCCGCATCGCCACTGCCGCCTCACGCACTCGCGAAGAAGGAACTGTTCGACCGCGTGTTCGCG
Organism: Paraburkholderia sp. CHISQ3; assembly: GCF_030464945.1. NCBI lineage: Bacteria > Pseudomonadati > Pseudomonadota > Betaproteobacteria > Burkholderiales > Burkholderiaceae > Paraburkholderia > Paraburkholderia sp. CHISQ3. The sequence continues at coordinate 386,840 of NZ_JALPRG010000003.1, forward strand.
GCGCTCGCGCTACTCGCACTGACGCCGCTACTGATCGCCATCGCGCTGGCTGTCAAGGTGTCTTCGCGTGGCCCGGTGCTGTTCAAGCAGCGGCGCAAGGGCGCGGACGGCCGCGTATTTCGCATCTACAAGTTCCGCACGATGCGCACGCACGACGAAGCGGCCGGCGTTGTTACCCAGGCAACCCGCAGCGATGCGCGCGTGACGTCGCTGGGACGCTTTCTGCGCCGCACGAGCCTCGACGAGCTGCCGCAGTTCGTCAACGTGCTGCGCGGCGAGATGTCGGTGGTGGGGCCGCGTCCGCATGCGCTCGAACACGACGAGCTGTACCAGAAGGTGGTCAGCGGCTACATCCACCGTTACCGGATCAAGCCGGGGATCACCGGCTGGGCGCAGGTAAACGGTTTTCGCGGCGAAACCGATCGCGTCGAGAAGATGCAGGGACGCGTCGAGCACGACCTGTACTACTTGCGCAACTGGTCGTTTGCACTCGACATGCGCATCGTCGCGGCGACGATCGCAAGAGGCTTTAGCGACAGCAACGCATTTTGACGGCGCGAGCGTGCCGCACAGGCGGCGCGCGCGGCACACGCAAAAAAAGAATTGCAAGCAATACGGGGTGAATCAGATGGGACCTTTGACGAACCGGCACAACGCCGGCAAAACAGGTGGGCGCTGCAGGCCGGCAGCGCTCGCGCTGAGTATCGTGGCGAGCTTTGCGTTGTCCGCCTGCGGCGTAGCGCCCGGCATGCGGATGATCACGCCTGCCACATTGCCGGTGACGGGTGGCGACGCCCAAACGCCGGCCACCGACATGCCGGTGCCGATCGCCGACATCAATACGACGTTGATCCGGCAACTGCGCGACGATGCTGCGCAGAACAACGTCGACCAGCTTCGCGAGCTGTCGGTGAAACCCGGACCGTACACGCTCGGTATCGGCGACGTGCTGCAGATCACCATCTGGGATCACCCCGAACTGACGGCCGCGCTCGGAGCGCAACCGCAGACCGCCGGTCGTCCATTCGATCCGGCGCTCGGCTTCGTGGTCGACAGCGGCGGCAACGTCCAGCTGCCGTATGCGGGCAGCGTGCACGTCGCGGGCCTGCGGACCGATCAGGCGCAACAGACGGTTTACGCGGCGCTCGCTCGGGTCTTCGCCAAACCGCAGGTGACCGTGCGGGTTGCATCGTTTCGCGCCAAACAGGTCTATGTGGACGGCGAAGTGCATACGCCTGGAACCGTGCCGGTCAACGACGTACCGATGACGCTCTACGAAGCGATCAGCCGCGCGGGCGGCTTCAACCCGACGGCCGATCAAAGCCGCATGGTGCTCGTGCGCGACGGCGTGTCCTATTCGCTGAACCTGTCGCGGATGCTGGAGCGCGACCAGAACCCGTCGGACATCGTGCTGAAGACAGGCGACCTGTTGCGTGTCGTCTCGCGCGACGACAACGGCGTGTACGTCATGGGCGAAGTCAACAAGCCCGTGACTGCAATCCCGATGAAGACCGGCAAGCTCACGTTGAGCGATGCGCTGTCGCAGGCAGGCAGTCTCAACACCGCGAGCGCCGACGCCGCGCAACTGTATGTGATTCGCGGCTCGCTCGAGGCGAAGCCGCAGGTCTATCACCTCGATGCGCGCTCGCCGGTGTCGATGGTGCTCGCGAATCAGTTCGAACTGCAGCCGAAGGATGTCGTGTACGTGGACGGCAACGGTCTCGTGCGCTTTAGCCGCGTACTGAGCTTGTTGTTGCCGGGGATCAACGCCGGTCTCACTGCAGCGATTGTGACGAAATGATCGAACGGATTCTTGTTGTGTGCGAGGGCAACCTCTGCCGCAGCCCGATTGCGCAGGGCCTGTTGCGGCGCGAGATGGCGGACACGGTGGTGGCGTCGGCGGGGCTGTCGGCGGTTGCCGGGACTGCGATCGATCCGGTGGCCGCATCGCTGCTGGCGGCGCGCGGCATCGACATGTCCGAGCATCGCGCGCGCCGGCTCGACGAGCGGATGTGCCGCGTCGCCGATCTGATTCTCGTGATGGAACTGGCGCAGCAGCACGCCATTGAGCGCTTCTATCCGATTGCGCGCGGCCGTGTGTACCGGCTTGCCGAAGCGTATCCGACCGACGTGCCCGATCCGTACGGACGACCGCATCGCAGTTACGAGTACGCGCTGACGCTGATCGACCACGGCGTGCAGGACTGGATCAGACGCATTGCGAGCCTCGCACGCAGTAGTCGCTACTGACGCTGCACATGAGCTCCTGATGTCTTCCATCGTTTTCCGTATCCGCATCGCCAACCTGTAGCGACTATGAATGCTCCGAACCTGCAGCACCAGTTTTCCCGCGACGCGGACGAGATCGACATCCGCGCAGTGCTCGACGTGCTGATCAAGAACGTAAAGACCATCGTCGCCGTGACGGCGGTGTTCGTGCTGGTGGGCGCGCTGTACGCGCTGCTCGCGCGGCCGGTCTACAGCGTCGATATCACCGTGCAGGTGGAAAGCAACGACGATCTGGCCGGCGCGGCCGCGGGCAACCTGATCGGCGGATTGAGTTCGCTGTTCGATGTGAAATCGACCGATGACGGCGAGATGGAGATTCTCCACTCGCGGCTCGTCACGGATAAGGTCGTCGACGACCTGCGGCTCTATATCGATGCGCAGCCGCGCTACTTTCCGGTGATCGGCGCGTGGATCGCGCGTCACGGTCATACGCTGTCGCAGCCCGGGTTATTGGGTATCGGCGGTTACGCGTGGGGTGCCGAAAGTATCGCGGTGAACCAGTTCGACGTACCGAAAGATTTCGAAGAAGACAGCTTCACGGTCACCGCGCTCGGTGCCGGCCGCTACCGCCTCTCGGGCAGCGACCTCGACACCGACGCAACCGGCCAGGTCGGCACGCCGCTGAAGGTCGCCACGCCGCAGGGCGACATCACGCTGCTGGTCGCGCAACTGAATGGCCGCACGAACGCACAGTTCGTCGTGAAGCGCTATTCGAAGCTGAAGGTACTCGACAAGCTGCAGAAAGACCTGACCATTACCGAGAAGGGCAAGGACCAGTCCGGCGTGATTGGCGTGACCTACGAGAACCCCGATCCGGCGCTTGCGTCGGCGGTACTGAACGAGATCGCCGACAACTACGTGCGCCAGAATGCCGACCGCAAGGCCGCAACCGCCGAGAAGTCGTTGCAGTTCCTGAACGCGCAGTTGCCCGATGTCGAACGTCAGTTGCGCAGCGTCGAAGACCGCCTCAACGCGTATCAGAACAAGCACGAAGTGGTGGATCTCAGCGAACAGGCGAAAGCGATTCTGACGCAGTCGGTGGCTGCGCAATCGAGCCTCTTCGAACTCGAACAGAAACGCAAGGAGCTCACCGCGCTCTATACCCCGGAGCACCCGGCACTTGCCGCGCTCGACCAGCAGATCGCAGCGGCGCGCGCGAACATGGATTCGTTTAACGGCTCGATCCAGCGGCTTCCGGATGCGCAGCAGAACATCGTGCGGCTGCGCCGCGACGTGACCGTCGAAACTGATCTCTATGTCGGCTTGCTGAACAGCATGCAGCAATTGCGGCTCGCTACCGCGAGCAAGATCGGCAACGTACGCGTGATCGATCACGCCGTGATCCCCGACGAGTCGGTAAAGCCGAAACGCGTGCTGATCGTCGCGATTGCCGCGGCGCTCGGGCTGCTGTGCGGCGTGAGCACGGCGGTCGTGCGCGCCGCGCTGTTCGGCGGTCTGACCGATCCGATGGATATCGAACGCGACGCGATGTTGAACGTAATCGCGACGATTCCGCTCAGCGGCGCGCAGCGCCAGCTGATGCGACCCGGCGAGCGTTCCGATCTCGTCCCGTCGATCCTCGCCCTTGCGCGACCGCAGGAACCCGCCGTCGAGGCGCTGCGCAGCCTGTGTACCGCCTTGCAGTTCGCGTTGCTCGAACGGCCGGACAACAACCTCGTGCTGATGACGGGACCGTCCGGTGGGATCGGCAAGTCGTTCATTTCCGCGAACGTGGCGACGTTGATCGGGCTATCGAAGAAACGTGTGCTGCTGATAGACGGCGATCTGCGGCGCGGACATCTTGCGACCGACTTCGGCGTCCCCGGCCGCGTTGGCTTGACCAACGTGCTGCGCGACGCCACGCCGCTCGGCGAAGCGATCGTCGCCGACATCACGCCGAACGTCGACTTCCTGCCCACTGGGCCACTGGTTTCGCAGCCGGTCGAACTGTTTTCGGCGGGCGGACTCGCGGACGTGCTTGCGTGGGCCGCGCAACGCTACGACGTCGTGCTGCTCGATGCGCCGCCCGTATTGCCCGTGACCGACGCGACGGTGTTCGCGCCGTATGCGGGAATCGTGCTGCTCGCCGCGCGCTCGGGGATGACCAGCAACGGTGAAATTCTCGAATCGGTCAAGCGTATCGAACGTGTCGGCGCGAAGGTGACCGGTGTGGTTTTCAACGGATTCAGACCGGGCTTGCGCTCGGCGCAGTACGGCAACTACGGCGGTTATGCCTACCGGGGCAACGAGCAGGAAGCACAGCTTGGCAGTCGTTGACGACGTTGACGGAGCGATACATGGACATCGGCAGAAAGAAGATTCTCGTCACGTTCGGCACGCGGCCGGAGGCGATCAAGATGGCGCCGGTCGTGCGCCGCCTGCGCGCAATGGAGCACGTCGACTGCGAAGTGTGCGTCACCGCACAGCACCGGCAGATGCTCGACCAGGTGCTCGACCTGTTTGCGATCGCACCCGATTACGACCTCGATGTGATGCGACCGGGCCAGACATTGGCCGGGCTGAGCGCACACATGCTCGGCAAGCTTGGCCCGGTACTTGAAGCGAGCCGGCCCGACCTCGTGCTGGTTCACGGCGATACGACGACGACCTTCGTCACGTCGCTCGCCGCGTACTACCAGCGCATACCGGTCGGCCATGTGGAAGCGGGGCTGCGTACCGGCAATCTGTATTCGCCCTGGCCGGAAGAGGCGAACCGCAAGCTGACTGCCGCACTCGCGGCACATCATTTCGCGCCGACCGAAACGTCGCGCGGCAACCTGCTGCGCGAAGGCATCGCGCCCGGACGAATCGTCGTGACCGGCAACACCGTGATCGATGCGCTGCTGACAGTGCAGGCGCGGCTCGATCGCGAGCGCGATCTTGCGCAGCGTTTGCGCAGTGCGTTCACGTTTCTCGACGAGACGAAGAAAATGATCCTCGTTACCGGACATCGACGCGAGAATTTTGGGCAGGGTTTCGAAGGCATTTGCGCCGCGCTGCGACGCATCGCGGCGTCGCATCCGCAGGTGCAGATCGTCTATCCCGTGCATCTGAATCCGCAAGTGCGCGAGCCGGTGAACCGGCTGCTCGGCAACGTACGCAACGTCGTACTGATCGAACCGCAGGAGTATCTGCAGTTCGTGTTTTTGATGACGCGCGCATGGTTGATCCTGACCGATTCGGGCGGAATCCAGGAAGAGGCGCCGTCGCTCGGCAAGCCGGTGCTCGTGATGCGCGACACCACTGAGCGGCCCGAGGCGGTTGCGGCGGGCACCGTGCGCCTTGTCGGGACGGACGCACAGCGCATTGCGGACACGGTCGCGCGTTTGCTGAACGACGCAGCCGAGTACGAGGCGATGAGCCGCGCCCATAACCCGTATGGCGACGGACAGGCTTGCGAGCGGATTGCGGCTGCGTTGCCCGCGGTGCTCTGGGGGGATGCGCTGCAGGCCGAGCACACCGACGCCGTGCATTAGATCGATTACAGACAGTCAAAACAATCAGGCGAAGAGACCTACGCTATGTCATTCGATGTCGTTTCCATTCTTGGGCTCGGGTATATCGGGCTCCCTACGGCGGCTGCGTTTGCAGCGCGCCGCAAGACCGTCGTTGGTGTCGACGTCAATCGCGAGACGGTCGATACGATCAATCGCGGCGATGTTCATATCGTCGAACCCGAACTCGACATGCTGGTGCGTGCCGCGGTAACGCAGGGCCACCTGCGTGCGACTACCGAGGCCGAGCCCGCCGATGCGTTTTTGATCGCGGTGCCGACGCCGTTCTGCGAAGGGCACAAGCCTGACCTGAGCTATGTCGAAGCGGCGAGCCGCGCGATTGCACGGGTGCTGAAGGCGGGCGATCTCGTCGTGCTCGAGTCGACTTCGCCGGTGGGCACTACCGAGAAGGTGGCTGCATGGATGGCTGAGATGCGACCGGACCTGAGCTTTCCGCAGCAGGCGGGTGAGGCGTCGGATATTCGTGTTGCGCATTGCCCGGAGCGGGTGCTGCCGGGGCACGTGATTCGCGAGCTGGTGGAGAACGATCGCGTGATTGGCGGGATGACGCGTCGCTGCAGCGAAGTCGCGGCTGAGCTGTATCAGACGTTCGTGCGCGGCGAGTGCGTGTTGACCGATGCGCGCACCGCGGAGATGTGCAAGCTGACGGAGAACTCGTTTCGTGACGTCAACATCGCGTTTGCCAACGAGCTGTCGATTATTTCGGACACGCTCGACATCAATGTATGGGAGCTGATCCGACTGGCGAACCGGCATCCGCGGGTGAGCATTCTTCAGCCGGGGCCGGGGGTGGGTGGGCACTGTATTGCGGTTGACCCGTGGTTTATCGTCGATTCGGCGCCGGAGCAGGCGCGGTTGATCCGGACGGCGCGGGCTGTTAATGATGATAAGCCGCATTATGTGGTGGAGCGGGTGAAACGCGTAGCAAAGCGCTTTCGCGAACCCGTCATAGCCTGCTTTGGACTCGCATTCAAGGCTGATATCGATGATCTGAGAGAAAGCCCTGCCATGTCGATCGTCGAGATGATCGCCCAGGAGAAATGTGGTCGTGTACTGGCGGTCGAACCCAATATCGACGTGATGCCTCGTCGTCTTGCGGACCAGGTTGAACTGTGCGACGCAATGGTTGCGCTGAATCAGGCTGACATTGTTGCGCTGCTGGTCGATCACCGCGAATTCAAACGCATCGATTTACTAAGACTCCAGGAAAAGGTGGTTATCGATACTCGTGGAACCTTTCAGGTGATCCGTTGATTGCCCGGTCCAACCGTCGGCGATGGCACGTCCGCGGCCAGGGCGGGCGGCGATGATACGACACGCAAGTCTTATCGTGATGGGCAATCTTTTCTCTCGTGTCGTCTTTGCATCATTGACGATTGCGGTGGCGAAACTGATGCACGTCGAACAGTACGGTGCATTCTCCTATGCAATTGCTGTTATCTCTTTCGCCAGTTACTTCTGCGAGCTGGGCCTACAGAATACCTATCTGAGAGAAGTAGCTGGCGGAACTCCTGACTGGAGAGAATGCACGCTCACATCGTTCTATATGCGTTGTGCACTCTTCGTAATCGTGTGTATTGCAGGATTCGCGACGCTTTCATCTTTGAATCTGGCCGGGGAAACACGTCGATGCATCGAGTTGATGTTTGCGCCGGGTGTGTTTGGCCTGATGCTCACGAGCTGGGTGACCGGGGTACTGCTTTCGCGCTCGAATGCGGGAGCGTTGTGTCGTGCCCGGGTCGCCGCAGCATTGATGCAGATGGTATGCGTATCAGTGGCGATGCTGGTGCCAGTTCCTTCATCCGAGCGCGTGAGTGTAATCGCGTTGGGTTACGGAGTTGGTTTGATGACTGGTGGCCTGTTTGGTATCCGAGCTATCCCGATCCACTCCTTTCGGATCAGCTTGCGACGCATGAAGTATTTCGCAGCACGACTGGCAAGCGGAATCAACGCGTATCTATTGTCGGGTTTCCTGTACATGTTGGCGCCAACTATCGGCGTGTTGATCCTTGAGAAAAACGCGGCTCTTGCCGTGGTTGGAACTTTTGCGTTGGCGTCACGTGTCCCACAGTTTCTGTACACGATCCCAGGCAGCATCGGTCAGGCCTTCTATCCCAAGCTCTTTCAGGCGACCAGGGAGGGGCGATGGCATGTGTGGTCCGATCTTCTGTTCAAAGAGGTGATCTTTTTGCTTGCAGTCGGTTTAGCGCTTTCAGTGACGATTGTGCTTTCGGCGCCGCTGATCGTCGTGGTGCTCGGACACCCGGGCGATCCGGATTATCAACTCGCGTTGAAGACGGCCGTGCTGATCGGTGCGGGCGTAATCCTGATCCAAAGCATGTCGACACCGCTTGGCCACGCACTCGAGACTGCGGGGCTCGCACGGCTTAGGACAGTCGGGCAGGTCTTTTCGTTGTGCACGGGTGGTGCGCTTTTCGCGGCGCTTGGATCGAAGTTTGGCGTATCGGGTGCGATGACCGCGGCGGTGACAACTGAGATGGTTTTGTATCTGGCGTGGGTTCTGCTTCTTACGATTCGCGTACAACGAGTCCACCTTGGCAATCTGTTGCTTCCTTCACTTGGCGCACTAGGATGCGTGTCGGTGGTGGGTGTGACGGCATGGTTTCTCTGAAAGTGGTGAAGATGAAAATCTTGATCATCTGCGAGCACTTTGCTCCGGAAACGGGCGCACAAGCGTTGCAAGCGACGAAGGTCGCCGATGCACTTCATGGTGCGGGACATGAGGTACAGGTCCTGTGTGGCGTTCAAAATATGTCACCTGAACCACGCCTTTATCCGGTCGCGCATGTTGCCAGCCGACCGCAGTCTTCAGTACGAAGCTTCGTGGCGCGAGCGCACCGCCGCCTGCGTTACGAGTTCGATTCGATCCACCGAGGTTCCGACTGGGTTCGTAAAATGGCCAGAGAGGCCATAGAGATAAGTCGGACGTTCGAGCCCGACGTCGTGCTTACTCAATCGACACCGTTCCGGGTCCATCTGATTGGGTTGCACTTGCCCGAGTCCTTGCGCCACCGCTGGCTTGCCTATTTCAGCGATCTCTGGCCGTTGGCGCTCACACCGTATCCCTACCGAACCCGGCTTTCGTGTGTGCTCAAGGCAATACAGATGCGCGCGCTCGCCAAGGTGCTGACATCGGCACGTGGCGCGCTCTATAGCAATGAAGCATCGGTGCGTAGGCTCGCGAGGACATGGCCAGGCAGGGTTTTACCAAGGTGCGACGTAGTTGCTCACATTGGGACACCTGCTTCTGACAGGCAGATCGATCGAAAATTGATCGCTCGCTATGGTTCGCGTTTCGTTCATATCGGAAAGATCACCCGTGAGCGCGCGATACCCCAGCTTGTCGACGCGATCATGAGTCTGGGTGGAGCTATCGGCCCGACTGCGAAGTGCTCGGGATTCAGTTTTGTCGGCGACGTAGATCTTTCCTTTCGTCTCGCATGCAGGCAGTTGGAATGCAGTGGCGTCGTCGACTTTGTCGGTGAAGTTGATCCTGTGCTGGCCCATGAAATTGGGCATGCAGCACGCGCGCTCGTCGTGATTGAAGCTGAGATGGACGAAAGCCCTTTTCTTGCCAGCAAGTTTGCCGACTACGCGATGATGCGAAAACCCATTCTGGCAATTTCACCGGCTGGCCCCATTCGTGATTATCTGAAGATGAATGGCGGGGGTATCGCAGCGACGCATGACGTGAATTCGATTGCGAGTGCGATTAGCACACTGCTGGAGAGCGATCAGTTCGCAAACGGAAGTGAAGCACTTGCTGCGCATTTCGACGAACGACGCGTTGCCAACCAGTATCTGGAGGCGTTCAGGAAGCTGCTATGAATGTTCTGATCGTCACCAATATGTTTGCAAATGAAAACTCGTCTCAACCGAGCCAGGGAACGTTCGTTTCAGAGCAGGTCGAAGCGTTACGTCGTCTTTCGGGCATTGACGTCGATGTACTGGTGGTCAAAGGGTTTTTGAGCCGTTGGGCCTATCTGTCCTCTCTGTTTGAGATCCTGTTACGCCTGCGTAGCCGACGGTACGACGTAATTCACTACCACTTTGGATTGACCGCATGGTCTGCTCCGATCGTTCGATCACTGACGAATTCGAAGATTGTTATCACGCTACATGGTTCTGATGTATTCGGTCGTGCTCTTCTGCGCTGGATTACTCGCGTCGCAGTGCGTTTTGCGCACACTTGCATTGCGGTCAGCGATGAGATCCGCGACGTCATCGAACCGGTTTCGCCAGGGTGTGTGACGATTCCTTGCGCAGTCGATGACACGCTATTCAGACCTCTCGCGAAGAAGCCGACTTCGCCGACACACAAAACAGTGATCTTCCCGTCGTCTGCGTCGCGACCGGAAAAGGACTACACGTTGTTTGCGTCCGTGCTTGATCGACTCCGCATCATCAGTACGGATGTGATTGTCGAACGCCGGATCGAGAATATGAGTCGAGACGAGGTGCGCGATCTCTTGCAACAGGCGGACGCGCTCGTGATGACATCGAAACGCGAAGGTTCCCCGCAGACAATCAAGGAAGCGATGGCGTGCGGCTTGCCCGTCGTATCGGTGGAGGTGGGTGATGTGCCTCATTTATTGCAAGGAGTGAGGCACTGCCGCGTTGTCGAACATAGGGATCCTCTGCTGATCGCGTCCGCGCTACGCGAGGTCATGGCACCCGGAGAGCGTACCAACGGACCGGAGCGGCTTGCCGAAGCCGGGTATCTATCAACCGACGTCGCACAACGTGTTCGTGTCATTTACGACATGGTGACAAAGTCGAAAACCGATAAATCCACGAGAGATCGTCATGATCATAAGTGATCGCACAATCCGATTTTTCTCCGCCAGCATCGACTGTATGACAATGAGCGAAACGGTGATGCTAATCAGAAATCGAATCGAGTCCGGCGTTTTCACACAGCACTCGGTTGTGAACGTCGCCAAGCTGGTTCATATGCAGCGCGACAAGGAACTTGCGGACGCCGTCAACGCATGCGATATCGTCAATGCGGACGGAATGGGAGTCGTTTGGGGTGCGCGCTTGCTTGGCTTCGACGTGCCAGAGCGAGTGACCGGTGTCGATCTTTTTGACCACCTGCTGGCAATGGCGAGTGCACAAGGACACCCGGTGTTTCTGCTCGGTGCGAAAGAGCACGTCGTTGCGCGGGTTGCACACATTGTCCAGCGCCAGTATCCAGGGCTAATCATCGCTGGCTTTCAGCATGGGTATTTTTGGGAGGGCGAAGCGGCCGTGGTCGAGAAGATCCGCGAGTCAGGGGCGCGTCTGCTGTTTGTTGCAATTACATCGCCGAAGAAGGAGACGTTTATCAATCGATGGCGCGACCAGTTGGGTGTGTCGTTTGTGATGGGCGTCGGAGGAACCTTCGATGTCGTCGCCGGTGACGTAAAACGCGCGCCCACGTGGATACAGGCCTCCGGTCTGGAATGGCTATACCGGGTATGGCAGGAACCGCGGCGGATGTGGAGACGTTATCTGACCACTAACGCCCGGTTTGCATGGATGATGACGAGAGCAATGTTCAACGCGAGGGGGCTGAAATGAAACAGCTACTTGTCGCTCTGCTTGGTTTGTACAGCGTCGCTAGTGTTGCTGGTTGCGTCTCGACATCGCTGGCTGGTTACGAGAGGGTGATGAATGCTGAATGGGAAGAGGGTATCCCTGCCTTTGCAGGGGTGCAAGGCCCATCGACGCAATCGATTTCTGTCCGGAGGGAAAGAGCAACCGGTGCAGCGATGCTGCATGTTGAGATGAATCGGTCGGATTCGTTTTCGAAAGTAGCGAATGGGACACCGCGCGCAGAAGTCTCATTAGGCGCCGTTCGTTTCGAGAGCGGACGAGATTACGTGCTCGAATGGTCAACATTGCTACCGGTCGATTTCAAGTTTGATATCCATCAACCGGAAATCATCACGCAGATTCACCAGGGAAGCGCTTCGGGATCACCGCCGTTTGCTCTATTGACATACAACCAGCACTACGAGCTGAATGTGCGTTCAGATGCCAAAGGATCTCTGCAGGTATTCCGGTTTGGTTCATTGCCGGGTGATCTCGGGCGCCAGGTATGCTGGCGCCTGCACTATGTTCCCGACAGTACCGGTCAGTCGAGCGTCACGGAGCTGTACAAGGACGGAGTGCCGGTATACGTCCAGCATGGGAAGGGCAATGCCTATGCCCACGATAACGAGGCCTATCTGAAGCTTGGTATCTATAAATGGCTATGGTTTAGCGAACCTGATGATATTGGCAGCCGGAGCATGGATTTCGGTGATGTCGCGCTTTACAGACGCGATGCGAACGGTAGATAGAAACCATGAGATCGAAAGGCTATTACCTGGTTCTCGCGGCGATGTCAGTAAAGTTCATGATGGACTTTTTTATGCCTGCTCGCGATGTTGCCTTTATCGCTTTCAATGGCACGCTGATCGTGCTGGTGCTCGCATTTGGTCCAGCGTTGTACGCGAGTCGTCGTACCGTCTTTTGGTCTGTGGTGTTTATGGCGTTTGTGATTGCCGAGTTGTATCGCGATGCGACAAACCCGATCGCCTACAAACTGCTGACCCTACCGCTGCTCGCGATGCTGTTTTACAGTCTCGGGCGCAAGATCACGGGCAGCGAGATGAGCCGGGTATTCAAGTTGCTGCTTGTCGAATTTCTGATCTGTTTCTCGGTAAACTACGCGATCTCCGCCGCGCTGGGACTTACCGCCTCGCGCGATTTCTGGAATTTCGAACATGCCAATCTGCTTGGAAGTTATGTGCTGATCATGTTGTTGCCGATCAACTATGTGTTATCCCAGACTAACTCGAAGCGGCAGGGGCCAATTCTAAAGGCGCTCTTCGTCGCGGTTGCCTGCCTTACCACATCGACCGGCGCAATGGTGCTTTCATTGACGGTTTTTCTGCGTATCCGCAAGGTGTCCGTCCGTCGGCTGGCATCTCCGGTAATCATGGGTGTTGTGTTGCTATGTACTGCGTTGGTGGCGTTGTCACTGTTCAACGCCGCGATCTACGACAAGATCGTCGCGCCCGTCGTCTTGATTGCCGATGGCGGATGGATGCAGCTTTTCAAAACCGCCCAGAGTTCTGGGGGTATCACGCATCTTGCGAGCGATCAACAGGGATCGTTCACATGGCGCATCTATGCGTACCTCGTGTATGCGTTCTATGTGGCCCGTCAGGGTCTGTGGCCAACCATGTTTGGCAATGGGATCGGTGGCTACGAAGATGTGTGGAACGGCGCAATGCCGCATAACGATTTCATCCTCATGCTTGTCGATCTAGGTGCTATCTTTCTGCTGCTGGTCGTCTTCAATCTGATCCGTTTGCTGCGCCATGTAATTCGTCGTAATCCCCAATGGCTGCTTGTTGTCCTGGCATTGCTGATGCGGCTGGCGTTCGAGAATAATATTTACTCTTACTACCTCATGAGCAACTTCATCGTGTTCGCTGCGTTGATCTGCGGCGCGATGAGCGGTACTACTGCTCGATTGAACATCGGCTAACACCGGTGCGTTGGCTGTGCGCATCGCATGCATCACCCGCGATGCCGCAGCGTTGAATCCCGATAAGCTCCCATAAGCCCCGTGATTGAAATCCCTATGTCAGACGCGGACTGGATACGCGTCAAACCTCTTTTCGACACTCCAGAACCCGTGACAGCGCGTGGCCGCCCGCGCCGCGATGCCCGTCAGATCCTCGATGCGATTCTCTGGGTACACCAGAGCGGTGAGAAATGGCACCGGTTGCCGGCACATTTCCCACCGCAGCAGACCTGCTATGCAAAGTTCATCGCTTGGCGGCGTGCAGGCATCCTGCATCGCGTTGCCGCGATCCTCGATATCAAGCCGTTCGATACCTGATACCTGATGCTCGATGGAGCGTGTCAGGCACTTCGGTCTGAACCGCTCCAGGCGATCCCGCTTATGCGATCCCCTGCACAGCTGCAATATCCGACAAACTGCCGCGAAACTCGTAACTGCCGATGTGTCCAACCTCAAACCACGGCGCTCCATAAACAGCCCCACCCATGTCGCGCCAACGCTTACAAAAAAACAGATCTTCCGACAACATCTCGCCACGCTCGTTCTTGCCGATATCGAAGAACGTATGGATGGTTTCGTTACCGCCGGCGCGATCTGGAGACGTCATGACTTCGTTGGGATATGCATCGGCCATAGCCAGGAAAACATGCCGCTTGATTAGCATGATTCCTGTGCCGATTCCCTCGACCTCCACGGGTTTCTCGACGCTGAACCCCTGGCCCGGTTGTTTAAGCTGATACGTTCCATATGAACCCGCCACCTTGGCCAGTTCACCCGGCGTCATGTCCGGATAGGCACGTGCCGCCGATGCAACGTTCAGCCAGTTGATTTCCTTCCGAGGACACATCGCAGCGATCACATCCAGATCGGCGTCCAGCAGCGCCAGCACGTCGTCGCTGCGAAAGACCATATCGGCATCGATAAACAGCAAGTGAGAGCAGTGGGTTCGCTTGAGGAACCAGTTGCTCAGCAGATTGCGGGCGATCGTGATGACGCTCGAGCTTTTCGTCCATGCGTACTCGAAGCCTATACCGCGTTGATACAACGCAGCCTGCAACTGCAACAACGAGTGGGTATACGAGCCGTAACACTGGTCGTTGTAGATCGGCGACGCAACCAGGATGCTGATGGGGCGCTGCGTATCATCGTGCTGGATCATTTTTTCACAGAAGGGCTGGTTGGACCGGACGCGGCCATACAGGAATTTTCCCCAGACGTTGGCGACAACGTCGCCGTCGAGTTTACGACATAGTCGGCCGGACATCTAAACACCACCTTGCCGCGATTGCGGCCATCCTTGATGCCATATCTTGGGTTTGCGGCCGCGAGTTGCACAGCAAAGTCCTGAAAGTCCTGCTTCAGCGTGTTCACGATGATCGGAAACTCCGCCTGAGTCGGCGTGCCCTGTCCGCCCGTGCCGGTATAACAGCCGAAGTTGTTCTGGCGATTGCCGGACGTGTCGCTGGCCGAATAACAGAGCAGGAAACGGACACGAGAGGGTTTGGTGACAACCAGATATGACTGGGCGTCGACGATCACAGCACCCGGATTCAACGGATCAGCCGACATCGAACCGTCGTTACCGAGCACCCATGTTGCGCCCGTATCGAGAAGACCCAGTGAACCAGGGTTCTGGTTGACATTGATCTCCGACGGCGCGATATCGATCGGGTATGACCACACCCTGTAGGACATCGCCAGCTCTGGCCACGTGAACATGGTGACGCAATCGTTCGCGCCGGAAGTCATCGATAGTTTTGCGTTCAGGTTAGCCACATAGCCTGCTGGACATCTAAACACCACCTTGCCACGATCGCGGCCATCCTTGATGCCATATCGTGGGTTCGCGGCCGCGAGTTGCACGGCCAAGTCCTGAAAATCCTGCTTCATGATGTTCACGATTGTCGAAGACTCCGCCCGTGTCGGCGTTCCTAGTCCGCCAGTGCCTGTATAACAATCGAAATTACTCTGACGACTATTAGCCATGTTAAGCGCCGAATAGCAGAGCAGGAAACTGGCTTGAGAGGGTTTCCTGATAACCAGATACGCCTGGCTGGCGAGGACCGTGGAACCCGGATTCAACGGATCAGCGGACATCGAACCACCGCTACCCAACGCCCACGTCACGCCCGGACTCAGAAAACCAAGCGAACCAGGGCTTTGGTCGATATCAATTTCGGAAGGCGCAATACCGGCGGGATAGGAACTCGCTCTATAGAACATTGCCAGCTCAGGCGCTATTGCACCCGGTACTGATTGAGCGTTTGCTGCGGTGGATAAAGTGGCGATCGTGACTGTCCCACAAGCAAACGCGTACCGCAGCAAAACCAAAAACCTCGAATACATTTTTACACCCCGCTAACTGGTTTCGTGAGCTGGCCGGATTTTTATGAATGTTTTTATCGCGGCACGTAACACAGTACGTCGATTCACATAGCGGGGTGAACTACGCCGAAAGACATAGGAAAAGGGAAACCTCTGCATTTACCAGTGCGTTCTTTCGGCAACCGGTATTCAGCACCAGACGCAGTCTGTTAATGAAAATTGCGGCTGACCGTAGCCAGTCCGCCAAGCAGATGCGACAGGTCGACGAGTCGTTTAGCGATCAGGTGTCGCACCTCGCCTTCGCATTGCCATGTGCCGTAGACGGCCAGCAGCGATGCATTCAAGGTTTCCTTGCGCTGCCTTTCGAGCAGGTTGGGCCAGATGATCACGTTGACGTTGCCGGTTTCGTCTTCGATCGTCATGAAGATCACGCCCTTGGCCGTGCCCGGTCGCTGTCGTCCCGTCACGATGCCGCAGGCGCGCGCCAGCTGGCCGTTGCGATAGGTGCGCAGCGTTGCGGCCGGCATCAGCCGTTGCGCGTGCAGGGTTGGCCGCAGCAGTTCGAGCGGATGTCGCTCGAGCGTGAGCCCCACCGAGCGGTAATCGCCGACAACGGTCTCGGCCTCCGTCGGCGTACCCAGTTGCGGCGTCTCGTCCTCCGTGCGCGCGGCGGCCAGCATGTCGCGATCCGGCACGGCGGCGACCGATTGCCACAGCGCTTCGCGCCGGTTGCCGGCCAGCGAGGCGAGGGCGTTCGCATCAGCCAGCACGTGCAGGTCGTGGCGGTCGAGCTGCGCGCGCCGGGCGAGATCGATCACGCTCGTGAACGGCCGTACCGCACGCGCATTCTCGATGCGTTCGGCCGCGCCGTCGCGCATCCCGCGCACCAGCGACAGTCCGAGCCGCACCGCCGGCCTCAATTCCGAACCATGTGCTTCAAGCGAGGCATTCCAGCCGCTGATCGTCACATCGGCCGGCAACACCTTGACGCCATGCCGCCGCGCATCCTGCACGAGTTGCGACGGCGAATAGAACCCCATCGGCATGCTGTTCAGCAGCGCGGCCAGGAACGCTTCGGGCTCGTGGCATTTGAGCCAGCTACTCGTGTAGACGAGTAGCGCGAAACTTGCTGCATGGCTTTCGGGAAAGCCGTATTCGCCGAAGCCCTTGATCTGCTCGAAAATCGCATCGGCGAACGTCCGTTCGTAGCCGCGCGCGAGCATGCCGGTGACGATGCGGTCGTAATACTTCTGCAAATTGCCCTTGCGTTTCCACGCGGCCATCGCGCGACGTAGTTCGTCGGCTTCGCCTGGCGTGAAGCCTGCGGCGATGACCGCGACCTGCATCACCTGTTCCTGGAAGATCGGTATGCCCAGCGTGCGTTCCAGTGCGACCTTCAGGGCCTCGCTCGGGTAGTTGACCGTGTCGATCTTCTGGCGCCGTCGCAGATATGGATGCACCGCACCGCCCTGGATCGGCCCAGGCCGCACGATCGCCACTTCGATCACGAGGTCGTAGTACGTGCGCGGCTTCAGTCGCGGCAGCATCGACATCTGCGCGCGCGATTCGATCTGGAACACACCCATCGTGTCGGCCTTGCAGATCATGTCGAAGGTCGGATCGTCGCCGTCGGGGATGTCGCGCATCTGGACGCGTTCGCCGCGCTGCTCGGAGACGAAATCGAGCGCGCGCCGGATCACCGACAGCATGCCGAGCGCCAGCACGTCGACTTTCAGCAAGCCCAGTGCTTCGAGATCGTCCTTGTCCCACTGGATCACGCTGCGCTCGGCCATCGCGGCGTTCTCGACCGGTACGAGCCGCGTGAGCTTGCCGCGGCTGATCACGAAGCCGCCCGAATGCTGCGACAGATGGCGCGGAAACCCCACCAGTTGGGCAGCAAGCGAGGCCCACGACTGAATGATCGGCGCGCTTGGATCGAGCCCGGACTCTTCGAAGCGCTTCAGCAGCTCGGTGCCGCTATCGAACCAGTGATGCGTCTTCGCGACCGCATCGACGATCTGCGGATCGACGCCAAGCGCCTTGCCGGTTTCGCGCAGCGCACCCCGCGGACGGTAGGTCGACACGGCCGCCGCGATGGCCGCGCGGTCGCGGCCGTATTTGTTGTAGATGTACTGGATGACTTCTTCGCGCCGCTGGTGCTCGAAGTCGACGTCGATGTCGGGCGGCTCGCCGCGCTCCTTGCTGATGAAACGCTCGAACAGCATGCTGCTGCGGTTCGGATCGACCTCGGTGATGCCAAGGCAGAAGCAGACCAGCGAGTTCGCCGCGGAGCCGCGCCCTTGGCACAAGATGTTCTGGCTGCGCGCATACAGGACGATGTCGTACACGGTGATGAAGAACGGTTCGTACTCGAGACTGGCGATCAGTTCGAGTTCGTATTCGAGCTTCTCCTGCACGTCGTAGGGGATGCCCGACGGGAAGCGCGCGTGCGCGCCGACATAGGTTTCTTGCCTTAGCCATGAGGTCGGCGTGAAACCGTCGGGGATCAGTTCGTCCGGATATTCGTAGCGCACCTCGCGGAGCGAGAACGTACAGTGCGCCATGACGGCAAGCGTCTGTTCGAGTGCGGCCTCGGGGTACAGCAGCGCGAGGCGCAGACGCGCGCGCAGATGCTGTTCGGCATTCGGCGCGAGATCGTAGCCGCATTCGTGCACCGGGCGCCCCACGCGGATCGCCGTCATGGTGTCCTGCAACGGCTTGCGCGAACGCACGTGCATCACGACATGACCGAGTGCCACGACCGGCACGCCATGCTGTTGCGAAACATATTCGAGCGCGCCGCGATGGATGTCGTCCATGGCGCGCTGATGCAGGATCAGTCCGCACCAGGCACGACCCGGGAACGTCTCGTCGAGCCACTCGATCTGTGCATCCAGCCGCTCTTCCTGCGCCGGAAATTCCGGTACGAGGATGGCGAGGCAATCGGGCATGCCGCGCAGGTGACCGTACTGCGGGTCAGGGCGCGACAGGTCTTGTGGCGTCAGCCGGTATTGGCCCTTCGGTGCGCGGGTGCGCGCGAGCGTGATCAGCTCGGACAGGTTGCCGTAGCCCTCGCGGTTCTGCGCGAGCAGGATCAGCCCGAATGCCGGCGAACCGTCGGCATGAACGAGCCGGAAATACGAACCGATGACGAGCGGCAACTTCGCGGTTTCTGCGGCGACGTGTGCGCGCACGGCACCGGCCAGCGAGCATTCGTCGGTGATGGCGAGTCCTGCGTAGCCGAGTTGCACGGCGCGTGCCACGAGTTCATCGGCATGCGATGCGCCGTGCAGGAACGAGAAATTCGACAGGCAGAACAGCTCGGCATAGGCCGGCAGGGGGCGGACAACTGGATTCATCGCATGTCATCCGAAGAGTCCGTGCAGGAACCAGTGCGGATCGTTTTCGTCGCGGCTGCTGATGAGTTCGCGATAGATCCAGTAGCACGACTGGTCGTCGGCCTGGGCGACGAAGTAGTCGCGCTTGACGAGTTGCTCGTCGAACCAGCCGGCCTCGATGCGCTCGCCGGTCGAGGCCATTTTCAGCGGCGAGCCGTAGAACGGCCGATTGTTGCGCATCAGCAGTTGCACTGGCGTTTCGAGCAGCCATGTGGGGCGGGGTAGCCCGGCGGGTAACGGCATGGGCTGACCTGCTTGACCCGACTGGCCAAGCGGCACCCAGCGGTTGGCGACTTCCGGCCGATGATCGGCACCCGGCATGGGGCGCAGCACGTTCTCGTTGCCGAGGCGCGCCGCCAGCAGCTCGACGAGCCGCGCATGATCTTCCGCCGAACCACCCGGTTCCTGGAAGAGCGTGCCCGAAGGCGGTTCGGCGGCCTGGACCTGGGCAGCGTCGAGCCGCAACGCGATGACCGGCGCCTCGAGTGTGAGGCGCGCGAGCCGTTCGCGGAGCAGACGGAGCAGATGGTCTTCGCGCCATGCCGGCTCGCCGAGCGCGATTTCGATGACAGTAGGGGCAATGGCGAGCCGGCCGCGCTCGTGTTCCAGCAGCAACTGCACGCCGGTCACCGCCAGTTGCTTCGCGCACAGCCAGCCGCATAGCTGCACGACCAGCCGATGCGCGGCAAAGAGCGCGCCTTCGGTATGTTCGAGACGATCCGGCAATTCGATGCGGGCAGAAAAGGTGGGCGGCAAGTCGAGCCAGTCGAACAGTTCGGGGGCGGTACCGAATGCGCGATCGAGCGAATCGAGCAGGTGCTCGCCGCAGCGGCGTTGCAGGCCCGCGCGCGGCAGCCGCCGCACGTCGGCAATCGTTTCGCAGCCAAGGCCGGCAAACCAGTCGACGAACGGTCGCACTTCGATGACCGACCATAGCGGCACGGTGGCGAGGTGCCGTTCGAGCGAGCGCATTTTCAGCAGGCGGCGGTTGCCGCGCTTCGCGAGCAGCCACGCACCCTGGCCGGTCGGCGCGAGACTCACGCGCGCGCTGAAGCCGAGCGTGGTCAGCAACGCCTTCGCTGCGCGGCACAGATTCAACACGCCGCCAAAGAGCCGCAGGCTGGCGCTGATATCGACGATGACCGTGGCTTCTTCGACCAGCGCGACCTCCGGCGAGAACTGCATCAGCGTGACCGCGACGGCGCGCTGCGCGTCGAGTTCGCGCGCCACGTCGCGCTCGAACATCTCGACGCCGGGCGCGAGCGTGAGCACGCCGCCGCGCTTCATGCCGGGACGGATACCGGCCGCGCGGGCCGTGCGGCTGGCGACCAGTACCCGGTCCTGCTCCAGTACCGCGCAGCCGTGCGCCGGCTCAGGCAGCCACTTCGGCCTGAAGACCTCGAGCTGCAACCGGGGCAAGTGGACGGCGAGCAGTACGCGCATGGCGGGAAAACAGTACCGGTGTGGGTTGAAGGGGAAGCGACAGAGGTTCGGTGCGCAACGGACCTCGTCGCTTGACGATGTCGACGCTCAGGCCGTCGCCGCAAGCGCGCAGGGCCAGTCGCAGCAACGCGGGCGAAGCGTCTTTCGCGGCCGCCAGCGGCCGGATCATCACGAAGAGCGTGTCCGACGACTGCGCAGCGAGATGCAGCCGCCGTAACGACGACGTCTGCACGTGCTGCCCCCAGAACAGCAGCGCGCCGCAACTGCCGGCGCGCAGGATCTGTTCGGCGGCCCAGAGCGCGTCGACGGTTTTCGCCGCTTTGACCAGCATCAGCCGGCTGAGCGGCACGCCGATATAGTCGAGCCCGGGGCCGTTCGGAACGTGCGGCGGCCGGACCAGCGCGATGGGGCGTTTGTTGCCGATGCCGCTGATGCCGCCGGTCGCACCGAGCGCCGGCGCCAGCAACCGCATTTCGCCGACGCCCGCCTGCTGGACCAGCAGGTCGATGAGTGCGCCGACCGGCCAGCCGCCGCCGGGTAGTTCCGCGGAGAGCGCGGCGTAGCCGGTGTCGAGCGTGCGCGCATGGTGGCGCGCGAGCTGCGACGCCCGCCAGAGCGACGGATGCAGGTCTTCCGGATGAGACGCGAACGCGGAGGGAGAAGAAGGCATCGGCTGATTGCAAAAATCACTGTATATATGTACAGTATCCTACACCGAAAACCGGAACGGCAAACTGCTACTTTCCGGCACTCATCCAGGTCAGCAGGAATTGAACGACACAAGGTAATGGAGAGCGAATCATGTATGTCCGCACTATTGCGCTGACCACGCTACTCTTCGGCGCGGCCTCGGTCGTCCATGCGGAGACCTACATCGAAATCTGGAATCCGCCGGAGGCGCGTGCGCATCCGCCTGTGCCGCGTGTTTCTCGCAGTACGCGGTCGCATGCCGGTGTGTCGGTGCCGCGTCTGGCCAAACGGGTGACCGAGCCCACGCTGCCCGGCGAGTCCGCGCCGACGTCCGCGCAGGCGTTGGCGCAGTCGCCGAAGAAGCGCGGTGTGCCTGCCATCCCCATGCTGCCCCGCAAGATCGGCCCGGACGGCCGTGTCCTGCAGGTCTGAGCGAGTGCCCGTGACTCCGGATGCAAATGAACCCGGCAAGCTACCGTCTGCCGCTGAACTCAGCGCCCATTCCACAGCAGCCTTGCTGTGCTATCTGGCCGTGAGCGAACTGGCGGCAGTCGTACTTCACGACACACCATCAACGGATGCGCAACTGGTCGAATCCGCGCGCATCTGGCTCGCGCGCCACGCGCTCGATGCGGGCTGGCTCGAACGGGTGACGTTTGCCCGCAAGGCACGTCGCATCGCGAAGCGCTTCGTCGTCGGGCAGACATGGTCCGCCGCACAGTTGCAGCCGTCGAACCTGTTCCTCGATGCGACCACCATGAATCCGGCAGACCCGGTCGTGGCGCAGGTCTGGCGCGCATGCACCGACGCCGATGCTGTGAACTGACTGTGCTTCGTCACTACCGAAGGACGGCGAAATTCGTTCAACTGGGTGCAGCGACCTGGTAATCATTGGGTAACCAGGCCCCATGAAATCCAGCGGGAATTCGCCTGGGCAGATGTACCGTTGCGATCGGAGCGTTGTCTATATTCTTGCCGTCGAGAATGACCAGATCACTGGTATCCGTTGCCTGGCGATAGACACATACGAGCAGCCAGCCATCGTCTTCGACAGAGGCGCCGGGGCGCGCCACGAAGACCGGTTCGCTGTTCTGGTCACCTTCGGGAACGCTATATCGCTGTAGTGAACCGGACTCGAGATCATAGCGAACGACACCGCGAAATTCGGTATTGGTCGGTTGTTCCGCGGCATAGAAAAATCGATAGGGACGGCCGGTTCGTCCTTCGTTGATGCGAGGCAGTTCGATATGGATATCCGCGATTTGTCTTTCCGCCACGGTTCCGTTGTCGAGGTCGATGACGTAGCGCCACGGAATGCCCAATGGAGCGGTCTCGAATGTTGACCCTCCATCAGCGAGACGAAAATATCGGGGATATCGAATCGCATCCAGCACAACGGTCGCCTCGTCGGCGTCGTACGCATTCAGCACGTGCTGGATAAAGCACGGCGCTATGTCAAACCAGCGCAGCTCGCCGCCATGGCGAGGCATGATCCCGAGCCTCGCCTGATGGTCGTCGCGCCAACGCAATGGCATTCGATATCCTCTCGACAGCATCGAGAAGTCGTACCCGACATTAAGATCAAGAAAGATACTGCGGGTAGCAGTGATTGCCATGTCGTGCATCATCGAGGGCGACGACATCTCAATCTCGATGTCGACACCCGGCATACCGCTCGCGTCCGTCACGGCATAGCGCAAAAACGGCTTCTTCCAGTCAGCGCGAAAGCTCATCAGTTCACCCGTTTCCGGGTCGATTTTCGGATGGGCCGTCATGCCGTTTGCCAGCCCAGGATGACAACGGGTTGCGCCGAATGTTTCGAGTTCGGCTGTCATGGCAAGTGGAGGGCCGCCCTCAGACAATGCCAGTATTTCGCCCGCGTGGAAGAGCACATTCACGTTCGGATTCGTATCGAGCAGGGTCGGTGAGGCATCGGGGTTATATACGTCAGCCCACCGTTTTGTACGAGCCCAGCGATTCCTGTAACCCGTTGCGTGGCCGTCGTGCAACGAGATGGCATGCAGCATGGCATCTTCGGGCCACCAGTCCAGCACGTCGTTTCCCTTGAAGCGGCCACGCAGAGGGTTGGGTCCGTTGCGTAGCAGTACACCGTTGAGATCCTGCGGAATCGCTCCTGTGACGGGAAGATCGATAAGGTCGACTTCATCGGGCACGGCCGCTCCGGCGCCGGAATTCAAGTCGAGTGTGGTCATGTTGGTAGTCCTTCTATCCGGGCGTCGTAGGGCACACATCGTCACCAGCGCCAAAAGCGGGCGCGATTGCGTGATCGCACATGTCCTCGGGCCAGGCAGCGATGAGTTAATTTATACCCGGGTGAAAACATTGTCAATTAAATCCGGGTATAAATATGGGCGACCACCACGAATCCGGCAGATTGTGCAGAGCCGCTACATCAGCCGGTCGGCAGCTGGGCGTTGAAAACCGCCAGTTGAGCGGCGAAAGCGCGCTGGTACGCGGGGCGCGCCTCGCCGCGGGCGACATAGGCGGAGAGTGTCGGAAATTCGTCCAGCAGGCCCGATGGTTTCAACCGGAGTAGCACAGCGATCATCATCAGGTCGCCCACGCTGAACGCGCCATCGAGCCAGTCGGTATTACCAAGGCGATCGGACAGCTCGCCTAGCCGGCCGCGGATGCGATCGATGACCATCGCCAGGCGCTCCCCTTGCCACGGCTTGTCGCGTTCCAGGAACTTGACGGTCTGGAGATCGAGGATCGGCGGCTCAACCGTGTTGAGCGCTGCAAACATCCATGTGATCGCGCGGGCCCGGGCATGGGCGTCGTCGGGTAGCAGACCGGTATGAGACTGCGCGATATGGAACACGATCGCGCCCGACTCGAACAGCGCAAGCTCGCCTTCCTCATAGGTCGGGATTTGCCCAAAGGGATGAATCGCTCGATGCGCGGGTTCCTTCATTGCGCTGAAGGACACCAGACGAACCTCGTAAGACTGGCCCGCTTCTTCAAGCGCCCAGCGAACCCGCATGTCACGCGCGAGTCCCTTGCCGCGATCGGGCGACCGTTCAAAGGCGGTGATAACGGGGAGCAGTGGCGGGGGCATGCTGACTTCTCCTTTGTTTGATGTCTCGTCAGGTGCCGGATATACAACCCGGCGCATACCTGGTCGACGTTCGAGATCGGGCTAAATCGACATCTCTTGGCTACTTTTTATCGAGGAGCGGTTTCTAATCAAACTAGATCGCCTCATTGGCAGCGCTTCAGCGGATCGTCGATGTAAATCAACGTTTTCAGATGGGTCCAACTCAATTCTCTCCGCACTGCGGAGAGAATCTGTCGTCAAAAACCTGTCACTTTCTTCATTGGTGGCACCTGGATCGGCACCCGCTCCCTACCGTCGCCTCTCCACCTGCTCCAGATCCTCCGGCACCGGAATATGACTCGTCAACTTCACCTCGCGCAGCGCGAGACTCGACTGGATCGACGCCACACCAGGTTGCTTGCGCAACACACGCTCGATGAAATCGCCGTAGCTATCGAGATCGCTGGCCAGCACCTGCAGCAGATAATCGGCGTCGCCGGTGACCTTGTGGCACGACAGCACCTCCGGCAGTTTCGCGACCGCTTTCTCGAAGCGGTCCGGTGCATTGTCGCCATGCGACAGAAAGCGCACGAACACGAACGCGAGCACGTCGAACCCGAGCTGGCGCCGATCCAGATTCGCCTGGTAGTCGCGAATCACGCCTTCGTCTTCGAGACGCTTTCGTCTTCTCCAGCACGGCGTCACGCTCAACGCGAGACGCTCGCTCAACGCGGTGTTCGACAGCCCGCCGTCCTCCTGCAATAAACGCAGCATTGCGCGGTCGGTTGCGTCGAGTTCGGGTTTAGGGCGATTCGTTCTCATATATTCAATTTGATAGTTTGTTTGTGCGGGAAGTGTAGGTTTCAGTAGATCGAAAAGCAAATTAAATGCCCCGCGAGGCCGATACACTGTTCGCTGAACTCTGTATGGACCCAACCCGTCATGCTTACTGTATTCAGCGAGTCTCATCGTTTGCACTACGGCATCGAGCTGAAAGATGGCCTGATCGCCCGATCCTTCGAAAACCCGCAGCGCGCCGACACCGTGGTCGCACGCGTGCGCGTAGCCGGACTCGGCGAGGTGATCGGCGAGACGCACTACGACCGCTCGCACTACGTCGGCGCGCACAGCGACCGCTACGTGCATTTTCTCGAAACGGCGTGGGCCGAATGGTCCGCAACGGGCCGCAAGCACGATGCGCTGCCACTCGTATGGCCGGTGCGTACGTTGCGCGACGATATCGAGCCTTCGTTTATCGACGGCAAGCTCGGTTACTACGCCATGGACGCCGGTTCGCCTATCGGCGCGCATACATGGGAAGCCGTGTGCAGTAGCGCAAACGTCGCGCTGACCGGCGCCGATGTCGTACTGGCCGGCGCACGCGCGGCGTTTGCATTGTGCAGGCCACCAGGACATCACGCGGCGCGCGAATACATGGGAGGCTACTGCTACCTGAACAACGCAGCGATCGCGGCGCAACGCTGCCTCGCCCACGGCGCGCGACGGGTCGCCGTACTCGACGTCGATTTTCATCACGGCAACGGCACGCAGGACATTTTCTACGAACGCGCCGATGCGCTGTTCGTCTCGCTACACGGCGATCCGCGTGTGTCGTTTCCGTATTTCTCGGGTTTCGCCGATGAAGAAGGTCGCGGCGCCGGGCTCGGTTTCAACGCCAACTATCCGCTGCCCGAAGGGACCGACTGGCCGCGCTACAGCCATGCACTCGGCGATGCGGGCAAGCGCTTGACGGCCTATGCGCCGGACGTGCTGGTCGTGTCGCTCGGCGTCGATACGTTCGAAGGCGATCCGATCAGCCACTTCGCGCTGACAAGCAGCGACTTCATTCGCCTTGGCGAAGCGATCGCGCGTCTCGGCCTGCCGACGCTGTTCGTGATGGAAGGCGGCTATATGGTCGACGAGATCGGCACGAATGCCGTGAACGTGCTGCTGGGATTCGAAGGCCGCGCCGCGTGACGGTGCGTTCATCGTTGCGCTCGACTGCAGAGCGCGACCGTTTTTATCAAATCAATAGAGGAACGTGATCATGACTCGATATATCGATGTCAACCATGTCGCCCAACTCGTGAATGAAGTGGGTGTCGGCAAAGTCATCGCATCGATGGCGTCTTACATCGAACAGGACTACCGGCGCTGGGACACGTTTGAAAAAACGGCGCGCATTGCGAGCCATTCGCCGGACGGCGTCATCGAATTGATGCCGACCGCCGATGCGAAGCTGTACGCGTTCAAGTACGTCAACGGTCATCCGAAGAACACGCGTGTCGATATGCTCACCGTGATGGCGTTCGGTGTGCTCGCGGATGTTGACAACGGTTATCCGCTGCTGTTCAGCGAGATGACGCTTACCACTGCGATCCGTACGGCGGCGACTTCCGCGCTGGTCGCGCGGCATCTGGCGCGCAGCGAGGCACGCTCAATGGCGTTGATCGGCAATGGCGCGCAAAGCGAATTCCAGGCGATCGCGTTTCACACGATGCTCGGTATCGATGAGATCCGCGCCTACGATACCGACCCCGCGGCCACCGACAAGCTGATCCGCAATCTCGCGCCGTTTCGCGGCTTGCGCGTGGTACGTGCGCAAACCGCCGCCGAGGCGGTGCGCGGTGCCGATATCGTGACGACCGTCACCGCCGACAAGACCAACGCAACCATCCTGACGCCCGACATGATCGAGCCCGGTATGCACATCAATGCGGTGGGCGGCGACTGCCCGGGCAAGACGGAGTTGCATCCCGATGTGCTGCGTGCGGCGCGCGTGATCGTCGAGTTCGAACCGCAGACACGCATCGAGGGCGACATCCAGCAACTGCCGCACGACCACCCGGTCATCGAGTTTCATCGTGTGCTGTCGCATGCGGAGAAAGGGCGCGAATTCGATGGGCAAGTCACGGTGTTCGACTCGGTCGGCTTTGCGCTGGAGGACTTCTCGGCACTGCGTTATCTGAACGACGTCACGCAGGAACGCAGCATCGGCGCATTGCTCGATCTGATTCCGGAGCCGGCGGATCCGAAGGATCTGTTTCGCGTGCTCGCGTCGGGCGCGGTGCAAACCGAAGCACAAACGCAGGCACGCTTGCCGCAGTCGTTGCGTGAATCTACTGGCGAACTAAAAGGCGAACTAAAGAGCGACCCAAGGCTCGCACTGCAAAGCGATTCGACGCATGCACGCGCGGCAATGTCAGCGCTCTGATCCAGCGTCAATACAAACGCGCCGCCCATCGGCGCTCAAGATATGGAGGAGACAACCATGAAGGGCAGTTCCAGCCACCGCACATTGGCACTGACGATCGTCGCCGTAGCCTGCACGCAGGCAGTCGCAGCGCACGCCGATCAGGTCGTAAAGATCGGCCACTCCGCACCGTTGACCGGCGCGATCGCGCATCTCGGCAAGGACAGCGAGAACGGCGCGCGGCTCGCGGTCGAGGAGATCAACGCGAAAGGCCTCGTGATCGGCGGTCAGCGCGTCACGTTACAACTGGATTCACAGGACGACGCGGGAGACCCACGCGCCGCGACGCAGGCCGCGCAGAAGCTCGTCGACGACAAGGTAGTCGGCGTGGTCGGTCATCTGAATTCGGGCACGTCGATCCCCGCGTCGCGCATCTACAGGGACGCGGGCATCGTGCAGATTTCCCAGGCCGCGACCAATCCCGCGTACACGCAGCAGGGCTTCAGGACCACCTACCGTGTAGTCGCCACCGACGCGCAGCAAGGCCCCGCGCTCGCCACTTACGCGGCGCAGTCGCTACATGTGAAGACGGTCGCGATCGTCGACGACGCGACCGCCTACGGCCAGGGCCTCGCCAACGAATTCGAGAAGACCGCGAAATCGCTCGGCATCCGGGTCGTCTCGCACGACGCGACCAACGACAAAGCCATCGATTTCCGCGCCATCGTCACGAGGATCAAGGGCGAAAACCCCGACGCGATCATGTACGGCGGCATGGATGCGACCGGCGGCCCGTTCGCGAAGCAGGCGCGGCAACTCGGTGTGCGCGCCCGGGTGCTGGCCGGCGACGGCGTGTGTTCCGGCGATCTGCCGAATCTCGCCGGCACGGCGGCGGACAACGTGGTGTGCTCGGAAGCGGGCATGGCGCTCGACAGAATGCCGGGCGGCACGGCGTTCGCAGCCCGCTACCAGAACCGTTTTCATCAGCCGTTGCAGGTGTATGCGCCGTTTGCGTACGACGCGGTGTTCATCATCGTCGACGCGATGCAGCGCGCGCAGTCCACCGATCCGGCGAAAACGCTCGCGGCCATGCCTGCAACCCACTATCGCGGGGTGATCGGCGAGACGAGCTTCGATGCGAAGGGCGATCTGCAGCATGGCGCAATTTCGCTGTACACGTACAAGGACGGCAAGAAGCAACTGCTCGACGTCGTCAAGTTGTGAGCGATCAGTACGCAACCTCAGCCGGAACACGATACCCGTGCGGCGCTCGTCGGGTCGGGGTACCTGTCGTGCTTCCTTAGGCCGTGCGGGACCTTAGGTGCGAGGACCGAGCGGATCGGCGTGGCGATGAACGAGTTTCCACGCGCCGTCTTCCAGACGAAAGAGTTCGGTCACGCGCAGATTCATATCCATCGGCGTTGCCAGATTGCCTATCGTCACGCGGGCCTTCTGAATGCCCACCCAGTAGGCGGAAGTACTGTCGACGTGAACCTGGAGCGTTTCGAGTTCGCTATCGCCACGCCTGAAAGGTGCAGCCTGCTTGCGAAAGACTTCGGCGATGGCCCCGGCCTGCTGTTCGACCGTGCCGGTAGGGCCGAAGAATGTCACCGGTACGCGAGTCGCAATCAACTGCGTGACCGGTCCCGCATTACCGTTTACGAAAGACTGGCCCGCGGCTTCTCGGTCCTTGAAGAACTGCTGGAAATCGGTGTTAGCGTTTGCCATTCGTTGCTCCATGAAGTGATGGGAATGCATTCCCGGACGATCGGCGCGCATCCATGCGGGCGTTCTGTCTCACTCATTAGACGTGGCGGCCCCTGCTGTTGTGACAGACCATCGACCGGTGCTTCAACACCGGATCGTTTTGCGGTTGGGAGGCTTGATGACGGCTTCAGCGCGGACTGAGTTGCTGCCCATCCGCACTGTCCTGGATCTGCCAGCCCATCGCCTGCAACACGTCGCGCAAGCGGTCGGCCTCCGCCCAGTTCCGCTCGGCGCGGGCGTTCTCGCGTTGGATGACAAGCTCCGCGACGTCTGCGGGAATATCGAAACTGCCTGCCCGCCATGCGGCGAGCTTCAACCCAAGTACCGTATCGAAACGATCGACTGTTGCGCGACGCGTTTCGACCGGTAGTTCGCTCCTGACCAGTTCCCACAGCACCGCCAGCGCGCGCGGCAGATTCAGATCCTGGTTGACCTCGGCGTCGAAGCGAGCGACGAAGTCTTCGTCCGCGGTGCCACCCGAGGGCCAGCTCGCATAGGCTTTGCGTAACCGATCGAGCGCGGCCTGTGCGCCCTCGAGCGCCTCCTGCGTGAACCGCAGCGTGCTCCGATAGTGTGCTGTCAGGCACAGATAACGGTAGGCCAGTGGATCGAAACCGCGCTCGACCAGCGTCTCGATGCGCAGAAAGTCGCCGCTCGACTTCGACATCTTCGCGGCGTCCAGCATCAGAAAGTGACCATGCATCCAGAAGTTCGCGAGCCGCGTGCCGTGGCACGCCTGTGTCTGCGCGATCTCGTTGCTGTGATGCACGGCGATATGATCTTCGCCGCCGCAATGAATATCGAACCACGGGCCGAGATACTTCGCCGACATCGCCGAGCATTCGATATGCCAGCCAGGAAAGCCGCGCCCCCATGGGCTGTCCCATTCCATTTGCCGGGTGGAATCGGCGGGACTGAATTTCCATAGCGCGAAGTCGGTGATGCTGCGCTTTTCGCCGAGTGCGACGCGCTTGCCCGCTTGCAGACCGTCACGGTCGAGGCGCGCCAGAAAGCCGTAGTCGTCCTGCTTGCTGGTGTCGAAGTAGATGCCGTCGGTGGTGCGATACGTGTAGCCGTTCGCTTCGAGTGTGGCAATGAAGGCGATCTGCTCGGCGATATGGTCGGTCGCGCGGCACCACAGGGTCGGCTCCAGCAGGTTGAGCGCGTGCCAGTCGGCGATAAAGGCCGCGGTATAGCGCTCCGCGATGTCCCATGCCGATTGTCCGGTGCGACGACTGCCTTTTTCCATCTTGTCTTCGCCTTCGTCCGCATCCGAAGTGAGATGTCCGACGTCGGTGATATTGACGACGTGCCGCGCGTTATAGCCGTTCAGCGCCAAGGTACGACGCAGCACGTCCTCGAACACATACGTGCGCAGATTGCCGATATGCGCGTGGTCGTAGACCGTGGGTCCGCAGCAGTACAGGCCGACATGATCGGGCTGTAGCGGCGTAAAAGGGCGCACGGTGCGCGACCAGGTGTCGTATAGGGCAAGAGGCATCGAGATGCTCCGTATGGCAAGGCGGCTTTAAAAACACAAAGGCCACCGGTTTTTCAACGGGTGGCCTTGGGGAAGCGGATGTGATGCGAAGCGACGCGCTAGACGCGAACTCCCCCAGGCAGGCAGCAACAGCATGCGAGTGCATGGGTGGGGCTGGAATGGGAGAGGGCGCGGGTAAGCATGGGAAGCATGCTAACGCGCGCTTTTCGCCAGGTCAACGAAAGCGGGCCCACGAAGCGGGCCCAAAAAGCATCGGACTTAAATCGCCGTCGTCACCGGCGCAGTCGCAGCCGGATCGGTGATGCTGACCTTGCCCGTTTCGACGTGCCCCGCGATACGGCGCAACCAGTTCGCGTTTCCTGCGACCGTCAGTTGCAGGTCGTACCACTGGTTGCTGCACGACAGGTCCCAGTGCGCCTCGATGCTCTTGCCGGCCGGTACGTTCAGCGTGCGCGGCGGCTGGCCGTAGGCGAGATCGGTGGCGGTGATGGTCAACGCGGTGGCCCCGGCGTTGGCGAGCGTCAGATAGACGTGGCCATTCGCGACGTCGTAGCAGGTCACGACATCGGGCTTTGCCGCTGCATCCGCACTGGCGGAACCCGCGAAGCGCCGGAAATAACCGTTCGGACCGTAGACGTTCACGAGGTAGTTGCCCTTCGCATCGAGGGCCCAAGCATCGCTCAACTGCTTGCCCGCTTCCACCGTGTAGCGACGCGGCATTGCAGTCGGGTCGCCGGTGTACACCCAGAAATGCGCACCTTGCTTACCGGTGTTGGCAAACGTCAATGTGTATCCCTGCGCCTGCAACTGGCCATTCACATGCAGTTCGTAGGGCAGCGCGCGTGCGGGTCGCGTGCCGGGTTCCTGTGCCGTCACGACCTGCTGCGCCGTGCTGGCGGGCGCGGCCTGCGCGGTGGGACGCGCGCACTGCTGGTCGGACTGGGCGATATACGACTGGGTACTCGGCAGCGTCGGTACGGCGGGGTCCGATTTCGAGAAATCGAGCGCCGAGGTCAGATCGCCGCAGATCGCGCGGCGCCACGGCGAGATGTTGGTTTCCGTCACGCCGAAACGCTTCTCGATGAATTGCAGCACCGACGTGTGATCGAACACCTGCGAGCAGACGAAGCCGCCCTTCGACCACGGCGACACCACCGTCATCGGTACGCGAGGACCTAAACCGTAGGGCAGGTTATCGGCGGTGTAGGTAGTTTGTGTTGCGGTGACGACGTCGTGGCGTTCGAGCGAAATATC
The DNA here is from genome assembly GCF_030464945.1 of Paraburkholderia sp. CHISQ3. NCBI lineage: Bacteria > Pseudomonadati > Pseudomonadota > Betaproteobacteria > Burkholderiales > Burkholderiaceae > Paraburkholderia > Paraburkholderia sp. CHISQ3. The sequence continues at coordinate 418,855 of NZ_JALPRG010000003.1, forward strand.
GACGGTGCTCAAGCCCGAGCCCGGCAGCGTCGGCGCCTGCGGCGGCACCATATGATCGAACAGGCCGTCGTTCTCGTCGTACATGATGAACAGAACAGTCTTGCTCCACACATCGGGGTTCGACGTCAGCGCATCGAGAATCGTCGAGATGTAGTTGGCGCCGTAAAGTGGCGTGAACTTCGGATGTTCCGAATAGGCCGCCGGCGGCAGCAGCCACGACACCTGCGGCAGAGCATTGGCTTCGACGTCGGCCTTCAGTTGCGTGAGCGTGCGTGTGCTCATGCCGCGGTTTTGCAGCGACGAACCGGCCGGCGCGTTCACGAAATTCTGGAAACAGGCCAGCATGTTCGTGCCGTAGTTGCCTGTGAAATTATCGAAGCCCGTGCCTTGCTGGTAGATCTGCCACGAGATACCGGCCGTTTCCAGCCGCTCGGGGTAGGTGGTCCAGCTGAAGGGTGCCAGCTTGATGCTGTCGAACTGGTTGTCGATGTAGTCGGTGTTGTCGAGCAGCGGGCCGCCACCGGTTGCCTTCGGATCGACCATACCGGTCATCAGGTACATACGGTTCGGGTGAGTATTGCCCGGGATCGAACAGAAATAGTGATCGCAAACCGTGAACGCATCGGCGAGCGCGTAGTGGAACGGAATGTCCGCACGCACGTGGTAGCCCATCGTCATGTTCGTTTTCTGCACGGCCCATTTGTCGCCGCGACCGCCGTCTATCGCACCGTGGGTCGTGCTCCATGTATGAGGCAACCCGCCGATACATTGCGCGTTGACGCCCGGATTCGTCGTGTCGTAGCGAAACGGCGCGATCACTTTGGTCTGGTCTTCCTGGCGCGGCTGGAACCATACGGGCTGGCCGTTCGGCAGCGTGACGGGGAAGCGGTCGTTATAGCCGCGCACGCCGCTCAGGTGACCGAGATAGTGGTCGAACGAGCGGTTCTCCTGCATGAAGACGACGATGTGCTCGACGTCCTGAATCGTGCCCGTGACCGAATTCGGCTCGATGGCGAGCGCCTTGCGGATCGACTCGGGAAACAGTGCGGAGGCGACGGTCGCGCCGGCTACGCCGGCTGACAGCTTCAAAAAATCGCGACGGGATTTGGGGTTCATGCGGAAGTTCATGCGCGGGGTTCCAGGCTGGATTCGATCGTCAGGATGCGGGCGGGACAAAGCCCGGCGGACAGCTCATCTTGGTATTGGCGAGTGTGGTGTTGCCACATGCTGCCTTGGGCGGGTCGATGTCCGCACCGCACGCACCGATGAGCGTCGTCGCGCCCAACAGGCCGATCAGTGCCAAAAGCCGAAATACCGGCATCTGCATGAATTGCTCCGGGAAAGATCAGGAGATAACGGAAATAGGGGGACGCTCAAGCATCCGCTGAAGCCGCGCCGGGGCGCAAGCTAGCCGCGAAGATAGTTTCAATTTATTACAGGAAGGTGTCTTGAAAGCTAACCGTCACCGGAATCAAGGCAATCAGGGCACATCGGCGATTACCGGCGGCCAGACGATCTCGAAGCGTTCGAACACCGTATCGATCTGATCGTGCATGTCGAAGCCGTCCTCGGCGGCCTGGGCGCCGAAGAATGCGCGGTGCGCGTCGAGCCAGAAGGCGCGGCTGCGGTCGCCTTCGCCTTCGTCCCATGCGAAGCGGTCGTCGACGGTGATGAGCGGCTTCACGGTGACCTCGGTGGTGCGCCAGATCGCGCGAGGCACACCGTCGCCGTCGACGAGCACCACGTAGTCGCCAGGCTTCGGCAGTGTGTCGGGGGCCTGCGCGTAGTAGCGTGCGAGCGATGCGGTCGCCCGCTTGGTCCCGGCGACAACGAGTTCGGCCAGCTCGTTTGCCATCTCCGGGCTGTCGCCGAAACCGACCACTTCATAGTTAGCCGGGCCGATTCCGGCGTGCGATGCATAGGCACGCCAGAATGCGTCGGATTGCGGCGTTTTGCTGGCCATTGGCGTTCACCTTTGGTGGCGGTTGAAGAACCTGTATGTGCTTCATCAGCGACGCCCCCCAGAGAGGGGGCGCACAAAAGCATACACACAACCGCATGCATCGGCCTCCATGCGCCAAAGTCCCGCCTTATTCCGGTACCGACTGCACCAACGGCTTGTCCTTCTCGACAATGAAGGTCGCAACAATCGTCGATTTCTCAGGGCCGTTTTGTACGCTATGTGGCGTAAGCGGCGGAGTCTGATAGCCGTCACCGGCTTTCACAACGAGGTCCGGCTCGCCCTGTATCGACAGTGTGATGCTGCCCGTGGCGATATAGCTGGATTCAACGCCCGAATGCATATGCCGCGCGACGCGCTGTCCTGGCGAGAGATCTTCCGAAACAAGGATGCAGGCGTACTTGTCGCCGGGGTACTCCGTTTTCGCGAGAAACCTGAGGGGGTATTTCGGCGCATCCTGCGCATCGGCGTTGCCTTGAAACAAAGCTAGACCCACCGCGGCGCCAAGCGCGCCGGATACGAAACCGCGTCTATTCAGCATGGTTGTGCTCCTTCAGTCTGGATAACAGGCATGACGATGACGATCACATGCCATGAGTAAAGCGGTGCACTGCCTGATCCAAACCTTAGGCGCGTTCGAAGTCGCTGCGAGGGGATTCTTGTCGGGCTGTGTATCCCTCAGGAAGATAGATACATGCCGATACAAATTTCCGTATGCGAGCCGTCAGCGATTCCGCGATGCCACGCATTGCCGCGTGCGCAAATTCCCGCAGACGGAATCGATAGCACAAAAAACTCGAAGCAGCGCATTGACCCGCGCGGATCGGTCCACGCATGATGCATAGCCGCTGTGCGGAAAGCGCATCGGCATATCGATGCATTGACGCATCGGCAGACACGCAGACGGACACGAAGAGACTCACGCATATGACATCGAAGAAAGACATCAACGCCGCCACGCACGACGGCGCACGTCGCACACTGTTGAAAGCCGCAGGCGCGGCTACGCTGGCCGCCGCGCGTGGCACGACGCTGTTGGGCGGCGCCGCGGCATTTGCGGCGAGCGAGGCGGCCCACGCGCAAGGCAATGGCAAGACGCTGCGCATCGGCTATCAGAAGTACGGCAACTTCATCGTGCTGAAGGCGCGCGGCACGCTCGAAAAGCGTCTCGCTGCCCAGGGCGTCGCGGTGCAGTGGCTGGAATTCCCGGGCGGACCGCAACTGCTCGAAGGTTTGAACGCGGGCGCGGTCGATGTCGGCACAGTCGGCGAGACACCGCCGATCTTCGCCCAGGCCGGTGGCGTCGACCTCGTCTACGTGGGCAGCGAGCCGCCGGCGCCGAAGGGCGAAGCGATCATCGTGCCGGCCGACTCGCCGATCAAGACGGTCGCCGATCTGCGCGGCAAGAAGGTTGCGCTGAACCGCGGTTCGAATGTTCACTATCTGCTGGTCAAGGCGCTGCAGAGCGCCCAGGTCGACTACAAGGAAATCGTACCGGCCTATCTCGCGCCCGCCGATGCACGCGCGGCATTCGTGCAGCGCGGCGTCGATGCATGGGTGATCTGGGACCCGTATTACGCGGCGGCCCAGCGTCAGACAGGTGCGCGCGTGATCGTGGACGGCGAGGGTCTCGTGCGCAACACGCAGTATTACGTCGCGAGCCGCAAGTTTGCCGCTGCGCAACCGCAACTGGTCCACGCGCTACTCGATGAAACCGCGAAGGTCGACGAGTGGGCACGCGATCATATTCCGGAGGTTGCCGCGCAGTTGTCGCCGCTTACCGGTCTCGATACCGCGACGCTCGAAGTCGCGCTTAAACGCGCGGGTTACGGCGTACAGCCGATCGACAGTGCGACGCTTGCGTATCAACAGCAGATAGCAGATGCGTTCACGAACCTGAAGCTGATTCCGCGCAAGATCGAGGTTGTTGATGCTCGGTGGCAGACGGCGTGAGGGTGGTGTTGCCGATGTGACCGTGTAGTGTTGGCGACGTGTCGGCTGCGAACAGCATTACCGGGCAAGCCGCCATGCGGTGACCGGCTGTTGCGCCGGCCGCGTCGGCAGTCCACCGTGCGGCGGCTCGCTATGCTCTGCCGGAGCGACACCAGGTTCCACAAAATCCGCCAGCACCGCATCGCGCAAACGAATGAAGCGCGGATCGCTGCGCTCGCGCGGGCGCGGCAGTGCGACGTCGACGATACGTTCGATGCGACCCGGGCGCGGCGCCATCGTGACGACGCGATCGCCCAGATAGAGCGCTTCATCGACGTCGTGCGTAACGAGAATCATCGTGATGCGTTCGTGTTCCCAGATGCGCTGCAGCTCGTTCTGCAGGCGTCCGCGAGTAAGCGCATCGAGCGCGCCGAATGGTTCGTCGAGCAACAGCACGCGAGGCCGGTTCACGAGTCCCCGGGCAATCGCGACGCGCTGCGCCATGCCGCCCGACAGCTCATGCGGATACGCGTTCTCAAAACCGTTCAATCCGACGAGCGCGATGTGCTCAGCGACGGCATCGCGCCTTTCTTTCGCCGACAGCGGTGCGTTGCGCAACGCTGCGTGAATGTTCTGCGACGCCGTGAGCCATGGAAACAACCGATGGTCCTGAAACACGATCCCGCGCTCTAACGACGTGTCGCGCACCGGCTCGCCGGCCACGCGAATCGCGCCGCGATAGTCGGCATCGAGCCCCGCGATAAGACGCAGCAGCGTCGACTTGCCGCAGCCGCTCGCACCGACCACGCTGACGAATTCGCCAGGCTGCACGTGCAGCGTAATGTCGTCGAGCACGGCGAGCGGCGCACCGCGCTGCGCGTAGTGTTTGCTGACGTGAACGATGTCGATGCCGTCGGAGGAGATAGCTGCGGTAGTCATGAACGGTCCTGTGCGAGTGAAGTGGTCTTCAGGCAAAACAACTCAGGCGGATACCGCATTGGGCCGGCGCGCAAACACCGCCCGCTCGATTGCACGAGCAAGCGCATTCAGCGCCCAGCCCGTCAAACCGACGACGATGATCCCGAACAGCACCAGGTCCATCCGGAACTGCTCGCTGCCGTCGATCAGCGTATTACCGATGCCGCGGCCCGCCACCAGTAGATATTCGGCGCCCAGCGTCGCGAGCCAGGAGTAAATCAACGCGAGATAGATGCCGGTGAAAATCGACGGCAGTGCGGCGGGCAGGATCACATGGCGGATCAGTTGCAGGCGCGAATAGCGGAACGCGCGCGCGACTTCGATATACGCGCGCGGCACGGAGTGAATGCCGTCACAGGTATGCGCAGCAACCGGCAGCAGCGCGGCGAGCGACAGAAACACGACCTTCGCGGCATCGCCGAGACCGAACCAGACGGAGATCAACGGAATCCACGCGAACAGCGAGATCTGCTTGAACGTGTCGAAGCTCGGCGCGATTAACCGCGTCGCGATACGCGACAGTCCAAGCGCACTGCCCAGCAACAACCCGGCAATGCTGCCGATCGCAAACCCGCTAGCCTCGCGTGCGAGCGATGCCGACAACGCGCGCACCAGCGCTCCGCTGACGATCTGCTCCCATGCGGTATGCGCTACATCGGTGGGACTGACCAGCAGGCCGCTCTTCACCAGATGCGCCGCGCTCACCGCCCACCACAGCGCAAAGACCACGAGCGGCAAGACGAGGCCCCGCCAGTCGATGCGGCGCGATAGCGCCTTGCCAGGTTTTCCGTCGGCGGCTGACAGCGCGTCCTGCTCGACGGCGTCGCAGCCGCAAGGCGGCGGCCCCTTGCGCCGGTTATGACGGCCCAGGCGAAGTTGCGCGGGAATTCGGTTCGACGCCATCGTGTGCTCCTTCTACGCAGGCGGTTATACGAGTGTTATTCGCGAAACGCGGACGGTTGCCCACGTCGTAGACGCGCTTCGAGCGCATCGAGCAGCCGGTTCATGGCGAGGCCGATAGCGCCGACCACGACGACCGATGCCATCACGAGATCGAGTTGAAACAGCTGCCGGCCGTAGACGATCAGATAGCCGAGCCCCTCGGACGAAGCGACGAGCTCGACCACGACGAGCGCGAGCCACGCCTTGGTAAACGCAAGCCGGATGCCGGTAGCGAGCGTCGGCACGGCCGCGGGCAGCACCAGATAAACGATGCGTTGCCAGCGGTTGTATTTGAAGACTCGCGCGACCTCGTCGAGCGTGGCAGGTGTTTGCCGGAAACCTTGCAGCGTACTGAGCGTGACCGGCACCAGTGCGGCGTGCGCGATCAGGATGTACTTGAGCGGCTCGCCGACGCCGACGAGCAACAGCAGAAACGGCAACCAGCCCAGCACCGGAATCTGCACGATCGCATTGAAGGAGGGCAGCACGTACGCTTCGAGCGTGCGCGACAGTCCGAGCGCGGCGCCGATCGCGAAGCCCACCAGCGTGCCCGCGCCGAAGCCGAGCAACACACGTTGCAGGCTGATCAACGTATTGCTGACGAGGTCGCCGCTGCGTGCGAGTTCGATAAAGGTGTCGTAGACGCGTTCGGGCGGCGGCAGGATCTGCGGGGCGATCCAGCCGCGCTCGCAACCGATGCTCCACAGCGCGAACAACGCCGCCGGCAGCAACCACGGCGCGAGATGCCATGCCAGTGTGCGCAGCACGTGGCGCGCGCGGCGACCCGACGAAGCGGCGCTGACAACGGTATCGCCAGGGGCTGCGTGCAGCGGAATTGCGGTATCGCTCATCGTCGCGCTCCGTCGGATGGGGACGAGGGTGGTCGCTCAGGCGAGCGGTTTGCCCGCTGCGTCGTAGGGCGTCCAGTAATGCTCGAGTTTCAGCGTGCGCAGCGCGTTATCGAGGTAACGCGGCTCGAACCAGCTGTCGACTTCGACCGGTTGACGAATCAGCTTGAGCTGCAACGCCGCTTGCGCGACGGCCTTGTAGCGCCCGACGATAAACGGATCGATCAACGGCGAGTTGCGCTCCTTCAAGGTCCGGTTCGCGAACTCCGCTTTCCACGACGCAACGCCTACGCCGCTCTTCGCCCACTGCTGGAATAGCGCCTCGCGATTCGCCTCGTCCGACGACCATTGCGCGCCTTTGACAAACGCATTCACCACGCGCTGGACGATCTCCGGATGTGCATGCTCGAAGTCTTCGGTGACGAGCAGATGCGATTGCCGCGTGAACTGCGGGCCATCGGTCTGCGATTCGTAGATGATCTTCGCGAGCCCCTGGTCGCGCAGCTTGTACAGGTGGTAGTCGTTGACCGACGCATCGATACCCTTCGAAGCCAGCGCCGCGAGCGAGCTGGCCGTGTCGAGATTGAGCACGCGCAGATCGCGTTCGTCGAGATGGTTCGCGGCCAGTACATTGTCGGCGACGAGCTGCAGGTTGGTGCCGCGAAAGATCGATACGCGGCGGCCTTTGAGGTCCTTGATCGAATGGATGTCGGAGTCGGGCGGCACGGCGATCTTGATGCCGACGCGCACGCCCGATTCGAGCAGGATGCGCGTCTTCAAACCGTTGGCACGCGCGAGTACCGCGGGCAGATCGCCTTGAAAGGCGAAGTCGAGCGATTTATTGGCGATTGCTTCGTTGACGGCGGGACCGGCGCCCTTGAAGAACAGCCATTCGACCTTGATGCCGTCGGCGGCGAATTCCTTTTCCAGTAGTTGCTGCTGTTGTACGGTCGCCGCGGGCGAACCGCCGAAGGTCGGTGGATCGCCGGTGCCTTGATCGGCGACGCCGATGCGGATCGTCGCCGGCTTGTCGGCGTGGGCGTTGACCGCGGCGATGGACAGCGTCGACAGCACGAGCAGCAGTTTCAGGAAGCGGGGATAGCGCATGAGGTTCGAGTGAAAGTGCAGGGCAAGAGATAGGGGCACGCACAAGCCCCGTATAACCGAGGTAGCGTGAGACTTGCTGCGCGAAGGACTTGCGTCGAACGGGAACAAACATTCTTGTCGACGGTACGGGGCAGGACAAGAAAGTATTTGAGCTATGCATATCGTCGGTGGCGTATTCGCTTGTCGTCGTGGCGAAGAGGGGAGTTGCGTTCCGTTGTGGTGACGGAATCGATGTGCGGACAGCAGTGTGCCTCTCATCGATCAGGTACAGAAGTACCAGACGATCTAGTCCTGGGCGATCTGGCTGGGGTTGTCGCGCGGCGCTACATTGCACTCACTCCAGTTGCCCCGACACTGCCATGAAACAAAGTCCATCCACAGACGAAAACATCCCGGCTCACGCGGGCGCCGAATCCACTGCGCCGAACGACGACGCCACACTGCACGTACTGCAGATGCGCGAAGTGCATCATCGGGTGCGCAACAGCCTGAACCTGATCTCGTGCACGTTGCAATTGCAGGCACGGCAATCGGACAGCGAGGAAGTGCGCCGCGCACTGTCGATCGCGGTCGAGCGGATCGACAGCCTCGCGCGTATTCACGGGCATCTATATGGGCACGACCAGCAACGTACCCGCGACGCCTTCCCATACCTGGAAAATCTCGTGCGCGATCTGCACGACGCACTGCTGTCGCCACTCGACGCCCGCCGTATCGAACTGCTACCGAGCGAGCGTTTCACGGTAAGCGACGACGAGATGATGTCGCTCGGATCGATCGTCACCGAACTCGTGACGAACGCGATCAAGTACGGCACCGGCGATATTGCGGTTGGTGTGCAGCGGACGCCGGCATACGTGAGCATCGTCGTCGAGAACGAAGGCCGCGGTTTTCCATCCACCTTCAATCGCGCGACCGATGCCGGCTTCGGGCTGCGACTCGTGAACCATCTGTGCACGCGTTCGGGCGGCGAGATGGCGATCGAGCCGTCGCCGACGTCGGGCCGGGTCGTGGCGCGGATTGGGGTGCGTTAAACAGTGCTTTGAGCATGGTTCTCACGCTCCGCGTCGAGATACCGTTCGACGATGCGGCGAAACTGCACGAGTGCCGAGTCCATGGCGAAGGCCATCATCGTGAACGAGGGATCGCGTGCGAGATTGCGCTGCTGCGCAGTGATGATCGCGCGGTCCTCATCGAATGCTTCGACGATCGACTCGTGAATCGCGCGTGTCACTTCGGGTCGATCGATCGCGAAGTTATGCGGATGCCCGAAGAAGTAGTGCGTCGACGTAGCGGTTTCCGGTGTCAGCGCCTGGCAGCCGCGAAACTCGGCGGCGTCGATCCGCCGGCCGTCGAGTGCTCCTGTGCCGACCGGGGCCATGCCCGAGTCCATCCGCAGGATGCCCGGAATGGTGAAATCGTAGATATTCCAGCGGTCGACCTTGCCCGACCATGCCTTCACCGCAGCGGCGAATGGCGGCACATCGGTGTCCATGGTCCAGCGCGTCACGCGTACACCGTTGTCGAGCCGCTCGACCGACGGCCGGATCTTCGCGTAGCTTTCCGGACCGCCGAGCGTGGTCGGATGCACGAACGGCAGATGCGAGAAATCGAGCAGGTTGTCGCAGATCAGCAGGTAGTTCACGTCGTAGTGAATGTAGCCGGGCAGGCTGCGCCAGTCGGGGTCGTCGAGCCAGTGCGTGTCGGGAATCGCGTCTGGGTCGGCGAGCGCCGCGTCGCCCATCCAGATCCATATCCATCGATGCCGCTCGACCACCGCGAAGCTGCGCACCCGCGCTTGAGCCGGCACGCGGTCCTGGGCCGGCGCCTCGATGCAAGCACCGCTGCAGTCGAATTTCAGACCGTGGTACAGGCAGCGCACGTCGTCGCCTTCGCGCCGGCCGAGCGACAGCGGGGCGCCGCGGTGACAACAGCGGTCCTCAAGCGCGACCACCGTGCTGTCGGCGCTGCGATACATCAGGACCGGAATGCCGGTAATCGTGCGCGCGAAGAAACCGTCCGCGTCGATCTCGTGTGACCACGCGGCCACGTACCACGTGTTTTGAATAAACATCGTGCTGTCTCCAGTCATGTTGTCGATTGCATTGCCACATTGCCGCCGCGCCCGACTGCGGGGGCGCTTGACCGCACGATAGGTTCGCCACCATCATGCGTCAACACAATGGCCGTAATGACTGGAATGCACGCCATGCATATTCGTGATCTCGATCTGAACCTGCTGCTGGTGTTCGATGCGCTGCTGCGAGAGCGCAGCGTGACGCGGGCGGCGGTGGAGGTCGGTTTGTCGCAGGGAGCGATGAGCCATGCGCTGAACCGGCTGCGCGCGTTCTTCGAAGACCCGTTATTCGTCAAGACGCCCACGGGCATGACGCCGACGCCGAAGGCGGCGCTGCTCGGCCCGTCGATCGTCGGCATGATGACGACGCTGCGCGAGGATGTCGTGTCGCAGGCGCAGTTTCATCCGGCCACTGCGAGGCGCAGTTTCACGTTATGCATGACGGACATGGGCGAACTGGTGTTCCTGCCGCCGCTGATCCGTCAGTTGCGCCGGGAGGCGCCTGACTGCACGCTGCGCAGCCTTCAGGTCCCGTTCGGACAGATCGCCGGTACGCTCGCGACCGGCGAGGCCGATCTCGCGCTCGGTTCGTTCCGCGCGGCGCCCGACGAACTGTTCCAGCAGCAACTCTTCATGCATTCGTTCGTGACGATGGTGAGCGTGCGCAACACGGCGGTCGGCAAAACGATCACGCGCGAGCAGTTCGAAACGATGCGCCATATCGTCGTGATGCTCGAAGGTCCGGCCGGCGCGGCCTACGACAATGCCTTCGACGAATACGGCATTCGCCGCAACGTCTACCTGTCGACGCCACACTTTCTCGTCGTCCCGCTCTTGATCGACCAGCATCCCGATCTGATCGCCACGGTGCCGCTCGAACTCGGCAATGTGTTCGCGAAGCTCGGCACGGTGCGCATCCTGCCGACGCCGGTTGTGTTGCCGCCGTTCGGCTTGCGGCAGCACTGGCATCCGCGGTTTCATGATGACGGGGCGAACATCTGGTTGCGGCAGATGATCAAGCGGACCTTCGAGCATTACCCGGATTTGCCGGACGAGAATCCGCCCGAATCGCCCCCACGCCGGCGAACGCGGCTTACCGGTGTGAAATGAACAGCACAAGCGGCATGGTGATTGCCGCCAGCGCGGTCTGGACAGTAATGATCCCGGCAGACAAACGATGGTCCCCGCCCAACAGCTTCGCCATGATGTAGGCCGACGGAGTGCATGGCAGCGAGTTGAACAAGACGATTGTCGTCAACGCTGGACCTTGAATTCCGAGCGCCAGACCGATCCAGAGCGTGAGCAGCGGGACGAGCAATAGCTTGATGAACGACGACTGCAAAACAGGCCCCCGTGCCTCTTTTGCCGCTTTCATATCGAGTCCAGCACCTACGGCAAGGAGCCCCAGCGGCAATGACGCCGCTCCGAGAATCGCAAGCAGATTGGAAAGCGTACCCGGCAGTGAAAGACCGCTCACATTGAAAAGCGCGCCGAGCAGCACGGCCATGATGACGGGGTTCTTCAGCAAGGCGCTCACGATTTGCCGACTGGTTGGGGTACCGCCACTCCCGTAATGCATCAGGATGATGATCGATGCGACGTTAAGCAAAGGGATGGCGACTGCGATGCTGATCGACGTCAACGTTAGACCGACACTGCCATACATCGCCGCGGCCGCGGCGACGCCGACGTAAGTGTTCGGCCGCAGGGCACCTTGAATGACCGACGAAAAAACCGCGCCCGATTGCCTGCTCCAGATACGCCATGCGTACAGCACCAGCGCACCGGTTCCGACTGCGCCAAGAATCGCGATGGCAATCGGACGAACGGGAAACTGGGCCAGGTTCGCTTTGGCTACCTGAACGAACATCAACGCCGGGAACATGTAGTAGTAGTTCAGCGTTTCGCATGGCAGCCAGAACTCGTCGGCTAGCATGCGGCGCTGGCGAAGCACGAAGCCCATCAATATCAGGGCAAATATCGGAACGAGCGCTGTAAAGACACTTTGCATGGGCGCTCCGTTAGATGAATGTCCTGGCCAGCACCACCGCGCCATAGGCACCGATGAACGTCGTCATGGCACGTTCGTACAACGAGGCGCCGGCACGCTTGAATAGCAGATTGCCAACCGAGAAATAGGCGACTAGCGCAATCGGTGCGATTGCGAAACCCTCCCAACTCAATGCGGACCGGCGCAGGGCCGCGAGCGTGCACAACTGGATTGCGCCAAACAGCAAGTAGTAGCGAGCGATGGCTACACGTACCTGGCCTTTCTCGCTGTACCCACTCGACGCATAGACGGCAAGCAGGGCGCCGCCCATGTTGGTTAGCCCGTGTATGACTCCCATCACACCGACGTACGCGCGACCTTGTCTCTGTACGAACGCTTGCAACCGCGTTTGCAGGGTAGGGGAGTACCGGATGATTGCGGCGCTCAACATCGTGAGGCCAATCAGAATGTCGACCCGCGCCTTGAGATTCGTATACATCAGTATCGCCAGAGACACGATGACGACAAGCGCACAGATCTTCATATTGACCCTTTCGCGGGCCGGTAGCGGCAGATCACGTCCCGACCACACCTGAACCGAGGAAATGGCCATCGACGACGGAAGCAGAAGACCTAGCACTGCCGTGAAGTCGAATCCGAGCAGTAGCAGCGTTGGCGTGCCGAACACGAGGATGCCCATTCCAAAGATGGATTGAACGACGGCCAGCAAGACGACGATTAGCGAAAGCAGATAGACGTCGTGCATGCTACGCAGCCTCCAGGCTCTCGGCCAGCGGCCAGGCCTGCTGTTCGGCAAGCTGGCCCACCCGCACGGTCTGAAGAAAACTGAGCGAGGCGTCGGCGTCGTTGTTGGTTGCCAGTACCACGAGCACAACGTCGTCTGGCGTGACATGAGCAGACGCCCACAATGCTTCGAGTGCCAGGGTGCCTGCGCTGTCGGAAGCAATATCCACCTGCGGCAAGTAAACACCGACCGTACCGGGCAACAGGTTCCACGCGCGCACGAGCGCCGCGTCGTTGCCAACGGCGATGATGGGCTGCTGAATCTGTGCCATGGAGACGAGCCGCGCGGCGTAGCCGGTTCGCGACAGCACCACGATCTTCGAAATCGGGAGGGTCCGCGCCAGTGCCTGTGTCGCGGCTCGCAGGTCGTTATGAGCAGCGGCTGCATTCGCGAGTGCCGGGGCCGAGGCATGTCTATGGATCTCGGCGAGCGTAACGATGCTACGCAGACGCGCCACGGCTTCCACTGGAAATCTGCCGACGGCCGTCTCCCCGGAGAGCATCACTGCGGATGCACCGTCGATCACCGAATTCGTCACGTCGCTGATCTCTGCCTTGGTCGGCAACGGGCTTTCGATCATGCTGTGGAGCAGTTCCGTCGCGACGATTACCGGTTTTCCATACTGCTGGGCAGCGGCAATGATCCGTTTTTGATAGATCGATACATGGTCGATGCTGGTTTCAACCGAAAGATCGCCACGGTCGATCATGATGACGTCGGTTGCCCTCGCAATCTCGTCGAGATGATCGAGTCCGCCCTGGTTTTCGACTTTGGCGACGATTTGAGGTGTGGCAGCACCAATGAGGCTCCGAATCGCTTCCACGTGCTGCGCTGACTCGACAAAACTGATGCCGACAAAATCCACGCCGGCTTGCCTTGCGAAGGCGATCATTTCCCGATCGCGTGGCGTTACCAGTTCCTGGCCCAGGTCAATTTCCGGAACGTTGATTCCCTTGCGGCTCTTGAGTGTTCCTGCCGTCTCGGCGACAACCCGAACGTCTTTACCGCTCACGTTCTCGACCACAAACGACAGCGTGCCATCGTCTGCATAGATGCGTACGCCCGCACGGAGTCTCGAGTGGAACTGGTCATAGTTCACCGGTACCTTCTCGCTGCCGTCATGAGACAGGTCGGTCGTGAGGATCAAATGATCGCCCACGTTGAATGAAGGTTCCTCGCGCAGTTGAATCGTCCGGATCTTGCGTCCGGGTATATCCAGAAGAATCGGGAGTCCGGGAAGCGTGTCGCGGATAAGGGCGATGGTCGCCTTGTGCCAGTCCAGGTTGTTATGCGATCCGTTTAACCGCGCGACAGTCATGCCGGCAGCGTGTAGCGCCAAAAGGGTTGAAGCGTTGTCAGAGGCCGGCCCGATGGTCGCCACGATAGTTGTTTTAGCCATTTTTCTTCTGTCGATAGTTGGTCTTCCGGAAATGTGACAGAAATATGTCATTACCAGAAATAATAAAAACTCCGTTGTTAAGATTGAGAATGAATAAAGCGCAGATAAGAGGCGCGATCTGCAGCAATGTCAGATCGCGCCTGAGCGCGTGTCGGCGTAACGCGAGCCGCCCCGAATCGCCCCCATCCTCCCGACGAAAGGCTTAACATCTGCGGTTTGGCCGCGCCGCGCTCCGTTGCGCGGCGTGCGCACGGTTCTCACATCCGCCCCCGATGAACTCCCGATTCGCCGATCTCACGCGCATCCCGTCTTTTGTGCCGCTCGCGGGCGCCACCCTGATGCTCGGGGTCGCGATGTCCTTCACCGCACCGTACCTGTCGCTGTTCAGCGTCGAGCACGCCGGCATGACGCCGCTGCGGCTCGGCCTCTTCATGACGCTGATTGCGGCGAGCGGCGTTGCGGCAAGTGCGTGGGCGGGCAAATGGTCGGACCGCCACGGGCACCACCGCGCGTTGCTGCTCGCCGCACTGATCGCGGCGGCGCTCGGTTTCCTCTCGCTGTGCTTCGTGCGCGACTACCGCGCGCTGCTCGTGATCGGCGTGGCGTTTCTCGGCGCGGGCGGCTCGGCGATGTCGATGGTGTTTTCGTTTGGCCGGGCGGCGCTGCAGGTCCGCGACGAGGCCGAGCGCACGTTCGCGACGGCGACGCTGCGCACGGTGCTGTCGGTGGCGTGGGTGTTCGGGCCGTCGGTGGGCGCACTGGTGCTGGCCGCCGCGGATTTTTACGGACTCTTTCTATTCGCGGCAGCGTGCTTTGCCGGCTGCGCGGTAATCGTCTGGCGCATGCCCGAGGCATCCGGCGGCGCGTTGCACAGCACGCCGGCACACGTAGCCGGCGATCCGGCGACGTTGCTCGAGGTGACCACCGTCACCGAGCCGGAGCCGCCGGTCAAACCCGACTTCGTCCACCCAGTCGCGTCGTCGCGGGTGATCTGGCGCACGGTGATCGCGCTGACGCTGATCGGGCTTGCAGCCAACGCGACGATGATCGTGTTGCCGCTGTATGTCGTCCACGGCCTCGCCGGCGCGCGCATCGACGTATCGATCATGCTCGGTCTCGGTGCATTCCTTGAAATCCCGATGATGCTTGCGCTCGGCGCGCGCGGCGCCACGCTGAACAAGCTGCGCTGGCTCGCCGCTTGTGCGGCGGTGCATGTCGTGTACTTCATCGCGCTGGCAGCGGCGGGCTCGATTCCGATCCTGATCCCGATGCAGGCGTTGAACGCGTTCGTCGTCGCGGTTACCTCGTGCCTTGGGATGACCTACGTGCAGGACCTGATGCCGCGCTCGCCAGGCCAGGCGACTGCGCTTTTCTTCAACTCGTCGCGGGTCGGTTCGATCTTGTCAGGGGTGCTGTCGGGATTGCTGGTGGCCGGGCTTGGCTATCGCGGGACGTTCCTCGTCTGCGGTTTGCTGGCCGCGGGAGCGTTCATCCTGTTCGCCGATCCGCCGTGGCGGCGCATGTGGCAGGCCGTGCAGGACTGGCTGCGTTCCCGCGAGCTGTATTGACTCGACCGACCGGCCCGCGTCAATCGTGCGTCTGCGCCTGCAGCCACACCAAAAGCGGCTTGAGCTTCTCGCGATACTCATTGCGCGGCGGATGCACGAGGTAATAGCCCGCGCCCGTTTCCAGCACACGCTGGAACGGCCTGACGAGCGCACCGCTCGCAAGACTCTCCTGCAGCAGATTCAGGTCGCCGAGTGCGACACCTAACCCACGCACTGCCGCGTTGAACGCGAGGTCGAGTGTGTCGAACACCTGCTCGCGGTAAGTGTGCGCGGCCAGTTCGCCGCTTTCCTTTTGCAGCCATAACATCCAGCCACGCCGGCCGAAGCTCGAATGCAGCAGCGTGTGCTGTTTCAGATCCGCCGGCTCGGCGAGCGGCGGCATACCTGACGTGCCCTCGGCCATCTGCGGCGAGCACACGGGCGTAAGACGCTCGCGCATCAGCGGTGTGGCTTCGAGCCCGTCCCAGCGGCCGGTGCCGAACAGGATCGCGGCGTCGAGCGTGCCTTCGCCGAAGTTGGTCGGCAGGAACCATGCGGTGTCGATATTGAGCTGGGTGCCCGGCGCTTCTGCATAGAAGTCGGGCAGGCGCGGCAGCAGCCAGCGTGCGGCCAGCGTCGGCGTAACGCGCAGCGTCACGGTCTGGCCGCCCATGCTCGGGATGTGCATCGAGCGGCGCGCGGTAGCGAGCAGTTCTTCGACGATCGGCACGAGCCGCTGGCATTCGACCGTCGGCACCACCATCCGCGTATGGCGCACGAACAGCGCGCAGCCGAAATACTCCTCGATCTGCTGGATATGCCGGCTCACGGCGCTCTGGCTCAGAAACAGTTGCTGCGCGGCAGCCGTGAAGTTGCCGCACCGAGCGACGACCAGCAGCGTCTGCAGCACATTGAACGGCGGGTAGCGTTCGATCTTCATTTATGCAAGTTGTGCATGGGAACCATGAGATTTTACCGTTTGTCCCGTAAAAATTGGCGTTCATAAAATCGCCTCAACCTTGCCCGGCGGCGCTTCAAGTCTGCTCAGGTACCCGCTCAGGCATCCGCTCAATCCATCCACGGAGTTTTCGCATGACCCAGCACACCGACCGGCTATGGGGCGGACGTTTCAAGACCGGCCCGGCGCCTGCGCTGACCGCGCTGTCGCGCTCGGACCCGAGCTTCTTCCGTCTCGCGCCATACGATCTCGCTGGTTCACGCGCCCATGCGCAAGAGCTGCGACGAGCGGAAATCCTGAGCGCCGCCGAGCTGCAGCAGCTACTCGACGAAATGGACCGGCTCGACGCGCAGTTCCGCGCCGGCGAGATCGGCCCATCGCTGCAGGACGAGGACGTGCATACGTTTCTCGAGCGTGAACTGACGCAGCGGCTCGGCGCAACCGGCGGCAAACTGCGCGCCGGGCGCTCGCGCAACGACCAGGCGGCGAACGATCTGCGGCTCTTTCTGCGCGACAAGGCGCGTACGCTGACGCAGGCTGTCATCGATCTGCAGAATGCATTAATCGAGCAGGCGAATGCGCACATCGGCAGCGTGTCCGCGGGCTTTACGCACTTGCAGCCGGCGCAGCCGGTCGTGTTTGCGCACCATCTGCTGGCGCATGCGCAGTCGATCTATCGCGACATCGATCGTCTGCTCGACTGGGATCGCCGCAGCGCGCGTTCGCCGCTCGGCGCCGCCGCGCTGGCGGGATCGGCGATTTGCCGGCGGCCGGAGCTGTCGGCGGTGGAACTCGGTTATGACGGTCCGTGCGAGAACTCGATCGATGCCGTGGCGTCGCGCGATCACGTCGCCGAATTCGTGTTCGTGACGAGCATGCTGGCAGTGAACCTGTCGCGGCTTTCCGAAGAAGTGATTCTGTGGACCTCGCGGCAGTTCGGCTGGGTCGTGCTCGACGACGGCTACGCGACCGGCAGCTCGATCATGCCGCAGAAGAAAAACTCCGACATCGCGGAATTGACGCGCGGCAAGGCCGGCCGGCTGATCGGCAATCTGAGCGGCCTGCTGGCGACGCTCAAGTCGCTGCCGCTCGCGTACAACCGCGATCTCGCCGAAGACAAGATTGCCGCGTTCGATTGCATCGACACACTCGAACTCGTGCTGCCCGCGATGGCCGGCATGATCCGCACGATGCGCGTGAACGTCGACGAAATGCGTCGTCAGGCGCCGCTCGGCTTCACGCTCGCCACTGAAGTCGCGGACTGGCTCGCGCTGCGTGGCGTGCCGTTCAGCGAAGCGCATGAGATCACCGGTGCGCTGGTGCGCGTGTGCGAAGAGCAGGGGATCGAGTTGTCGGAGGTGTCGGTGGCGACGCTTGCGCAAGTCGACGCGCGGCTCGAACCGGCCGTGCTTGAGCATGTCACGCTCGATGCCGCGGTGGCGGCGCGCAGCGGTTACGGCGGCACCGCGCCCGCGCGCGTTCGCGAACAGATCGAGCGTTTGCAAGGCTCGCTGGCCGCGCAGCTTGCGTGGGCCACTTCGTATGGGGGACCGGCATGTTGAGTGCATCGAGAGACGGGCAACCGGGTCTGCTCGCCACCGGCGGTGCCTCAGATGAAGCAAACGCCGCGCACGAGTTCACCGACATCTCGCAACTGGTCCACGTGCGTCGGCGGCACTGGGGGCGTTATCTGTCGTCGGTGATCATCGTTGCAATCATCGGCTACGTGGTCGTTGCGTTCGCGCATGGACAGATCGAGTGGAGCTACGTCGCGCGCTTTCTCACTGCGCGCTCGATCCTGACCGGCCTCGCGAACACCGTCGTGATGACGATCCTCGCGATGGCGCTTGGCATTGTGCTCGGTGTGATTACCGCGGTCATGCGGCTGTCCGCCAATCCGGTCGTGCAAACGGTCGCGCGTGGTTATGTGTGGCTGTTTCGCGGCACGCCGGTGATCCTGCAACTGCTGCTGTGGTTCAACCTCGCGCTGGTGTTTCCGACGCTCGGCATTCCGGGGCTGTTCGAGTTTCGCACTGTCGATGTGATGACGCCGTTTCTCGCCGCGTTGCTCGGCCTCGGTATCAACCAGGGTGCGTATACGTCGGAGGTGGTACGCGCGGGCATGCTGTCCGTCGACACCGGCCAGTACGAGGCCGCGAAGTCGATCGGCATGCCGCGGCTGCAGGCGTTGCGCCGCGTGATCCTGCCGCAGGCGATGCGCGTGATCGTACCGCCGATCGGCAACGAACTGGTCGGCATGGTCAAGCTGACATCGCTCGCGAGCGTGATCCAGTACGCGGAAATGTTGCACAACGCGCAGAACATCTACTACGCGAATGCGCGCGTGATGGAGCTGCTGATCGTTGCGGCCATCTGGTATCTGGCCGTCGTGACGGTGCTGTCGTTGCTACAGACGCAGGTGGAGCGGCGTTATGCGCGCGGCGCAGGCCGCAAGTCGGGGCGCCAGTGAATCGCTCAATCATGCCGGCGAAATACGCGGACCCCGCGGGGAGCAAGACAACATGAATCCAATCGTTCGCGCTGTCGACGTACGCAAGTCCTACGGCGACTTCAAGGCGCTGCAAGGCATCACGCTCGATGTAGCGAAAGGCGAGGTGCTGTGCGTGATCGGGCCGTCGGGCTCGGGCAAGAGCACGTTCCTGCGCTGCATCAACCAGCTCGAAGCGATCAACGACGGCGCGCTGTGGGTCAACGGCGAACTGGTCGGCTACCGGCGCGTCGGCGACCGGCTTTATCCATTGTCGGAAAAGCAGATGGCGCGGCAACGGCTCGCGACCGGCATGGTGTTTCAGCGCTTCAATCTGTTTCCGCACAAGACGGCGCTGGAAAACGTGATCGAAGGGCCGGTGCAGGTGCTCAAGCGACGTCGCGCGGAAGCTGTCGAAGAAGCGCGTGCGCTACTCGAGCGCGTGGGACTCGGCCACAAATGCGATGCGTTTCCGGTCGAACTGTCGGGCGGCCAGCAGCAGCGCGTGGCGATTGCGCGTGCGCTGGCGATGCATCCGCAGTTGATGCTGTTCGACGAACCGACGTCCGCGCTCGATCCGGAACTGGTCGGCGAAGTGCTCGCCGTGATGCGCGATCTCGCGCAAAGCGGCATGACGATGATCGTCGTCACGCACGAACTCGGTTTTGCACGCGAAGTGGCGAGTCGCGTGGCGTTTATGGACCAGGGGCAGGTGGTCGAAAGCGGTCCGCCGGACCAGGTGCTGTCGCATCCGCAACACCGCCGTACGCAGGACTTCGTGTCGGCCGTGCTGTCCTGAGTACTGACTGTCGAACCACATAACCAATCTCACGCCGTGCCGCGCACGGCCAACCCTTACTTCAAGCGAGTGTTCATGAACGCATTCTTTCGTTTGCGCGGGCGGGTCACGCTCGCTGTTGCGCTCGTAGCCGCAGCAACGACGTTGTGCGCGCTGCCGGCAGCGCAGGCCGGAACCGTACCGTCGATCGGCAAGAGCACGCTGATCGCGGCCATCGTCCCCAACTATCCGCCGTTCGAATACAAGGACCCGGCCACCGACAAACTGATGGGCTTCGACGTCGATCTCGGCGAAGCGCTTGCGGCGAAGCTCGGTGTGACGTTGCAATGGCAGGAGACCGGTTTCGAACAGATGATGAGCGCGCTCACGACGCATCGCGTCGACATCATCCTGTCGGGCATGACCGATCTGCCGGCGCGCCGTAGCGCTGTCGATTTCCTCGACTACATCACAACGGGCCCGCAGTTTTATACGCTCAAGACACGCGCCGGTGAGTTTCCGGACATGAGCGCGCTGTGCGGCAAGACGGTCGGCTCGAGCCGTCGCACATCGTTCCCCAGCGACACGGCGAACTGGAGCAACGCGAACTGCGTGAAAGCCGGTAAAAAGCCGATCAACGTGGTCGGCACCGATGGATCGTCCGATGCGCGCATGCAGTTGCGCCAGGCGCGACTCGACGCGGCAGTGCAGGGCGGCGAAACGCTGCCGTACCAGAACTCGGTCGAACAGAACGCGTATGCGCCGATCGGTAAGCCGTTCCTGTCGCAGTACACGGGCATCGGCATTGCGAAGAGCAACGCGGCGATTACCGCAGGCCTGACGGCGGCTCTGAACCAGCTGATCGCGGACGGCACCTATCAGAAGCTGCTCGCGAAGTGGAGTCTGCAGGATCATGCGGTGCAGAAGGCGGTGCTCAATGCCGATAACTGACCGGCCGCTGCGCGCACGCACCGGCGCGCGCACGGAAACCGCTAACGACACACGTACTGCGCCGCGCTGGCCGCACGGACACCGCTCGTGTGTCGCGCTTGCCTTCGATCTCGACGGTCCGACCGGCGATGCGATGCTCGACGGTTCGATCTGGCGTAACCCGTCTTACTTCACGCTCGGCAGTTATGGACCGTGGCGCGCGTTGCGGCGCCTGCTCGATATGCTGCGAGAACGTGCCGTGCCTGCGACCTTCTTCGTTCCCGCCTGGGTCGTCGAGAACTGGCCGCAGCAATGTGCGGCGATCGTCGAAGGTGGTCACGAGATTGCGTATCACGGCTATCGGCATGAAGCGTTCTGGACGCTCGATAGCGATGGCCAGCGCGCGGTGATGCAGCGTTCAGCGGAAGTGTTCGAACGGCATCTGGGCATTCGCCCGGTAGGTTTTCGCACGCCTTCCGGCGACTGGGGACCGGACACGATCCGCGTGCTCGCCGAAGCCGGCGTGCGCTATTCGAGTTCGATGCGTGGCGACGACCGGCCGTACCTGATGCACGCGGAAGGTATCGCCGAGCCGATGGTCGAGATTCCGGGCCGCTGGGAACTGGACGATTACGCGTCGCTCGCGTATCACCGCAACCCCGATTTCCCCGCGAGCCTCGACCGCATCGCGAGTTACGACACGACGTTCGATAACTGGCGGCGCGAGTTCGACGGTTCGCATCGCGACGGGCTGTGTTTGACGACGCTGTTTCATCCGAAGGTGTCGGGCAAGCCTGGGCGCATCCCGTTGCTCGAACGGTTGATCGATCATATGCGCGAGCAGGACGGGGTGTGGTTCGCCGCGTGCCGCGATGTCGCGCAATGGTGGCGCGATACGTATGTGGCCAACCCGGTGATCAACCCGGTGGCGACCCAGACGCAGGAATTTCGTCGATGAACAACCCGAATGGAAGCAAAACGATCTGGCCGCAGCGCGCACGCTGCGCGGTCGTCGTCACGGTCGATTTCAACGACGATCTCGGCATCCTGACGCAGGAGCCGCGCATCGCGGGTCGCGAGAAATCGCTGTCGGTGTGGCGCTACGGAGCGAAGCGCGGCGTAGACCGCGTGCTCGACGCACTTGACGAAGCCGGCGTGCGTTCGAGCTGGTTCGTGCCCGGGCAAGTCGTGAAGACGCATGCCGGGCTCGTCAGCGAGATCGCTGCATGCGGTCACGAACTGAGTACCTCCGGCGATCGTTGCGAAAACTTCGATACGCTGACACTCAACGAGCAGCGGCGTGTTTTTTTCGCGGGACAGGATGCGCTTGCGACGCTAACCGGCCGGCGTGCGCAAGGGTTCCGCTCGTTCTACGGCAACTGGGCACCCGGTTTCGCGGACTTCATCCGCGACGAGGGTGTGACGTGGTCGTCGTCGTGGCGCGGCGACGATCTGCCGTATTTCCATCCGACAGAACTCCCCGCACAGACTGACACACCGCGTACCGCAGCACCGCTCGTCGAACTACCGTTGCACTATGAACTCGAAGACGAGCCGTACTTCGCGTACAACCTGTCGCCGGCAGTGCCGGTCGGACAGCCGCGCATCCCGTCGTACCGCGAGGTGCTGTCCAACTTGAAGCAGGATTTCACTGCATTCCATCGCTTTGGCTTGTGTTTCGTGTTGCGCTTGCATCCGGAGATCATCGGTACTGCGGGGCGCATCGACGTGCTGCGTGAACTGCTCGCCGAGATGCGTACGCACAGCGACGTGTGGTTTGCCACCGGCGCCGAAGTCGCGGAGTGGTGGCGCGCGACGGTTGCACGCAACGAGCCTGGACATCCCGTCGACGTGTTCGAGCAATACCGGCAGGCGGTCGCATGAGCGCGCGCGACCGGTCCTTGTCGGAACAACTGGCGGGCTTCGTCGCTGGCTTGCCCGATGATGCGATTCCCGAGCCCGTCGTCGGGCGTGCGAAGCGGCATATTCTCGATACGCTCGGTGCGGCGCTGGCGGGTTCGGCCGCGCTCGAAGCACGCAGCGCCCGCGCGATCATGCAACCGATGCAAGCAACTGGTTCCGGTGCCGCGGGCGCGTGGGGCACCGAACTCGCGTTCGGTCCTCGCGATGCGGCGTTCGTCAACGGCGTTGCTGCGCATGCGCTCGAACTCGACGATTCGGGCGGCTGCGATCACTCAGGGGCAGTGGTGCTGCCCGCCGCGTTTGCCGCGCTTGCGTGTAGCGAGCGGCCCGTGTCGGGACGCGCGTTTATCGCCGCGGTCGTGCTCGGCTACGACGTCGGGCGCCGCGTGCTCGAAGCGTGCGGAGGCTACTCGCCGCACAACGGCCGCGGCTGGCATTCGACGATGACCTGCGGCGTGTTCGGTGCGGCCGCCGCGTCCGCACGCCTGCTGGGACTCGACGCCGCGCAGACGGCCGCGGCGCTCGGTCACGCGGGCAGTTTCGCAGGCGGCCTGTGGGGCTTCATTCACGACGCGTCGCAGACCAAGCGGATGCATACGGGGCGCGCAGCCGAGGGCGGTCTGCTGGCCGCACTGCTGGCACGCGAGGGCGTGAGTGGACCTAGCCAGGTCTTCGCGGACGTCTGGGGCGGCTTCTTCAACGCATTCGCAGCCGAAACGCAAGAGCCGGCTGCGCTGCTCGCCGATCTCGGCACGCACTGGAAGCTGATGCGCTGCTCGATCAAGCCGCATGCGTCGTGCCGCAGCGCGCACGCAGCAGTCGATGCAATGCTCGAACTACTGGGCCACCGCGCGTGCGATCTCGACCGGCTGGAAGGCGTGCATGTGCGGCTCAGCGCGTTCGTCGAGCGGATGTGCGGCGGCCGCGATCTGCATCCGCTTGCGTCCGCGCAGATGAGCCTGCCATATGCGCTTGCCGCCGCGCTGGTGTACGGTCACGCGGGGCTCGATGCGTATGCCGACGCGCAGCGTCGCGACCCGCGCATTGGCGTTGCGATGTCGCGCATCGTGCTCGAAGTCGATCCAGCGATGTCCGATCTCGACGAACCGTTCGTCACACTGTCGATGCGCGATGCCGAGCCGCGCTCACTGCAAGTACCGGTGCCGCTCGGCGATCCACGCAATCCGCTAGCGGATGACGCGTTGCTCGCAAAGTACCGCTCGCTTGCCGGTGTCGTGCTCGACGAAGCACCGCTTGCCGCACTGGCCGATG
Source organism: Paraburkholderia sp. CHISQ3 (assembly GCF_030464945.1). Classification (NCBI taxonomy): domain Bacteria; kingdom Pseudomonadati; phylum Pseudomonadota; class Betaproteobacteria; order Burkholderiales; family Burkholderiaceae; genus Paraburkholderia; species Paraburkholderia sp. CHISQ3. The sequence continues at coordinate 442,789 of NZ_JALPRG010000003.1, forward strand.
CGGTGCTCGGTCTTGAACGGATCGCAGACGTACGTACGTTATTGCGCTGGCTTGCGGGTCACGCCGACGCGCGCACAGCGTTGCAGTGAAATGTACAAACACGCCTCACAGACTCTTCAAAACAAAAGGACGTCATCGATGAATCTCACTCCGCTACGCGCTGCCTCCGGCTTGCTGGTGCTTTTCCTGTCGACGCTGTGCAGCGTCAGTGCCTTGCACGCGCAGACGCTGCCCGATGCGATCGCGAAATCGAAAACGATCAAGGTCGCGGTCAATTCGATTTATCCACCGATGGAATACAAGGACCCGGACAGCGGCGAGCTGACCGGTTTCGACATCGATCTCGGCAACGCGATCGCTAAGGAACTGGGTGTGAAGCTCGAATGGCAGGAATCGGCATTCGAGCAGTTGCTGCCGTCGCTGACAACCGGGCGCGTCGACATGATTCTGAGCGGCATGAGCGATCTGCCGAAGCGCCGTGACAGCGTCGATTTTCTCGACTACGTGAATTCGGGCGCGCAGTTCTACATCCTGGCATCGCGCGCGGGCGAGATCCGCAGCGCCACCGATCTATGCGGCAAGTCGGTCGGTACGAGCCGCAGCACATCGTTCCCCGCCGATACCGCCGACTGGAGCGCGCAACACTGCGTCGCCGCCGGCAAACCGGCGATCACCGTGGTCGGCACCGAAGACACATCGTCGGCGCGCATGCAGCTCAAGCAGACACGGATCGCGGCGGGTGTGCAGGGCAGCGAAACGTTGCCGTACGCGATGAAGCTCGAACCGAACACCTACAAGCCGATCGGCGAGCCGTTCGCGACGTCGCCCGAAGGCATTGCGTTTGCGAAGTCGAATCCGAAGCTGCGTGATGCGGTGCTCGCCGCGTTGAACCGGCTGGTCGCGAACGGCACGTATCGCACGATCGTTGCGAAGTGGGGGCTGCAGTCGAGCGCCGTGGCGAAGATCGGCGTGAATGGGGTAACGCCGCAGTAGGTACGCGCGCAGCGTCGTGAGTTAAATCGTCGCGTGTTCAAGTGCCCGCACGCGTGGGATCACTTCTTCGGCAAAGCGCTGCATGTCGGCTTCGAACGGCTGGAACTGCAGCATGAAGAGTTCAATGCCCGCGCGACGAAACACTACGATCCGTTCGGCGACCGTATCGTAGCTGCCGACCAGTCCAGCCGCGGTGCCGCCGTTCGAACCGACTCGCGGCGTTTGCGCGAAGGTCTGGAACATCACGGCCTTCGGGTCGATGTTCTGCTTTTGCTGCGCGCGCAGTGGGGCATCTTTTGCCGCGAGGGCGAACAGATGCGCGAGATGATCGGCAGCAAGCGCGTCCGATTCGCGTGCGATTGCGAATGCCGACAGCCCGAAGCGTAACGGCGGTGCACCTTCAGGACGCGGCCGGCGCGACACGTCGGCAATCAAGGCGGTAACGTCGTCGAGTGGCTGACCGTTGATAAACCACACGTCGCCGGCATCGGCGACGAGCGCGCGTGCCGGCTCCGATTCACCGCCCACATAGATGCGTGGCCGGGCGCGAAACGGATCGGCGGGGCGTAGCTGGTAATCGTCGATATGAAAGTGTTCGCCGGCAAACGACGTACGTTCGCCGCGCAGCAGCTTATCGACCACCGTGATCCATTCGCGTCCATATGCATAGCGCGCATCGTGCTCGGCGAAACCGATGCCCGCGCGCTCCAGTTCCGGGCGATTCCACGCGTTGACGAGATTCAGCGCAAAGCGCCCACCGCTGATATGTTCGATCTGCTGCGCCATCTTCGCGAGCACGACCGGGTGGTACAGGTACGGCTTGATCGCTGCGATGATCTCGATGCGCGACGTCAGCGCAGCGAGTGCCGCCGATGCGGTCCACGCTTCGAGTTGATCGAGATTCGGGTCGTGCGGATTGATGGTGTGCTGTGCGACGAGCACCGAGTCGTAGCCGAGGCGTTCCGCATCGAGTACCAGCGCACGATTGCGTGCCCACGATGCGTCATACGGTTCGTCGGGGTCTTGCAGCGCCGCGCGGCTGCCGTGTACGAGCGCCCAGATGCCGAAGCGGGCGGGGAAGGTCGACATGAAAGAAAACGCTCCACATAAAGCCGGCAAACATGATGCCTGTCCTGGCGTGCGAACGTTCCAACTTCTGCCGCTATCGATCGATTAAATCGGCATTTGATGCATCGGACATTCTTTATATAGTGGTCGGTTCTTTCGTCAACCGGAACTCGACCGATGCGCGCTTTTTTCACCCGACTTCCTCGCTTGCTAACTGCCACGGTTACGCTGCTTGTCACCGGCGTACTGGCGAGCGCGCTATGCCTACCCAGCGCAGCGAGTGCGCGCGAAACCGTGTCGATCAGTTACCAGCGTTCGTCGACGCTGTTCATTCTGCTCAAACGCACCGGCGAACTTGAGAAGAAACTTGGCGCGCTGGGCTACGACGTGAGCTGGCATGAGTTTTCGACGGGGCTGCTGCAATCGCTGAATGCGGGCAGCGTCGATCTGCATGCGGACGTCGCCGATGCGTTCGCGTTGTTCACACAGGCGGCGAACGCGCCGCTGACGTATTACGCCGAGGAAACATCGGCACCATCCGCGCAGGCGATCATCGTGCCGCCCGATTCGGCAATCCGTACGGTTTCCGATCTGAAAGGAAAGCGCGTCGCGGTATCGAAGGGTTCGGGCTGCAATTTCCTGCTGCTGGCCGCGCTCGCGAAGGCGGGGCTGACGATCAACGACATCCAGGTCCGATACCTCGAAGCGCCCGATGCGCTTGCCGCGTTTCGCGGCGGCAATGTCGATGCGTGGGTGATCTGGGACCCGTTCCTCGCGGCACAGCAGCGTGAAGCGCATGTGCGTGTGGTCGCGGACGGTTCCGATGGGCTCGCGCAATACAACCGCTTCTACACGGCGACGACTTCGTTTGCGGAACGACATCCTGATGTGCTGCGTGCGGTGTTCGATGAACTGAAGGAGAAGGGGCAGTGGGTCAAGGCGCATCCACAGGAAGCGGCGCAGATTCTCGCGCCGCTGTGGGGCAATCTGCCCGCGCCGACCGTCGAGCTGGCGAACAGCCGGCGCAGCTATGCAATCGTGCCGGTGCAGCGCGATCAGCTTGGAGAACAGCAGCGAATCGCGGATACGTATCGTGCAGCGGGGTTGATTCCGGCGACGTTGAAGGCGACTGATATTCGAATCTGGACGCCGCCGGGACGGTGATGGTTATCGTGACATTCCGGGCAGTCAGGATTCGCGTTCAACTCACCATTCTGTTTTATGCGGCACGCCGATCCGGCGGCGTGTCGGCGGTCACGCTTTGCCGACTGTGCTGCCTCGGTGAACAGCCTATGACGCGTTTGAAAGCCTTGCCGAACGCGCTTTCGGACTCGTAGCCCAGCGATGTGGCAATACGGGGAATCGAGTCGCCTGAATTTTTCAGCCGATCGCATGCCAACAGCATTCGCCAACGCGTCAGGTACTCCATCGGGGATGATCCAACCGTCTCCTTGAAGCGCATTGCAAAGGTCGAGCGTGACATGCCTATGCGCACGGCCAGCGCCTGTAACGTCCACGGATGCCCTGGGTCATCGTGCATGCAGGCGAGGGCTGCGCCCAGATGTTTATCCGCCAGTGCGAAGAGCCAACCAACGCCTGCGTTCGCCCTGTCGTTCAGGTGCAGGCGCAATGCTTGAACCAGCATCATGAAGGCGAGTTGCTGTGCGATCAAAGATCCGCCCGGCTGCGGATCGCGTATCTCCTGGGCCATGCGCTCCAGCGACCAACGCATCGCCGCTTTGTCTGAGTCTTTGCGGATATGCACGATGGGGGGCAGTGAGCCCAACAGCATCTTGGCGTGGTCACCGCTGAGCAGAAAATAGCCGCCGACGAGATAACAACCTTCTTCTTCGCTGCTGGAGACGCTGGTACCCGATCCCTCTGCTACCAGTGGCAGACTGAAGTCGACAGGTTTTATCGACAGGTCGGTGGCAAGACAGAAAGGCGGCCCAGGTGGCAACAAGTAGCAGTCGCCCGCGGTGAGAAGCACCGGATCGCTAACGCCATTCACTGATAACCAGCACTGACCCGAGACCACGGCATAGCATTTGATGCCGTCATGTTGCTGCCACTGAATCGCCGAGTTGCGGTTGATTCCAAGGCCGCCCGATACAACGCTCCTGGGTTTCAGCAAAGACAACAAGTCTGAGAGTGGATCCATACAGTTCCTGGACGATTGATCCAAAAATACGGACTATACGACATTGTTCGTATCGCGAGCACCGCCTAAATTAGGTATCGCTGGACTGCGACTGCAGCCCTGAATCTACTTAAAGGCGAATTCATCATGCGTATTTTTGTAACGGGCGCCACGGGTTTTATTGGTGCAACCATTGTTCACGAGCTTATCAACGCCGGCCATCAGGTGCTTGGACTGACGCGGTCAGAGGCGGGTGTCCAGTCACTTACCTCCGTTGGAGCGGAAGTGCACCGCGGCGATATTGTCGACCTCGACAGCCTGCGCCGCGGGGCAAGTTCGGCTGACGGTGTCATCCACACGGCCTTCAATCACGACTTTTCGAAGATGCTGGCGAACTGTGAAGCAGACCGGCAGGCCGTCGAGGCAATGGGGTCCGCGCTGCACGGATCGGACCGCCCGTTGATCATTACCTCTGTTGCCGCACTGGGCACGTCCGCGTACGGCAAGCCCGCGACTGAAGACAACTTCAATCCCGATCAACCGAATCCCCGCAAGGTGTCGGAATCGACCGTTGATGCACTAGCACAGCAAGGCGTCAGGGTATCGGTCGTGCGTCTTCCGCAAGTCCACAATCCCGTCAAGCTGGGGCTCATCAGCTACCTGATTAAACTGGCGGGAGAAAAAGGCGTGTCCGCCTATGTCGACGACGGGCTTAACCGCTGGGCTGCTGTGCATCTCTCGGACGCGGCGCGTCTATACCTTCTGGCGTTAGAGAAACGCGCGACGGGCATCCGATACCATGCCGTTGCCGAAGAAGGCGTACCACTGCGGACGATTGCCGAAGTCATCGGTCGCAATCTGAATGTTCCGGTAACGAGCATTGCCGCCCCGGATGCACCCGCACACTTCGGCTGGCTCAGTGCATTCGTCGGCGCCGACATGTCCGCTTCCAGCACGCTTACGCAGGAACGACTGGCATGGCAACCAACAGGGCCAGGACTGATCGCCGATCTTGAACAGGTGCGCTAGGTAATAGATGCCTGGGACCGTGTCCGCTTACGCTACCGGTGAGTAGGTTCGTAACTCCGTGGCCAGCGCCGTGAGCTCGGTTCTTTGATTCTCTATCTGAGCCGCTTGCGCTTCCAGGGCACGAAGCTTCGATTCGACGATCGACAACAGTCTGGCCTTTCGACCTTCGTCGTGCGGGGACGAGAGATGCGACTCCACCTCGGCTAGCGAAAAACCAAGACGGCGAGCCCGGTCGATGAACAGCAAGATCTCCATCGCCCGCGCGTCATATTCTCGATATCCGTTCAACGACCGCCCGGGCGGTGGAAGCAGTCCGCGAGCCTCGTAAAAGCGAATTCGAGTCGCGCTGATCCTGGTTTGCGATGCAAGTAGCCCGATGCGCATGAGCTTGACCTTCAAGTAGGTGGAAGGTGCAGCATCCTTATTCTTCGACTCAGGATGCACCGATCCAATGGAAACACTTTTGATGATACCGGGCCTCTGCAGCGATGCCGCCGTCTGGCGTCGAACAATTGCTGCGCTGGACGGGAAGATCGACTGTCTGGTTGGCGATACGCTCAGCGACGTAACGCTTGAGGGCATGGCGCGTCGCGTTCTAGCCCAGGCTCCGGATCGCTTTGCTCTGGCGGGTTTGTCGATGGGGGGGATGGTGGCGCTGGAGATCATGAGAATCGCCGCCCGACGCGTTACACACCTGGCGTTGATCGACACCAGCGCACGGCCTGACAGTTTTGGGCGAGGGGTCTATCGTCGTCTCGCCAACCTGTACGTCGGCATGAGCAACGACTTTCAGCGTACGGCCGAGCGTAGCCTCAGATCGCTCGTGCATCCGTCAACCCCCGAAGACGTGCGCGACGAACTGGTTGGAATGAGTGTCCGGGTTGGCCCGCAAGCTTACGTACGGCAAAATCTGGCCGTTATTGCCCGCTCCGATTTGCGGCCGGTCCTGTCAACGATCGACATTCCGACCATCGTGGTGGTTGGCCAGGAAGACCGGGTCACGCCGGTCCATCTGTCCCATGAGATTCAGAGTCTCGTGCCGGAATCGAAACTGCATGTCATTCCTGATTGCGGGCATCTGCCGCCAATCGAGAAACCACACGAAGTGGCTGCCTTGCTATCGGCGTTCATTGCGCCAGGACACTAGGAAACCGCTTCAGAAAACGGATTGAGTACGTTGCAAGTTGCGCCAGCACGTTCCCGCGACATCTGCTACGCCAGGGCCGCCTGTAAATCGGCGATGTCGCGTTTTGGCGGAGTTCCGAACATCCGCGCGTACTCGCGACTGAACTGGGAAACGCTCTCATACCCCACTCGATAAGCGGAGCCCGTTACGCTGGCTCCGTCCTCCACCATCAGGCGGCGTGCCTCGAGCAGACGCAACTGCTTTTGATACTGGATTGGAGTCAAGGACGTGAGTAGCTTGAAGTGTTGGTAAAAAGACGAGGGACTCATCCGAACCGTACTGGCAAGTTGCTCGATGCGGACAGGACGGGCGATGTCGCTGCGCAGAAGCCCGATCGCTTCGGCAATGCGTTGCATGCGGCCGTTAGGGGAGACGAGCTTGCATATTTCATCGGCACTGTCGCCGGTCAGCAGCCAATAGGAGACTTCCCGCATGATCGCAGGGAACAGGATCGGTGCAGCCTGGGGTCTCCCAAGCATCTGGATCATCCGGCCAATGCAGTCCGCCAGTGGCCCGTCGACATTCATCGAGAAGACGCCCATGCGGGCATTTTCATTCGGTTTGGGAGGCGGGGAGAGTTGTGCGATTACCTCCCGCAATATGCCGAGATCAAGCTGCAGGACGATGCCCAGATAGGGCTCGCGCACGCTCGCGCGCGTCACTCTACCGATGCCAGGTAGTTCCATGCTGACTACGAGCGCTTGCATCTCGCCGTAGTCGAACAGTTTGTCGCCGAACAATACCTGTTTCGCCCCCTGCACAGTGATGCAGAGCGCGGGCTTGTACATCACATGGTATGGCAGCCTCTCGCACGTCGAACGCATCAGAAACAATCCTTCGATCGGAGTGACGAGAACGCCGTCGTCCCCGCCGTTGCCGTCCATGTATTGATTCAGAGCAGCTATCAGGGTCGGTGACATGCGAGGCCTCCAGGGCGGAGTTCATGGTGGTCTGTAGCGCGAGGGCAATCTTAGCGCTAAATCTCAAAGCAGAAATTGAGTTTGGAGGATTGGGCAAAATATTTGCGGATTCCGGCATGCGAGCCTCAGTCACTTCAGCCCATACTTTCTGGCATGGACAACGCACTTACAAGGCAACCATTGAAGACCATCGTGATGACCGGCGGTACGTCGGGTCTGGGCAAAGTGGCCGCGCGACAGATCGCCGGGACCCCGGGCACGCATCTTGTGCTTGGAGCCCGTCGTGGGAGCCAATCGACAATCGAGACGCTACCGCTAGACCTCACCCGCCTCGCCAGTGTCCGCGAGTTTGCTCAGAGTGTCATTCAGGCGCTTGGGGATAGATCGATCAACGGGCTGGTGCTGAATGCAGGGACTCAGTTTCCGAATATCGACCAGCGGACGGAGGATGGCTTTGAGACCACGTTCGCCGTCAACCATCTGGCGCATTACCTGTTACTCCAGTTGCTCGTGCCCAGGCTCGCTCAAGGTGCCATAGTCGTTATTACCACCAGCGATACACACGATCCGAAGATGAATCCAATGGCACCGAAGGAACTCGATCCGGAGTTGCTGGCCTATCCTCAAGCTCAGCGCCGTTCGACGGGATTCTCGGCGGGATTTCGCGCCTACGCGGCATCGAAGCTCTGCGATCTGCTCATGGCTCGCGGGTTAGCTATATCCGACGAGGCGCAGGCGAAGCGCTTCACTGTTGTTGCCTATAACCCAGGTCTTACCGTCGGGACATCGCTATTTCGGGCGTGGCCTCTCTGGGCCCGAGTGGCAATGGGTACCGTTGGTCTGATCCGGCCGATGGCGCGTCTTGCAACCGTGGACCAGGCCGGTCAAAACCTTGCAGACCTGGCACTCGGGCGGATAACGCCGCCCGCTGGACGCCTGTATGCCTCGCTTGTCAAACGCCAGCTCACGTGGCCTGATCCATCGGAGCTTGCGCGCCAGGATGACGTGATGAACGGCCTTTGGCACGACAGCGCACGCATGGTTGGTCTATCAAGTGCGGCCAGACCGGCCTTCAAATGAGTGGCAACCTGGCAGGATATTTCTTGATCGCAGCGCTGACCGGTCTCGTGATCGGACTGGCGGGCTGCAGTTCAGCCGCAGTTGGCAGCAATCCTTCGCTTACGACAGCACAACGTGATCAGGCACAGCGGGAAGCTTCGCGCCCACTTGTTGGGTCGGGCAAGTCTTACGAGACCGTGATCGTCGACTTCGATCTTCCCGTCCCGTTTGACCAATTCTCCAGATGGTTTGCGGAGAACGGTGCCTCGAGAATATCCGTGTTCATGATGGGTACTTCGTCTCTTTTTCCCCTTCCTTCTCTTCGTTCTTCATCCTCGCCGGAGCCTGGAGCGGTGTACAGCGATGCGCTGATCGGCACGTGGAAAAGCGTTGGCGACCGTCGACGGGTCGTTTTCGCTGACGGTAGTAGCGCCCTCGAGGAAATTACAGTCGATCAGTTGCCACAGCGTTTCCAGTTTGAGGTGTGGAATATCACGAACGACACCGGTCGATACATCACATACGCGCTTTCGGAGTTTCGTTTCTCAGGAAGCGACCGCGGCACGCACATTCGTTGGGAATATTCGTTCAGTCCGAAGGGGTTGCCCGACGGCTGGTTCATTTCACGATTCGTTCACGAGGACTTTCGGCAGTTCATGAAAGCGACGTTGACCGGGCTAGCACCAGAGCGACGGCACTAGCCCGGTTCTTTGCTTCAGTCTAGTAGTCGAAGCCCGGACCCCCCGCACCAGGACCACCCGGCGCCGCCGCAGCCGCGCTATCTTTCGGCGCCTCATACACAGTGGCATCGGTTGTCAGCAACAGGCTCGCAATCGATGCCGCGTTTTGCAACGCCGTGCGCGTGACCTTGGTCGGATCGAGCACACCCGATTCCACCAGATCGCCGTACTCGCCGGTTGCCGCGTTGTAGCCGAAATTACCGCTGCCTTCCGCGACCTTCGCGACGACGACGCTCGCTTCCTCGCCCGCATTCGTGACGATCTGCCGCAGCGGTTCTTCGAGCGCACGACGCACGATGTTGATACCCGCATCCTGGTCCCGGTTCGCGCCAGTCAACCCCGCGATTGCCTGCTTGACGCGAATCAAGGCAACACCGCCGCCCGCCACGATGCCTTCCTCGACAGCCGCACGTGTCGCATGCAACGCATCGTCGACGCGATCCTTCTTTTCTTTCACTTCGATTTCGGTGGCGCCGCCCACCTTGATCACAGCGACACCGCCGGCCAGTTTCGCGACACGTTCCTGCAGTTTCTCGCGGTCGTAGTCGGAGGTCGCTTCGTTGATCTGCACGCGGATCTGCTTCACGCGCGCTTCGATGCTCGCTTTGTCGCCGGCACCGTCGATCACGATCGTGTTTTCCTTGGCGACTTCGATGCGCTTCGCCTGACCCAGTTCGGCCAGCGTCGCCTTTTCGAGCGTGAGGCCGGTTTCTTCGGCGATCACCTGGCCGCCGGTCAGGATCGCGATGTCTTCGAGCAGCGCTTTACGACGGTCGCCGAAACCCGGTGCTTTCACGGCGACCGTCTTCAGGATGCCGCGAATATTGTTCACGACGAGCGTTGCGAGCGCTTCGCCTTCGACGTCTTCCGCGATGATCAGGAGCGGCCGTCCCGCTTTCGCGACCTGTTCGAGCACCGGCAGCAGGTCGCGGATGTTCGAAATCTTCTTGTCGTGCAGCAGGATGTACGGTGTGTCGAGCACCGCGACCTGGCGGTCCTGGTTGTTGATGAAATACGGCGACAGGTAGCCGCGATCGAACTGCAACCCTTCGACCACATCGAGTTCGTCGGCGAGCGTCTTGCCGTCTTCGACGGTGATCACGCCTTCCTTGCCGACGCGGTCGATCGCTTCGGCGATGCGCTGGCCGATCGATTCCTCGCCGTTCGCCGAGATCGTCGCGACCTGGGCGATTTCCTTGCTGGTGGTGGTCGGCTTGCTGATCTTCTTCAGCTCTTCGATGCCCGCGGCGACGGCCTTGTCGATGCCGCGCTTCAGATCGAGTGGATTCAGCCCGGCCGCGACGTACTTCTGGCCTTCACGGACGATCGCCTGCGCGAGCACCGTTGCCGTCGTCGTGCCGTCGCCGGCGGTGTCGCTGGTCTTCGACGCAACTTCCTTCACCAGTTGCGCGCCGATGTTCTGCAGGCGGTCCGCCAGCTCGATCTCCTTCGCTACCGATACACCGTCCTTCGTCACGACCGGCGCACCGAAGCTGCGTTCGATCACGACGTTGCGACCCTTCGGCCCGAGCGTGACTTTCACTGCATTCGCGAGCAGATTCACACCTTCGACGAGCTTGGTGCGCGCGTTGTCGCTGAAAACGATTTCCTTGGCTGCCATGTTCCGATTCCTTTGTGTATGAGGCGAAGCGATCAGCGCGCGTTCACGACGGCAACGATGTCGTCTTCGCGCAGCACCAGCAGTTCGTTGCCGTCGACCTTGACGGCCTGGCCCGCGTACTTGCCGAACAGCACGCGCTCGCCGACTTTCAGATCGGGCTCGATGCGTTTGCCGTCGTTGTCGCGCTTGCCCGGGCCGACTGCGAGGACTTCGCCCTGGTCGGGTTTTTCTGCGGCGCTGTCGGGAATCACGATGCCCGACGCGGTTTTGGTTTCCTGATCGAGGCGCTTGACGATCACGCGATCGTGTAACGGACGTAGGCTCATCTGCTTTCCTGTATCGATGAATTGGCACTCTTCACTGGCGAGTGCTGACCGAAGCCCGAGTATAGAAACGTGCCGTCGTGTACTCCAATAACGGATTCGCACAACCTTATCGGTGTACGGCATTTGCACGCGGTTCTGTCATGGCGGACGGCGGCATGCCTTGGCTGCGTCGTGTAAAAACCCTTCTGCCATGCGGGTCCTGCCAGTTTTTTGCGTCTGGCGTATGGTGAGCGTTCCGTTTGATCGCCGAATCGAACTTGTCCAACATCGTGATCCCACATCATGACCCGCTCCCGTCAATTGCATCTCGGCGCGTTCATGCGCCCCGTCAGTCTTCATACCGGCGCATGGCGCTTTCCGGGCGCCGCGCCCGATGCGAACTTCAACTTCGCGCTGATCAAACGTTTCGCGCAGCGGCTCGAAGCCGCGCGCTTCGACGCGTTCTTCATGGCCGATCACCTCGCGGTGCTCAACATGCCGATCGATACGTTAAAGCGCAGTCATACGGTTACGTCGTTCGAGCCGATGACGCTGCTGTCCGCGCTCGCCGCAGTCACCGAGCGCCTCGGCCTGATCGCGACGTCGTCAACGACGTTCGACGAGCCGTATCACGTGGCGCGGCGTTTCGCGTCGCTCGATCATCTGAGTGGCGGCCGTGCCGGCTGGAATCTCGTGACGACGTCGAACCCGGAGGCCGCGCGTAACTTCGGTCTCGACGAACACGTCGAGCACGGTGAGCGCTACCACCGGGCGCGCGAGTTCTACGACGTCGTGACCGGCCTGTGGGACAGTTGGGCCGACAATGCTTTTGTGCGCGACGTCGAGCGCGGTGTCTATTTCGAGCCGGAGAAACTGCACGTGCTCGATCACAAGGGCGAGCATCTGTCGGTGCGCGGCCCGCTGAACATTGCGCGGCCGGTGCAGGGCTGGCCGGTCGTCGTGCAGGCGGGGTCGTCGGAGGCAGGGAGGCAACTGGCCGCCGAAACCGCCGACGCAGTTTTCACCGCGCAACCGAATCTCGCCGAGGGCAAGCGCTTCTATGCCGATGTGAAGGCGCGCCTCGAACCACTCGGCCGTGCGCGCGACCATCTGAAGATCCTGCCGGGCGCGTTCGTGGTGGTCGGTTCGTCGCTCGACGAAGCACAGCACAAGCGCGCCGAGCTCGACCGCTATGTGCACTACGACAGCGGCATTGCGTCGCTGTCGATCGCGCTCGGTCACGACGTATCGCATCTCGACCCGGACGGTCCGTTGCCTGAGATTCCAGAGAGCAACGCGAGCCGCAGTGCGCGCCAGCGCGTGGTCGACTGGGCACGCGAAGAAGGACTGACGGTGCGCCAGCTCGCGCAACGGATCGGCGGTTATTCGGGGCTGGAGATGATCGGTACGCCGGTATCGATTGCGGATCAGATGGAGCAGTGGCTGGTGGAAGAGGGCTCGGATGGCTTCAATGTGATGTTTCCGTTCCTGCCTGGCGGTCTCGACGATTTCGTCGATCAGGTGGTGCCCGAACTACAGCGGCGCGGCATTTTCCGTCGCGAGTATGAAGGCTCGACGTTGCGCGAACATCTCGGGCTGCCGCGACCGGCGAACCGCTTTTTCGCGGCGTAACGTCATGCGTCGGCGCGGAATCGATAGCAGAAAAAACTCGAAGCCGGACGTTGACCGGTGCGTTCGGTGCCACGCATGATGCAACACCCGCCGTACGCGTGAAACACCCCATTCTTCAGGAGCATCCGATGAACGCCGTGGTCTCTCCGCCGTCTTCCGCATCTGAATCTACCTTGCAATCGCAGTCGATCGAGGTCTCGCCACTGTCCGCGCATATCGGCGCGGAAATTCACGGCGTCGACCTGACGAAACCGCTGTCCCCGCAGCAGATCGCGGAGATCCGCGCTGCACTGCTCGCGTGGCGCGTCGTGTTCTTTCGCGAGCAGTTTCTGACTCACGAGCAGCACGTTGCGTTCTCCGCGCAATTCGGCGAGCTGACGGTGGGCCACCCGGTGTTCGGGCACGTCGAAGGACATCCGGCCATTTACTCGATCTCGAAGTTCCGCAAGGCGACGCGTTTCGAAGGTCCGGCGCTGCAGCGTCCGTGGACAGGCTGGCATACCGACGTCACCGCCGCGATCAACCCACCATATGCGTCGATCCTGCGCGGCGTGACGATTCCGCCGTATGGCGGCGATACGCAATGGACCAACCTCGTCGCTGCTTACAGCAAGCTGTCGGCGCCGTTGCGCGCGTTTGTGGACGGGTTGCGCGGCGTGCATCGCTTCGCGCCGCCCAGCGGTGCGCAAGGCACGGACGCGTTCAATGCCGCGGTCGAACAGAACACACTCGTCACCGAGCATCCGCTCGTGCGCGTGCACCCCGAAACCGGCGAGCGTGCGCTATACGTGAGCCCGGGTTTTCTGAAGCAGATCGTCGGCCTTACGCCGCGCGAAAACCAGGCGTTGCTCGAACTGCTGTGGGAACACGTCACGCGCCCTGAATTTACGGTGCGCTTCAAATGGGAAGCGGGTAGCGTCGCGTTCTGGGACAACCGCACCACGGCGCATCTGGCGCCGACCGATATCTTCGACCTCGAGTTCGATCGCCAGCTGTACCGCACGACGCTGGTCGGCGACGTGCCGGTCGGTCCGGACGGATCGCGTTCGGTCGCATTGCAGGGCACGCCGGTCGGCGCAGCCGCTGCTGTCGCGTTGAATTAAACGGAGCCCGCAGGATGACGCAATCTGCATTAACGGTGGACCATCTGGTGATTCGCGTTCGCGACCTCGACGCAACCGTCGACGATCTGGGCGCACTCGGCTTCACCGTACAGCGCGGGGGTACGCACGCCGACGGCGTCACGCACAACGCGCTGATCGGTTTCGCGGACGGCAGCTATATCGAACTGATCGCCTTCCTGCGGCCCGCGCCGCAACGGCGCTGGTGGACGATCGGCGAACAGCACGGCGACGGCTTCGTCGATTTCGCGCTCTTGCCTGGGCCTGGCAGCGTCGCCGCGGCAATCGAAGGGGCGCGCGTGCGCGGACTGTCCTACGACGGCCCGCAGGACGGCGGCCGCATGCGGCCCGATGGCGAGCGGCTTGCATGGCAGACCGGCCGGCCCTCTACCGCCGATCTGCCGTTCCTGTGCGGCGATATCACGCCGCGCCGGTTGCGCGTGCCGGAAGGCGAGGTACGGCATCACGCGAATGGCGTACGCGGTATCGCGAGTCTCGCGGTCGCGGTGCGCGATCTCGATGTGAGCACGCGGCGCTACGCCGCGCTGCTTGGTATCGACACCCCCGTGTTATCCGCCCCACTGGCGGGCTTTGGCGCACGGGCCACGACGTTCCGTGTCGGCGCGACTGCGCTCGTGCTGTTCGAGGCGGCCGCGAGCGCGTCGTCGGACAGCGCGCTGCGGCGCCAGCTCGATACGCGCGGCGAAGGGCTCTTCGGTATTGCACTCGATGTCGGCCACGACGGCGACGCACGCGTGTTCGATGCGAACCGTACCCACGGTGCGCATATCGAAACCATCCGCACGTTCAAGTCGGGTGGAGGTCGCGCCTAGAGGGACATCATCGCGCGACGGCGCTGGGCTCCGCATGCCGGCCGTCGCGCACATTCACACATATCGTTATCGGCTTTTCTTGGTTGCGTGCGACGGTAGGCGAAATCTATTCTGGCTCGTTGCAGACCTACCGGAGCACATGATGACGACGATCCCCGCCCCGTTTCCGGGCACAGAAAGGGACCCGCAAGCCGCACCCAACGACGCAGAACTCGACGCCCGCTTTGCGCCGGTCTTCGCGCGTATCGCCGAGGGCAACATCGAACGCGAACAGCGCCGCGAACTGGCCTACGAGCCTGTGCGCTGGCTCAAGGAAGCGGGCTTCACCGCGCTGCGCGTGCCGCACCGCTACGGCGGTTTCGGTGCGACGCTGCCGCAGTTTTTCCGGTTACTGACCCGGCTCGGCGAAGCGGATTCGAACCTGCCGCAAATCCTGCGCGTGCATTTCGGCTTTATCGAAGGTCGCCTTGAAAGCGAGGACGAAACGCTGCGCGAGCGCTGGTTCAAGTCGATCGTTGCGGGCGAAACGATCGGTGCGGCGATTTCCGAGCGCACCGGCGCGACGCACAACTCGGTCACGCTCGCGCGCAACGCGAACGGCGACGGTTGGACGCTGAACGGCGAGAAGTACTACAGCACCGGTACGCTGTACGCGGACTGGATCGATGTGGCGTCGCACGATGGTGATGACGACGTGCGCGTGCTGGTGCGCGGCGACGCGCCGGGCGTGACGCGCATCGACGATTGGGACGGTTTCGGTCAGCGGCTGACGGCCAGCGGCACGACGCGCTTCGAGAACGTTCATGTGAGCGACGAGCAGATTCTCGTGCGCTACCGTGGCTCGGAGCCGCGCCGCAATACGTCGCTCACTGCGTTCTATCAGACCGTGCATCTCGCGACGCTCGCGGGTATCGCGCGCGCGGTACTGCGCGACGGCGTTGAATTCGTGCGTGGCCGCACGCGGACCTTTGGTGTGCCGGGCCGTTCGAGCCCGCGCGACAACCCGCTCGTGCATCGCGTGGTGGGTCGGCTGGCGAGCCTCGTGTATTCCGCGGAAAGTCTGGTCGGCTCGGTGTCGGGCGCGCTCGAAAAAGCGTGGCAGGAACGACTGGCCGGCCGCGCGACCACCGACACCTACATCGCACTCGATATCGAAGCGTACCAGGCGCAGCAGATCGTGATCGAGCAAGTGCTCGAAGCGGCGACGCTGGTGTTCGAAGTGGGCGGCGCGTCGGCGACGAGCGAGGCACGGCGGCTCGATCGTCACTGGCGCAATGCGCGCGTGATCGCGTCGCACAATCCGGCGATCCAGCGCGAAAGCGCAGTGGGCAATTTCCATCTGAACGGCACGCCGCCGGGCGAGCGTTTCAGTCTGGCGCATACGTCGGCGGAGCTAACCGGTACGCCGGAGCCTGTTGCCGCGGCACTCGATTGATCGACGGTGTAGCACGCGACCAACCCTTCACCTCGCACCAGGACAGGAGCGCCGCATGAGCGGACAGACAGCGTACGCAAATACCGCCAGGAACGTCACGTCGACGACGCACGATGTCGATGTGCTGGTGCTCGGTGGCGGCCCAGCCGGCACGTGGGCGGCGGTCGGTGCGGCGGCGCGCGGCGCAACCGTGCTGCTGGCGGACAAGGGGTTTTGCGGTACCTCGGGTGCTACGGCGCCCGCCGGTACCGCGGTCTGGTACGTGCCGCCGGACGGCGAGGCACGCGAGCGCGCGAAGGCGAGTCGTTTCGCACTCGGTGGCGAGCTGGCGGATCAGACCTGGATGGATCGCGTGCTCGAGCAGACGTGGCGCAATTCGCAGCAGCTTGCCGAGTGGGGCTACCCGTTTCCCGCCGATGCCGATGGCGAACCGCGTCTCACATCGCTACAAGGCCCGGAATACATGCGCCTGATGCGGCGTCGTGTGAAAGAGGCGGGCGCTCGCATAATCGATCACAGTCCCGCGCTCGAACTGCTCGTCGACGAACGCGGTGCAGTGTCCGGTGCCGCGGGCGTGAACCGCCAGACCGGCGATGCATGGATTGCGCGTGCCCAGGCGGTAGTGATTGCGACCGGCGGCTGCGCGTTTCTCAGCAAGGCGCTCGGCTGCAACGTGCTGACCGGTGACGGCCAACTGATGGCCGCCGAAGCGGGCGCGCAACTCTCGGGCATGGAGTTTTCGAATGCCTATGGGCTTGGCCCGGCGTTTTCGTCGGTGACGAAGTCGTTGTTCTATACGTGGGCGACGTTCTACTACGAGGACGGCACGCCGATCAAAGGCGCGGGCTCGGCACGCGGCCGCGGAGTGATTGCGAAGACGCTACAGACCCAGCCCGTGTACGCATGTCTCGATCGCGCCGATGCGCAGATTCGCGCGTGGATGCGCACCGCGCAACCGAATTTCTTCGTGCCGTTCGACCGGCTCGGTATCGACCCGTTCACGCAGCGCTTTCCGGTGACGCTGCGGCTCGAAGGGACGGTGCGTGGCACCGGCGGGTTGCATCTGGTCGACGAGACGTGTGCGACTTCGGTGGAAGGATTGTATGCGGCCGGCGATGCGGCGACGCGCGAGCTGATCTGCGGTGGGTTCACGGGAGGGGGTAGTCACAACGCCGCGTGGGCGATGTCATCGGGACTTTGGGCAGGTGCGGGTGCTGCCGGTTACGCGCGCGATGCGGGCCCCGCGGCGCGACATCGTACGCTGCGGCATGCAGGCGGCGTAGGGCTGCACGATGGCGGCGACGTCACGCCGGTGGATAGCGCCGACCTGATCCAGGCCGTGCAGGCCGAAGTGTTTCCCTACGAGCGCAACTGGGCGCGGCGCGGCGATCTGCTCGACGATTCGCTGGGGCGGCTCGATGCGTTGTGGCAGCGTGTGCGTCGCGCGGCCCCGGCAAAGAACGCAAGCGATGCGGTCCGCACACGCGAGGCCACAGCGATGCTCGCGACCGCGCGCTGGATGTATCGCAGCGCGCAACGGCGTACCGAAACGCGCGGCATGCATCGACGCCAGGAACATGCGGCGCTCGATCCGCAACAGCATCACCGGTTGCTGAGCGGCGGGCTCGACGAAGTATGGGTCGAACGGCTTGCGCTGCCACCGTCTGTCGCGCACGCAGGAGTCGCCGCATGATCGAGATCGTCGACGAAGCACGCTGCACGGGCTGCAATATCTGCGTGCGCGCGTGTCCGACCAATGTGTTCGAAGCGGTGGCGGGTGGCGTGCCGCGCATTGCGCGACAGGACGACTGCCAGACCTGCTTCATGTGCGAGCTGTATTGCCCCGAAGACGCGCTGTTCGTCGCGCCGCAGGCCGAAGGGCTGGCGGCATCCGATGTGCTCGATGCACAAGCCACCCGTGCGCTGATGGGCGGCTATCGTCGCTCGATCGGTTGGGGGCGTGGTCGCGAATCGACCGCGGCACTCGACGCCACGTTCGAACTGCTCGTGCGGGCGCATTGAGCGGGGTGTTTTCTGTAAAACCCAACGCGCCCGATATCATCCTGTCCGCTCAAGTCTCCAGCGGAAACACCGGCTCGCCAAGCGTCAGCATCAACCGGTTCGCCCACGCGAAGATCGCGATCGAATGCGTGAGGTCGAGCACTTCCTCGTGTGTCAGCCCGACCGCTTCGAGTGTCGCGATCGAAGCGGCATCGATCGATTCGGGGCGCTCGGTGAGCTCGATCGCATAACGCACGATTGCTTGTTCGCGTGGCGATGTGCCTGCGGTGGCGGGATCGTCGAATACCTGCTCGATTGCATCGGTACGCTTCGCGAGCTGGCTAAAGCGTTGTGCATGCACCGACGCGCAATACACACAACCGTTGACGCGCGACACGACCGTGCTCGCCAGTTCGCGCTCGGCGCGCGGCAGGCCACCGGGGCCGTACATGATCGCGTTGAACACGCCCGAGCGCTGGCGAAGGATCTCCGGTTGCTGGACGAGCAGCAGGTAGTAGTCGGAGGTCTTCGCCTGCGGATGGCTTTCTTCGAGTACGGCGAGCTGTTCCGGTGTCGCGCTGTCGAGCTTCACTGTGTCGAGCCATGCACGCCAGCCGAGCGTCGCGAACGTGAACGATGGTTGCGTTTGCGCGCTCATGCGACCCCCCTGTCGGTGCGAGCCTGCAACGCACGGGTTGCTGCGACGACGCGCAATTGATACGAAACGAAGGCGACCAGTTGCGATAGTGCGACGATGGCGGGCGTCGTCAGACCGGCTTCCTGAAGCGTGCGCAAACCGCTCGCGTGTGCTGTGACGGGCGCGAGTGTTAGCAACCGTGCGTGATCGAGAATCGCGGCGAGGCGGCGCGACAGTGTGCCGTGCGTGCCGGCTGTGACGGCAGCAAGTTCGTTCGAAGGTGCGTCAGTCTCGACGAGGCGTTGCCGGTAAGTTTCCGCAACCGTGTGCGCATTCGCGAGATGCGCCGAGTACCACGCGGCGTACAGCCGCTCGTGCAGCGTTAGCGCAGTCAACGATGGATCGAACAGCGCGGCTTCGCTCAGTTGCGTGTGTAACGCGACCTTGGCGCGCGCATGGCGCAGCGCAGCGACCGCGCTTCCAGCGGCGAGACCGGCCAGCCGGTCGATGGTGTCTTGCGGCGATGCAGGTGAGGCGGTATCGATAGGGGCGCTCATGCGGGCTCCAGGGAAAAAGACTGCGTGCGGATCAGACTGCACCAGCGGATTCGTTGCGCGGCGCGGCGGCATCGTGCCACTCGTCGCCCTGCAGTTCCGCGGTGGAGAAGGCGAGCATCGCGTCGTAGTGGCGGTCACGGTCGTCGTCGAACAGCCGGCTCGCGATGCCGCGTGCGAGACGCTGCGCACCGTCGCTGATCGCGGGGATGTCGCCGGACAGCTTGCCGTGACTGAGGCTCGCCGCGTGGTTGAAGCAGTGAATGCGCGCGAGCGCGGGGCATGCGCCCGGCTCGCGCTCCTGGAACACGAACGCGGGGCCGAGGTCGGGCGACTCGGCTAACTCTGCGATATAGGCGTCCGGTGGCAGGTCAAAACGGTCCTTCCAGCGCCGCACGTGTTTTGCAAACGACGCGAATTCGGGCCGCGCGGACAGGTCCGAATGAAAGCCCGTCGCGAAGATCAGGAAGTCGATCGTATGACTACCGCGCGGCGTGACCACGTGTACGCCGTCCGCGTGTTCGGCAAGCGAGACGAGCGGGCTGCCCGAGTGAAAGCGCGCGGTGTCGTGGCGCGATACGCGCAACACGCTATCGCGCGGCGGCGGTGTTTGCGACGTGAGCGCGTAGTGCATGAAGCGCCACTTCGTCGCGTCGTCGAGATCGGCGAAACCGTGCACGAGCCCTGGACTACCGATGCCGGTCAGCTTGTTGATGCGCGGAATGTCCGCGCGGCGAATGAACATGTCGACGCTCGCGGCACCTGCTTCGAGCGCGGTGCCCGCATTGTCGAATGCGGACGCACCCGCGCCGACTACGCCGACGCGCAAGCCGCGCAGCGCCGCGAAATCGATAGCTGCGGACGAATGCGCCCAGCGGTGCTGCGGAATCTGCTGGGCAATCTCCGGCACGAACGGGCCACCGAGTCCATCGCGACCGGTGGCGAGCACCACGTGTCGCGCGATGAGCGTTTCGTAGGTCGCGTGTGGGTCGGCTGCATCGCCACTGCGCAACTCCAGCGCAAGCAAACCGTCGTCGCGCGGACGCAGCGCGACCACCGCGGTCTCGTTGCGCACGGGCAGATCGAGCACCTGCCGGTACCAGCGCAGATACTCCATCCATTGCGGGCGCGGAATCTTGTACAACGCGTCCCATGCAGCGCGACCGAACTGCGCTTCGTACCATGCGCGAAACGTCAACGCGGGCAGACGCAACGCCGGCCCGGTGAGCTGCTTCGGCGAGCGCAGCGTTTCCATTCGCGCATAGGTGACCCACGGCCCTTCCTGGCCGGCCGGCGCGCGGTCGATCACGAGATGGTTGTGCATGCCGAGCCAGCGCAGTTCCGCCGAGGCCGCGAGCCCGGCCATACCACCGCCGATAATCGCGACGTCGAGCACGCGTGTGCCGTCCGCGAACCGCGGCGGCACCCAGGCGGGCGGCGGCAGTTCGAGCCAGGCGAGGTCTTCGCGTAGACGCGCTTCGAGTGCGGCAAGCGGTGTGGCAAGCGCGCTCATGTGGCGGCCCCGCGGGACGTGGGATGTTTGCGACGGTCGCGGCTGCGAGGGTTGTCATGCGTGCTACGCGTACCCGAGGCCATGTGCCGCTCCGGTTGCAGCAGCGCATCGTGTGCGGATGCATCGTGCAGCACCACGCCATCGAGCAGTTCGCGAGTGCTTGTCGCGAGCGCGGCGAGCAACGCGTCGACGGGCGGCCGGCGCAGTTTGCCGGCCGGTGTCACAACGCCGAAGCAGAACGGAATCGTCGCATCGAGTGGCCGTGCGACCACCCCGTCGAGCGCGAGCGCAAGACCGCTCGCCGGATCGACGATCGCGACGCCCACACCCGCACGAGCCGCTGCCACTGCGTTCAGCGATGCGTTGGTTTCGAGGAATATGTTGGCGGTGATTTTCTCGGCGGCGAAAGCGGCATCGATCCGGTGACGCAACCGGTGCCGGTTCGCGACCGTGACGATGCGTCGGTCCGCGAGATCGCGCAACGCCACAGACGGCTGCGCGGCGAGCGGATCGCCGTTGCGCAATACCACGACGCACGGCGCCTCAGCGATCCAGTGGACATCGAGGCCCGCATGCGCCATCGGCAGTGTGACGAGGCCGATGTCGGCGGTACGCATCAGCACTTCGCTGACAACATGCTCGGCAGACTGGCTGCGCAACTGGAATTGCGGCGCCTGCGCGAGCGGCGGCACCGCGGCGATCGCGTGCGGCACGATGGCCGCGGCGAGCGCCGGCGTGGCCGCGATGCGCACCGGGTCCGCGGCATCCGCGCCGATTGCGCGGGCCCGCTCTTCGATCGCCTTCAGTCCGACCAGCGAACGCTCGACCTCGTCGTACAGCAGAAACGCACGATGCGTCGGCGTGACACGCGGCCCGTTGCGGTCGAACAGCGCATAGCCGAGATCGGCCTCCAGTTCCTGGATCTGCCGCGTGACCGCCGGTTGCGAACGCGCGAGCAGACGGCCGGCGCCGGTGATGCTGCCGGCGGACATGACGGCCGAAAACGCCTCGAGGTGATGCAGCTCCATAACCCGTCCTGGTTATTCGATTTTCGAATTGTAGGTTGCCATGAATAGCAGATTCATATAATGATTTTCGATATCGACAGCGGAAATCATGCAAAGTGGATGGGACGGGAAGCGGTTTGGAGCGTATCGGGAAGCTGCGGGATGCTCCGTATGGAAGTGGAGATTGTATGTAAATCAACAGGTTACGGTGACTTCGCGCGGAGCTGGGGACGGATCGGGCGATACCAGGCCAGCACGGTGTCAGGCGACTGCGGCAGCGAGCTATATGGATATATGCAAATGTTCGTTGGCCGGTCCGTTTTCACCGTGATTTGATGGCCTCACTTTTTTGAGCATGGGCGAGGACAGCATGAACAGACGGACAGGCGAACCTACATCCACGCTGCGCGGCGCATGGCGGCGGCTAGTGCGTGCGGCACCTGTCGCGCTCACCGCATGGAGTCTCGCGATCGCTGCGACACCGGCGCCGGCAGCCGCGGCAGGCGTTTCTGGCGATCCTTATCTGGTCGGCGTGAGCGGTCCGCTGACCGGCCAGGACGCGCAATACGGCGAGCAATGGAAGCGCGGCTTCGACCTCGCGCTCGAACAGATCAACGGTAGCGGCGGCATCAAGGGCCGGCCGCTCGCCTACGACTTCGAAGACAGCCGCAGCGACCCGCGCCAGGCCGTGGCGATCGCGCAGAAGTTCGTCGGCGATCCGCGCATCCTTCTGGAACTCGGCGACTTTTCGAGCGCGACATCGATGGCCGCTTCGCCGATCTATCAGCGCGGTCAGCTCGTCCAGTTCGGTTTCACGAACTCGCATCCCGACTTCACGAAGGGCGGCGACTATATGTGGAGCACGGCATTGAGCCAGGCGGAAGAGCAACCGATCCTTGCTCGCTACGCAGCGAAGGAACTCGGCTTCAAGCGCATTGCGGTGCTGTACCTGAACACCGACTGGGGCCGCACGAGCAAGGACATCTTCGCGAAAGCCGCGACCGCGGATGGCGCGCAGGTCGTCGCCGCCGAAGGCTATCAGCCGACCGACAAGGACTTCCGCGCAACGCTCGTGCGCATCGGCGCGTCGAAGCCGGATTCGCTGGTGCTGATCTCGTACTACGCGGACGGCGCGCAGATC
Source organism: Paraburkholderia sp. CHISQ3 (assembly GCF_030464945.1). Lineage (NCBI taxonomy): Bacteria > Pseudomonadati > Pseudomonadota > Betaproteobacteria > Burkholderiales > Burkholderiaceae > Paraburkholderia > Paraburkholderia sp. CHISQ3. Next base: position 465,724 of record NZ_JALPRG010000003.1, read on the forward strand.
GTGCGTCAGGCGCGCGCTTCGGGACTCACGCAACCCATCGCGGCGGTGGGCTCGGTGTATTCGCCGAAGTTCATCGAACTCGGCGGTCAGGCGGTGGACGGCGTCTTCACCGAATCGAACTTTTTCCCAGGCGACACACACCCGGAGGTGCAAGCCTTCGTGCAGCACTATCGCGCGAAGTATCACGCCGAGCCCGACACGTTTGCCGCGCGCTCCTACGACGCGATGATTCTCGCCGCCGAAACGCTGCGCCGCTACGGCACGACGCGCGAGGCGGTGCACGGCGGCTTCGCGCAGATCCACGACGTGCCAAGCGTGATTTTCGGCACCATGCGCTTCGATTCGCAAACGCGTCGCGTGGCCGGTGCACGCTCTGTTTACCTGGTCGTGAAGAACGGTCAGTTCGCGCTGTGGGACGGTGCGAAGCCCCAGCTCGCCGCGCGCTGAACGCGGTCCCGACACAACGGATGAATGGCGATGGCAGCATGGCTTGAATACACGATCAACGGGCTGATTGTCGGCAACATCTATGCGTTGCTCGCGGTCGGACTCGCGCTGATTTTCGGCGTCTCGCATCTGATCAATTTCGCGCATGGCTCGGTGTATATGGTCGGCGGTTTTATCGGCTGGCTGTGTCTCACGCGGCTTGGACTGCCGTTGCCGCTGGCGTTGGCCGCGGTGATCGCGGGTTGTGCGCTGCTCGGCATCGCTATCGAGCGCATCGGTCTGCGCCCGCTGCAAGGGGCCGCGCGCATTGCACCGCTGCTGGCGACGATCGGTATCAGCTTCGTGCTCGACCAGTGTGCGCAACTGATCTTCGGCGCCGACCCGCGCCCGGTGCCGGCGCCGCTACCGGACTGGCATCTGCATATGGGCGGTGCGACGCTTGGCGCGCTCGATCTGTTGATCGCCGGCATCGGTCTCGCCGCGGCTGCCGTACTGTACGTGTTCCTGCGCTTCACGCGGCTTGGTTGGGCCGTACGCGCAACCGCTCAGGACCGCGATGCCGCACAGCAGATGGGCGTCAACGTGAACGGCGTGAATCAGGCAGTGTTTGCGATTGCGTGTGCGCTGGGTGGCGTGAGCGGCTTGCTCGTCGGCATGTACTACAACAGCATTGATCCGTCGATGGGTTTTCAGGCGACGCTAAAGGGCGTCGTCGCGCTTCTGATCGGCGGCCTTGGGAACGTGCCAGGCGCGATTGCGGGCAGCCTGCTGCTGGGGCTTGTCGAGAGTTACGGCGTGGCAATCTTCGGCACCAGTTATCGCGATCTGTTTGCGTTCGTGCTGCTGCTCGTGTTTCTTGCCTGGCGACCGAACGGACTTTTCAGCAACAGCCGCCGCATGCCGTCGGAACCGATGACCGGTACGTTCCTGGCGGCGGCACGTGCGGTGCGTGTGCCGCCGCTGGCAGTCGCGGCGCTCGTTGCTGTTGCGGCCGTGTTGCCGTTCGTCGCGGCGTCGTCCTATCTGTTGCAGACGCTGACCAATGCGTGGCTCTACGCGATGCTTGCGCTGAGTCTCACGCTGGTGGCGGGTACCGTCGGGCAGATTTCGCTGGGACATGCTGCGCTGCTCGTGATCGGCGCGTATGCGTCGGCGTTGCTCTCGACGGACTTCGGCTGGTCGCCGGCCGTGACGATTCCATGCGCCGGGTTGATCACGGCCGCGCTCGGCACGTTGCTCGTCTTTCCGGCGTTCCGGTTGCGCGGACACTACGTATCGATTGCGACGCTCGGCATCGGCGAAGTGGTGAGCCTCGTGATCCTGAACTGGGAGAGCCTGACGCGCGGGCCACTTGGCATCACCGGTATCGGGCCGCTGCCGATCGTGACGAGCGCACGTGCCATCTACTGGTTCACGCTTGCGGTGCTGGTTGTCCTCGGCCTGCTACAGGTGCGGCTGTTGCGCTCGCACCTGGGCCGCACGTTGCGTGCGATCCGCGAGGACGAAGTGGCGGCGCGGGCGCACGGCATCCGGCCGAACCGCTATAAGGCGATGGCGTTTGCGTTTGGCGGTGTCGCGGCGGGGATCAGCGGTGGCATCTCGGCGCATTTGTACAGCTATATCAACCATCAGACGTTCGATTCGCAGGTGTCGATCCTCGCCCTGACGATGGTGATACTCGGTGGCCTTGGCAACGTGCTTGGCGGTGTGGTCGGTGCGCTTGCACTGATCGGCTTGCCCGAGCTGTTCCGCTGGGCGGCCGATTACCGGATGTTGATCTACGGGCTCGTGCTGTTGCTGCTGGTGCGTTTCAGGCCACAGGGCCTGCTTGGAACCGTATGACGACGACTGCGATGACCTCCATGCTTCTCGAAGTGCGTGACATCACGCGTCGTTTTGGCGGGCTCACCGCGGTCGACGCCGTGAGTCTCGCGATTGCGCCCGGCGAACTGGTCAGCGTGATTGGACCGAACGGCGCAGGCAAGTCGACGCTGTTCAATCTGATCACGGGCCTCGATACGCCGGACGCAGGGCACGTGACGTTCGACGGACGCGACATTACCGGCACGCGTCCCGAGCGGCTTGCCGCGCTCGGAGTCGCACGAACGTTTCAGCACGGGCGCGTATTCGGCAACCTGAGCGTGCTCGACAACGTGCTGGTCGGCGCGCATGCGCGACTGCACGCGACGCGGCCCGGCTGGCCCGTGTTCGGCGCAGTGCGCGAAGTGCTGTCCGCACTCGTGGGGTCTCCTGCGTTGCGTCGTGAGGACACAGCGCTGCGGGCCGAGGCGCGCGAGATCATCGCCGGTTTCGGTGAGCGGTTGTTGCCGCGCATCGATCATCCGACGCACAGCCTGTCGTATGCGAACCGCCGACGTGTAGAGATTGCCCGTGCACTGGCATTGCACCCACGCATCCTGTTGCTCGACGAACCGACCGCCGGCATGAACGAAACCGAGACCGCCGAAATGCTGGTGCTGATCCAGCAGCTAAAAGCGCGCGGACTGACGATCCTGCTGATCGAACACAAGCTCGACCTCGTGATGCGCCTGTCGGATCGCGTGATCGTGCTCGACAACGGCACGAAGATCGCCGAGGGATTGCCGCGCGACGTGCGCAATCATCCGCGCGTGATTGAAGCCTATCTTGGTCATCGTAACGTTGGCGGGGCGCAGGCCGTTGCTGCGACGGCGGCGTGAGTGTCGTCGTTTTGTCTCTAGTCACTCGCCGTATATTTGCACGTACATCATGAGCGATCCGCTGCTGAAACTGGAACACATCGAGACGTTCTACGGTCCGGTTCAGGTCCATTTCGACGTGAATGTCGAGGTCGGTCGCGGGCAGATTGTTAGCCTGCTCGGCGGCAATGCGAGCGGCAAATCGACGACGATGAAGATCATCCTTGGGCTGCATCGTCCGCGTAAGGGCGACGTGTGGTTCGAAGGGGAACGCGTGACCGCGCTGCCGACGCCGCAGCTCGTGCGTCGTGGCATCGGCTCGGTGCCCGAGGCGCGGCGGCTGTTCGGCGACATGACGGTGCGTGAGAACGTGTTGATGGGTGCGTACACGCGACGCGACCGTGCGGCTATCGCGGATGACTACGAACGCGTGCTCGATCTGTTTCCTCGCGTGCGAGAGCGGCTCGCGCAGCAGGCGGGCACGTTATCGGGTGGGGAGCAGCAGATGCTCGCCATGGCGCGCGCGCTGATGGGGCGCCCGAAGCTGATCTGCATGGATGAGCCGACCATGGGCCTGTCGCCGCTCTATGTCGAGAAGGTGCTCGAGCTGATTCAGACGATCAACCGCGATGGGGTGACGTTTTTTATGGTCGAACAGAACGCTAGTCTTGCGCTTGAGATCGCGCATTACGGCTATGTGTTGCAGACCGGACGTGTGGTACTCGAAGGAGCCGCCGACGTGCTGCTCGGCGACGAGCGGATTCGCGATGCGTATCTGGGTGGTGAGCCGGCGGCGTTGTCTTGAATGACACGCAAGGTGCAACGCGCCTTGCTCTTACACAACGAACCGCCGCTCCAGCCACCGCGTCGCCCGCGAAACCGGATAACACCACGCAAAAAATATCGCGAGCGTTGCGACATAAGTGAGCACCGTGAAACTCGACCGCGCAACGGTACTGCTCGCAATCTGTGCCGTATCGAGCAGATCATGAATACCGACCAGCGATGAAAGCGCCGTACCCATCGTGATGATCGCGTAGACGTTCATCCACGGTGGCAGCATGCGGCGCACGCATTGCGGTACGACGACGAGCCGCAAAATCTGCGCACGCGACAGCGCAAGCGATTCCGCCGCATCCCATTGCGTCGTCGGAATCGACGCAACCGCACCGCGGAAAACTTCGGCGACGTTCGCGCTTGCCGGCAATGCGAGCGCCAGCGTCACCTTGAGCCAGTCGGGAAACGGCACCGTATGGCCGAACAATGAGAATTCGAACGGAAACACATAGGTCGTGAAGTAGATCAGCACGAGCCACGGTGCGTTGCGAAACGCCTGCACCCATAAGCGCGCAAGCCGGCCCGTCAACCCGCGCGTCAGCGCGAGCGCGCCGACTGCAAAGCCAACCACCGAACCGATCGCGATCGCCCCAAGACTGATCGCGACGTTCATCGCGAAGCCGCGCGCGAGCGCGGGCGCCCATTCGACCAGATGCACCAGCGTCTCATTGCGCCAGCCACCGTGTGCCAGTTCGATTTCCAGCGCGATGCCCAGTGCCGCCAGCACAGCGAACACGATGGGGGCTACCCCATAGCGTCCTGGCGCACCGATGAGAGGCGTTCTAGTTGCCATAGCCAGGCACCCACAAGCGGCGTTCGAGCCAGCGTCCCGCGCGGCTTACGAGCCACGTCAGCGCGCCGAAGAACAACAAGATCACGATCATCAACGCAAGCACGTTGTCGCGCTGTGTCCAGATCATGATCGATTGATACGTGATGTCGCCGACCGCGATAGCGGAAGCGAGTGACGATGCCTTGACGAGTTCCACCATGTTGTTGACGAGTGCGGGCAACGCGGTACGGATGGCGAGCGGAAGCTCGACGCGACGCAGTCTCACCCAGCGGCTCAATCCCAACGATTCGGCGCCTTCTAGCGTCTGCGCAGGTACCGCATCGAAACCGGCACGCAGCGCTTCCGCATGAAACGCGCCCTTGTGCAGCGACAGCACGAAAACGACCCAGAAAAACGGCTTGAACGGATTGTCGAGATGCTGTTGATGCAGCCATTGCGACAGCAACATGTTCAGCACGAGGAACGCGCAGTAAAGCTGCACGATGGTCGGCGTATTGCGTGCGAGTTCGACGAATGCGCGTGTCGTGCCGGCTACCGCGCTATTACGTGCCCGCAGCAGGAGCAACAACGCGAACCCGGCAACGACACTGCCCGCGAGTGTCGACACGACGATCTCAAGGCTCGTCAGCATGCCGGTCAGGAACGGCGTGCGATCGTAGGCGTCGAGCAGGAAGCGATAGTCGAGACCGACTCGTGCGAGCGCATCGAGCGCGGTGCTGATCGCGTTCGTCGAGCTCATTGGACAGTCGGTAACTGCCGGTGCCATTCGGCAAGCGCAGGCGAGGGCGGAGTCAGACCGTTCTTCGCCTCGTCCTCGATCAGCCAGCCGCTGCGATGCCAGTCCTTCACGATCGCATCGAGCTTCGCGACCGTATCCTTTTCACCCTTGCGTACCCAGATCACCGAAGGCGCGGGTTCGAGTTCGGGTTGCAGCGTCCGGTAATCGCGCCATTCGGGATCGCGCTGTTGCAACGGATAAAGCAGCGGTGCGGCGTCGTGCACGGCAGCGACGCAACTACCGCCGCGCAGTGCGAGCAGCGATTGCGATGAGCCCTGGAACGCGCGCGGGACGGCGCCGTAGCGCTCGACGAGCGGCCGGATATAGCTGCTGCCCTGGGAGATGCAAACGGGCTTGCCGCGCAGATCTTCCCAACGTTCGATACCGCTCGTCTTCAAGGTGATGGCAGTGCCACCGACGCGGTAGTAGGGCGTCGGCACGTAGTCGAGCAGTTCGCCGCGCTGCGCGTTGTATTCCATGTTCGCGATCAGGATATCGACCTTGCCTTGCTGCAGGAACTGCACTCGGGTGGATGGCTGCACGGAAACCAGTGTGACCTTCACACCGAGCCGGCGACCGATATCGTTGGCGAGATCGACGTTGACGCCGCGCGGCTGCTGCGTCTGCGGATCGAGCGAACCGAACGGACTACCGCCGATCAGTACGCCAACGGCGATCTCGTGGCGCGAGGCGATCCGGTCGAGCGTCGCATCGGCGTGTGCGACACCGGACATAAAGAGCGCGGCCGACGCGAATATTGCGGCGCGGTACAGAAGACGGAGAACGTTGGTGCAACGGGAGAGCGGATGAGTCATGGCAAATGTTGTATCGATTGATGCGCAGTCTCGCACTTTAGGCAAAGCGCGCAGCACCGCAAACCAAGCGAATCTGCTAAGCAAAGCAGCGCGACGAAGGAGCGTCGCGATCCGCTGCTGCAATGCACGGTCCGACGCGCGGATAGCAGATCGTTGCATAACGTTCCGACGATTCGTTGGTTACGTTGCGACGTGTGGGTTTCTAGAATGGGCTGTTCGCTTGATTCGTCGCGGCTTACGTTCGAGCGGTACTCATTCACGTAGTCAGCCATTCTGGAACACACGTCTGATGAAACTGCTTTTTTCTCCGCGCGACACACGGTCGTTTCGCTTGCTGTGCTTCCTGCTACGGGTGAGCGCATGAGTCGCGCGGCGCTCGATGTATCGAACGTGCTCGGTGTAGATGGGCTCATTGCGCGCGAAGCGCTGGGTACTGCGCGTCATAACGTGCATGAGTTTCAGGCTGCAACCGCGCCCATTCCGGACGTAGCACCTTCGAACGCGCTCCTCTTGCTGCGCAATGTGCATCTCTCGTACGGCGAAACGCCGGTGCTGAACGGCATCGATCTGTCGGTGCGGCGCGGTCACGCGGTGTCGATCATCGGGCCGTCGGGATCGGGTAAATCGACGATCCTGCGTTGTATCAATGGGCTGTTGACGCCGCAGTACGGCGACATCTACGTCGACGGTATCGACGTTCGCGCGCAAACCACCGACGCGCAGAAGATCGCGCTACGCAAGCGGATCGGCTTCGTGTTCCAGCAATACAACCTGTTTCCACACCTGAACGTACTCGACAACCTGACGCTGGCACCGACCAGTGTGCTCGGTCGTAGTCGCGCCGAGGCCGAGCACGATGCCCATGAGTTGCTCGCGAAAGTGCGGCTCGCCGACAAGGCGCGTGCCTATCCCGGCGCGCTGTCCGGCGGCCAGCAGCAGCGTGTCGCGATTGCGCGCGCGCTGGCCATGCGGCCCGACCTGATCCTGTTTGACGAAGTGACCTCGGCGCTCGATCCGGAGACGGTCGGCGAAGTGCTCAACGTGATCGGCGAACTGGCGGACGAAGGGCAGACCTGCGTACTCGTCACGCACGAAATGCGCTTTGCCGAAGACGTCAGCGACGAAGTGTTTTTCACGGAAGGCGGTGTGATCCTCGAACACGGGCCCGCACGCGAGGTGTTCAGCGATCCCGCGAACGAACGCACGCGGCTCTTCCTGCAACGCGCGCGCGGCGAAGACCGGCATAGCGTGCGGCGTCGCGCGGCGGGTTGAAGTTCCGGCCGCTATTCGACTACTCACTCATTTGAATTCCCATGTCCACCACCGATACCTCCACCTCCACCGATATCGCCGAAGCCCGCCGTGACGCAGTGACCGAACTGCTCGCGCAAGCGCGCCGCATTGTCGACGGACTCGGCGTGACGCGAGCCGCGCTCGATGCGATCAGCGACCGTCTGCTCGAACTCGCGACGCGCGCCGATCTGTTTCCCGCCGCCGATTTCCCGCCTCCCGCTGGCGACAGTGGCAATACCTCGACGCGCTATCGTCTGAATCCCGGCGAGGACGGTTTTGCGCTGTATCTGAACTCGCTGCTGCCAGGCAAAACGACGATTCCGCACAACCACGATACGTGGGCCGTGATCGCGGCAATCGACGGCGCCGAGCTGAATCGTCTCTATCGTCGCACCGACGACCGCACCGACCCCGAACGCGCGACGCTCGAACTCGATCGCGAACTGGTCGTGCGTCCCGGTGTGCCGGTGGCATTTCTGCCCGACGACATTCACAGCATCCACGTCGAAGGCACGACACCGACGCTGCATTTCCACCTGTACGGCCGGCCGCTCGAAACATTGACGGGGCGTCTCGGATTCGAACCGGACACGGGCCGTGTGGTGCGTTACAACGCGACGCATATGCAGCGTTCGACGCAGGCGGTCGGCTGATGACAGCACAACCGGACCGCATCGAAACACGGCTGTTGCATGCGGGTTCACCGCCGTTCGAGAACGGTCTCGCACCGGTGAACGTGCCGGTGGTTAGAACCAGTACGGTACGTTTCGAGCGTCACGCAGATCGCGAAGGTGCTGCCCAGCGTCGCCGCGATGGCGAGCCCGTTGCCACGTACGGTCGTCACGGCATGTCGACGCATCGCGCGCTCGAAGCGGCGCTCGCGGAACTGGAACAGGCAAACGAAGTGCTGCTCGCACCGTCCGGTCTCGCAGCGATCTCGCTTGTGTTTCTTGCGCTGCTGTCGCCCGGTGACCACGTGCTGGTGCAGGACAGCGTATACGGGCCGGTACGCGAGAAGATCGAACCGCTGCTGTCGCGTCTGCAGGTGTCGTTCGATTACTTCGATGCATCGCAGGGGCCGCCGCTCGCGCAACTGCGCGACAACACGCGGCTCATCTATGTGGAGTCGCCGGGATCGTATCTCTACCAGGTCGTCGATCTGCCGGCGCTCGCGCGTTTCGCGCACGAACGCGGCGTGCTGCTCGCAGCCGACAACACCTGGAGCGCGGGACTGCTGCATCGACCGCTGACGCTCGGTGCCGATGTGTCGATCCAGGCAACGACGAAATACGCAGGCGGTCATTCCGATCTGATGCAGGGCGCCGTGGCGACACACGACGCTGCGCTTGCGCGGCGACTGCGCGATACGCACGATGCCCTTGGTTTAAGCGTCAGTGCCGACGATGCATACCTCGCGCTGCGCGGCATCCGCACGCTGTCGGTGCGTCTTGCGCAGCATGCGCGCAATGCGCTTGCGGTGGCCGGCTATCTGGCCGCAGAGCCGGCCGTCGCGCGCGTGTTTCATCCAGCATGGTCCGGCGACCCTGGGCACGCGTTATGGCAGCGCGATTTCAGTGGCTCGAACGGCCTTGTGTCGTTTGCGCTGCGCGGCGACCGGGCGCAGGCCGTCGCATTCGTCGACGCGCTGCGGCTGTTCTCGATCGGCGCATCGTGGGGCGGCTACGAAAGCCTCGCGCTGATCGCCCAGGTGTCGCGTTTGCGCGAACAGCACTACTGGCGCGGTGTGGAACCGGTTGTTCGACTGCACATCGGCCTCGAATCGTCCGACGATCTGATCGCCGACCTCGCTCAGGCATTCCGTCGCGCGCTGCGCTAATGCGGCACGACGTCTCTTCTTTCGATCCTGTTTGATCCTCCCTTTCAACGCACGACATGACCACCGAAATCTCTACCGCAACGACTGGCGTTGACTTCAGAACCATTTCCGCGGGGACGGCACGTGCGTGGCTGAACGACACGGCCGAAGTTGCGTTCTTCGATGTGCGCGAAGCCGGACAGTTCGGCGAAGCGCATCCGTTCTTCGCGGTGCCGCTGCCGTATAGCCGGCTTGAGCTCGATGCGCCGCGTCTCGCGCCGCGGCGCACGGTGCGTGTGGTGCTGATTGACGGTGGTGAGCCTGACGCGCTCGCTGAGCGCGCCGCGCGACGACTCGTGGCGCTCGGCTATACGAATGTGTCGGTGGTCGAGGGCGGTACCGCCGGCTGGCAAGCTGCGGGCTATACGCTGTTCAAAGGCATCAACGTGCCTTCGAAAACCTTCGGCGAACTGGTCGAGCATGCGTATGCGACGCCGCATCTGTCGGCGGATGAGCTCGCGCGCTGGCAGCGCGAAGGGCGAGCGTTCGCGTTGCTCGACGGCCGCACGCTCGAAGAGCATACGAAGATGACGATCCCTGGTGCGCTCAGTTGCCCGAACGGCGAACTGCCGCTGCGCATCGATGCCTTCGTGAACGATGTGACAACGCCGATCGTGATTCATTGCGCGGGGCGCACACGCAGCATCATCGGTGCAGAGGTGCTGCGCAGTTTCGGCGTGACGAATCCGGTCATCGCACTCGAAAACGGTACCCAGGGCTGGGCGCTGGCAGGCCATGCGCTGGAGCACGGCAGCGTGCGACACGAGGTCGTGACGAACCCGGTGCACGCATCGGCGGTGGCACGTGAACGCGCCGCTGCGTTGGCGCGGCGCTTTGCGATTCCCGCGCTCGACGTGCGCACGGCGCAGGCATGGCTCGACGATCCGACGCGCACGACCTACGCAATCGATGTACGTACCGCGAAGGAGTTCGCGCATGACGGTCTGCGCGGTACGGTCCATGCACCAGGTGGTCAGCTCCTGCAAGCTACCGATCAGACCATCGGCGTACGCGGCGCACGCGTGCTGCTGATCGAACACGACGGCGTACGCGCCCAGGTGATCGCGACATGGTTGTGGCAACTCGGTATCGATGCCGCGTTGATCGATTCGCGCGATGCCGCCGTGCTGAACTTCGGCGCTGAGGACGGCGCGCACGTTGCGTCGGTGCCGAAACTCGAATCGCTGGACGGTGACGCTTTGCGCCGCCTCGTTGCAGACGATGGAAAACCGCCGCTCTATCTGCTGGATTTACGCAGCAGCGCTGCGTATCGTCGCGAGCACGCGGCGGGCGCGCACTGGACCATTCGGCCGCGGCTGCCGCAAATGCTCGCCTCGATCGGTGCAAATGCACACGATACGCTCCTGTTGTTCGCCGACACACCCGCAGTGGCGGAACTCGCCGCGCTAGACCTGAGAGAAGCGGGGTACACGGTGCTTGCCGTGGCGGCGGATGGCATCGATGCGTGGCGCGATGCGGGGCTGCCGCTCGAAGCGTCGCCGGATCGTCCGGCCGACGACGCGCGGATCGACTATCTGTTCTTCGTGCACGATCGGCACGAGGGCAATCTCGATGCGGCGCGTGCGTATCTCGCGTGGGAAACCGGCCTGATTGCGCAGTGTGCGCCGGATGAACTCGCGGCGTTCCGGATCGACCCGCGCGCGGGCGAGAAGACAAGTGCACCGAACCCATCGAACGTGGCGCGCCCGTCGTGGCCGGGCGGTGGAGCAGGGACACGCGATTCGCGCGTCGGCGATTCCGCTACGCGGCCGGTTTTGCGTGAGCGTTTGCGGATTCCGTGATTCGCGTCGCGGTATACGACACGACCCCACCGTTTTCCCCATTCATTAGATACCGACATCATGACGGGGTCCGCTGCTTTCAATCCTGCATCTGATCCCGGCGCCGCCGCGCGCGACACGCTGCGTTTGCTGGACGCCGCGCCGGACGACCGGGTGTCGGCTCGTGCGGGTGCGGACCACAGCCCGCAAGAGTGCAAGCCCGCTACTAAAGATCCGGATTCTGTTGCGTCGCACACGCCCGCAACGACGCCGCAATAGCAGGCTGTTTGATCTTGTCGAAGGTATCGGCCATCTGCGCCTGCGCAACCGGATCGCCTTCGCGAGCAGCGCGCCAGCGCAACGACTCGATCATATTGAGCGTGCCGTCGCTGGGTGTTTCGCCATCGTAGCCCGACGTGGCCTGCAGTATGTCGGCGAGCTTGTTGTATCCAGCCGGCACATGATGCACGAGCAGCCACGCGACAATCGGCGCCGCGCCTTCCCAGTTTTCATCCTCGAGCGAGTTGTTCACGAGTCGCGCCGCCGCCCGCCAGTAACCGAGCGAGGCTGCTTTCGCGTAGGCCTTATCCGCATCGGGGCCGCGAGTCCCGGGCGCGGCGTTAAACGCGGCAACCGCGGCTGGGGAAGGTGGAGGAATTTGCAGCCTGGTGCAGCTAAATGCTTTCGGCGCATTTTCCGGCAGGTTGGCCCAGTGTTCCTGGTCCTTTAACGCACGATCGAGCGTTGGTTTGACGTCGCTCTCTTTCAACGTCGCAAATACCCAGTCGGTGCGGATGTGCTGGTTCTTCTGCCAGTCGCTTTCGTCGGCACGGGCGTTCTGCGTAGCTACAAACATCGGTACCACAGCGAAGCAGCAGATCAGGCAACTAATCCATGATCTGGTCGCGGGTGTTTTCGTGGACATTTTTCGATCACCGATGTGAGTGGTTAGAGATATGGAAGGACTAAAGACATGGTTCTCCCTCAAACTGCGGAAAAACCTGCCCCTCTTCGTTGTGCGTGGCCACCGCGTATGCGGTGAAACGTTCCTTGCTGTCGAGCATCATCGCAAGAATGGTTTTTTGCTTTGTCACGTTGGAATCGCCGAAAACTTCGATGCCACACTGAATGGCGCGAACGACCTCCGAAGTGGCTTTTCGGGCACCGTCTACTGTGCCGCCATTGACTAATAGTGCCCCGTACGCGGCGGCGAATTGAATCATTGCGGCATGCTGCCGAGGTTCTGGATAGGTCTTGTCGATATATTCGTCGATGTCGTCGCGAACAGAATTTTTGTTTGAATCCGGCCCGATCAACTGAGTCGAATTGCTGTCGGGAGAGGTACTTACTCTGAGATATCCGGACTTGTTCGATGTATGCGCAGGCTGAAAGTTGTTGGCGATCTGTGTTGCGAACTGGTTTTCGTTTTTCTTAGACCAGTGTGAATCATGGCTAGCCGAAACCACGCCGGTAAGGTAAATGGCAGCTCCGATTGATACGATCCCGATGCTGCACGCAACCCGAATGGTCTTTATCTGCACATCGCACCCCGGTGATTTTTATTTTTGTCTATTGATCGACGCAATTCTTCCGAGGAAATGTAGTTCACTGGAAAGTAGAGTGTCAAGTCTGTTTTGGAAGGGTGATTGCGGATAATCGATCTGGCTGAAACGCCAGAAAAGCGACTGTCGGAGCCATTCTTGCAAGCCGGTTGAACTGGCGTTTTGTCGATATGGACCCGTGCTTTTTATCATCGCTGGGAAACATCGCCGATTTCATCGAGCGCAGTTCCAGCTTCACCCAAACGCGACATACCCCGCGACCAGAATCATAGAAACACCAAACACCCACCCCTGAATCTGCAGCGCACGCGCCGATCTGAACCGGCGAAGAATCAACTGACCGCCGTATATCCACGGAAAGTGGCACACAACACACACCAAAAGAAACGCCACTGTAAATTGACCGACCTGCGTCAGAAGCGATTTCGCGGGATCCAGAAATTGCGAAAACATGACAAGAATCATCGAATGAATCTTGGGATTGAGCATGACGGATAGAAAGCCGTCCTTGGTGTGCAAGCGCGAACTGTCCGTATCGTCACCGTCGTCAGATTTAACGGTAGAACGAAAAAATCCCCACGCGAGATACAGCAGATAAGCGGTGCCAGCCCACTTTAGCGCTACCTGTATCTCCGGGTGACCATGCAACGCATTACCCAGCCCCATTCCATAAACCACACACAGCACGACATTTGCGATCTCGAAGCCAACCCAGAACGGCAACGAGCCGGCCACACCGTAGCGGCCACCGGTAGTCGCAAGAACGGTGTTACCAGGGCCCGGACTCACGACCATCGGCACGGTATAACCAAGAAACAGAATCCAGATGCTCCATGCAATCATCGATCGGCCTCGTATCAGTCAGCACCCGGAAAATGCGGCTCCGCCCGGTGAATGCACGATTAGAGGCGCCTTTCGCGTTGATCACAAACGGGTTATCTTCATGCTCTCGATAAGCCAAAGTAATCGACCGATCCATGCGACGCCTGCCGCCACTCGGTGCGCTGCGCGCCTTCGAGGCGGCGGCCAAGCACCTGAGCTTCACCCGTGCCGCTGCCGAACTGTGCGTGACGCAGGCGGCTATCAGTCATCAAATCCGTCAACTGGAGGACTGGTTGGGCGTCCCTCTGTTCGAGCGTCGAGGGCATGCGTTGAAGCTCACGACAAAGGGCGAGGCCTATCTTCCGGAACTGGCCGGCGCGCTCGATCGCATCGCGGCGGCCACGCTGCGTGTCATGGAGCCGGACAGGCGACCGTTACACATCACGGTGCTGCCGTCGTTTGCTTCGCGATGGCTGGTCCCGCGTCTCGAAGGATTTCGCGCGTTACACCCGGATATCGACGTGCGCGTCGATAGCTCGGCGGATGTCTGGGCGTTTGCCAGCGAGCGCTTCGATCTCGGCATTCGTTCGGGACTCGGGAAATGGACGGGCCTGAAGGCCGACCTGATCGCCCACGAAACACTGAGCCCGGTTTGCTCGCCAACGCTTGCCGATGGGCCGCCACCCATTCGCGTTCCCGCCGATCTGCGTCACGCGCGTTTGCTGCACGACACACCGCGACAAGGATGGCGACGCTGGTGTGAAGCAGCAGCGATAGAGGGACTGGATGTGAGTACCGGCCCGTCGTTCAACGATGCGAGTCTCTCGTTGCAAGCGGCAGCGGACGGCCAGGGCGTCGCGCTAGGCCGCCTCGTGCTGGCGGCCGACGATCTGCGCAAAGGCCGGCTCGTACAACCATTCGACATCGCGATCCCCAACGACTATAGCTACTGGCTCGTCTATCAGGCCGCGGCGCTAGATCGCCCTGGCGTCGCGGCTTTCCGGACCTGGTTGCTGTCGGAAGCAAAGCGGCTGAACGAGCCGGCATCGATCGGTTAGCTCATCGCCCAACCGGCTCAACCACCGCGTGATTCAAGGCCGCGTTGATATCGTGTTCCCATTCGGAACGCGGATGCTCATAGACCAGTTCGATCTCGTTGCCGTCCCAATCGTGCAAATGCGCGCTATGCGTCGCGCCGCGCACCACGTGGCGAAACGGAACAACGCCGCGGCTAACAAGGAATTCAATCTGTCGCTTCCACGATTCGCGCGAGGGGTATGTGATCGCGAAGTGATGCAGAACCTGCGGGCGAAGCGGAACGTCGGGCAGTGAGGGCGCCTCGATCAAACCGACGTCGTGATGGCGTAGCTTGCCTTCCGACACACCGCTGTAAAACCGCATGCGACCAGAAGGCTTGCCGTCAGGTGCGGTTTTTTGCCACGAGCCGGTGCAGCAAAAGCCGAGGTAGTTGGTCCAGAAGTCGTGAGCACGATCGAGATCGCGAACGTTCAGGACGAGGTGATTGAGGCCACTGGGGGTTTCAGGCCGAAGCGTCATAAACATCTCCACGTAGGGAGCGCTTTGGCTGCGGCATGGATGCCATCCAACGTCGAGCCAAAGCGCAAGGCGCGAAGGCCGGGACACGATGACCGGGCATTCGCTGTTGCGCGTTGATTGACGTTGAACGCTTACGGTTACCGTCGAACGGTAACAGCTTCGTTTATATCACGGCTGTTCGATTGTCGCCAGGTCCGGTTTTTTGCCATGCCTCGTGAAAATAGCCGGCGTTAATCCGGTTAATCGACATGGCGACGATTAATTGCTGTGGCAAGACATGTCAAGCTACTAATTCTCAACAATTCTTTTCAACTTCCTTCCGCAGTGGAAATTTCTTGAAAGCAAGTTGACAACGTATCGTTTGCCAAATTAATCTTGCTCCCATCGCCGACCGTTCAACCTTTCTGGATTCCGCTCCTGGAGCGGGCTCCGACCGTTCGAACCGGCCGCGATCGTCACGAAGGCCAGGCCACGATAAAACGGCTCCCTTCAATATGAATTTCTAACCAGGAAATGCACATGCGAGAAATCAGCTAATTGCGCTGAGGGTAACGCACGTCTGTTTGTCGAGAACTACAGGTTACTCGCGTGGGAGACTATTTGCTGTGCCAAAAGTGAATAAATAAATACCAGTTAATAACCGCACATTTTCCAGTCATTTGTCGGTCGAGGATCAAGATGCGTATAAATTTCCGATTGCAGATACAGTGCCTGGCGGTAGCCGGGATACTGGCGTTGAACGGCTGCGGTGGTTCAGACACCTCCCCGTCGCTCTCGAACAAGGCGCAAGCCGGTGTGCCCGGGCCCGCGTCCGGCGCTGCCGCCGTGCCGCCGGCCGCGCCGGCCGTGGCCAATCCGTCCATCAGCAAGACCGTGTCGCCGGTCGAGTTGCCGGACACCGTGACGCCGCTCAACTACAAGCTGTGGTTCCGCCCGAACCCGGCGCTGTCTTCGTTCGACGGCCGCGCGGATGTCGAGATCAAGGTGCTCAAGCCGGTCAATGCGATCGTGATCGCGGGGCACCGCATCAAGTTCGTCAACGGCAAGATCACGCTGCAACCGGGCAACGTGGATCTGATCGCGACGCCGCAGGACGATGGCGACCACTACCAGTTGCGACCGGTCAGTGGACAGATCGCGGCCGGTACGTACTCGCTGCATATGGAGTGGTCCGGGATCATCAACTTCAAAACCTACGACGACCCGGTGAAGAAGACCGGCGGTAGTTGCGGCGACGATCACTATCCAGGTTGCTCGGCGGCCGAAGGCGTGTTCCGCGTCGATCTGAAATCGACCGACGGCACCACGAGCGGCGCAATACTCACGCAAGGCGAAACCGACCTCGCGCGGCAATGGTTCCCCGGCTGGGACGAACCTGCGTTCCGTCCGACCTACGAGGTCAGCGCGGAAGTGCCGCAGAACTGGCGCGTGGTATCGAACGCGGCGGAACTGCCGGCGGTGAACGTCGACAGCGGTTACAAGCTCGTGTCGTTCGAGAAGACCCCGCCGATGCCGTCGTACCTGCTGTTCTTCGGCGGCGGCCAGTTCGACGTGCTCGAGGATGATTTCACGAGCCCGCTGCCCGACGGCAAGGGTCTGCATCTGCGCTTCTTCACGCCGCCCGGCATGAAGGACTGGGCGAAACCCGCGATGACGGAAACCAAGCAGGCGCTCGACTACTACTATCGCTACACGGGCATTCCGCTGCCGCTCAAGAAGTTCGACACGATCGCTGCGAACGATGCGTTCAAGGCGCAGAAGGATCTGAACTTCGGCGGTATGGAGAACTGGGGGGCGATTCTCGAGTTCGCCGACGACATTCTTCCGCCGCCGGGCACGCCGATGTCCGGCTACGGCCTGGTTGTGTTGACGCATGAAGCATCGCATCAGTGGTTCGGCGATCTCGTCACGCTCGACTGGTGGGATGACGTGTGGCTCAACGAGTCGTTTGCGACGTTCTTCGAAACCAAGACGAAGATCCGCTTCTTCCCGGACCGCTTCAACTGGGTCAGCGAAGTGCAGGACAAGTACGACGTGATCTCCGCGGATCTGAGTTCGTCGGCGTTCCCGGTGCAACCGAACTTCAATGCGTGGGCATCGAACGACTTCGTGTTGAATGCGAGTACGTTCACGTATAGCAAGGGCGGTCATGTACTGAAGATGCTCGAGAACTACCTCGGCGAAGATGTGCTGCGAAAGGGGCTGCAACAGTACCTGGCGGATTATCAACTGGGTAACGGTACGCCGAAGCGCCTGTGGGACGAGCTGTCGGGTGCAAGCGGTCAGCAGATGGGTCCGATCGGCGACAGTTTCGTGCGGCAAACCGGTGTCCCGCTGGTGTCGCTCGACACGCAATGCGACCTGACGAAGAACCAGACCGTCGTGACGTTGAAGCAGTCGCCGTATCCGAACCAGAATCAGTATCCGGGTACGCAGTGGACCGTTCCGCTGACGCTCGCTTACGGCAACGGCCTCACGAACCGCAAGACGATCGCGCTGAAGGACACGCAGATGCAGGTGCGGCTCGACGGTTGTTCCGCAGTGCTGGCCGATCCGAGCGGGCTCGACTACTACGTGACGAACTACGGCGACAACGCATGGAGCCAGTTGATGACCCAGGGCAGCGCATTGCAGGACCCGGTGTTGTTGACCAACCTGCAGATGGAAGCCGCGCTGCTCGTGAAGTCGGGTCTTGCCGCACCGTCGCGGGCGACGAGTATCGGCTCAATCAATCCGGCGGCGCTTGCCGTGATGCGTCAGCAGTTCAAGCCGGTGCAGCACGTAGAAGTGCCGTCGCAACAACGTCCGATGATCCGCTTCCAGGGGCAGTTCAAGCTGCGTCAGAAGACGGAATGAACGCTACGCCCGCATGACGCGATGCGGGCTGCGAGTTGAACGCGGGGCCGGGACCGGTGCGATGCACTGGCTTCGGTCCCGCTTCGTTTTGTGCGGATTAGAGCGGAATTTCCGTCGTCGACAGAATTTCCTTCAACACCATGAAGCTGCGGATCTGCCGCACGCCAGGCAGATATAGCAGTTGTTCCGCGTGCAACCGGTTGAAGCTGTCGCTGTCACGCGTGCGCACCAGCATGAAGTAATCGAATTCGCCGGTTACGACGTGGCACTCCATGCACCCCACGACCTTGCGCGCCGCTTTCTCGAACGCGGCAAACGACTCCGGCGTCGAGCGGTCGAGCACGAAGCCGATCACGACCAGCATTCCCGCACCGAGTCCCTCCGGATCGAGCAGCGCGACGACCCGCCGTATCAAGCCAGCTTCCTTCAGCCGTTCGACGCGCCGCAGGCATGCGGGCGCGCTCAGCTTGACGCGCGCGGCGAGGTTCACGTTCGAGATCGATGCGTCCTGCTGCAACTGCTTGAGGATGGCACGGTCGATGCGGTCGAGCGCCGGCTGGGCTTGAGCTGCGCGTTCGGGAAGGCGACGAAATTTTGTTGCGCACATGATGGCCTTTGAAAAATTTTAGAAACTATCCCGACTGATGAGTACCGAAAAAATCGGTATGGCACATTAAATTCGCAAGCTCATTTTGCCAGCAATTTCCTACCATGTATCGATCGCGGCGACACCTGCGCCACACGCGTGCGCTTGATCATCCCGTCCCGCGCCCATCGACGACCCCGAGGCTTCCCATGAACCTGAAACGCTTCTCCCGCTATCCGCTGACTTTCGGTCCGACGCCGATCCAGCCGCTGCACCGGCTATCCGAACATCTGGGCGGCAAAGTACAGCTCTATGCGAAGCGCGAGGATTGCAACAGCGGCCTCGCGTTCGGCGGCAACAAGACGCGCAAGCTCGAATACCTGATTCCTGAAGCATTGGCGCAGGGATGCGACACGCTGGTGTCGATAGGCGGCATTCAGTCGAACCAGACCCGTCAGGTCGCGGCAGTCGCTGCGCATCTCGGCATGAAATGCGTGCTCGTGCAGGAGAACTGGGTCAACTATTCGGACGCGGTGTACGACCGGGTCGGCAATATCCAGATGTCGCGCATCATGGGTGCCGACGTGCGGCTCGTGCCGGACGGCTTCGACATCGGGTTTCGCAAGAGCTGGGAAGAGGCGCTGCAGAGCGTGCGCGATGCGGGCGGCAAGCCGTATGCGATTCCCGCCGGTTGCTCGGATCATCCGCTGGGCGGTCTCGGCTTCGTCGGTTTTGCCGAAGAGGTGCGGCAGCAGGAGGCGGAACTGGGGTTCCGTTTCGACTATATCGTCGTGTGCTCGGTGACGGGCAGCACGCAGGCCGGCATGGTGGTCGGCTTTGCCGCGGATGGACGCGCGGACCGCGTGATCGGTATCGACGCCTCCGCGAAACCCGAGCAGACGCGCGAGCAGATTCTGCGTATCGCGCGCAACACCGCGGAACAGGTCGATCTGGGTCGCGACATCGTGGCGCAGGATGTGGTGCTTGACGTTCGTTACGGCGGCCCTGAGTACGGTTTGCCAAATGAAGGGACGCTCGAGGCGATCCGGCTTTGCGCACGCTTCGAAGGCGTATTGACCGATCCCGTCTACGAAGGAAAGTCGATGCACGGAATGATCGACAAGGTGCGCCGAGGCGAATTTCCGGAGGGATCGAAGGTGCTGTATGCGCATCTTGGCGGCGTGCCGGCATTGAGCGCGTATAGCTTTATTTTCCGCGACGGTTAAGGTTAAGCAGCGCTAGCCGGTTGCGGATTGAACGCTTCGGTTCATCACACGATGGCCGAAGCGCAGCGGCTTCGGCTGCCAGTATCACGTTGCTACTGGTTGTGCGTTCGTCCACTTGTCGCGATGCTTCAGCGCGAACAGCGTCATCGCCCAGAATGGAACCCACCACGCGAGGTCGCTGAATGCCACGAACCAGCCGCTTCTCCATTCGAACACGCCCGTCAGTGCGCCATAGAAGAACCCCGCGGGGCCCAGCGTCTTGCCGACGAGGCCCACGACGACCAGCGGCCAGTAACGCAACAGATCCTGCGCGGCGATCCAGTAAGCGAGCGCATAGACACCAACCATCATGCCGATGCAGCGGACGATTGCGTCCGGAGTGGCCGGCATCGCGAGCCAGTTGAAGATCTGTGCGGGCCATAGGCTGAGCGCGACTGCATAGGCGAGGTTGTAGAGCGCGGCGAGCCGCAGCGCTACGGTCATCCATGCTGGAGCCGTGTAACGGCGTAGCGGATCGTTCACGATGAATACTCCGGAGAAAGATCGCGTTCGTCGATCGCGAGTATGCCGTCGTAACGCAGCAGATAGCCGAGGTGGGCAACCCGGATGCGGACATCGCAGCGAAAGCGTTCGCCGTCGATGGCGCGTTCGGTGGCGAAAACACGCAAGCCCGGCAACGGCATGCCGGCCAGCGTAACGCGACGACTGACCTGACGTATCCGCCCAGACGCATCGAGTGAGGTTTCCAGATGCAGTACCAGCAGCCCCATGCGCTCTATCACGAGCGAGGTGCGGGCGTTGCCCAGCCGGCTGACAAGCCGCTTGCCACCGATGTTGCGCTGCCAGCGCTCGCTGCCAGCTTGCGGCGTAATCGCGACTTCGCAGGGCGCCGCGTCCGAACGGCGTGGCAGCACCGAAAAGCGCAATAACGTACGCAGCCAGGGCGACGCACTCCAGCGAACCCGCAGCGTTCCCTTCAGACGAACACCGGACGCGCAATGCACGCGTTGCAAAACCGGCGGCATGCGGGCGAAGGCGGGCCCCAGGATCGCCTCGTACAGGCCGGACGAATCGTGGGTTTGTTGGGCGAGCGCGAGGTTAGTGGCGTTCATGATGTCCCTTCGGTTGACCAAGCAGATCTTCGAGTGCGAGTTGCAGCGTCGGAAAACGGAAGACGTAGCCTTCCTTCTGCAAGCGGGCCGGTACTGCGCGCAGGCCGTCGAGCAGCAGCGTCGCCTGTTCGCCGAGCATGACGCGCAACGGCCAGGCGGGTGTCGGCAACCACGTGGGCCGACGCAGGAGGCGTGCGGCGGCGCGCACCAGGCTGACCTGAGTTGGTGTTTCCGGCGCCACCAGGTTGTAGATTGCAACCGGCTCGGCAGTTTCCGCTTCGGCGTTCCTGCACAGCCACGCGATAACACCGAGGACATCGTCGAGATGAATCCAGCTTTGTGCCTGGCGGCCGCTGCCCATCGGACCGCCGATGCCGAGCCGCACCGGAATCAGCATCGAAGGCAAGGCGCCGCGATAGCCGTACACCACGCCGAGACGCAGGATCGCGAGCGGAATGCCGAGTGCCTTGACCGCTTGCGCTTCGCGTTCCCACTCGCAGCACAGTTGCGAGGTGAACACTGGTTGCGGAAGGCTCGTTTCAGTGCGCGCACTCAGGTCGTCGTCGGACTGCGTGCCGTAGTACCCGACAGCAGAACCGTTGATCAGCAAGCGCGGCCGATGCGTAGCCAGCGCGAGCCATGCCGTCAGCGCGCGGGTGGTACCGGTGCGGCTCTCCATCAGGCCGCGCTTGCGTGCCGCGCTCCAGCGCGGCCCGAGGATGGGAGCGCCTGCCAGGTTGATCACGACGTCGAAGCGGGTGGCCGCGTCGAGTTCGGCGAGCGAGCCGACGCAGGCCACCCGGCCGTCGAATTGCAGCGCTGCGTGACGCGGTTTGCGCGCCCAGATCGTGACGCGATGTCCATCTGCGAGTAGTGCGCGGACCAGCGCCTCGCCGATGAAGCCGGTTGCGCCGGTCAGCAGGAACGATTGAGCGCGGCGGTCCGCTGGCGTGCCGGCGAAATCGAAGTGCGGCGTGGCGTCGGCGCGCGCATGACGAGCCGCAAGCGCACGGCTTGCCAGCGCATCGCGAAGCGCGGAGATCCACACGCCGACAGCGAGCACACTGAGCGCCCAGCTGCGCCATCCGTGCACGTCGGGGTGCAAGCCCGAAGGTAGATGCCACCAGATCTGCGAGTGCCAGGCCAGCAGACCGAAGATCACCCCGCCGTTAATGGCGAGCAGCGTATGTGTGACGCGCTCGCTGGCGGGCAGGCTGCGGGTTTCGTCTTCGACGACAAAGTCGCGCAGCGTCAGCAGTATTTCGATCGCGACGAGGCTCCAGAGCGCAATCAGCCACAGACCACCCCAGACAAACCAGGCAAGGCCGATGAACAGCACACCGTAGAGGGCGGCGCGAATTGCATGCAGGCGCAATTCCGGCGCCGCACCGCGCTGCTGCGGTAATGCGCAGCGCAATTCGTGGTGCCAGACGGTGTCGAATGCGCCCATCAAACCCTGCACGACGAGCAGGGTGAGCACGAGGCTATGAAGGGGGCTGCCGGTTGGACTCATCGCGCGCATCCTTGTTGTTTGTTCACAATTGGTATTTTATTTATTCAGATATTTCTGTCAAGACAGAAATATCTGAATACAGCTATGGCAATTGCAAACCGCGTTGCATACTGAACCCGGAGAAAATATTCCTCAAACGAATATTCGCGAATTATTCTCCAAACGAATATTTGTATTTTATTCCTGTTAAGAATATAGTGCGAATATTCGTTAGCGGAATATCGACCATGAAACTCATTGTCAGCACGCCGGCGCAACTGGGCGAAATTCTTTCGTCAGCAAGAAAGACGCTAGGGCTTACCCAGGCCGAAGCGGCGTCGCGGGTCGGCATCGGGCAACCGCGGCTCTCGCTGCTCGAAACGACCAGTACGGCCACGATTACGCTGAACCAGATGCTCGCGTTGACGGCACTCTACGACCTCGAGCTGTGCGTGCAATCGAAAGACGAGGGCAGCGCCGGTAGCGCCCAGGCGCAGTGGTGATCATGGGTCGCAAATCCCGCTCACGAGCACTATCGATCTGGGCCAACGGCCAGCATGTCGGCACGTGGCGTATCCCGACGCGTGGCGACATGGAACTGCACTACGAAGCCGCGTGGAAGGTTTCCGCCGAGGGGCGGCCGCTTTCGCTGTCGTTGCCGTTCGGTCTCGGCGACACGCCGCTCAAGGGCGACCGCGTGCGCAACTATTTCGACAATCTGTTGCCCGACAGCCAGGCGATCCGCCGCCGGCTCGCCGCACGTTTCAAAACCGAAACCGTCGAGGCCTTCGACCTGTTGCAGGCAATCGGTCGCGATTGCGTCGGGGCGGTGCAATTGCTGGACGAAGACCAGGCACCGGAGAATGTCGAGCGCATCGAAGGCACACCGCTGTCGGACGCGGACATCGCTCGCCTGCTCGATGAAACGACCGGCCCGGCCATCGGTGCGGGGGACGACGACGATTTTCGCATCTCGATCGCCGGCGCCCAGGAAAAGACCGCGCTCCTGTTTCACAAGGGGCGGTGGATGCGCCCGCATGGCGCGACACCCACGACGCATATCCTCAAGCTGCCACTCGGTCTGGTTGGCAACAAGCGGGCCGATCTGAGTACGTCGGTTGAAAACGAGTGGTTGTGTCTGGCAATTTTGCGCGCTTACGGACTGCCTGTGCCGGACAGCGAGATTCTGCGGTTCGGTGCGCACAAGGTGCTGTCGGTGACACGCTTCGACCGCATCCTGCATCCGCGCAGGCAGCGTCTGCTGCGGCTGCCGCAGGAGGATTTCTGTCAGGTGCTCGGTATCGCACCGCACCTGAAGTACGAAGCGGACGGCGGCCCCGGTATGCGTGACATCGCCGCCATCTTGCGCCAGTCGACTGAAGCACGCACCGACATCGAGACCTTGCTCGCCGCGCAGATTCTGTTCTGGATGCTCGCGGCGCCGGACGGTCACGCGAAGAATTTCAGCCTGCATCTGCTGCCCGGCGGCCGCTTCCGGATGACGCCGCTCTACGATGTGATGTCGATCTGGCCCGTGGAAGGCAGCGGCGCGAACCAGTGGTCCTGGCATAAGGCGAAGCTCGCGATGGCTGTCGCGGGCAAGAACCGGCATTACCTGATGCGCAACGTGATGCGCCGCCATTTCAACGCAATGGCGCCGCTTTGCTACTACGGCCCGAACGCGGAGCCGGTCATCGAGCGTTTGCTCGAAGCGACGCCGGCGGTGATTGAAAGCGTCGCGTCAGCGCTGCCTGAAAGCTTTCCGCGGAGAGTAGCGGACCGTATTCTCGGTGGTCTGCAGGAGTCGGCTAAACGGCTCGCCGGGATGCCCGAAGTTTGAGCGGATCATGCGTGTCGGCGGGTGGCGTATCGATGCCGGTGCGTACCGGTTCCCACCGCCTATTGCGTATCGCACGGAGTAGCCGGCGTCGCGAGTACAATTGAGGCTTTTATAGATTGGCAGGGCGTTATGGGCTTTGAACAACTGGCCGCGCTGAAGGCGCAACTGACGAAACAGGCGGCGCAAAAGTCGGCAGAAAAGTCAGCGCAGAAGGCGGCACAACGGTCGGCGAAGCCGTCGTCCAAGCCGTCCGACAAACGGGCAACTGAGCGGGCAGCCGAACGGACAGCCGAACGAACAACTGAGCAGTCAACCCGGCCGTCGGCTAAACCGTCTTCCGAACCGTCAACCCGGCCGTCGGCGAAACCGCCGCGCGCACCGCGCCCGGCGCCGGCTGCGAAGTCCAAACCGGTCGATCCGGTGGTACTGACGTTCGCCCGTTTGCAGAAGCGTTTCCCGCTCGCGTTCCCGAAGAACCCCGCGCCGAAGGTGCCGCTGAAGGTCGGTATTTTCGAGGATCTGCTGGCGCACGCGCAGGAGTTGTCGGTCGACGAAACAGGTCTGCGCGACGCACTCCGGACGTGGTGCCGCGGCAGCCGCTACTGGGCATGCATGGTCGAAGGCACGATGCGGGTGGATCTCGAAGGCAAGGAAGCCGGGCAGGTCACGCGCTCCGATGCAGTGCGCGCGCTGGCCCTGAAGAACGGGCGCGCCGCGAGACCGGCGCGCAAGGATCCTAAAGACGCAGCCGATAGTAAAGAAGCCGCTCAAGACGTCAATCAAGAGGCCGCTAAAGAAACTGAAGCGGCCAGCGGCAAGTCCGAAACTGCCGAAACCAGCGAATCGCAAACGGGCACCTGACCACGCCTGCTGGACCACGATAGTGCATATTCTTTTTGCATCGGCCGGTGACCATCATTCCAGTTTTGTCGAGAACGGATGTTGGGCCGGCCGCTTCGTGCAATACCCGCTCATCGCAGCCGGCCTTCGCATCTAGTTGCGCCCGCCATTCGCCTTCACGACCTGCCCATTGACCCAACCGCTCCCTGCGCTCGCCAGGAACGAGACGATCTGGGCGATATCGTCGGGCTGGCCCAGACGGCCGAGCGGAATATCCGCAATCGCGCGCCGGATCACTTCTTCGGTTCGACCGGTTAGAAACAGCTCTGTCGCGACCGGCCCCGGTGCGACTGCATTCACGGTGACGCCGCGGGCGCCGAGTTCTTTGGCGAGCACGTGGGTCATTGCTTCCACGGCGGCCTTGGTCGCCGCATAAACGGCCACATTGGGCAGGTACGCACCGATGATGCTCGTCGACATATTGACGATGCGGCCACCGTTGCGCACGCGTTTTGCGCCTTCGCGCATGCCGTTGAAACTCCCCGTGAGATTGACCGCAATCTGATGCTGGAAGTCTTCGTCGCTGACTTCGGCTAGCGGCGAGACCTTGCTGATGCCGGCGTTGTTGACGAGCACGTCCACGGGCCCGAACTCGTTTTCCGCCACGTCGAAGAGGGTGCGCATCGCCGCGGCATCGGATACGTCGGCGTGGACTGCGATCGCTGCTCCACCGGCCGACCGGATCGACGCGACGACCTCGTCAGCCTCCGCCGAACTTGTTGCGTAGTTGACGATGGTCGCAAAGCCATCCGCGGCGAGCCGCCTCGCGATCGCGGCACCGATGCCTCTGGATGCACCCGTCACGATAGCGGTGCGAATAGCCTGATTCATTGTGTTTCTTCCTGAAAGAGCTTCTGCCACTTGTCCTGCTGCATGTCTTCACGCGTGTTGATCTCGATCAGCACGCCACCCGGTGCGCGACAAAAAAATCGCGAGCCGCGTGTGTTGTTGAAGACCGCCGTTTCCATCTGCACCCCGTCCTCGAGGAATTCCTGATAGAGCGTCTGGACGTTTTCCAGTGTGTCGACTTCGAGGCCGAAGTGGAAGTTGTGCGGCCAGACCGGTGCTTCCTTGTCTTCGACCTGTTCGAGCACGATGTCGAAGCCGTTACGCTTGAGCAGGCAGTGCTGACCGGCCGCGACGATCTCGCAGCCGAGGTATTGTTCGAAGAACGCAGCGGTTTCGGCTGCATTTGCGGTGGGAAAACTCAGGTGATTGAGTCTCGCCTGTTGACGAAGATTCATGGTGGACCTCACAAGATGTCGGTTACTGTGCAGGCGTGCTCGCCGGTTCTTTTCTATCCGGGGATGCTTTCCAGGCGCTGCACCATGACGTGAATTCTGCGAGTAATTGCTCGATTTTTAAACTCGCTTTAGGCGTGTCGATTCGATCGGCGCGAGAGCCAATGCTGGTGCCGGTTTGCGGGGAGCGTTCGGTGCGAAAACGAATACTTACTCGCTTTTTTAGATCGCGAGAAAGTGGTGCGGCATTGAGGTTCCGTACCGCGCGAGTTGAAATCGAACGATGTGAGACCAAACGGCTAGCGGGATCGCTTGGGCCGCGCCCGCGAGGATTCAACCGGCGGCGCATCGACGATACCGAGGTAGCCAGACAGAGCGCGGCCCACACGATGTTCCAGCGGGCCACGACGCACCTCGCCGCGCTCTCCCGCCGCATCGGTGAGGGCGCGCAGTATGGCGAGCACATCGTCCGTTGCGATCTCAAGGTTGTCTTGCGGCGGCATATCGCTACGGGAAAGAATCTCCCGCATCAGCTCATGAAAAGCCGCCTGGGAAGCCGCCAGTTCTTTCGCAATGGCAGGACGACCTTCCTCGAAATCGAGCGCGCGGGCGAGTGCCGGACGACGTAGCTGCTGGCGCACCGATACGGATATCAGGTATTCCAGTGCCGTTTGTCCCGTCGGCTGATCGAGCGCATCTTCGGCCTCGGCGAAGAACGCTGTCTGCGCCTGCTGACTGAGCGCGACGATCAGCGCATCCTTGTTCGGGAAGTATTGATAGAGCGTGCCGACGCTCACGCCCGCGCGTTGCGCGACCAGATTGGTATTGAGCCCCTCCATGCCGCGAATTTCCAGAATACTGGCCGCGGCCTCCAGAATCGCGTTGACGGTGTTTTCCGCACGCGATTGCTGCGGTACCTTGCGCGGTTTCAGCGAGGGGCGTCTTTTCGTCGTCAAGGCTTCGTCCGTTTAAAAGCGAGCAATAGCTCTGATTCTACAAGCTTTGGGACGATGGAATTGGCCGGCCGACAATAACCGGGATAACGGCGCAATGCAGTGAGGCCGGTTCGTCTGCCACGCGCGAACCGCCGTTAGCTGCTTAACGCGATTCCCGCGGACCGTGACCGGTCCATCGCTTGAACGCACGCCGGAAGTTGTGCGAATCGCTAAAGCCGACCTCGTAGGCGATTTCCTCGATCGACAGCCGCGGCGTACTCAACAACGCCAGCGCACGCGCATGACGAATGTTGTCCAGCACGGCCTGATACGACACGCCGCTCTCGGCCAGCCGGCGCCGTAACGTGCGATCGCTCATGCACAGTTGCGCCGCGACCTGGCCAAGTGTTGGCGGATTGCGCAGATCGCGCCGCACGATGCGTTCGATCGATTCGATAAATTCAGCGCCGGTGTCTTCCTGCGATACCGTCATCTGCAGCACTTCGAGTGCCTGGCGGTTGCTGAGCGGATCGTAGGTTGCAAGCGGCCGTGCGAGCCACGATACATCGCAGACCACGGCGTTGCGCTTTTGCCCGAACAGTACCGGGCATTTGAAAAACTGCTCGTACTTCTCCGCATAAGCGGGCCGCGGATAGCTCAACTCGACCGAATTGAACCGGAAGTCCTCGCCGACCAGCGCTTGAGCAACCTTGGGGAAACTACCGAACGCCTCTTCGACCAGAAACATTTCGATGTCGGGTTCGTGGAAGCGGCTGATGGCGTAGAGCGTGAGGCTGTTTTCATTCTGTTCGACATCGAAATCGAGCAGTGCCCCCGTGTAGTTCTGCATCTTCATGCCGAGCATGATGGCATCGCCGAACGTCGGGGAGGTGAGCATCGCATAGCCGACCAGCCCGATCGATGCGATGGTTTCAGCGGTGCCGATGCGCAGCCCGAGGCCCTGTTCTGGAGACAGCTCGATTGCGCGGCGGATCATTGCGCTTGCCTGCCGGAACGACAGGCGACAGTCCGGGTTAGACAGGTCCGCGACTTCGAACCCGAGCCCCATGCACAGGCGCGTCGGGTCGATGCCGAGATCCTCGCTCATACCCGCGATGAACCGCAACATGTAGACCTGCAGGTTGGCAATCGTATATTGGCCGGTCGCGTCCATCGTCGCTTTATACCTTCTTTTTTCCCGCTGCGCGACACCTGCGGTCTTGTGCGTCCGGCGGCACTGCCGTTCCTGCGGTGAGCCAGAATTCATGTTGCGGCGCCCGCAGGCCGGATCAGAAGTAATGACGCAAGCCAGCCATCACGCCAAGCTGTGTGCTGCTGACCGTCGGCGACTGGCCGTTCACCCCGACAAACTGCGCACCGATCATGCCGCCGCGATACATCGAGTAATCGGCTTCCGCGTACAGCATGGTGCGCTTGGACAGCGTGTAGCCCCCCACGACCTGGTACTGATGCGCCCAACCGTTGTAGTCGGAGGTGTAGCCAGTCTGCTTGGTCCACCAGCCGTTCACCGCGACGGTCACCGCCGGTGTGAAGCGGTAGGTGAGGCCCGCAAGAATCATCTTGCGCTTGTCGAAGCCGCCCGGGATGTTGGGATCGACGACCTGCGCCGGCGAAATGATCCCGAGGGCGGCCAGGTCGATCGAGTTAAACGGGCCGTTGCCGAAATTCGTGAAGGCGTTGTCGCGCGCGTTCTCGATGTAGCCCGCGTTGACGGTGAAATTGCCGAGGGTGTACGAACCGCCGCCGGTATAGATATCGAACTTGGCGTTTGTGATGTCGTCGCGGCTACGCAGGAAAGAGGCGGAGGCCTTGAACGGACCTTTTTCCGGTGCGTACGCGATCGAGGCGCCGAGCTGACTGCCCTGGCCACCGCCGCCCGCCTGGCCACCGGGCGCATATTGCGCGAGGAAGATCACGCTGCCGAGCTGCGCGCCGTACTGGATCATGTTGCTCGTGCGGCCGGCGGCGAGCATCGTCTGCTCAGGTTTGAACAGATTGGAGTAGGGATCCTGAGGGCCTAACCACAGGTTCGAACCGTAAGCGATCGTCGTGCCTTCAAACGCCACGTTGTATTGCCGACCGAGCGAAAGCTGACCGAGTGTGGGCGACAGCAGCGCCACATACGAAATCTGGAAGAAGTTCACCGAACCTGCCGGCGTGATGCCGCCGCTGCTCGGATCGAAATGGCTTTCCAGATCGAATGACGCCTGCATGCCGCCGCCGAGATCCTCCTGGCCTTTCAAGCCCCAGTAGCTTTCCGTGAGGCCGCCGCCGGTGGTCGTCGAAAACTGCTTGCCGGTCGAAACGGGTGCACCGTCCGGGCCGTAAGTGACACCGTGGGTCTGGTAGCGCAGCCCGGCGTCGACAACGCCATAGAGTGTGATACTGCTTTGCGCCCAGGCTGCACTACAGCACAGCGGAAGAGCCATACACAACAAGGTCTGCTTTTTCATTTGACGATCGTCTCCCTGGTTATTGACTACATGGCGGACCGGCTGGTCGTGCCACCTGCAAGGGCACGTCGACGCGACCAGGGCACTGCGTTTTCCGCGTATTTCGTGGAGCTTCTTTTCTAGCGACTGTTTCTGCGACCTGCTGCGCGCGATTCTTATGCGCAGCGCATTAATCACGGCAACGCGCAGTGTCGAATCAGGCCATATCGATCTTGTTCGAGTGGCCACACACTCAACGGCGCCATTCTCCTCAACCAGAATTTAAGGAGTCAAATTTCAATGCGCCGGGGCTAAAGCGGCCATTCGCATGGTTCATTCCGGCCATCGTGTGTCCGCGAACCCGAAACCGTCACACATCGTGCAGCGTCAATGTGTTGCATTAGATTGCACCACGGCCGCTAGCGGTGTGAGTGTGGTTTTCACGCACATCGCTTGCATTTAAGCGCCTTCGATGATTAGCGAAGGCGCACCGTGCCGAAGATCGCGCAAAGCGAACTGCCAGTTGCGCGATCAGGAGAGCTGATGTCCGCCGGTTTGCAGGTTGTGCGCAGTTGCACCGCGCAACGCAAGCCAGACGAACGGCACCGCGGCCGCCACGCCGATGCACAACACATACGCGAAGTGCATGCCGCCGTACTGCGTGAACAGGTCGCCCGCCACCGCAGTACCGACGCCGCCGCCGATAAACGTGACCACGACGGTCCGCGCAACCAGCGAACCATCCGGGTCGACTTCGGACAGCAACCCGGTCAGGAACGGAATGATCGCGAAGAACGCGCAGTTCAATGCCAGCTGGCTCAGGAAGTAGGACTTGTTGCCGGTCGAACCGAAGAACCAGATCAGCGAGCCGATCATCACTATCTGCGCCACGAAGATGATGACCAGCCGATGTTTGCGGCTTGATCGTTGCGACGGGATCACCGCACCGGCGAAACCGAGCAGCGACGACAGCGAGAGCAGGATGCCGACAGTCCATGTCGACAGACCCGCATGCGAACCGACGATTCCGGCAACCGCCCATTGCGACGCCTGCACGCCATAGATCAGCACCGTGACGGCCCAGATGGTCAGCACGAGTTTGAGCGGCAACTTGTTGCGCGAACGCGCTTGCGTCACATGCCGCGCAAATTCACCGATACCGTGAATGGCGGGCGCCATCACGATGCACACGCCGACCAGCAGCATGAACACGCCTTGCCCGAGCCACTCGGAAGGCAGGTACGAAATCACGACGAGAATGCCGCCGTTGATGATCCCCGCGATGACGTTTATCTGCCCCCACAGCCGGTCCGCCGAGGCGCGCTGCGAGATGCCCGACGCGACGACGACGAACAGCACGCCTTCGAAGATGCCGGTCACACCGCGCACGATACCGATCAGCAGCACGGTCGGTGCGACGATGCTGAGCGCCTGTCCCACGATCGTGCCGAGCACGCCCGCGATCGTGAAGAACCCCGCGGCACGCGAAATCCAGCGCGGCAGCAAGGCGCAACTCAGTGCTACGCCGAGAATCTCGACGCCCGCTACCTGGGTTGCAATGCCTTCCGAGAGATGAAACCGCAGCATGACCGCTGCCACGAGAAACGGTGTGAGGATCATCCCGTTCGTGGCGATCGCGTAGGCGAGCGACAGGCGGGTCACCGAGCTTTTAGGCAACTCGGCACGGAGTGCCGGGGGAGCAATGGAGACTGTCGAGTTCATCGAGTCATCCTTGTTGTCGAAGTCAAAGGGTCGCGTGGGCGACGACAGGTTTTATTTCAAGGCATCAATTCCGATAGCTTTCCGCAAGCTGCTGCGGCACGCTCACGCGTGACAGACCGAACAGGTCGCGCAAATATGGCGTGAGAAACCGTCCCTGCGGATCCATGCGTTCACGCAACGCGAGAAAGTCATCCCAGCGGGGATAAAGCTTCGAAAAATTCTGTGCAGTCAGCGCGTGCACCTTGCCCCAATGCGGCCGTCCGCCATGATTCATGCAGATCGCCTGTACACCCGCAAAATACGCTTCATAGGGCATGCCGACATACTGGTGTACGGAGATGCGCACGCTGTCGCGACCGTAGTCGGGGCTTAGCCAGATATCGTCGCCGCGCACCCAGCGGTACTCGAGCGGAAACATCAACGGGAACGATTTGCGTGCGATGAACGCTTTAATCTCGCGCAATGCATCGGCGCCGCGATGCGCGGGTACCGACCATTCCATTTCGTTAAAGCGTATGCGCCGCACGGTGGACAAAGACGAATGGCTCGGGTCGACCTGCTGCCCCGGTGAGATCAGCGATGCGCACAAGCGGCTGATCGACGGACACAGCGAGGGTACCGTCTTGCCCAGTCCGCACAGCAGACCGAACGCAGTGTTCTCGAGCAGTTCCTCGTTGATGTAGCGCTTCCAGTGCATCTGATCGACGGGTTCGTCCGTGACGTTCCACGCTTTCGTCATCACCGTGTCGGTGTGCGGCAACCAGTAGAGTTCGAACGAACGGTTATTCGCGATCAGTGAGTCGGTTTGCGCGAGACATTCCTCGAGGTCCATCTTCGCGCGCTGCAATTTGAGCTTGAACGACGGCACCAGATTCAGATCGATCTCGGTGAGCACACCGAGCACACCGAGTCCGATCCGGCCACCTTCGAACAGGTCCGCGTTTTCCTCGGGCGACGCGACGACTTCGTCGCCGTCAGGGGTCGTGAAGCGAAGCGCTGCGATCTGCGTCGAGAGATTGCCGAGCGTGATGCCGGTGCCATGTGTTCCGGTGCTCGTTGCGCCGGCGATCGACTGCACATTGATGTCGCCGAGATTCTCCATCGCGAAGCCATGCTCCGCGAGCGCCGCGCCGAGCGTGTAGAGCCGCGTGCCGGCATGCACACGCGCGACGCGGCGCGTTGCGTCGACGTGAATCAGACCCTGCAGATTGTCGAGCGACAGGATCACACCATCGGTCTGCGCCAGCGGCGAAAACGAATGTCCGGCTCCGACCACGCGTACCGGTGCCTGCGAACCGGCCGCACCGCGCAGCACGTCGACCAGTTCGTCCCGCGATCCAGGTGTCTTGACCGTTGCCTTCGGGCTGCTTACGTACCCCGACCAGTTACGCCACATAATCCCCCGCCTCCTTTTATTGCGTCCGGAATTCCGCTCAGAAAAAACATTTGCCGTCGCCGCGATACGTCGTGACCTGGTCGACGACGCGCCCGCCGGTGATCAGCAGAAGCTCGTTAAAGCGTTCGCATAGTTCGCCGGCTTTGGCGTGACGGAACAGCATCGGCTCGCCGATCTTCAGCGCAACCGAAGCGGGATGCCGCAACGGTGTCTGGACCTCGCCGGCGCCTTCGTTGTCGATCAGCGTGCAACCGGCGGGCAACCACGGTTGCGGCAGACGGTTCTTGCCGATCGGACCGGACGCGATATAGCCGCCGCCTGAGCAGGTGAAGATGCCGTCTTTGGGCAGGCGCGTGACGGGCAGCGCGAAACCTGCCGACGGCAACGCCTGGAACGACGCGTAGTGATCGAATAACGCTGGGGTGTAGAGTCCCGAGCCCGCGGCGACCTCGGTGACCGACGGATCGCTTTTGGTGCTTTCGACGCTGCCGGTGCCACCGCCGTTGACGAAGCGCAGCGGATGCCCCGCGGCTGCGAGCGCCTGCACGACGTTGCGGCGCCGCGTATTGGTTTCGTCGATCGAGCGCCGCTTGAGCGAGCGCACGATCGCGTTCTTGAGTCCCTGTCCCGGCACCACGTCCATCAACCCGGCGATCTGCCCTTCGTAGCCCATCAGCCCTTCGAGCCGCACGCCGGGACAGGCCGCGATGCCGTTTGCGAGAGCGACCGCGGTGGCGACGTCGTGGACCGGCGATCGATAGACACCGAAGTAGATGCCCGGAAACGTGGACGACATGTCGAGATCGATCGATAGCGGGATGACGACGCCTTCGGCACGCGCCAGCGCATCGATCTGCTCGACCTGCGCCATGCTGTCGACCATCAATGTGATCGAGCGCCCGTTGCGCAACTGCGCGGCGACGGCGCGCAGATCCTCGCGCTCCACCGACGGGTACGCGACGACGAGGTCGTCGAGCCCCTGGCTCGCGAGCCACGCCGCTTCCGCCGGCGAGTAGCACAGCAGACCGCGGATGAAATTGCCGGTAGCGAGCGCCAGGCGAATCATCGCTACTGAACGAACGGACTTGGTGACGAGACGGATCGGCATGCCGGCCGCGCGGACCCGCAGCCGTTCGAGGTTGATCCGGAAGTGATCGAGGTCGATGAATGCGGCCGGCAACCGCTGTCCCGCGAGCGCGTCGCGGTAGTACGGGTAGTCGTGCTCCGGAAGTTCGGCAGGGCGGGAAACGGCAGCGCCGGTCATGGAAGGTCTCGGTAGTTTTGGGTTGCGTCGGTTGTGCAGGGAGACCGGTCGCGCGCGCATGGCAGTCGCGAATACGGTCTGCTACTGGGAGACGAGAATAGCGGCGGCCCTGTGCGCGACCAAGGGTGAACGCGGCCGTTAGATGGGTCTGATCCGGCCATGAAACGGCAGGGTTGACCCTAGGTAGCACCGCCCACATGGCCGCAAATGCCGCCCGGAAATCGCCCGTAACCGACGTGTCGGGGCGTGCGCGGCCAATATATTATTGGCGGGTTTTCAGGTCGGAGAAGATGTCGGTGGCGCTGTCGTGCACGCTGCCGTTCACACAATAAACCGGGCGAACGGCTGGCCACATCAGCACGTTCCGACATGCAGACGAAATGCACCATCCATACAATCTGCGCGCACGGCTGCAGACAATACATCTAGAAACGGGGTACCCGATGAGCAGTATTCAAACCTGGGCGGAGCATGCGACCGAGTCGCCGCGCCGCGATCTGTCGCATCCGTCTACCGCCGCCGGCCAGCGTGCGGATAGACCCGCCGCGGGGGCGGTAACCACCATGCTGGGTGTGCTGATCGACGATCGCGAACTCGAGGCGCGCTTCGATGCATGCGCATGGGAATTCGATGCGTTGTCGCAACAACTCGACGAAGCACTCGATGCCGCGTTCACGCGAGGCGAACACGCGGCACGCGCCGATGTGCACGCGGTGCTCTTCGCCTTGTATGAACTGCACGTTGCGCCCGCGGCGAGCGAGCGCTGCGCGAATCAGTTCAACCCGTATCTGATCCGGCTGCGCAACGCGATCGAACGACGCTGGTTCGCGAGCGAACTGCAACGCACGGCGCCGCTCGATGCGGCCGCGCGTTCGCCGGAAGGGCTCGTCGAGGCGATTCGCGCGGTGTCGGCGGGGCATCGCGCGTCGCATCATCCGTTGTTCGATTTTCTCGAGCACGATGCGACGCGTGCGCAAATCGCGGCATTTTTTCGCAGCGACAGCGCGCTCAATGTCCGCTTCTTCGATCTGATCGTGCTGGCGCTGCTCGGTTCGGACCCATCGGTGCGCGGCGAACTGGCGCAGAACTTCTGGGACGAAGCGGGCAAGGGCGACACGCGACGCAGTCACGTCACGCTGTTTCGCAATCTGCTGCTCACAGCAGGCATCGAGCATGCCGCCGACGACCACGCGTCGTCGCTCGAATGGCAGGGGCTGGCCGGTTACAACGTGTTCATGATGACGGGCCTGAACCGCAGCCACGGTTTCCGTTCGCTTGGCGTGATGGCCGTTACGGAACTGCTCGACCCGTCGCAGTATGAAAAGCTCACGCGAGGTTGCCGACGCATCGGTCTCGGCACCGATGGCGAACTAGACTACTACGACGAACACGTAAGCATCGATGTGGTGCATGCGGAAGGTTGGCTGGCGAATGTGATCGTGCCGCTTGCGCGCAGCTTTCCGGCGAAGATGGACGACATCTATATGGGCGCGCAGTGGCGGCTGAACACCTGTGCCGACTACTACGACCGGCTACACGCGAAGCTTTTGAAAATGGTTTGAAAGCTTTCTTTGGCTGCAGTGAAAAGGCCGCCCGAACCATGCGTCGCGCGCTATTTCGGGCAGTTTTTCCGACTACAGCAGAGGTTGGTTGTAGCCGTAAGCGTTCCGTAAATCATTGTCAAAAATAATTCAATGAAATACTGCGTGGACCCCATCGCGTACGTAAATCCTTCTGTATAGAATGCGCCGACACCTGGGGTTCGGGTCGTGCAAACGGCCAGTGCGCCTGTGTGGCGACCGTTGCGGGGTCAACGGTGAGTAAGATGTTGAATCAGGCACCCCGCGTGCCGGATATCGTTCAGGCGGCGGTGCGAGCATGGGTGAGAGGTGCATTCGCCGCGCGATGAAATCGATACCAGTCCACGGGCTTGCAATATTGCGTCTTCCTAGTCTCGAATCACAATGCCAATTACGCAGAAAACCGAAGCCGATAAACGGCACAAGCGGCACAAACGGCAAGTACTCATCGATACAGCCACATCGCTGTTTTCGCAGAACGGCTATCGCGCGGTCGGCATCGACCGGATCATCGCGGAGTCGGGCGTCGCGAAGATGACGCTCTATAACCACTTCCCGTCGAAATCCGAACTTGTACTCGAGGTGCTGCGGCAGCGCGAGGAAAGCGCAGCCGTATCGCTGCGCGAATTCGTCGATCGCTATGTCGTGCCGCTCGAACGTCTGAAGGCGATTTTTCTGTGGCATGAGGCGTGGTTCAGCGAGCAGACCTTCTGCGGCTGCATGTTCATCAACGCTGCTTCCGAGTTTCCCGATCGGACCGATGCAATCCATTGCGCGTCCGCCTCGCAGAAGCGGCAGGTTACGGCGCTGCTCGGCACACTGCTCGGCGAGATGTTCGCTCACGACGTGGCAGCCCGGCTTGCGGAGCAGTTTCTGATCTTGATCGACGGTGCGACTGTAACGGCGCAGATCTCGGGGCGGCCGGACTCGGCGATGCTGGCTTGGGATATCGCGCGGCAACTGATTGCGGGCGCGACAGCACAGGCACCAGTGGACACACCGACGGGCGACGCCACCGCGTAAGTGCGAACGCGGATTGCCGCTAGCGTTACTTATGGCTTCCTGAACGATTGCCGCAGACGGGCGCTGCCACGACTCGCCAGCGCTGCCACCGGACAAATGTTCCGTACCATCCGACATGTGGCTGCAACAGGCGCCGGGTAGTCTCGCCCGACATCCACCGGTTTCTGTGCGGAAGACCAGATGAACATTCAGTCAACTGAGCCGACCGTGACAGTAACGGTCGAAGAACTGGAGCGCGATCCAGAAGGCGTCCTGGGGCAGGCTGCACAGACCGTGGTAGCCATTTGCACGCAAGGCGAACCGGTTGCCGTGCTCGTGTCGTTCGACGTATGGAACATGTATGTCCGGCAACTGGAGATGCATGGCATCGATCTGCAGGATGGCAGACGGGTCGTGAAACGCGCGCTGCCCCATTGAGCGGTGCGCACAATGCACGTTCAACAGCGGGGTGCCCCGACCCTGCAGACCGGTTTCGGACGGCGGCTTACGCGTCGTGCGTCACGCGGTTTCACCTTGATCGAAGTACTGATCGCGCTCGCGATCGTTGCCATCGCGCTGGGCGCCGTGCTGCGCGCGATCGGCTCACTTGCCTCGGATACCGAAAGTGCGCGTGCGCGGTTACTCGCGCTCTGGAGCGCCGACAATGCGCTCAGCGATGTGCGCATTTCTTCCGGCTGGCCGCCGGTCGGGCGCAGCATGTTCGCTTGCCCACAGGGGCAATACCAGTTTGTTTGCCGACAGATCGTCACGGCGCTCGGCAGTCCGCTCGTGCGTCAGGTGGCGGTGAGCGTTTATCCGTCGGCCTCCAGCAGTACGGTGCTCGCCGAAGTCGTCACGGTGGTGCAGGATGAAGCACGGCACTGAACCGCGCCGGCCGGAGCGCACGCGCGGCTTTACGCTGATCGAGATGCTGGTCGCGATCGCGCTGCTTGCCGTGATCGCGTTGCTGTCCTGGCGTGGGCTCGATGCGACCATTCGCGGTCGTGACGACATCGTGACAGCGCTCGGTCAGACGCGGCTGATCGGTCGGTGTTTTTCTCAACTGCAGTACGACCTGCTGAATCTGGTGACGGCCGACGAGGTTTTCGGGCCGCCGCTGCGTATGCGGCCCAACGAACTGGTGCTGGTCAGACACCTGGGCGTGGGCGGCGGGCCGACGGAGGTGCAGGTCGTGCGCTATCAGCTCAAAGGGCGCCAGCTTGTGCGTAGCGCTTCGCAGCCGCTCGGCTCGCTTGCCGAACTCGAGGATGCGCTGCGTCACATGGACCAGTTCGCGAGCGTGGTGGTGAGTAATAGCGCGCGTTCGATGCAGCTGGCAGTGTGGATTTCGCCCGGCGGCTGGACTTCGAATCAGTCCGAAGTCGAAGCCACTTATGCCGGCTTTCTCGCACAGCACGGGGTAAGCAGTATCACTTCGCTCGGGATGCCACTGCCGCGCGGGGTCCGCTTTGCCGTCACGATGGGAACCCCACCCGCCGAATTCGTCCGCACGATTCCGATCGGGCAGTAGTCGCCGGCGCGCCTGTTTGGCACACGCCGCGACGCGCGAATCGACGTAATCGCGACGTAAGCACAGCGTAATCTACATGCGGACTGCATATTCAAAATAAATGGTCCGTAACTTCCGTCACACGCCTGTTATCGCTCGTTCGCTACTCTGACCCCCGGGAGCAGACCGTTGCACGACATCGGTTCAGGCGATCCGATGGTGCCCGGTGCCGCAATACGACGAGGGAGCGAACATGGAGGTCGAGTACCCGCAGGACGCCAGCGCAGGGGCGACTGTTACCGCTGCGGCGGTCAGGCAGCGGTCGGCGGCGAAGCTCTCGCGTGCAAGGGACTGGCATGGAGCAGGGCGTTTCGACGATGCCGCGCGCGAATACGAGGCGGTGCTGGCCGATGAGCCGGAGCACGCGCAGGCCTTGCATCTTTATGGGGTGCTGCAGTATCAGCGCGGCGCGACGACCGAAGCGGAATCGTTTCTGCGCAGGTCGATTTCAGTCGAACCCCATCCGCGCGCGCATTCGGATCTCGGCGCGATCCTTGCCGACAGCGGCCGGACCGATGAGGCGCTGATGCAGTTCAACGCCGCGTTGCGCATCGATTCGCGTGACGTGCAGACGCTGGTTCGGCAGGGCAATACGTTGCTGGGTTTGCGTCGCTATGGGCCGGCGCTTGAAGTGTTCGACCGGGCGCTCGCCGTGTCGCCGCTGGTTCTCGATGCGCTCTGCAATCGCGGTAGCGCGTTACGTGCGCTCGGCCGGCTTCAGGAAGCGGTCGATACCTACGAGCGCGCACTGATGGTCGATCCGCGCTCGTTCGAATCGTGGTTCAACCGCGGGCTGGTTCTGCGCGATTTGCAACGGCCGCTCGAAGCACTGCAATGTTTCGAACGGGCCATCGAGATCAAACCTGGCATTGCGGCGATGCTGTCGGCGCGCGGTCAAACACTGGTCGACCTTGGGCGGCTTGGCGAAGCGCTCACTGCATTCAACGAGACGATCGCGATTCAGCCTGACATGGTTGAAGCGATCTATAACAGCGCCGTGGCGCTGGAACGGCTGGGTCGCGTGGAAGAAGCGATTGGGCGCTGCGAGCGGGTGCTTGCGCTGGAACCGCAGCATGCGCTGGCGCTTGCTTGCCGGGGTAACGCGTTGTTGCAGTTGAAGCGTTATGAAGCGGCGTTGTCGAGCTATGAGCTTGCGCTTGCAATCAAACCCGATGCATCCGAATTCCTCTGCAATCAAGGCACCGCACTGCGCTATCTGAGACGCTATGAACAAGCGCTCGCCAGCTACGACGCAGCGCTTGCACAAAATCCCCGCTTTGCGGAAGCGTGGACCAACCGCAGCAGCGTATTGCAGGACCTGCATCGCTACGACGAAGCGATGACGTCGCTGGACCGCGCGATGGAAATCAGACCAGAACACGCGACGAACTGGTTCAACCGCGGCAACGTGTACTACGAACTGGGTCGCACGGACGCGGCGCTTGCCGCCTACGATCGCGCGACCGAACTCGATGCCGATTACGCGGATGTTCATTTCGCACGCGGGTCCCTGTACCTGCTGCAGGGCGATTTCGCGAAGGGATGGGCGGAATACGAATGGCGTTTGCGCGACCCGTCGCTGGCACGGCACTACCGCCCGTTTGTGCAACCGTTGTGGCGCGGTAGCGAGTCGCTCGATGGCAAAACGATCCTGATTCATGCGGAGCAGGGCTTCGGCGACACGTTGCAGTTCTGTCGTTACGCGCCGCAGCTTGCCGCGCTGGGCGCACAGGTGGTGCTCGAAGTGCCGCCGTCGCTGCGTACGTTGATGGCGTCGCTGCGGGGGCCGACGCAGGTACTCGCGAGAGGCGAACCGTTACCTGCATTCGACTACCAATGCCCGTTGCTCAGCCTGCCGTTTGCGCTGCATACGGAGCTGGCCAGCATTCCGCAGCAGACGCCTTATCTCCACGCAGATCCGCAACGTGTCCGGGAATGGGCCGAACGGCTCGGCGACAAGCGACGTCCGCGTGTCGGGATCGCGTGGTCCGGCAATCCCGAACATCGCAACGATCACAACCGGTCGATCGATCCCACATTGCTCGCACCGCTGCTTGAGCTCGGTATCGAGTGGATCAGTTTGCAGAAGGTGGTGCGGGAGCAGGACGAAGCGTTCCTTGGCGATGCACGTATCCATCGTTTCGACGATGAACTCGGTGACTTCGCGGACACGGCTGCGCTGATGCAGTCGCTCGATCTGGTGATTGCAGTCGATACGGCGGTCGCGCATCTGGCCGGTGCGCTCGGCCGCCCCGTGTGGGTCCTGCTGCCGAATCCGCCCGAATGGCGCTGGCTGCTCGAGCGGGACGACAGCCCGTGGTATCCCGGCGCGCGGCTGTTCCGCCAGTCTGTGCAGGGAGATTGGACTAGCGTCGTCGAAGCGGTACGGGCGGATCTTGGCCTGCTCGGCCGTTAGGTCGTTAGAGGCCATCAGGTTGGATATCGTCGTCGAACAACAGAGGGCTACAGAATGACTTTTAACGGGGAAGAGGCGACGCTCGCGAAACAGCCGGTTGCAACGCGGCCGCCTGGTGTCCCGAAGCCCGATCCCGCGCAGCTCGATCGGTTGTTGTTGAGGGCGCGTAATGCGCATCAGGAAGGTGCGCTTGGGAAAGCGGAGCAGGCGTATGGCGAATTGCTTGCGCTAGATCCTGAACATGCCGACGCGTTGCATCTGCTTGGGGCGATCCGTTTTCAGCAAGGTCGGCTCGAGGACGCGGAAGCGTTGATGCGTCGGTCGATCGAGCGACGTCCTGCTGCGCTTGCGCTTGCGAATCATGCGGCGGTGCTCGCGAGTCTTGGGCGTCTTGATGAAGCGCTCGGGCGCCTTGATGAAGCGCTCGCGATTAATCCGACGCATCTGCGTGCGCTTTTTCAGCGTGGCGGCTTGCTCGCGCAGTTCGGACGTCACGATGAGGCGCTGGCTTCGTATGACCGGGTGCTTGAGATCAATCCTGGTGCCGTCGAGGCGCTTCTGAAACGCAGCGAGACGTTGCGTGCACTTTCGCGCTTCGATGAAGCGCTGGTTTGTTGCAACCGTTTGCTTGCACTGACTGGACGCACGTTCGAAGGATCGAAGGAACGTGGGCTGGTGTTGCGCGCACTCGAACGCTATCGCGAAGCCGCGGACAGTTACAGCCATGCGCTGACCGCTGTGCCCGGCAGCGTCGAAGTGATGTTTCTGCGTGGTGTGACGTTTCTCGATCTCGGCGAGCCGGAACCTGCGCTTGCCGATTTCAACATGGCGATTGCTGCGAGTCCTGGTTTCATCGATGCGATCTATAACAGTTCGATCGCGCTTGAACAGCTTGAGCGGCACGAGGAAGCGATTGGGCGTTGCGATCGGGTGCTTGCGATTGAGCCGAAGCATGCGAAGGCGCTGGCGAACCGTGGGAATGCGTCGCGTAATCTCGGTCGCAATGGCGATGCGGCGATGAGCTATGCGAGCTCGCTGGAGGTGGAGCCGGACAGCACGGGCGTGCTCTGCAATTACGCCAGCGCGTTGATGTACATCAAGCGCTACGGCGATTCACAGCAGGCCTGCGAGCGTGCCATCGCGCTCGATCCCGATTTCCTGCCCGCATGGTTTGCGCGCGGTCGACTGTTTCTCGAGACGCATCGCTACGACGAGTCGCTTGAGGATTTCGCGAAGGTGATAGCCACCACACCGCGCGACAAGCTCGCACATTTTCATCGCGGCAACTCGCTGCGTGCGCTGCGCCGTCACGAGGAAGCGAACGACGCGTACGCACAGGCTATCGAGATCGATCCCGATTACGCGGAAGCGCACTGCATGCGTTCGTTCCTGTGCCTGTCGCTCGGTGACTTCGAGGCGGGATGGAGTGAGTACGAATGGCGCTGGCGCGACAAACAACTCGATCCGAGCCGGCGCGAATTTGCGCAGCCGCGGTGGACGC
The DNA here is from genome assembly GCF_030464945.1 of Paraburkholderia sp. CHISQ3. Classification (NCBI taxonomy): domain Bacteria; kingdom Pseudomonadati; phylum Pseudomonadota; class Betaproteobacteria; order Burkholderiales; family Burkholderiaceae; genus Paraburkholderia; species Paraburkholderia sp. CHISQ3. The sequence goes on from NZ_JALPRG010000003.1 coordinate 508,055, forward strand.
ATGGTATGTCGCTGGAAGGCAAGACGCTGCTGTTGTATGCAGAGCAGGGGCTTGGTGACACGCTGCAGTTCTGTCGCTATGCGCCGCTTGCGAAGGCACTCGGTGCGAAAGTGATACTCGAAGTGCCGAGCGATCTGATGGGGTTGCTTGCGACACTCGACGGTGTCGATGCGCTCGTCGTGCGCGGTGGCCCGCTGCCGCCGTTCGATCTGCATTGCCCGCTGCTGAGCCTGCCGCTCGAATTCCGTACCGACTTCGCGACGATCCCCTCGAATGTGCCGTATGTGCGGGCTGACGCTGCGACTGTCGAGCGCTGGCGCGAACGGCTCGGGCCTTCACAGCGGCCGCGTGTCGGGCTCGTGTGGTCGGGCAACGCGCTGCATCTGAACGACCGCAACCGGTCGATGGCGTTGACCGAACTGTTGCCGCTGCTCGACGACGCGTTCGAATGGGTGAGTCTGCAGAAAGTGGTGCGCGACGAGGATCAGTCTGCGCTTGCGGCAAGTTCGATTCGCGACATCAGCGCACAGATTGGCGACTTCGCCGACACAGCCGCGCTTATCGAACTGATGGATTACGTGGTGAGCGTCGATACGTCGGTTGCCCACTTGGCCGGCGCGTTGGGTCGGCCGCTTGCTGTGTTGTTGCCGCATACACCCGATTTTCGCTGGTTGCTCGAGCGTGACGATAGCCCGTGGTATCCGAACGCTCGGCTGTTTCGGCAGAACGAGGCTGGCAAGTGGGCGCCGGTCATTGAGCGGCTGAAGGCGGAGATGCCGGTGCTCGTAAACGGAGAAGCGCAATGAGCGATCCGCTGGTACGCACCCAGGCCAACGCGCAATCCCAATCGCAACCGACCGCGTTCCCCTTCGCACCTGGCCCGAGCGGCGGCGCGATGCGAGCGGCCGTCGACGATGCGCTGCGCAATGCCCGCACACGGCTCGAACAGAACGACCTCGTGAGCGCACGGCGTCTCTACGAAGGCGTGCTCACGATGGCGCCCGACAACATTGAAGCGCTGCATCTGTGTGGGCTCGTTTGCCTGCGCCAGGGCGATGCAGTGCGCGCGGAACCGCTGATCGCGCGCTCGATGCATCTCGGGCTACGTCAGCCATGGAATTTCGCGAACCACGCGGCGGCACTCGTTGGCGTGGGCCGGCATCATGACGCGCTTGCAGTGACCGACGCAGCGCTAAAGCTCGACGCCGTGCATCCCGCGGTCAACGCCGCGCGCGGCGACGCGCTGCTTGGGCTTGAACGGTTCGACGAGGCAATCGCCGCATACGACGCCGCGTTACAACGTGCGCCTGGTCAACCGGCAGCGTGGAGCCACCGCGGCGCTGCACTGCGCTCGCTTGGCCGTCCCGCCGATGCATTGATCAGCCTCGACCGCGCACTGAAGATCGACTCGAACGATCCCGCTACCCACATCGAACGCGGTCACACACTGCGTGCGCTCGAGCGGCGTGACGAGGCATTGCATCACTACCAGCTCGCTACCGTCGTATGCGGAAAGACGCCAGCATTGCTGCACGATTCAGGCGTCGTGTTGACTGAAATGGGCCGCGCCACCGAAGCGCTCGCCGTGCTCGACGAAGGTCTCAAACTCGCGCCTCACGACAAAAAACTGCTCTACGCAAGCTGCGTAGCACTCGATCAACTTCATCTGCGCGAAGAACTGCTGCAACGCGCCGACCGGTTGCTCGCACTCGATCGCAATAGCACAGCCGCATGGGTCGCGCGAGGCAATGCATTGCTCGGACTGGATCGCCACGCGGAAGCGGCGCAAGCCTACAGCGAAGCGCTGACGCACACCCCCGAGCACGTCGATGCTTCGCGCAACTGCGCGGCCGCATTGCGCTCGCTCGGCCGCTTCGAAGAGGCGCTCGAACATTACGAGCACGCACTTTCAGTTGCAGGTGTGAATCCCGAGTTGCTGTACAACCGCGCGGTTACGCTTCAGCAACTCGGACGCTATGACGAGGCGTTAGCGAGTCACGCCGAAGCTGCGCGCTCGCCGGCAGAAACCGCGCACGGCATCTACACACGCGCGGTCGCGCTGCAGCAACTGGGCGAGCACGAGGCCGCGTTGGTCGACTACGAGCGTGCTTGCGAGCGCGATCCACATCATGGCGCGGCACGTCGCTCGGAAGCGTACTGCCGGCTGTTGATGGGCGACTTCGAGAAGGGCTGGAAGCAGCACGAAGCGCGCTGGAACGCCACCGATGTACTGCTGAATCGCCGTCACGCCGATCGCCCGTTGTGGCTCGGCGCAGAGCCCGTAGCCGGCAAGACCGTGCTGCTCCACGCAGAGCAGGGTTACGGCGACACGCTGCAGTTTTGCCGCTACGCGAGCCTAGTGCAAGCGCAAGGTGCGACAGTGATTCTCGAAGTACCCGCGGGGCTTGCGCCACTGCTCGGTTCGTTGCATGGCGTGAGCCGGATCGTCAGCGAAGCGGATTCGACGCCAGCTTTCGATCTGCAATGTCCGTTGATGAGCCTGCCGCTTGCCTTTCGTACGACGCTCGACACGGTGCCGGCGGAAACGCCGTATCTACTTGCGGATGCAGAGCGGCGCGAAATATGGGTGCAGCGTGTAGAAGCTATTGCAGAGCCGCGACGGCTGAAAGTCGGGCTCGCATGGTCGGGCAATCCGCGGCACAACAACGACGAGAACCGCTCGCTGCCGTTTGCCGCGCTGGCGCCGTTGCTCGCACTTGATGCGACGTTTGTGTGTCTGCAGCCGCAGGTGCGGGAGCGCGATCGGGAGGCGCTAGCTGCGAGCGGGGTGGTGAGCTTCGGCGACGCGCTCGCCGATTTCGCGGACACCGCCGCGCTCGTCGAGACGCTCGATCTGGTGATTTCGGTGGACACGTCAGTGGTGCATCTAGCCGGCGCGACCGGCCGGCCAGTGTGGGTGCTGCTACCGCGTGCGCCGGACTGGCGCTGGCTGCTCGAGCGTGAAGACAGCCCGTGGTATCCCGGTGCGCGATTGTTCCGGCAGACACGACCGGGCGACTGGCCGGACGTGATCGGGCGAGTGCGAGACGCGTTGATCGACACGGCGCAGACGCACGGGTATCCCGCATGAACCAGTGGATTCTGTCAAAAAAGATACGGACCTTTTCGGGCGGCGGGAATGGTCCGTAGCACCCGCCATCGCACTGCCATCGGCGGTGCGTATTTTCTTCTGATTCAGATAGGCCGTCACAGATCGCACCGGCGGCCGGTAATCGGGAATCAGGGAAATCGCGGGTAAGCAGTATTCGCGGCTCCGCGTGAGCGCCATGTCAGGCGCGAACGGCGGGGCCGCCAACTTCTAAGGCTTCGGGGTGGAGAATGGCAGCACGCGCGCGCGCAGTACGACAACAAGATCCCCATGGTTCGCAGTCTGTCCTGAGATCGGACCTGCGGCCGTTGTGCCGCGCGGTTGCCTGGATACTCGCGGTGGGGTTTACGGCACAGGCGCACGCGGCCGGGATCGTGAATCTCGGGCAGGCTACGGCGCGTAGCATTTCGGGCGGCGCAGGTGGTGCCGGCGTTGGTGTGCCGAACCTCGGTGTTTCGCCGCAGCAGGCGCTGCAGGCTAGTCAGCCGTCGATTCGTAATCTGGGTACTGCGGCGCAGGCGATTGCCTCGCAGATTGCCGCGCAACAGAGTGCTGCGGCCGCAGCTGCGGCGACGGCGTCAAATGTGCCGAACGGGTTAACGCCGGGTGGGTTGCAGGTGGCACCGGGGATTACGTTTGAGAATCAGGGCGGTAACCTGGTGAGTCAGAACACAGACCCTACCAAGCCGCTGCTGTGGATCAACGCATATGGGCCTACGCAGACCGTCGCGAGCAACGGCCATGTCAATGTGAACGTTCAACAGACCGCCCAGAACGCGGTGCTGACATGGCAGACGATGAACGTCGGCCGGCAGACGACGCTCAACTTCGACCAGTCGGCCGGTACGCAAACCAACGGTGCGAATAACTGGGCCGTGCTCAACCGCATCAACGATCCGAGCGGCAGGCCCAGCCAGATTCTCGGCAACATGACGGCGCAAGGCGCAGTCTATGTGATCAACCGCAACGGGATTCTGTTCGGCGCGGGCTCGCAGATCAACGTGCATTCGCTGGTGGCGTCGTCGCTCAGTCTGCTGGATATGAATAACGAGCCGGGACCGCAGAGCGCAGCCGGTATTGCTACCAGCAACCAGTTGTTTTTGAATGTGCTGCCAGGGGCGTCGGGGGGGCTCGCTAATCCAGAGGCGGGGAGTTCGAACAACATACCGTCGGCGCCTAATGTGCCGAATGAGATCCTGGGTCTCGGTGCCCAAGCCAAACCACTAGGTCCGTATCAGGCACCCGGCGATATCACGATCCAACCGGGCGCGTCGATTACCACTCACACGAACGGTAACGCCAGCGACGGTGGCTTTGTGATGGTCGCGGCACCCAACGTGACCAACGGCGGCAGCATTACTGCCACGGCCGGTCAGGTTGTGCTGGCTGCGGGTGTCGGCGTGAGTGTCACACCGAATAAAGGTGCGACGAACAATCCGCAGGTGCTGTTGCCCGAACTGAGCGGACAGGTTATCAGCGTACAGAATGGTTCGAACGTCGACATTACCCCTGCGGGTACGCTGACCAATACCGGTATTGTCCAGGCCGCACGCGGCACGGTGAACCTGTTGGGCAGTCGCGTGGAGCAGAACGGCGTGGTGGGCGTGACGACGAGCGTCAATGCGCCGGGCACCATCAATATCTCGACTGTCGACGAGTACGACTCGAATAATCCGCTGCAGCAGACCTACCCAGGTTTCACGACCGTGGTAGGGAACGGACCAGGTGTTGCGATCAATGCGCACCGTGCCGGTCTCCTGACCTTCGGACCCGGCTCCGTGACCGCCGTGATGCCCGACGACGACGGCCAGACGGCGACTTCGACACCGGGAACGGTTTTCACACCCGGTGGCATCACGATGACGGCGGCCTCCGTCTGGTTCCAGGGCGGGTCGCTTATCGAGGCGCCGGGCTCGACTGTGTCCGTTAACGCGTTGACACAGTCGTTGGCCGGCTATACGACCCCCGTAGGACAGACTGCGGTGCCCGGGCGCATCTACGTGGACGATGGGGCGATCATCGATGTGTCCGGCATCGCGAACACCGAACTGCCTATCGCGCAAACGCTGGTTACGATTCCGCTCATCGGTCAGAACGAGCTTGCCGATTCGCCGCTGCTGCGCAGCGGCTTTTTATTCGGCCTGAAGAACGTCGTGGTCGACAGTACGCTCACCGGTACGAACAGCAACGGTTTGCAGTGGGTCGGCAGCCCGATCCTGAACCTGTCGGGATACGTGAGCCTGATTCCGCGCACGGTCGACCAGCTACTGGTCAATGGCGGCACGATCATACTGTCTGGCAACGAGGTGATGACCGCTAGCGGTTCGACGATGAACCTCAATGGCGGATACGTCCATTACGACGGCGGGATGGTCAACACGACGCGTCTCGTCGATGCGAATGGCGCGATCGTGCCGATCGGTCAGGCGAGCCCATACGACACGTATGTCGGGGTTGCGGGCGAGTTCGTAGAGAACCATCCGCGCTGGCAAGTCACGAAGACCTGGTACAACCCACTCACGACAGGCGGTGTTTACGAGCCGGATTACATCGTTGGCGGCAACGCGGGGACGCTGGATCTGTACGCGACGCAGTCGCTGGTGCTCGACGGCACCATTACGGCCGAGGCGTTTGGTGGTTCGAAGCAGACGCAGGGCAATAGTCTGCCGACGGGCGGGACCTTCAACCTGGGTTCCGATCCGAAGCTGGCAGCCGGGACGCTGATCAACCTGACACAAAATAGCCCTGCCGGTGCGCCATCGGGCGAATTCAATCTGGTGGTCCTGCAGGACACCGCGCCGCAACTAGACGATCTGGCGCCGGGCTTTTCGATCGACACCTCACTCAATACGACCGCGCTGAATGCGCTACCGGCGACCGATCCGGACAACATACTCGCCACGATGGTGGTGCCGGTCGATACGCTTAACTCGGGTGGCTTCGCGACGCTCAACGTCACCGGCGACAAATCGCTCAGCAAGGGTTTCGTCGTCGCGGAGGGCACGAAGCTGAACTTGCAACCTGGCGGCTCCGTGACGCTTTCTGCTGCTTTTGGCAATAGCAGCACGACGATTGCCGGCGAACTGGCGATTCCGTCGGGCAAGGTGACGATTTCGAGCGGTAGCAACATCACTGTCACGCCGACCGGGCAGATCAATGTTGCCGGCCAGTGGGTGAATAACGACGTGGACGCCGCACCGGGCACGACACCGGGCAACAGCCAGTACGTCAACGGCGGCAGTATCAGCCTGGCCGCTGGCGGGCACCTGGATCTGCAGACAGGTAGCGTGCTCGACGTGTCGAGCGGTGGCGAAATGCAGCCGAACGGTCAGTTGCTGATGAGTAACGGCATCCCCGTCGGCAAGGGCGGTAGCGTGTCGCTCCTGACGTCCGACAACTACCTTCGCCAACTGCCATCCGATCCGTTTCTGTCGATGAATGGCACGATCAGGAGTTTCGGCTTCTCGGGAGGTGGCACGCTGACGCTGGGTGCGGCGGGGTTCCAGATCGGTGGGGACGCGGTTTCGGCGCCTGTGTGGGACGTGGTGCTACCGGCTGATTTTTTTGCGCAGCAGGGCTTCGGCAACTATGTGCTCAACGCACTATATGACTCCACTGTCGCGCCCGGTACAACCGTCTCGCTCACGCAGCAGAACCTGATCCCGAATGCGGTTTCGTTGCAACAGGCGGCGAGCGGTGCAGACTTGACAACAGCCGGCCTGACCAGTGTCGGCACGTTGGATGCATATCACCGGCAGCCCACCGGACTGGCGATGACGGGGGGCGGGTATCTGAACATTGTTAACACCTTCAATGACGCGGGCGTATCACCACCGACGAGCATAGCGACACCGCCGAACGACGGCGCCGTCGGAACAGTCAGCGTCGGGCAGGGAGCGTCGATTGTGGCGGACGCAGGCGCGAGCATCGGCCTCGGTTCACCGGTACAGGTGACGGTACTGGGCTCGCTCATTGCGCCGGGCGGCTCGATCATGCTGAGCGCGGAGGGGGCAACCGGTGCCCGCTACACCGTCCCAGGCCAGGTCACGATTAACGCCGGCTATACCAGTTCGAGCAAGTCCGTATGGCTCGGTCCGAATGCGGTGCTCGATGTTTCCGGTATCGCACTGACCAATCCGCTCGCCGCACCGGTCAAAAGCGGATCGACAACTTTTATACCCGATACCGGTAAGGTGCTGCGGGGCGGATCGGTGACAATCGCCGACGACGCCGGGTATATCGTTGCCCAGGCGGGTTCGAAGATCAACGTGTCTGGTGCGTCGACAAGCTTCGATCAGGCACAGGCCAACGGTACGTATGCGTCGCAGCCCGTATGGAGCGACGCGGGCTCCATTACGCTGGCTGCCTCTAGTGGATTGTTCTTCGACGGCACCCTGAGCGCCCAGCCCGGGGCAAGTGGTGCGCAAGGAGGCACGCTGACCCTGCTTCCGGTGAGCGGCGCGACGTCGCCATTCCTGCCTGATGGAACGCAGCTTCCTTATTCTTTACCGGGCGCAACGTCGATCGTACTGCAGCAGAGTGGAAACTTCGTGCCGGCGGGACTTGCTCCTGGGCAGAGCATTCTGGCGGCGGCTGGGGTATATAACACCGTTCCCAAGATATCCCAAGACGTCCTCCAACCGACCGGCGTGCTCCAGTTTGCGGCGGACCGCCTGACCGGTTCCGGTATCGGAACGCTGGTGCTGGGCGACAGTACATCGCTTACGCCTGTGCCGGTCGCCTTTGCGGGCGACGTCAACGTCGTGGTGTCGAAGGCAGTGCAGATCTACGCAAACCAGATCGTCGCACTCAGCAGCGGTGAGCTTCAGTCGTTGACGAAAGGCGAAGGCAGCAAGGGCAATTACTCGATTCCGACAATCAGCACACTGATGAGCCGTGAAGCGCCGTCGCAGACTAGCGGGCAGTCTGCTCCGCCGCCCATTACGATCGGCTCGACGGTAACCATCGATGCACCGTATGTGGCAGTCGTCGCACCCACGCAGACCGATGTGGCAAAGCTTGGCACCGTTGCCGCGGCGTCGGACGCGACACTGAACGTGAACGCATCGTTCATCGACCTCGAGAACCAGATCCAGATAAACAACTTCGAGCAAACGAATTTCACGAGTAGCGGCGATATCCGCCTGAGTTCAACCAGTCCCGGCAGCAGCGCCATCGCGCTGCAGTCCGGCGAGCTTTACACGCCAGGCAACCTGACGTTCCGGGCCGCAGACCTGTATCCGTCGACTGGCAGCACGTTCATCCTCTCCGCAGTTGGTCCGACAGACCCGACCACGGGAAATCCGACGCCGACCACGATCACGTTCGCTTCGAACGGGACATCCGGCGTGCCGCTGTCGGCGGGCGGGACGCTGCTCGTCGATGCATCGACTATCACGCAAGGCGGTACGGTGCGTGCACCGTCGGGCACACTGGTGTTCGGTGTCGGTGATCCAGGCAATGCCGCTACGCAGACACAGTTCAATGGGCTACCGCTCGTCGCGACCAGTTCGGTAACGTTCGCTGACGGCAGCGTCACGTCGGTATCGAACGGCAATACCATCATTCCGTATGGCACGACGGTCGACGGTGTCGAGTGGCAGTTCAACCCGGTGGCGGGTACTACGCTTCCCGACGTAACCGCGCCGCCGTCGAAGTACATCGGCGTGAACGGCAGCAGCGTTGCACTCAACAAGGGCGCGACGATCGACCTGTCCGGAGGCGGCGATCTGCAGGCGGCCGAGTGGGTACCGGGCACCGGGGGCACGCGCGATGTGCTGTCGCAGTACAACGTGAGCTACGCAAGCAATGCGGCAGGTGTGGCGGTACCGGTGAACGTGGGTGCGACGAACGTCTATGCGATCCTGCCGGGCGCGCAGTCGCCGGTCGCGGCGTACGACCCGATGTTTGCGCAGACGCTGCAACCGTCGAACAGCGCGAACGCCACGGTCGGTACGCAGACCACGAGTCTCGGCATCGGCCAGGCTGGCACCGGCGGTGCGATTGGGCAGTCGGTGTATCTGTCGGGCGTGCCGGGGCTGGCTGCAGGCTACTACACGCTGCTGCCTGGGAAGTACGCAACATTGCCCGACGCATATCGCGTGACGGTATCGGGCACGACGGGCACCACGGCTCCGGGCGCGACTCAGGTGCTAGCCGACGGTACGGTAGTGACTTCGGGCTACTTTGCGAATGCGCTCACGGGTAGCCGCAGTGCGACACCAACACTGTTCAACGTGCAGTCGTCGAAAGTCTGGCAACAGTATTCGACCTACACGCTGACCAGTGCCAACAGCTTCTTCCCGGCACTCGCAGCGACTAGCGGCAACGTGGCGCCACCATTACCGGTAGACGGCGGGCAACTCGTGCTCGCGGCGACGAAGGCACTGACGCTCGGCGCAACGCTGAACACGACGGCAGGCGCAGGCGGCGCACCGGCCGAGGTCGATATCGCGTCGCAGGACATCCAGATTACCGGTAACGGCAGCGCGGCGCTGCCTGGTTATCTGCAGATTGGTGCGAGCGATCTCGATTCGCTGAACGCAGGCAGCTTGTTGATCGGTGGCACACGCACGGCAACGACTAGCGGCATCACGATTGCCCCGATTGCCGACAGCGTGGTGGTATCCAACAACGCGAGCAGCGCACTGACCGGACCTGAAATCCTGCTGGTGACGAAAACGGTTCAGGGCAACACAGACCCGAACGCGACCAACGGCCTGCAAGTCGATTCTGGCGCAACGATCACGGCAAGCGGCAGCTACCCGGCGGCAAAGGACGAGCCTATCGCGATAGCGGGAGACGGCGCACTGTTGCGCGTATCGAACGGCGCGATGATGACAGTGACTCGTACCGGCACAAGCGGTACCGGGTTGCTTACTGTGGGTGCCGGCGCAACGCTGACAGGCGGCCAGGCGTTGACGCTCGATTCGTCGGGCAACCTGACGGTGGACCCGACGGCGGTGCTGTCTGCGAAGGCCATTACGGTGGATGGCTCAGCGATCACCTTCACTGGCGACACGGGCGCGGCGGCAGTGAATCTGCCGGGTTTCGTGCTCGATGCCGCGGGGGTTGCGCAACTGGCGAGCGCGCAACAGGTCATCCTGCGCAGCGCGGGCGCGATCAACTTTATCGGCAATGTAAATGCGACGTTCGGTAACAGCGTCGATCTGAGCGCGGGCACATTTGCAAGTAGCGGCGGCACTGCGGTGCTCAACGCGCAACAGATCGCGTTCACGAACGAGACCGGTGCGACGTCAGCAACCACAACGCCTGGCACAGGCACGTTGACGGTCAATGGCAAGGAAATCGACTTTGGCACAGGCAACAAGAATCTGAGCGGGTTCGGCTCGGTGACGATGAATGCGACGGGTGGCATCGTCGGGCAGAACACCGGCACGTTCGACTTCGGTGCGCTGCCGGTTACGCTCAACGCACCGCTGTACCTCGCCGATACGAGTTCGGCATCAACGGTGAAGACAACGGGTCTGCTAAGCTTGAACAACGTAGCAGGCACGGCGCTCGCCCGCTCGCCGGTGGGCGGGGCGTGGAGCTTTATCGGCGGCACGATTGCCGATAACGGTGCGACGATTGACGCGCCGGCCGGCAACGTGAGCATGGAAGCGACGACCGGGAATCTGACGATCGGCAGTGGGGCGACGGTGAGTTCGGTGGGTGTTTCGAAGCAGTTCTTCGACACGACGCAGTACGCACCGGCTGGTGCGATCACGTTGACTGCGGATGCAGGTTCGGTCGACGTGCAGGCGGGCTCGACACTGAATTTTTCGGGCGCATCCGGTGGCGGAGCAGCGGGTAGCCTGACGCTGTCAGCGCCGCAACAAGTGGTGAACCTGAACGGCGCACTCAAGGGCGGAGCGGCGAGCGGCAATGCGGGTGGCTCGTTCTCGCTCAATACCGGCGGCGCGGCGAATCTGGATAGCCTCGCGCAGACGCTTGCGTCGAGTGGCGTGAACCAGTCGGTCACCGTGCATACGAAGTCGGGCAATCTGACGCTGTCGCCGGGTAATACGTTGACGGCACAGACAGTGTCGCTGACAGCCGATGGCGGTGCGGGCAACGCATCGGACACGGCCAACGGCAACGTCAACATTCTGGGCATCGTCGACGCGTCGGGCGCAGCAGGCGGCGAGATCGATCTGTATGGTCGCAGCGGCGTGGACGTAGAAGGCAAACTACTCGCAAGAGCGACGAATACGAGCCAACGGGGCGGCAAGGTCGACATCGGGACAAGCGCGGTTTTCGACCCGAGCGCGCCCGGTAGTTCGTATAACGCCACGTATGGTTACGAAAATGTCGGCATAGAGAACTCAGGCAAGATTCTGTTGGGGGGGAGTGCGACGATCGACGTGTCGGGCGGTACAACGGGCGGACCGCTGGACGGTACTGTAAATTTCCGGGCGCCACTGCTGAAGGACGGAACCGTCAACGTGATGTTGACTCCTCCGACGAAGACGGAGGACGGCATAAAAGGTTCACGTGCGACCACGGTCGAAGCGTATGCAGTCTGGAGCACGACCGACGCGACGAGCGGTGCACAGCACTTCGACGCGTCTATCGATCCGGCGGGCTGGTATGACGACAGCGGCCATCTGCTTGCTGGGACCTTTACGGTTCCTGGTACCACATCGACGAAATTTACCTACACGCCAAATGGGGCTGCTGACGGTGGCGGGACATTGACGAACACCACCACCGGTGTTTCCGCAGCAGTGACGGAGAGCCAGCTCAAGAACGGGATCTCCGCCGATGGTTTCGCGGGGCTGACCGGCGACTATTTCGCCGCGACTACGCCCAATGCAGACCACACTGCGTTCTACGGATACCTTGCGTCGGTGACCACGACAGACAGCAACGGAAACACCACGACGGTTACACCACCCGGAACCCTGATGGGATTCGTGCAAAAAGGCGTGAGCAGCGTTGCAAATCAGTTCGTCGGCGCACAGGTAGCGAACTTGAATGTCGTACCGGGGATCGAGCTCGACAATCCGTCCATGTCGATCAACAGCGGCAATATCTCCGTGCTGTCGAACTGGAATCTCGGTGCTGGATCGGCGAACAATAGTGGAACGATCACGCCAGATTTTCGCTATCAGAACACGATAGCTCCCACACTGACGTTCCGTGCGGCGAACAACTTCGTCGCGTACGCGAGCATTACAGACGGGTTTTTCCAGAATCAGGTTGCGACGATTCTAGGGGCGACGGGCACCGGCGCGGCCACGGGGACGTATGCAGCGGCCGAGCAGCAGTTCGAACAACTCGTTGCGCTCGACGATCCCACGCAGATTACCCTGATTCTTACCAACAACAACACGACTACACTAGCGTCGCTCGATCCGGACTCGGTGTTGAGTGCCCCGCTGAAAGGCCAGGTTGCAGGCTACTACACGGCGTATGCTTCTTATGCTGGCGCGTGGCAACAGGATGTAGAGAGCTGGAAATCTCCGTCCAGACTCGGGCTCCTTCTGCCTCCAACGCCGTCGGTCAAACCTGCGCCCGATGCGTCGGACGTTGCGTCGTACCCCACGTACTCCGCTTATCTCAGCGCCTATTCGACCTACATTTTCGGCTATAACCTGGCAACGGTGACGCTATTCGGCACGCCGACGCCAATAACGCCTCCTGCGGCTCCGCTACCCACCAATGACGCTGAAAAAGCCGCCAAAGAGGCGGCCGCTTACTTGTCCGAGTACGCCAGCTACATCTCCGCGTACCAGCAGACGTATCTGGGAAAGCTTGGTGTGAAAAGTGCACGCGCACCGAGAAACTCAGTCAACCTCTCCTACGCACCGATCGTGCCGGTTTCGATACCGGACACAGGCACGGTCAACATCGGCACACTACCGGGTAATGCCGCAGCCAATGTCGCGACTGCGAACAACCCCTTACCCATCGCTTATGCGGCACTACTGGGGGGGCAGAGTTCGTCATACCGTATCGTGTCCGGCGCGGACCTTGACAGTGCCAATCCGTTGGCACTCGAGCCGGTTGCGACCTTCAGCAATACCGATGCGGCTTCAGGCCCCGCGGGCAGCGTTACGCTCAGTGGTCACACCTCGTATATCGACTCCAACGGACAGACCCTCGTTCAGCCTGTGACGATCCGTACGGGCACAGGGTCCATCGATGTCGCCTCGGCCGTTGACATCTCGCTGTACGACAAAAGCATCGACAGCAGTGCGACGGATGCGATCGTACCAGGCGTCATCTATGCCGGTGGTGCACCGACGCAAAGTCTGGGACTGGCTACCGCGATTGTGAGCGGCGGATCGGGGCACACCGATATACTTGTTACGCCGAGCGTCAATCCGGATTCGGCGGGTGACGTGACAGTGCAGGCACAGAGAGACATCACAGGTCTCGAATACACGACGGACACCACTGGGGCTCAGACCGGTCAGGTGGGAGCCAATACAAGCCAGTTCTGGTGGCAGTGGATGGAGATCACGGCGACGCCGACTATCAACAACGGAAATTCGTTTGTGCCGTTGAGCCGTTCGTCGATCGACTTTGGGGCGTTCGACCAGGGAATCATGAGCGTTGGCGGCAACGTGTCGATCAGCGCTGGCGCCAAAATTTCCGATCTGGCGGCCTCGTTGCCGACTACGTGGTACCTGGACGGTAACGGCAAACCGGTAACAGTGGGCGGCGGCAACCTGACTGTGCGGGCAGGCGGCGATATCCTGAGCGGCGACTACTTCGTTGCGAGGGGAACTGGAACGATTACGGCAGGTGGCCAGATCGGCTCGGACTTCAGTGTGCCATCGCCGCAGGTGGGACCACCGGTCGTGGTCGCTACGTTGCTGGCGACGCAGGACGGCGTGCTGAATGTCAATGCGCGTCAGGGTGCAAACATTGGTGGCGTGTTCGATCCGTCGTATGTGCAAAGTAACCCGCTGTTACTTGTCTACCACCAGTATGCTGATGGGCAAGGGTATTCGCAGACATCCGCAGTGAACGTTTCATCGACGACCGGCGAAGTGGTGCTCGGGTCGCTAGGCGCGATCAGCCTGATCGGTGGGGGCGCTACCGGCACAACGCCGGGGACCGGCGATCTTTCGTTTATCTTGCCCGCAACGGTCAATGTGACGGCGTTCACGGGCGGGATCAGCATAGACGCCAGTGGCGAACTCTATCCTTCGGCATCCGGTAACCTGAACCTGATCGCGGGTCAATCGATCGATTTCTCGAGTCTCAACGGACTCGCCAACAGCACGGGGTCAGGCAGCGGCGCACTGCCGGTATTCGGAATGCTCGATGAGGATCCTTCGGCAATGCCGTCGCCGACCAGTCCCCAAGCCGGTGTTCCCCTTGCTACTGAGAAAACTTTGGCCGCCCATGACGCGAGCGCGCTACATGCCGACGACACGACGCCAGTACGCATTTACAGCCTGAACGGCAGCATCACTAACGGGATCCTGGAGGCGGGTGGTGGTCGTGCAGGTCTCTACAAAGATTATGTAACCCTTGCTATCGACAAGCCGGCGTTGATTCAAGCAGGACAGGACATCGTCAATCTGGCATTCCAGGGACAGAATCTACGCCAGTCGGACATTACGCGTATCGTGGCGGGGCGCGATATCTACGACGCCACGTTTGATACCGCTACCGGCACCGAAGTCGTCACGCCCGCACTGATCCTTGGCGGTCCCGGTACCTTCGATATCGAGGCTGGCAGGAACATCGGTCCGCTGACAACCGCTGCTCAGGCCAGCGGTGCTCCATCGGGTATAGACGCAGTCGGTAACGCGAATAATCCCAACCTGCCGCACGAGAGTGCGGACATCAATGTGCTGTTCGGCGTGGGGCCCGGTGTCGACGTCGCGGCGTTTGTCTCGACGTACGTCGATCCCGCTAGTTCGGTTACCGGTGTGCCGAGTGCGACGAACGCACTGATCACATTCATGCAGCAGTACGAGGCCGGCCAGACGGTCGACACGGGCCTTACCAACAGTCAGCCGACCGTCCAGCCGCTCACGGCGGCCGACGCATGGTCGAAGTTCAAGGCGTTGCCACAATATGTGCAGCAGCTCTTTGCGGAACAGGTGTTGTTCAGCGTATTGACGCAGGTCGGCGAGGACTACAACAACCAGGCCAGCAAGTACTACCAGCAATATGCTCGCGGGTACGACGCAATCAACACACTGTTCCCTGCTTCGCTCGGCTACACGGCGAACAACCTGAGCGGGGGTAGCAATGGCGCGAACAAACCGGTCAGCACCGGCAACCTCGACATGCGCAGCACGACGATTCAGACGCAGCAGGGCGGCAACATCTCGATTCTCGGGCCGGGTGGCGAAGCACTCGTGGGTAGCACCACAGCGCCGCCGCAGGTTGTGGACAACACCGGCAAGGTTATAGCCGGCCCCAGTTCGATGGGTATCCTGACGCTCGAGCAGGGCAACATCAACATCTTTACCGACCAGAGCGTGCAGCTCGCACAGAGCCGGATCTTTACCGAACAGGGCGGCAACCTGACGATCTGGAGTTCAAACGGTGACATCAACGCAGGGAAGGGTGCCAAGACGTCCGCCGATACGCCGGCACCGCAGTACGTGTGCGATGCAAACCACTACTGCACAGTGGATGCGCGAGGGGAAGTGACAGGTGCTGGCATCGCGACACTGCAGTCGGTGCCGGGTACACCGCCGGGTAACGCGAATCTGATAGCACCGCGCGGCACCGTGGATGCAGGCGACGCCGGCATTCGCGTATCGGGCAACCTCAATGTGGCCGCGTTGCATGTGGCGAACGTCGACAACATTCAGGTCCAGGGCGCGTCGACAGGCATACCAGTGGTGCAGGCAGTGAACACCGGCGCGTTGACAGCGGCGAGTTCGGCGGCGTCGGCAGCGAGCCAGATGGCACAGGACATCGTGAAGAACAGCGCATCGGGCGTCGGACAGCGGCGGTGGACGATCTCCGTGCAGGTAGAGGGTTTTGGTGACTCGAACGACGACAACGCAAAGAAACGCAAGCGTGAGCAGGTTGGCTACGATTCGTCCAGTGCGGTGTCCATCCTGGGTTTCGGTCAGGTTGCGCCGAACCGGCAAGCCGTTTTGAGCAGCAGCGAGCGTGAGCGGCTGGGTAAGATCTGATCAAAAAACCGCGACCTGATCCTGCGGGTCGCGGCGATATAGATGTGCGTCGCCAATGATCGAGGGAGATCAGCGGCCAGCGAAGCCACCCGCAACACCACAGAGTTGCGAATCATCGATGTCGAGGGCGTCATTGCTCGTGTTGCTCAGGAAGTTCTCGACGATCGCCGTCTGGAAGCTCGATGAAACGGTGTTGAAGCCGTTGCCCCGTACGATTGATGCGAAGCTGGCGTTTGTATAGTGGTCGGTCAGGAAATCCAAAACGGCCTTTGAAACATCCGGGTTGGCATAGCATTGGCTGAGGATGATCTGACTCGTCCCCGAAACAGGGTAACCGGACGCAGGATTGGCGAGGCTCGTATAAGCAGCGCCAGAGACCGGCACCCACTGGGTCGGATCGGCAACGGCAGTCGCGGTGGACGGCGGAGCGATCGAGCCCAGCGCGGTCGTCGCGTTCCCTGCCGTCGGCGCGTAGTACGTGCTGTTCTTCGAGTTACACGGATGGAAGAACGACGGCGTGTTGCTCACGAACGCGTTCTGGCCAGCGCCGGAGTCAACCGAGTAATAGTGAACGTTGCTTCGCTGGTGCCGAACAGACCGATTTCGGTGGTCGTGCTGCTGATGTTGCCGAGCATCGGTGCAACGATCGACGAACCGCCGCCTTGCACGAGAGGCCCTGCGGCCGTCGCAGCCGATGCGCCGATAGTCGAGATGGTGAGAGCCAGGACCTGACAGATTTAGCGCTTGCTGGATTTCATTAGAATTTCCTTGAATGAAAACAGTCGCTCAAAAAAAACCGCGCCCCGATCTTCCGGGGCGCGGCGATACAGATTTGTGCTGTCTGCGGTTGAGACAGATTAACGGCCGGGGTAGAGGTTCGCAGTACCGCAGAGTTGCGAGTCGCCGATATCGAGCGAGTTGCCGCTCGTGTTGCTCAGGAAGTTCGCGACGATTGCCGTCTGGAAGTTCGACGGGACGGTGTTGAAGCCGTTGCCCTGCACGATCGATGCAAAGCTGGCGCTCGTGTAGTGGTCGGTCAGGAAGTCGACCACGGCCTTCGAAACAGCTGAGCTGGCGTAGCACTGGCTGACGATGATCTGGCTCGTACCCGAAACCGGGTAGCCGGATGCCGGGTTGGCGAGGCTCGCGTAAGCCGTGCCGGAGACTGGTACCCACTGGGTCGGATCGGCAGCAGCAGCAGCGGTCGACGGCGGAGCGATCGAGCCAAGCGCAGTCGTCGCGTTTGCCGCCGTCGGCGCGTAGTACGTGCTGTTCTTCGAGTTAAACAGGCTGGCTACAGCAAGCGCCGGCGATGCAGTCGAGCTCGACGGTGCGAGGAACGTGTTCGCATAGTCCGGGCTCAGGTAGGCAGCAGCGGCCGGGGCACCTGACGAGCTTTGCAGCGCGAGCAGAGCCGTGCGGACACCACCACTACCCGTTGCGCCCACGAAGTTTGACGGCACGCCCGACGGGAATGCGGTCGTGTTGGCGAACGTCAGTGAATCGACGAACGTGACACCGGTGGCTGTGTTCGTCGAGTTGCAGACGTTTGTATTTGCCAGATGGCGCGTCAGGAGTTCGCTCGTGCCGCTGCTGTCAGCGCGGTAGACCACCGTAATCGGCTTGCTAGTCGTGCTGTAGGCAGAGCCGGTTTCGGGATTGATGACGGCATTCCAATCCTTGATCTTGCCGGAGAAGATGCCGCACAGATCATTGTCATTCAGCGAGATGCTGTGGGCCTGGCCCGGGGTCGTTTGCGGCGTGGCCGTGCTGGTGACAGCCGGCGCGTTGATCAGCGGAATCGTGATTGCCGTGACGATGTACGGAATCTCGATCACCGGACCGTCGGTGGTGCCGAGAGTGCTGTTGTTATAGTTCGTGACCTGTGCTGTGGTCAGCGCAGCATCGCTGTTCGCGAAGTCGACCGTGCCCGTGACGCCCGTACCGAAGAACGACGGTGCGTTGCTCAGGAATGCATTCTGACCGGCGCCCGAGCCGACCGAGTAGTACGTGAACGTTGCTTCGCTGGTGCCGAACAGGCCGATTTCGGTGGACGTGCTGCTGATGTTGCCGAGCGTCGGTGCGACGAGCGACGAACCGCCGCCTTGCACGAGGGGACCGGCAGCCATCGCGGCCGATGCGCTGATGCTCGAAATGGCGAGAGCCAGGACCTGGCAGATCTTGCGCTTGCTGGATTTCATTAGAATGTCCTTAAACGAAGATAAAAGGGAAATCTGTTACCTGTAGCTGCGACCGGATGCTGGTTTGGCCGCCGGATTACTTTAGGTGAGAATTGGAAAGAAATTATGAAGTTTTCGTATCGAATGCTACGGAACATTTTTTGTGATTTGATTTAAGTTCGTGCACTGAAACGATGATCGATGTACGAAAACGATATCGGTGTGAATTGAGGGCGGCGCGTCAACCTGCGCTGGAGCGCCGCGCCAGTACCGACAGTGGAAAGGTCGCCATCGGGAAGCGTCGCGCCTGGTACGATCCGACCTCCATTTGTGCGGCAATTTGATGGCAAATGCTACGAACCATTTCTGTCATATGCCAAAAACATTACCGCCCCGCAGCCGGCTTGCTTACTCCCAATAGCCAGGATTGAATGAACAACACCGGGTGAATACCATCGGCGAAGATCTTTATATCTGAATATTCACGTGGTCGAATGAAAAATGCACGAATTGAATTCGCAGGCCGCCTGAAGAAATATCGCAGAACTTCTGATATGCAATGGATGCTGAAGCCTTGGGGGAGACGGCTCGAAGCCGCGACCCGAACTTCCGGGCCGCAGCGATACCTACGTGCGTTGTTTACGATCGCGACAAATTAACGGCCGCTGTACACAGGACCACAGAGTTGCGAATCACCGATGTCGAGAAGATTGCCGCTCGTGTTGCTCAGGAAGTTCGCGACGATTGCCGTCTGGAAGTTCGACGGGACGGTGTTGAAGCCATTGCCATGCACGATCGACGCGAAGCTGGCGCTCGTGTAGTGGTCGGTCAGGAAGTCGACAATAGGCTTCGAAACGGTCGAACTCTTGTAGCACTGGCTGACGATGATCTGGCTCGTACCCGAAACCGGGTAGCCGGAGGCTGGGTTGGCGAGGTTTGTGTAAGCCGTGCCGGAGACCGGTACCCACTGGGTCGGATCAGCGGCGGCAGTCGCGGTGGACGGCGGAGCGATCGAGCCCAGCGCGGTCGTCGCGTTGGCTGCCGTCGGCGCGTAGTACGTGCTGTTCCTCGAGTTAAACAGGCTGGCCACAGCAAGCGCTGGCGATGCAGTCGAGCTTGACGGTGCGAGGAACGTGTTCGCATAGTCCGGGCTCAGGTAGGCAGCAGCGGCTGGGGCGCCTGACGAGCTTTGCAGCGTGAGCAGAGCCGTGCGGACCCCGCTGCTACCCGTTGCACCGACGAAGTTTGACGGCACGCCCGACGGGAACGCGGTCGTGTTGGCGAACGTCAGTGAATCGACGAACGTGACGCCAGTGGCCGTGTTCGCCGTCGTGCAGACCGCGTGCAGATGGCGCGTCAGGAGTTCGCTCGTGCCACTGCTGTCAGCCCGATAGACGACGGTAATCGATTTGGGCGTCGTGGTGTACACAGAGCCGGTTTGGGGGTTGATGACAGCGTCCCAGTTCGTGATCTTGCCCGAGAAGATCCCGCACAGGTCATTGTCATTCAGCGAAATGCTGTGCGTCTGGCCCGGCGTCGTTTGCGGCGTGGTCGTACTCGTGACAGCCGGCGCGTTGATTACCGGAATCGTGATCGCCGTGACGATGTACGGAATCTCGATCACCGGACCGTCGGCGGCGCCGAGAGCGCTGTTGTTATAGTTCGTGACTTGTGCCGTCGTAAGTGCAGCATCGCTGTTCGCGAAGTCGACCGTACCCGTGACGGTTGTACCGAAGAACGACGGCGCATTGCTGAGGAACGCGTTCTGGCCGGCGCCGGAGCCGACCGAGAAGTACGTGAATGACGCTTCGCTGGTACCGAACAGGCCGATTTCGGTGCCTGTCTTGCCGATGGCGCCAATCGTCGGTGCAACGAGCGACGAACCGCCACCTTGCACGTTTGGACCTGCAGCCATCGCGGCCGACGCCCCAATACTCGAAATAGTAAGAGCCAGAACCTGACAGATCTTGCGCTTGCTGGATTTCATGTGAATGTCCTTAAACGAAGATAAATGGGAATTCTGTTGCCTGTAGCGCGGCGGCCGGATACCTGGCCAACCGCTGAATTACTCTAGGTGAGATTTGGAAAGGGATTATGAATTTTTAATAGCAATGAATCGGAACATTTTGGCACTTCGATTTTAATCAGTGTCCAGTGGCGGTAATCGTTGCGGGTTGATAAATTTCAAAATGAAAGAAAGACAAACCCTGTATGGACAAGCGCCGCCACCAGCAAGGAAAGTAGCTGGAATTCGACGTGTGCGTAATTTTCAGAACTTCACTCCAGAGTCAATTTGATGGCAAATGTTACGGACCATTTCTATCGAGCTGTGATAATCGCAATCATTCTTGAATTAACCAGCCCATTCTCAAGAGGTGGATCGATCGATTAGAAAATCGCGAATATAGATATGTAGATGTTTAAACATGCAACCGTTGCATCTGATTGAATAAAGCAACCACAATTTTCAATTTACTGAACACCCACAAAAAATGTTACTCAACATCCGTCACAATTCTGATCCACTTCGCTGCTTAGTCTTGCCCCACCGCTAGAACACTAAAACCCAAGTGACCCACGTGACGGGAGGCTAAAGATGTCGGCGTTTCGCTACGAAGCAGTCAACCCCACGGGCAAGATGCTAAGAGGCGTGCTCGAGGCCGACAGCGCGCGCGCTGGTCGCGGCCAGTTGCGCGCGCAAGGATTGACACCGATCGTCGTCGAGCTAGCCGCATCGCGCCTGCACGGCGAGCGCAGCCAGCGTCTCGCACTCGGCAAGAAACTCTCGCAGCGTGAGCAGGCTATCGTCACGCGACAACTCGCAAGCCTGCTGATCGCAGGCCTACCGCTCGACGAAGCGCTTTCAGTGCTGAGCGACCAGGCCGAGCGCGACTACATCCGCGAGCTGATGGCCTCGATTCGAGCGGAAGTAGTAGGCGGCCATTCGTTCGCGAACGCACTGGCGCAACATCCACGCGATTTCCCCGACATCTACCGTGCGCTCGTCGCAGCGGGCGAGCACACCGGCAAGCTCGGTCTCGTGCTGTCGCGGCTCGCCGACTACATCGAGCAGAGCAACGCGCTGAGACAAAAAATCCTGCTCGCGTTCACCTATCCTGCGGTCGTCACGATGATCGCGTTCGGCATCGTCACGTTCCTGCTCAGCTACGTGGTGCCACAGGTGGCGAACGTGTTCACGAGCACCAAGCAGCAACTACCGCTCCTCACAGTGATGATGCTTGCGCTGTCAGGTTTCGTGCGGCACTGGTGGTGGGCAGCGCTCGCAGGTGCCGCGATGACAGCATGGATGGTGCGCAAGATACTGTCACAACCACGCCCGCGACTCGCATTCGACCAGTGGCTGCTCACTGCACCGCTCGCAGGCAAGATCGTCCGCGGCTACAACACAGTGCGCTTTGCAAGCACCCTCGGCATCCTGACAGCAGCAGGCGTACCGATCCTGCGCGCACTACAGGCCGCAGGCGAAACGCTAAGCAACCGCGCAATGAGCGGCAACATCGACGATGCAATCGTACGAGTCCGCGAAGGCACCTCGCTCTCCCGCGCGCTAGGCCATACGAAAACGTTCCCACCGGTACTCGTACACCTGATCCGTTCAGGCGAAGCAACCGGCGACGTCACGACGATGCTCGACCGCGCCTCCGACGGCGAATCACGCGAACTCGAGCGCCGCACGATGTTCCTCACGAGCCTGCTAGAGCCGCTGCTCATCCTCGCAATGGGCGGCGTAGTCCTCGTAATCGTGCTAGCAGTGATGATGCCGATCATCGAACTCAACAGCATGGTCCAGTGATGCAAAGCCCGACGCCCAAAAGCGCGAGGACCCGGCGCAACCAGCAATCCGGCTTCACGCTACTGGAAATGATGGTCGTGCTCCTGATCGTGGGCATGCTCATCGCCGTGGTCACGCTGATGCCGTCGAGAAACCGCCGCACCGATCTCACTGAAGAAGCACAACGCCTGGCAAGCCTGCTTGAATCGGCCGGCGACGAAGCCCAGGTCCGCTCGGCACCGGTTTCCTGGCAACCGATGGGCGGCGGTTACCGTTTCGCCCAGCGCGCCGAAGACGGCAAATGGCAACCGATGACCGACGACCTCTTTAAGCCACATCGCTGGGGCGCGGAGGTAACGGCCGTATCGATCCGCTACACGGACGGCGCAGCGGTCTCACGCGTGGTGCTCGGCACGGAGAGCATGGAGGTACCGGTCACGATTGCATTGTCGTCGGGCACAACGCGGGTGCTTGTAGTCGGCACAGGCATCGGTAATTTCATCGTACGAACGCCATAACACAGCGCAAGCACCAGCAGCATCTACCGTTTTTTAAAGCACCTCCTCGCCTCTACGTCACTAGGCTGTCACAGTCTTTTCCTATTGTTGGACGTTCGCTTCTGACTGGCGCCATTTCACCGGGGCGGCGCCATCCGGCAGGGCGTAGCCTCGCAGCCTCACTATCCGACGATTGACTCATGAG
The DNA here is from genome assembly GCF_030464945.1 of Paraburkholderia sp. CHISQ3. Taxonomy (NCBI): domain Bacteria; kingdom Pseudomonadati; phylum Pseudomonadota; class Betaproteobacteria; order Burkholderiales; family Burkholderiaceae; genus Paraburkholderia; species Paraburkholderia sp. CHISQ3. Next base: position 530,960 of record NZ_JALPRG010000003.1, read on the forward strand.
ACGTTCATGGACGCCGAACGGCGTCCTGGCGCTAATCGCATGCCTGTTGTTTACCGTCTTGACCACACGCTGCGCCGAAGCACAGGAAGGGGAGCGGGACAGTCATCCGTCCGCGGTGCATTTCGATCTGCCCGCTCAACCTCTGGCTCAGGCATTGCAGGCTTTCGCGCATCTGACGGAACTGGTTGTGCTCGCACCTGCTCCGCTGCTGGAAGGGCGTACGAGTGCAGCGGTGAGCGGCGACTTCACGCCGCGCGATGCACTGGAACAGATGCTGGTGAGCACGGGACTGCACGCGGAATTCATGGGTCCGGACGAGGCGATCATCGCGATGCAGCCGGCCGAACCGGCAGCACCAGTCGCCGACAACGCGGCGGCGAGCGCCGTGCAACCGGACGACGGGATCGGTGCGAACGAGGAACAAAGGAATTACGCGGGACTGCTGCAGACGCGTCTAACCGATGCGTTGTGCGCGCAGCCAGCGGCTGTGCCGGGCAACTATCGGCTCATTGCACAGCTACGTATTGACAACAGGGGGGCGGTGGTGGCGGTCAATATGGTGGCATCGAGTGGCCTTGCGTCTCGCGACGCTGTAATCGTGCGTGCCATGCGCGCGCTGAAACTCGATTCGGCGCCGCCGCGCGATTTGCCGCAGCCCGTGACGATCTGGCTGCGTCCGGTGGATGGCCGCGTGCATATCCGTTGTCCACAAACCGGCGCGGGGAACTAGCCGGTCATGTCCGATACCAGTCGTTCCCAGCTCAGGCATATCCTGGCGTCGCGCTACACATACCTGGTCAGGCGGCTCGAACGCGTGACCGGGTCGAAGGACGGTGCCGCCGACGCGCTGCACGAAACATGGCTGCGTCTGGAAAGCGCGAACGTTTCCACGCAGGTGGCGAACGCCGACGCGTATATTCTCGGCATGGCGAACAACGTAGCCATCGATCAGCATCGCCGCGAGCGGCGTCATACGCACGAGGACGATGCGGACCCGCAGTTCGAACAGCACGACGAACTGGCCGACCCCGAACGCATCGTGGCCGCACGACGCAAGGTGGACGATCTGAAGGAAGTGTTGCGTGGCCTGACGCCGCGACGTCGGGCGATTCTGCTTGCCGCGCGCGTGGATGGACAGTTGAACCGCGAGATCGCCGAGCGTTTCGGTATTTCGCTGCGTCTCGTGGAAAGCGAGCTCAGTGCTGCGATGAAGTATTGTCTGCAGCGTATGCAGGACCCGGGCGAATCGCTCCCGGATTCGAGAAGCGGACCACGCAAATTTTGAGCATCTGATGATGAGGAAAGCCGAGGTCGATTCTGCAGCCAGCCGCGCGCTCGATGAAGGGAGCGCGTGGCTGTTGCGCTTGCGCTCGGAAAAGAACGTAAGCCCTGCGGATGCCGCGGCCTTCCAGCAATGGTGTGCCGACCATCCGCAGGCAGCGGGGTTGCTGCGCGATACATGGGGTGCGTTGGGCACCGCCGCCGCGGAAGTGGCGCGGGAAGAGCGCGCGGCCGGCACCGCGTGGACAGGCGAGCCAGACCGGACCGTCGCGATCCGCACTGGCCGGCGTGCATTCGTCGGTTTCGCTGTGGCAGCGGGCGCATCGTGGCTCGCGCTTCGTCCGCCGATGAATCTGTGGCCAGCGGTGACCGATCTCTCGTCGGACTACCGGACCGGCACCGGCGAGCAGCGTCGTGTGACATTGTCTGAGCGCGTGACGGTCGAGATGAACACGCAGACGCGACTGGACGTTCTGCCCGTGAGCACCGCCACACGCGGCGTGGAACTGCTGGCCGGCGAAGCGGAAATCAACGCGGTCGCACCGTCGCCGACGCGAGCCGAACCCGCGCGGCTCGTCACCGTCGTCGCGGGACCAGGCCGCATGCAGGCGCAGGTCGCACGCTTTAACGTGCGGCGTACGGGCGACGAAGTTTGTGTCACCTGCATTTCGGGTTCGGTTGCGCTCGATCATCCGCGCGGACGTGTGATGCTCGCCGCCGACGAGCAGGTGGTCTACGACGATCGCGCGGTACGGCCTGTGTCGCGCGTCGATCCCGGCGCTGTGATTGCGTGGCGTCGCGGTGTGCTCGTGTTCAACGGCGTGCCGGTTTCCGAGGTCGTCGACGAGATTAATCGCTACCGGTCGGGGAAGGTCATCCTTCGAAACGCCGCGCTTGGCGAGAATCGTTTGCAGGCGCAGTTCCCGATCACGCGGCTCGACGATGTGATCGACATGCTCGGCCGGCTCTACGGTGCGCATGTGACGAAGTTGCCCGGAAAGATTGTCTTGCTGAGCTAACTCGCTTTCAATGGCGGTGACGCTGGCGTTATACCAGCCGCATACTCATCGCCTTACCCATCGGCGATTTCAGCCGATCCGGGCTACGGCAAAGATTTCATCGATCACAGCACTTGCCGCTGCTGCGTCGTTATATCTGCGGGTTACGCCCGTTCCATACGACTTGTATACGAGAGCCGACGATGTTGTCGCTACGATATGCGGCCGGCATAAGCCACGTTCGCAGATGTGCACGGCAATGCACAGCATGGCGACGTCGTGGATTCGCTACGGGATGCGAGGGCGTCCGTTGCTCCAGACGGAGGCGTAATGACGACGAAAGCTTCACGGCCTGGGCCGGCCTGCTTCGACGCGCAGTCGACCGTCGAGGACATCCGCGCGGAAACACGCGAGGAGATTCGCGAGAGCGCCATCCGCTGGCTGCTCTGGCTGCGTTCAGGTAACGCAGGCGAAGCCGACTTCAAGGCGTTTCGGAAATGGCGAACACAAAACGCGGAGCATGCGCGGGCGGCACACGAAGTTGCGTGGGTCTGGCGCATGCTCGGGTTGCTCGCTCGCAAGGAGCGCAACGCGCGTGACGATAGATCCTCCCGCACGTATTCACATCCACCCGCCGACGAAAAACCACGTGTATGTTCGCGCTCGCCACGCGAGGGCCGGGTGCGCTCGTAGTGAACGGTCGACGCACGGCCCGCACCGCCCGGGCAAGCGACGTACCGACTCTTCGAAACAAACATCGAAAGAAAATATGCGGGTTAAGCGTGGTCGCTACGACCTAGTTTATGTGAGACGAATTTGCGTGGCGTCGCTTGTAGGCCGGATCGTACGCGGTGTCCGGCACTTTTAAGCCGGCGCTATCAGGAGCGGGATTCCGTCCGGGCGCTCGCGCGGGCAGCGTTCCAGGTCGCGTCAAGCGGATCGTCGGTACTGTGGTAGGGCTCGAGCAGAAACGGAAAACGCTCGACGAACGATGCGGTTTTTCGCAAGGCAACGATATGGTTGACCGTCCATTGCAGCAAATCGCTTCCTTGCCGGATCTGCTCCGCGCTCCAGCTGGGCATCGTGGCAAACAGTTCGGCAAAGCTGCTCCAGCGCGACGCACGGTCATTGCTCGCGGGCTTGAGATAGGTGTTCATGCAGATGTCGTCGCTATCGGTCATGACGCCGACGAACAATCCATTCAGGCCCGGCACACCAACCTGTTGCCATTTCTCGGCAAGCGCGAGCGGGCGCATCACGCGGGCCAGCACGAATGCCACGCTGGTTTCGTGTCCGATCTCATCAACCGACATCACGCCATTGCGTTGCATGCATCGCGCGACGGCATGCGGTTTGATCACGCTGCACGCAAAGCTGCGCAATACGAGTTCCGGCACGGTGACCTGCAACTGGAATTCGCGCAGTCCGTGTTCGGCGCTCATCGTCGAAAAGTTTACAAACAAACCTTCGATCTGACCGAGCACACCCACATAGGGATCGATGCCGAGCCGCGCGAGCTTGGGCGCGACCTGACGCTCGAGCAGCCGCAGCAGATTGCGCCGGTTGCGGGTGCCGGTGAAGTTGTCGAGACACGTCGTGATGATCGCGCTGACTTCTCCGCGACGCTCTTCAGAAAACATCCGGGGGGACCGGTTCAGGTCGAACCTGGCGCGGCCGTGGGCCACGCGTGCATCTACGAACATGCAGGGTCCTCAATGGGCTCGAACTGGCTGGGGCGAGGATAGCACGCAGCAAAATGAACAGCGTGAAGACATAAAGGCGAGGACGGGTGACGTACAGGCAAAACACAGGCGGGGCAGGGATAGTCGCGGCGATTCTGCCGCAAAGCGGCGTAACCTGGGGGATCCGTGGAAACGCTTTGCCAAACAGCGACGAGGCAATCACGTGATACGCACAATTATGGAACGATTTGTCGAGCATAGCCCGATGGCAGTCATGGCCAGGCTCGTCATGCAATGCGGGCTGCACGCGGAGTGGCTGGACGATTCGTTTGAAAGAGGCGAGGAACAGGACTGCGAGGCGACGCGCGAGCAGCTGTTCTCGATGACGGCCAAAGCGATGGTTGCGATCGCAACGCCTGGGCAGCGGACGCATCATTTGCCCGCAGGCACATCCACCGAGTTCGGCGCGCTCGTCACGTCGCTGCACGACAGGATGAGCCGTCTTCAGAGTAGATGGAGCAGGGGGCTCGTTAAGGAGAGCGCCGCTTTGCTGGTGCCCGCCGCCTTGCCGCGCGCGGAGCAGTCGCCGGCGACGGTGGCCGGTTACCGGCTCAGGGTGCTGGATGGCCGCCGGATGCCATTGGGCATGCAGTGCACGCCCGGGCCTGAGGGTTGCACGCATGTCGTGACGGGCAACGATGCCGGACGCGATGTAACGCCGCAGCCGCGCATGCTGCCCGTCTACGATCCGGATCTCGGCATGATCGTCGATCTCGTGCCTTGTGAGCGCGGCCATATTCATGAGCGCGCGTTCCTCGGGGCGTATCTGGAGTCGCTGCAACCGGGCGATCTGTGGATCGTCGACGGCCGCTTCAATACGAACGCGATACTTTCCGGCTGGCCGCGTCGCGGTAGCGCGTTCATCGTGCAGGAACATGGGTGCGCAGCTGCGTACCGTGAACTCGACGCACTGCGCGAAACGGGGCAGCTCGACGATGCGCCCGTGTTCGAGCAGACCGTTGGCATCGACGATGGGTGCGGTGCGTCGCTGGTTTTCCGGCGGATCGAATGGCGTCGTAACGGCGCCGCTACCGCTAACGATGCGGACGCAACCATCCGCATTCTGACGAACGTACCGGCTTCGCATCTCGACGCGCTGCAGATCGTCCGTTTGTCGTGCCGGCGCTGGAGCGATTCGTTGCCACTACCGATGGATGCGCTGTTCGACTGCGCGATGGCTGCCGCCGTACCGCCGCGTGCAATGCCGCTAGCGAGCAGCATCGTCGCCGTGGCGTACAACGTGCTCAGCGTGATGCTTGACGCGGTGCGAAGCACGCTCGGGCTGGATGCCCACGATCTCGAAGGACTGCCGTTACATATCGCCACCGGCATCGAAGCGGCCTACGGCGGCATGATGATCGCGCTGCCGCCCGAGAACTGGCGGCGCTACGATCAACTGCCTGCAGCGGAACTGGGTCAGATCGTGCGGCGTCTCGCCGTGCACATCGACCCGCGCAGCGAGCGCAGAAGACGGCAGGAAAACAAGCTGTCGGCGAAATCGCAGGCAAGGTTGCGCGCAGGCACTGTCGAGCGGCTTCTGCATGGCGACATGGAACTCGACGCGTTGGGTCCGTTCCGGCTGCCCACCATCGCGATGGCAACGCGCGATTTCAGCAGCAATCCGTCCAAGGCGTTGCGGCATGCCGGCGAAGCGCTGGTGATGGTCACGAAATATAACCGGCCAATCGGGTTGCTCGTCTCGATCGACAACTGGAACCGTCTGCTCGGTGAAGTGCGTGAATCGAGTCTCGACCGGCTGTCGCTCGACTATGCGGCGTTTGCGCAGATGACGGGGCCTGCCGCGTTCAGCGAGCCTTCGCTGAACTAAACGGGTCTAGTCGACGAGCCGGTGGGCCCAGATAACGGCTGTCCAGCTGTAGTTGCCGATACCGTAGCGCGCGATCAACGTGTCGATACGAACGTTGATCCGCGCAGAGTGAATGCGGCAGTGAACGATGAAATATCCGCTGTTCACTCCGACTATCGATCCATCGGGGAGTGCCGCGCTCCCCTCGCCTGGCACAAGCGCTTCGGCAATATCGCCGGTGCTGACGAAGTAGGCCGTGTTGCGGCGCTCGACGAGTCTGCGTGCCTGGCTGTCCGATAGCGTTGGAATCGCGGCCATCAGAACCGGTGCTGCTGCGGTATTCGCGTTGACCGTGGTGAAGTCGGGCAGGATCGTGACGAACGGCGTGAGCGTTTCTATCGTATGTGCGTCGTAGCCCGGCACGCGGGCGAGATCGACGGTTGAAACGAGTTGCAGCGGCCAGTCGCCTGCGCTGTTCGACTCGCGCAGGGAGCTCAAGATGTAATCGGCGGTTTGCTTCGCGAGCGCCGGGTCGATCGACAGCACCCCAAGCAACCTGCGATAGGCAAGCAGACCGTCGCTATTGACCTGCCAGGGCTTGCCAGGCGCAATGCGCGACACGAGGTTCATCAGATTGAACTTCATCTGTGCGTCTTCTACCTCGCCGGAGATCTTCGCGCGCGACAGTTCCGCGTTGACCGCGGTCGCGGCGGGAGGCATGAAGTCGGCCAGTTGTACCTCGGTTGCCGGGGCCGACCACGGTTGTCCGTTGTACGTCACGTTCGAGGTAATCGTTTGCGCGCGCAATACTGCGCGCGCCCATTCCACGGCCGCTCGTTCGGCCCACATCGTTTCGACGGCGAGGCGCTGGTTTTCCACGTCGCGCGTGGCAACCTGCTGACGCCACATCACGCTCGCGGCAAGCACGGCGGCGAGCGCAACGATCAGGAGAACGGCCACGATGGCGATACCGCGCTCGCGCCGCGCCGCTGCCGTCCTTGTCGTCGTCCTTCCTGCCGTGCGGCGGGATGTGCCCTCGTGCATTTAACGGATCCCGCGGGAATGAAGTGATTGATCTCAGGCTTCGAAGGCGAGCCATGCGTGCAGGATGCTGGCATGCGCAGATGACGATATGCCGACACCCGCAATGAGACCGGCCGCCCACAATGCGATGACTGTCGACGGCGTGCCGTGCGTCCCGACCGCCAGCGGACCGACCAGGCCGGTGATCGCGTTGGTCGCCCAGAGCACGAGCGTGAACAGCGCGCAGCACATCGGCATGCTGACGGCAAAGTAATAGAGCGTGACGTCGCGTCGGCTGGTGAAGCGCGCGCGGTGATGGCGCTGATTCGTGAGCAGGATCGCCAGCCCGTTGGCGAGCGGCACGATCGCCATGGTGGCGGGCCAGAACCACGGTTGATCGCTGTGCGGGTTGATTGTCAGCAGGATGCCGATTGCCCAGAACGGTGGCGCGAGTAGCGTCAGCGTGATCCAGGACAGCAGGTGCCAGCGCAGCCATGGCGTGCGCCAGTACAGCGGTGCCGGCACATGATTGCTGGTGGAACTGTCGCGCGGCAAGCGGCCTGACGTCGTGGGTACGGCGCTCAACCTTCCCGCAATTCGTCGCAACAGCATCGTAATGATCAACATAGGCCTGCTCTCCGTCTGCTTTGTCCGTGTACTTACTATTAAGACGTTTAGACGACGCGTATGCCGCACGATCGAATTTGAGTATTGGCGCGGCAGTTGGTCGTACGGATAGCGTGCACTGTTTTTCCCGAGGTATGCCTCGCGACGGAGTCATGCAAGCGTCACATTTCATTTCTACGATACGTCGTCAGGTTTTGTAATGGGTGCCATCGCGTGTCATCAGGCGCCGTCGAGGCCTGCCGCAGTCGCACATCGTTTTTCCCCATCTATCTTCCCGCCCAGAGTTGCCTGCTTCCCGGAGGTCGGCACGGAATCATTCTCGCTTTGCGCTTTCGCGGTAGCCGATCGACTCGTGCGATGCCCGGCATTTCGCGGAATCGTTCTGTCAGCAAAACCAGGTATCGAACGCGTTTAAAAATATGCGGGTTATGCGGATTCGATTCGTCCTTAACGATAAGAGCCTTGATAGCGGATTCGACGAGCCGCGAAAACAAGATGTGGGACGCTGACCGATTCAGTTTTTGACGTGTGGGTGTTGTGTCATCGACTGACTGCAGCGAATAGCGGCGCTAGTGATCTTGATGAACCTCATCGCCACCTTCTTGTTGAGGATGGCGAATTATATGTCACTGGTCTGTAACGAAATTGTGTTAACGGGGCGGCGTCGTTGGGCGTTCCCGTGGCAGCAATGATCTGGATCAGAAAAGGGGAGTGGCGCATGCCGCCAAGAGCAGACGGGGAACCACACGAACACAGGCGCCCTGCGAGGCACCAGTGTCTAGCAGGTGTGGTGCTGATTAGCGGGTTGAGTCTTACGGTTGGCGTTCGTGCGCAGCAGGCTGCCGATGCGGCGCCGGCTGCACAGCAGGCATCGAATGTGCCGAGAACGTTCGATCTGAATGAATTCATCGTGCGCGGCAACACGAAGTTGCAAAGTGTCGACATCGAAAAGGCCGTGTATCCGTTTGAAGGACCGGGCAAGACGATCGACGACGTGAACGCGGCACGCGATGCACTGCAGAAGACGTATCAGGACAAAGGCTATCAGTCGGTCGTAGTGGAGCTTCCTCAGCAACAGGTCAAGGATGGGGTGATCGTGCTACAGGTCGTCGAGGCGAAGGTGGGGCGGCTGCGCGTGGAAGGCGCGAAGTACAACTCGCCGCAAAACATCCGCGACGCGGTGCCGGCGCTCGCCGAAGGCAATGTGCCTGACTTTACCCAGGCGCAGCAGCAGCTCACGGATCTGAACCGCTCGGCCGATCGCCAGGTAATCCCTGTGCTGAAGCCCGGCGCGTTGCCGCAAACCGTCGACGTCGACCTGAAGGTCGACGATCACAGCCCGTTGCACGGCACGCTCGACATGAACAACGACAACAGTCCGGGCACTTCATCGCTACGGACTAGTGCAACGCTCAGCTACTCGAATCTCTGGCAACTCGGGCATGTTCTTTCGGGAACCTATCTGATCGCGCCTCAGCATCCCAACGATGCGCGCGTGTACTCGTTCTCATATCTGGCACCGCTGAAAGACTCGCACTGGAGCTTTCTCGCCACTGTTATTCACTCGGACAGCAATGTCGCGTCGCTCGGTAACGTGAGTGTGCTCGGTAAGGGCACGACCTACGGGTTCACGGCGATCTACACGTTGCCGGGCTCCGACACTTATGCACAGTCGGTCAGCGTCGAGATCGACCGCAAGCACTACGACGAAGTCGACTCGTTGCCGGGGTCGACCTCGAGCGCACCGCTGACTTACGTGCCCGTGACGATTTCGTACAACTCGCAGCTGAGCCTGAAAAACTCGCAGACCGCTTTCTCGGCGTCGCTCACGACGACGATTCGCGGTATCGGCAGCGACGGCGCGGCGTGGGACAACAAGCGCTACAACGCGACGCCGGACTTCGTGTACGGCAAGTTCGACATCAATCACACGCAGCTCTTCAACCACGACATCCAGGCCAACGCGCATGTAAGCGCGCAGCTCGCGAGTGCGCCGCTGGTGTCGAGCGAACAGTTCGCCGCGGGTGGCATGAACAGCGTACGCGGCTACATGCAGGCCGAGGACACGGCAGACAGTGGCGTGATCGGTTCGCTCGAACTGCGCAGCCCGTCGCTGACGAAGTACCTCGGCGGTGCGGTGGGAAGCCAGATCAACGAGTGGCGCTTCCACGCATTTATCGATGCGGCGCATCTGTGGCTGCTGAGCCCGCTGCCTGAACAGACCTCGAGCTTCAACCTGTTGAGCGTCGGCGTGGGTACGCGCTTGCAGCTACTCAAGTACGCGAGCGCGGATTTCGAAGCGGGCTGGCCGCTGAAAGCGGGCGTCTACACGAAGCAATACAGCCCGCGTTTCGATTTCTATGTCCGGCTGGGCTTCTGATACGCGATGGCGCCGATGACCTTGAACGATTTTCAAATCTGTTGTGCCGGCGCCCGGAGCACGGGCCGGCTTATTCCGGGGAGTGGATTGTGAAGCGAGCGTTATTTCTCTTTCTGTCGGTCGTAACGGTGCTGCTGGGTTGCGTGCCGGGCGTCGCCAATGCATGGTGGCAAAACGACTGGTCGTACCGCAAGGCCATCACGATCGACACGAGCCCGAAGGGGGCGAACCTCGCGGAATCCGCCGGTCGCGTTCCGCTGCTGATCCGTCTGCACTCGGGCAATTTCCAGTTCGACGGGCTCGAGGATAACGGTGCGGATATCCGCTTCGTCGCCACCGACGATAAAACGCCGCTGAACTATCACATCGAGCAATACGACGCGGTGCTCGGTGTGGCGCTGATCTGGGTGGATGTGCCGCAGATGCCTGCGGGCGCCACCGAGAACATCTGGATGTACTACGGCAACAAGAAGGCGCCCGACGGTGGCAAGGCCGCCGAAACATTCGATCCGGACTACACGCTCGTGTATCACTTCGATGGCGCAGCAGGTACACCGGCGAAAGACGTGACCGCGTACGGCAATAACGCGCAGAACGCGTCGGCGAAGACCGTCGAGGACGGCATCATCGGCAAGGCGGCGAAATTCGACGGCACTACACCGCTGAACCTGCCGGCCAGTCCGTCGCTCGCCGTGAGCGCAGGTGGCAGCTTCACGTTCAGTGCATGGGTGAAGCCCGCGGCGCTGGCACCGAACACGCTCATCTACGGTCGCCGCGATGGCGCGAATGCGCTGCTGATCGGGCTCGATAGCGGTGCGCCGTTTGCCGAGATCGATGGTGTGCCCGGTAGCACGGCGCCCGTGCGCACGCCGGCTGCGCAGCCGGTGCCGGCAAACCAGTGGACATACCTCGCAGTGACGGCCGATGGAAAGAACCTGACGGTCTATGCGAACGGCAAGCAGGTCGCTCAGGTTGCGGCAACGTTGCCCGCGCTGACCAGCGCCGCCACGGTGGCCGGCGACGCAGCGGGCTCGACGGCAGGCTTTGCGGGCTTCAACGGCACGCTCGATGAACTACGCCTGTCAAAAGTAGCGCGCTCCGCCGCACTGATTTCACTCGACTCGTTCTCCCAGGGTTCGGAATCGAAGCTCGTGAATTACGGCGCCGACGAAAAGCAGTCCGGTTTCGGCTTTGGCTACTTCGGCGTGATCGTCAAGTCGGTGACGGTCGATGCGTGGGTGGTCATCGGCATCCTGCTGGCGATGGCGGCGATCTCGTGGGTCGTGATGTGGAACAAGGCCTCGTACGTCGGCACCGTCGACAAGGCGAATAACTACTTCGTGCAGCGTTTCCGTGAAGTAGCGGGCCGGCACCTGGTGGGACTTGCCCATGTCGACGAGAAGAGCAATGAAGGTCGACGCCTGTACCAGTCGTCGCTGTATCGGCTGTACAAGGCGGGCGTTCATGAAATTCACAGCCGGGTAGACGGCAACGGACGCACCGTCATTACGACGGAATCGATCGAAGCGATCCGCGCATCGATGGATGCGACGCTCGTGCGCGAAAACCAGCGTCTGTCGAAATCGATGGTGCTGCTGACCATCGCGATTTCCGGCGGCCCGTTCCTCGGTCTGCTCGGCACCGTGGTCGGCGTGATGATCACGTTCGCCGCGATTGCCGCCGCGGGCGACGTCAACGTCAACGCTATCGCGCCGGGTATCGCGGCCGCGTTGCTGGCAACGGTGACCGGTCTGTTCGTCGCGATCCCCGCGCTCTTTGGCTACAACTATCTGTTGATCCGCAACAAGAACGTGACCGCGAACATGCAGGTGTTCGTCGATGAATTCGTCACGCGTCTCGCAGAAGCCCATCGTAGCCCCGATCACGCACTGGCTGGCGACTGACCACACGGAGAGCTTCACCATGCAGGTTCAGGACGACGACAAGCCGTATGACGACATCAACATCACACCGATGCTCGATCTCGCGTATGTGCTGCTGATCATCTTCATCATCATGACGACCGCGTCGGTGCAGGGCATCAAGGTGGACCTGCCCAAGGCAAGTTCGGCAGCGAGTCTCGCGAAGCCGAAGACCAAGGCGATCACGGTCTCCGATTCGGGGCAGATTTTCCTCGACGCGTACCCCGTGACGATGGACGAACTCGAAAACCGCTTGCGCACCGAGAAGGCGACGAATCCGGAATTCCCGATCGTGCTCAAGGGCGATTCGACCGTGGCGTACCAGAAGGTCATGGACGTACTCGACCTGTTGCGTCGACTCGATCTGTCGCAGGTGGGACTCGTGACCGGCAAGGCGCAGGCCGGGTCGGGTGCGGGCGGCTAGGGGACACGCGATGGAAATGACCTACCCCGACGGCGGTCCCGGCGACGGCCCTGGCCGCTTCATCAAGCCGGTAGTGATCGCACTGATCGTGATCAGCTTAGGGGCGCTTGTCTGGCACTTCGCCAGCGACACCGCAGGGGTAAAGCGCGCCGAAGCGCCGCAGGTGACCACCGTCATCCCGCTGCCGCCACCGCCGCCTCCTCCGCCGCCGAAGCAGAAGCCGCCGCCCGAAAAGATCGATGAGGTGAAGACACCGGTGGACAAGCCGACGGTCGCACCTAAGCCGTCCGAGACACCGAAGCCGTCGGACAACCAGCCGAAGCAGATGACGATGAACACGTCTGCGCAGGCCGGTACGGACAACTTCGGTATCGGTGCGGGCGATGGGTCCGGCATGGCGGGTAGCGGCGGTGGAGGCAAGTTCGGCAACGCGAGCTACGCGCAATACATGGTGTACACGCTGCAGCGCGCGATCGAGCAGGACAAGGGCGTGCAGGACGTCGGCGGAACACGCTTCGCGGGCAACCTGAATCTATGGATGGAGCCTTCGGGCCGCATTACGCGGGTGACGGTCGCGCAATCGACCGGCGACCCAAAGATCGATGCAGCCGTGATCGCCGCGGTCGAAGCACTCGGCCAGGTGGACGAACCACCGCCACCCGCGACGACTTACCCGGTGCTCGTGAAGTTGCTCGGGCGCAAGCCGGGTTGAAACGACATCGACACAGAACAGATCCACGAATTTCGAACCCAGGGGCAGTCCCGATGACAACGGGACAGTGCCGGTAAAAAAACAGCGGTTATGCGGAGAATCAGAATGATTGGCAAGATGAGCTTTCGGGGTGAGGGTACGCGCGGTGGAGGTAAGCACTTTCGCCGCTCGCGCATCAGCGTAGCGGTCTTCACACTCGGCATGGGATGCGCCGCCGTTGCGCATGCACAGTCGCTGGAAACGCAGGCGGGGAATGCGAAGGCTGCGCCGACCGAGAGCGTGGTGATCAACCTGATCAATCTGCTCGTCAAGCGCGGGGTGCTGACACAGGCCAATGCCAACGATCTGATCAGCGAGGCAAAGAGCGAGGCGGCGCAGGCGAAGTCGGCGAACGTAGCCGCTGCTTCGGCCACACGTGGCGGCGTAGCGGTAGTGAATGGGCCGACCCAGCCGGGCGACGTAGCCGTGCCGTACGTGCCGCAGATCGTGCGCGACCAGATCCGCGATCAGGTCAAGCAGGAAGTCGTCGCGCAGGCGAAGGCCGAAAACTGGGCGCAACCGAATACGTTCCCGGACTGGGTGTCGCGCATCAAGCTCGACGGCGATCTGCGTGTGCGTGACGAGTACCACTTCTACGGCAGCGGCAACGCGAACAACATCACGAACTTCGCCGCAATCAATCAGGCCGGCGGATTCGATATCAACGGAAACACGAACAACACGCAGTTTCCGACGCAGAACACGACCCAGAACCGCAACAACCTCGAACGCTATCGCGCGCGCTTCGGCTTGACGGCAACGCTGACCGACGATCTGAGCGCGGGCATCCAGCTCGCCACCGGCAACGATAACGCACCGGTCACGACGACTGCCTACGCGGGTAACAACTTCGGCAAGCAGAACATCTGGTTGAACAAGGCATTCTTCGCGTACAAGCCGACGAGCTGGCTCAACGTCGTAGCGGGTCGCTTCGACAATCCGTTCTTCACGTCCGACCTGCTGTTCTCGAACGATCTCGAGATGGACGGTCTCGCGTTCACCTTCAGCCACGATCTGCCCGCGAATCACGACGTCCGCCTGTTCGGCACCTTGGGTATCTTCCCGATCCAGTACTCGGCCAATGGCTTCCCGAACAACAGCACCGACAAGGTCGGTACCGATACGCGCTGGATGTTCGGCGGCCAGTTCGGCGCGGAGTGGAAGATCAACGAGCAGAACCGGTTGAAGGGTGCAGTCGCCTACTACGACTTCCAGAACATGCGCGGTACGCTGTCCTCGCCATGCGCGATCTATCTCGGCGCGACGAGCTGCGGCACCGACAACGAGGCCTGGGTGCCGGCCGACATGTTCGGCGGCAATACGCTGATTGCACTGCGCAACATCGTGCAGAACCCGAATCTCGCACCGGGCCTGACACCCGAGTCGCAGCTGTTTGGTCTCGCGTACAACTACCGCTTGCTCGATATCAAGGCGCAGTGGGATACGGTGCTGGCCGACCGGGTGAAGGTGCGGCTCGATGGCGAGTTCGTGCGCAACCTTGCGTACAACACGAACAAGGCGTTCAGCGCAGCGTCGCTGCCGGTCAACAACTACGACTCGACCTCGGCGAATGTGAACCAGGGCGACTATCGCAGCGGGCCGAACGGCTTCCTTGCGAAGGTCACGATCGGCGAGCCGGATCCGTCGAGCAAGGGGCAGTGGAACTTCACGATTGCGTACAAGTACCTGCAACCGGACGCGACGCTCGATGCATTCAACGACCCCGACTTCCACCTGGGCGGCACCAATGCGCGCGGTTATATTCTCGGCGCATCGTATGCGGTTGCACGCGATACGTGGCTCTCGGCACGCTACCTGAGCGCGAAGGAAGTGTACGGACCGCCGGTATCGATCGACGTGCTGCAGCTTGAACTGAACGCACGCTTCTGATGAGGCCATCGATGAAGACACGTCATCTCATCGTCGTATCGACTGGCCTGCTGTGCGGGTTGCTCGGTGCGGCAGGGCCGGCTTCGGCACAGAGCATCGAGGAAAAACTGCGCGCCGCGTTGCGCACGACCACCGAGCAGTTGCGGCAGATCGAGGACACGCAGGCGCAGTTGCAAGCGGACAAGGCGAGCGCCGAGCAGCAACGCGACAAGGCGCTCGCGGATCTGAAGCAGGCGCAGTCGCAGTTGGCGGCGACGCAGGGCAAGTCGAGCGGCGAAGCAGCGGCCCAGAGCGCGCTGTCCGCCGAGAAGGCGAGCCACGCGCAGGACACGCAGCAGCTCGCGAAATACAAGACCTCTTACGAAGAGTTGCTGGCGGTGTCGCGCACGCGCGATGCGGAGCGCACTCAGGCGCAAACCGACCTGAAGACGCGTGACACACAACTGCAAACGTGTCAGGCCAAGAATAGCCAGTTGTATCAGGTCGGGCACGATATTCTGAATGCATACGAACACGTGGGATTCGGCACTTTGCTCTCATCGCGGGAACCGTTCGCACAAAGTGCACGTGTGAAGTACGATGACATCGCGCAGCGCTACGGCGACCAGCTGTATGACGGCAGGTTCGACCCGGCGGCACGGCCGGCCACCGCAGCTTCGGCTACCGGTGCGGCGAGCACGTCGGCGGCGCAGAAGTGACCTTCATCGAGTACACCACCGAAACGGAGACCATGATGAGCAACGAAGCAATCCATTCCAACGGCATCGAAGCCGGCACGAGCAACGCGGGTCTTGCTGCAGTCGACTCCGTGTTCGACGCGATCAGTGCCGAACAACTCGCGGAAATTTTCAAGGCATCGGGTTATCGCGTCACAGCCGCTGAACAGAATGGCGTAGTGCAATTGATGAGTGCTAGCCAGGGCGTCGGTTTCGTCGTGCGCTTTGGCAATGTGGCAACACCGGGCACGGTTCAGACGGCAGGCGACGCGCCGGTCTACCTGGACTACACGCTCAGTTGCGCGCTGCAGGTGCAGGGCGATCTGCCGGCGGATCTGGTACCGAGCTGGAATCGTACGAAGCGCTTTGCCCGTCTCGCAGCTCACGCGCAGTTCCTCGTGCTCGAGCTGGACGTGGTGGTCGCGGGTGGCGTTGCCACAGCACACCTTCGTTCGATGATCGAGCTGTGGGACCGCTTGCTGCAGGAATTCCTGCTGCATCTACGTAACCGTCCGGCGATGGCAGCTGCCGATGCAGCAGCAGCCGACACCGGCAGTGAAGGTGCATTTCAGGTGCACAACGCGGGAACGACGACGCAATAACGCAGGCTCGCGGGACTGGCTCGCAGGAGCCGATCTGCGTGTGCGGATGAGCGGTGCCTGCGAGTACAGCCTGTGAATGCAAACGATGGGGGCAAGGGTGAAGAAGCTGGCAAGTGTAGTGAGTGGTTTGATGCTGATTCTGCCGGTTGCCGGGCATGCTCAAGGCGATGTGATCGCGAGCACGGCGCAGGCATCGGTTACGCAAACGGACATCGATACGCTGATCAAGTCGTTGAATGCAGACAGTCGCACGCGGCTCGCAGCCGACCCTGCTGCCTTGGACCAGATAGTGCGTTTGACGCTGGCGCAGAAGACAGCGCTTGCCGAAGCGAAGTCAAAAGGTTGGGACAAGCAGCCGCAGGTACAGGCCGCCATCGATCAGGCGCAGCGCGACATCGTCATGCGCAGCTATCTGGGGTCGGTCAGTGCGCCGCCCGCGGGCTATCCGTCGGATGACGAGATTCAGAGCGCATACGACCAGAATCACAACGCGTTCGCGACACCGCGGGCGCTGCGTCTCGCACAGATCTATATCGCCGTGCCTGCCAATGCCGATGCGGCGACGCTCGAAAAAGCCCGCAAGCAGGCCGAAGATCTGGCGAGCCAGGCGCGCAGCGGCGACTTTGCCGCGCTCGCAAAAGCGAATTCTCAGGACCAGGGTAGCGCGGCGAATGGTGGCGATATGGGCTTTGTGCCCGAAACGGTGCTGCTGCCCGCGATTCGCCAGGCCGCGGATGCGCTCAAGCCCGGCCAGATCTCGGCGCCGCTGCGCACGCCGACCGGGTTCCATGTGGTGAAGCTCATCGATACGCGTGCCGCCGGCCTGCGGCCACTCGCAGATGTGAAGGAACAGATTCGCGCGACGCTGCGCGAACAGCGCACGCAGCAAAACGCGCAAGCCTATCTGGCGAAGCTCAGCGCAGCGGCGCCGATCAACGAGGATGCGCTCAAGAAGGCGCTCGCTGCCGCGCAGTAAGCGCAAGGAGAGCGGTTATGGAACACACCGCGCGTGCAGTCAACGGACGACAGGTGGAGCGTCCCGCGGTCGAACCCGTTGTCGTCAAGCCCGAACGCGAACCGATGATCGATGCGCGGCCGTGGCTCGTCGCAGATGGCGTGGCGCGGCCGTCGCTGTCGCGCTGCCCGCTTTGTCTGGGCGAAGTCGTGCCGGTACTCGGGATACCCGAGTTCGTACGTCACAGGAGCGCGCTTCACGATGCGCGCTGTGTGCTGACAACCCGGACGTATCAGCCGGATGAACTGGTCGTCAGAAAGGCCTACGACGTCGCAGTGGGATTCGCGCACCGGATGCGTTTCGTCCGGCGCTGGGAGTTTCACTATGCAGCCGTGCAGCAGCTTTGTCCGTCGTTCACGATGAAGCGCTTTGCAACGGTGCTGGCGTACGCGGATGTGCTGAATCTGTGGTCGTACCCGAACCTGCGCGAAGAAGATCTGGCGAGCGTACTGCTCGTGCTTACGGGGTTCATGCGGTTAGCGGATTCGACGGGTAAGGGCGCGCCCGAGTCGGTCGGCTGGGTGCGGTTCTGGTTCGATGCGAGCGTGCGCGACGTGGGCGATCTGTGGAGCGCGCGCACAAGTGCGCCCGGGCTCTTTCGCATCGAGTACCGGGAGCCGGAGAGCACGCCATTTCCGACGGGCGCGGATGTGCTCGGCGGGATGCGGGTCGATACGCTGCAGATGCCGTGGGCGGAACGCGTGGCTGGGCCAGCGCCTGAATTGCATGCGGCTGACCGGGCGGCGTTTGGACGCTTTGTCGCGCGGTCGCACAGGAATTGAGAGTCGTGGGGTGCTGCGAGCACAGCGACGTTGTGAAGCGATGTTGTGAAGCGAGGGGCGAAATGCTATTCAGGCAGGCCGTAATGTTGGGGCTGGTGAGCGTCATACAGGTGTGCCTGGCGGGCACTTCATATGCGCAAGGCAGCAACGCAACGGCACCCGACATTGCCGCACCGAATGCGTCGTCGGGCACGAAGCCGGTGTGCATCGACGCCGAAGTCGATGGGCAACGGGCGCTGTCGTACGGCTGTCTGAGCGCGCAGCTTGCGCCGAAGGCTGCGCCTGCCGCGACAGGTGTGGCCGCTTCCCAGTCGGCCGCCGAGGCGCTCGCGAACGGCCCGTCGAACCGTGTGGGCACATTCAACCTGTCCGCCGAGCGGAACCGGTTTGGTTCGAACTGGGGCAAATCTGTCACGCCGCAACGGCCGCCGCCGTCGGTTGCTGTGCCGCCTTGACGAGTGGATCGCACGACGACGAGGGAATACGTGGTGGCCAGGATCGAACGGACAGGACAGATGCGAGTGGCACGAACGGCACGAATGGCACGAACCGCACAGGCGAAACTCAAGCGGGCGCTACGAATGATCGCGGCATGCTGTGCGTTGACGTTGACCAATGTCGGCATGCTCGCATCGGCGGCGGCCCAGGATGCAGCTGCTGTGCCGACACAAGCCGCGCCTGCACCGGTCATGCCTAACTTCGCGATGCTCGTCAAACGCTATGGCCCGGCGGTGGTGAACATCAGCGTGACGCGCGAAGTACCGCAGATGGGTATCCAGTTGCCGCCTGGCATCGCGCCGGGCAACCCGCTCGCGCCATTTCTTGCCCGTCGTGTGATCGGCAATCGCGAGGAAGTGAACCTCGGCTCCGGCTTTATCGTGAGCGCGGACGGCGTCATCCTGACGAATCGTCACGTGGTGGGAGACGCCAGCACCGTCGACGTGAAACTGACCGACAAGCGCGAATTCAAGGGCAAGGTGATCGGTAGCGATGCGTTGTCGGACGTTGCGGTGATCCGCATCGATGCGCAGAACCTGCCGGCGGTGGTAGCGGGTAATCCAGCCCGTACCGAAGTGGGCGACTGGGTGATGGCGATCGGCTCGCCGTATGGATTCGCGAACACGGTGACGCAGGGCATCGTCAGCGCGAAAGCGCGATCGTTGCCGGGGGCCGCGTACATCCCGTTCATCCAGACCGATGTGCCGATCAATCCGGGCAATTCGGGCGGTCCGCTCTTCGATCTGAACGGTCGCGTGATCGCCATCAACTCGATGATCTACTCGAAGACCGGGGGCTATCAGGGGCTGGCCTTCGCGATTCCGATCGATGTGGCGCTGGACGTCAAGGATCAACTGCTGCGCACCGGCAAGGTGAGTCGCGGGCAGCTCGGTGTGGCGGTGCAGGAGGTGAGCCAGGCGCTCGCGCGCTCGTTCGGGCTCGCGAAACCGGACGGTGCGTTGATCAGCGCGGTGGCGGCAGGCGGCGCCGGTGCGCAGGCGGGCTTGCAGGCCGGCGACGTGGTGCTGGCGGTCAACGGCAGCGATATCGCCGATTCCGTCGATCTGCTCAGTACGGTGGCGAAGATCAAACCGGGCAGGCAGGCGGACTTGCTGGTGTGGCGCTCGGGGCAGTCGAACCATATCAGGGTGACGGTCGGCGCGCTCGACAGTGCGCCGGACACACCGACAAACGCGCAGACGCCGGCGCGGCTAGGCCTGTCTCTCCGGCCGCTGGCACCTGCGGAACAGCAGAAGCTCGGTGTCGACCACGGTCTGCTGATCGAGCAGGTTAGCGGCCGGGCCGCGAACGTGGGCTTGCGCACAGGCGATGTGGTGCTGTCGGTCAACGAGACGCCGGTGGTGACGATCGAAGGGCTCATCAGTGAGATTAACGATGCGCACGATCAGGTCGCGCTGCTGGTTCAGCGCGGAACAGCACGGCTCTATGTGCCGATCGATCTGGGGTGAGCGGCTGAGTCGTTCGGCGCTCAATAACATCGCGCGATATCGCGTGGCATCGCGTGATATCGCAACAGCAAAGGCAGGCGCATGAACGCAAGAGGGCGAAGTAACCCGAGCAGTCGACGTACCCGGCGTAACCGTGGCAACTGGTTCGGCATGCTGATCGCGCTGCTGACGATGACCGGAAGTATGTCCGCCTCGTCGCAAACGCTGAACGTGCCGCAACCATGGATCGACTATGCGCATCAGGTAGGGCGCCAGTTCCAGGCGTCGCTGGAAACGGATAACGAAGCCGCTGACCAGCTGCATCGGTTTCTCGAAGACAGAGTATTGAACGCGAAAGGCGACACGCCGCCGCCGGCCATCGTGGTCCGCGCGTGGATCGGGGCAGACGGTGCGGTGACGCGGGTCGAGTTCGATACGCTGGGCGACGCGAAAGCAGACGCAACCTTGCGACAGATGCTGACTGCTCACCCGATCGCCGAACCGCCACCCGCCGACATGCGCCAACCGCTACGCGTACGGCTACAAATGACCGCAACCGCCGAGCCAACCTCAGGCGCGGCGGCGACCGCGCCATGAGCGGCAGGTAAGGCATTTTCCAGAACGACGCAGCGAAACTGACCGACAACGGGGGAGTGGCAATGAGACGCGTGATGTGGAAACCGGTGCAATTTGCCGGAGCGTTGGGCGGCATTCTGCTGATCCTGGTGGCGTGTGCCCCTGTTGGCAATAGCGGTCTTCCGACGACGCCGCCACCCCAGCAGGTGAACGTGGGCTGCATGCTCGATACGTCACGAGACGATGAGCCGTGCATCGAGGCGGCGCGGCGTGCTTGCGCCGGCAATGCCCGGCTGCGTACCGTCAACTCCAGAATGGCGATTCCTGTCACCCAGGGCGTCGACCAGCATCCCGCGCCGCTTTACCAGTACTCGGTGACTTACACCTGCGACGCGGCGGCGCCCGGCTGAGGCCCGTCTGACGCCCGTCTGGCAAGGCTCCGCGGGTTTCCGGATCGAGCGTTCAAACGTCCGCCGATCCGCCCCATGACGTGCTCGCCGCAGCCCCGAATTGCCGGCGATACCCGGCCAAGCACATCGGTAGACACCCTGATAACGCCAGGCGCCTGAATCCGGGCTAAAATCCGCTCGGATCGAGCCACCAGCCCACGTACTGCGGTATTGCGCCGGCCTGTGAGGTTCCGTCATTGTTCTTAAACGATATATACTGTTTATATTGTTTATCGATCAGGAGGTAGTGATGAGTGAACCCCGCACCGCTGGTGCTGCAAAAAAAGCTGTTCGTCGACCGGCATCTACCCGGGGGCGCGCGGCAGCGGGCGCCAAACGGGCTACTGCGCAGGCCACCGAAGTCGTGAAGAAGACGCCGCGCGCAGCCACTCCGGCAAAAACGGCCAAGGTTGCGAAAACTGCGAAGGTCGCGAAAACCGCCAAGGTCGTGAAAGCGGTGAAAACCACCAAGCCGGTCGCCAAACCCGTGAAAGCGGTCAAGGAAACCAAGGCCGTGAAAACGACCAAGGCAGTCAAGGTAGCGAAGCCGAAGACCGTTGCGCCGGAAGCAGTGGCACCTGCCAGCGTCGAGGCAAAGACAAAGCGCGTGAAGAAGGAAAAAGTCGTCCGCGACAGCTTCACGATGCCGAAATCCGATTACGAAAAAATCGCCGCACTGAAGCAGAAATGCGTCGAGGAAGGCGTGGCGGTGAAGAAAAGCGAACTGCTGCGAGCCGGTCTTGCGCTGCTCGAATCCGTGCCGACCAAGCGTCTGCTCGAGACGATCGCCGCAGTCGAAACGGTCAAGACGGGACGCCCGTCGAAGTCGTAAGCACGACCGTTATCGCGTGATTGCCGCGCAGGCAATCGACCGTGACGGCACATCGGTGTCGTCACGGTGTCGTCGTTGCACGCCGCTACGTGGCGGCGCTCATCTTCAAACGCGTCGTTAAGCGCATCGTCAATATATCCCCGCCGTTCATCGCTCGACCAGAACCTCGGGGATCGCCTCGACCGCCGGCTCGATCGACTGATTGCTGATATACGCCCACAGTTGCTCGGCCGCAGCGCCACGCTGCTTGACCGGCCGATACAGGCGAATCTCCAGCTCGGTTGCCCATGCGTCCGGCCCGGCATGAACCAGCGTGCCCTCGCTCAACTCCTTCGCAATACAGCTTTCGGGCAGCCAGCCGATCCCATGTCCCGCCACCACCATACCTTTCAACGCCTCCGACATATGCGTTTCGAAGCAGCGATATAGCGCGTACGGTTCGGCGGCATTCATCAGCAGCATCTCGACGACGTTACCGAGAAACGCCCCCGACGAATAAGCCAGCAACGGCAACGGCCGGCCGCTTTTGCCAGGCAGTTCGAACAGCGGCCTGCCATCGCTGCCTGCCGCCGACACCGGCAAGATCCGCTCGACCCCGAGCGTCATAAACGGAAAGTGATTGGGATCGAGCGCGATCGGCAGTTGCGGGTGGTGGTAGCCGATCAGCAGATCGCAATCGCCGGCCACGAGATGCTGCACACCCTCCGGCACATTGACCGCCTGCACGCGCGCCATGATGTTGCCGAACTCGTTGGTCAGGCGTTTCAGCCAGTCGGGAAACAGCGTGAACACCAACGTGTGGGCGACCGCAAAGTGCACCACATGATCGTTTTCGGCGAACTGTTCATAACCGCCGACAAGACTGCGCGCCGCATGCATGCTGCGCAGAATGTCCGCCGCGAGGCTGCGGAACATACGTCCGGCCGGCGTCAACGTGACAGGGTTAACGCTACGGTCGACCAGCTTCGTCCCCATCCATGTTTCGAGCGCCACGATTCGCCTGCTGAAAGCGGACTGGGTCAAATGCCGGCTGCGGGCCGCGCGCGAAAAACTCTTCATCTCCGAGAGGCTGAGAAAGTCTTCCAACCACTTTGCTTCCATATTGCTCACTTGTATTGGATCAATCGACTTCCGGCACGCGCGTCCGGCCAGCGACGCACGATGCCGGCGACACAGCCTGGCAGTCTTGCGCTACGCAATACGAATAATTCGCCCTGTCCGATGCGTTTTTCGCGAAGGGTTAGTCGAAATATGCATGGGCATTGCCTCGATAAATTGGGCTACATACCTTTTGGCTGCATACCCTTGTCATGCGAAGCGGTAGCCCGGCAAGAAGCCTGGCGGTCCATCAACCATCGTCATACACCTCCTATGGTTGATCGCGAGCTTGTCCGTACGCGATTGCGTACGCGTCTTACGGTATCTCCCCTCGGTTTTTGAAGTCAAGCAAAGTCAAGCGCCCCTGTGAAAGGATGGAATCGATATGACTGCCCTCGATACACAAGCCCCCCCGGCGCCCGCCGCCCCGATGGATACGAAAACCTGGCTCGAATCGCATGAGGCCGGTTATCACAAGACGTTGGGTAATCGTCAGGTCCAGATGATCGCCATCGGCGGCGCTATCGGGACCGGGCTCTTTCTCGGCGCCGGCGCGCGTCTACAGGTGGCCGGCCCGTCGCTCGCCATCGTCTATCTCGTGTGCGGCCTGTTCTCGTTCCTGATCCTGCGCGCGCTCGGCGAACTCGTGATGCACCGGCCCAGCAGCGGCAGTTTCGTGTCGTACGCACGCGAATTCCTCGGCGAAAAGGCCTCGTACGTCGCGGGCTGGATGTACTTCCTGAACTGGGCGATGACCGGCATCGTCGACATCACCGCGGTCGCGCTGTACATGCACTACTGGGGTGCGTTCGGCGGGGTGCCGCAATGGGTGTTCGCGTTGATCGCGCTGTGCATCGTCGCGGCGATGAACCTGATCGGCGTGAAATGGTTCGCCGAAATGGAGTTCTGGTTTGCGCTGATCAAGGTCGCGGCGATCTCGCTGTTTCTGGTGATCGGCACAGTCATCCTGGGCACCGGCATCCATGTGGGCGGCAACACGACCGGCGTGCACCTGATCAGCCAGAATGGTGGCCTGTTCCCGCACGGCCTGTTGCCTGCGCTGGTGCTGGTGCAGGGCGTGGTCTTCGCGTTCGCCGGAGTCGAACTGGTCGGCACGGCCGCGGGCGAATGCAAGGACGCGCGCAAGGTGCTGCCGCGGGCGATCAACAGCGTGATATGGCGTATTGCGCTGTTCTATGTGGGAGCGGTGGTACTGCTGGTTTGCCTGCTGCCGTGGAGCGCGTACAAGGCGGGGCAGAGTCCGTTCGTCACGTTCTTCGCTGCGCTTGGCGTGCCGGGCGTGGGTTCGGTGATGAACATCGTGGTGTTGTCGGCGGCGCTGTCGAGCCTGAACTCGGGGCTATATTCGACCGGCCGGGTACTGCGCGCGCTGTCGATGGGCGGTTCCGCGCCGAACTTCCTTTCCCGCATGAGTTCGCAATCGGTGCCGTATGCTGGCATTCTGGTGACCGTGGCGATTTACGTCATCGGCGTCGTGCTGAATTATTTTGTTCCGTCGAGCGTGTTCGAAATCGTGCTTAATATCGCGTCGCTCGGTATTCTGAGCACCTGGGGCTTTATCGTGGTTTGCCAGATGAAGTTCCGTGGCGCGGTGGCGCGCGGTGAAGCCGAACCGGTTAGTTTCAGGATGCCCGGTGCGCCGGTAACATCGTGGTTGACGCTCGCGTTTCTGCTCGGCGTGCTGGTGCTGATGGCTTTCGATTACCCGAACGGCACGTGGACCGTGGCGTCGATTCCGGTGGTCGCGGTGCTGCTGGTGGCCGGCTGGTACGGCGTACGTCGCCGCGCAGGCACGATGCTGAGGCCGACCATCCCGTCGGTGGTGCTGACGCAGAGCGTGCTCGAGGACCCGCCGCCGCATCAGTAACCCCCGTTGAACCTGTGTGCTGTACCCGTTTGCTGTACCCACTACGGAGAACCGAAGTGAAGCCATTCGACGAGATGCTGACGTCCGGCGATGCAGTGCGTGCGCCCTATGAGCTGCTCAAGCAATGGCTCGATACGCAGGACCCGGCGAACCTGGCGCAGAAAGCTACCGACGCCGAAGGCGTGTTCCGCAAGACCGGCATTACGTTCGCGGTGTACGGCGAAGAAGAAGCGGCCGAGCGGCTGATCCCGTTCGACATCATTCCGCGCATCATTTCCGCGCGCGAGTGGGAGCGCCTGTCGCAGGGCATCGAGCAACGCGTGATGGCGCTCAATGCGTTTCTCGACGATATCTATCATCGCCAGGAGATCGTGCGGGCGGGGCGCATTCCGCGCGAGCTGATCACGCAGAACGAAGCGTTTCTGCCCGAGATGATCGGCTTCCGGCCGCCGGGGAATGTCTATACGCACGTCATCGGCGTCGATATCGTGCGCACGGCGGAAAACCAGTTCTATGTGCTCGAAGACAACGCGCGCACGCCGTCCGGCGTGTCCTACATGCTGGAAAACCGCGAAACGATGATGCAGCTGTTTCCGGAGCTGTTTCAGCAGGTCAAGGTGCGGCCAGTCGAGGTTTATCCGCAGTTGCTGCGCGAGTCGCTGGCGGCGGTGTGCCCGCCGGGCGGCAACGCGTCGAATCCGACCATCGCGGTGCTGACGCCGGGCATCCACAATTCCGCGTACTACGAGCATGCGTTTCTGGCCGACCAGATGGGCGTGCATCTGGTCGAGGGCAGTGACTTGCAGGTGGTCGACGGGCGCGTGGCGATGCGTACCACCGAAGGTTTCCGCGCGATCGACGTACTGTATCGCCGGCTCGACGATGCGTACCTCGACCCGATGACTTTCCGCCACGACTCGGTGCTCGGCGTGGCCGGCATCATGGATGTCTACCGCGCGGGCAACATCACGATCGCGAATGCGCCCGGCACCGGCATCGCCGACGACAAGGCGATCTATTCGTACATGCCGGAAATCGTCGAGTTCTACACAGGCCGCCAGTCGATCCTCGAAAACGTGCCGACCTGGCGCTGCTCGGAGCCGGACAGTCTGAAATACGTGCTCGCCCATCTCGACGAACTGGTCGTGAAGGAAGTGCATGGGTCCGGCGGCTACGGCATGCTGGTCGGGCCGGCTGCCTCGAAGCAGGAATGCGAGGACTTTGCACTCAAATTGAAGGCGCGTCCGCACAGCTACATCGCGCAACCCACACTCGCGCTGTCCACCACGCCGATCCTGACTGCGCAAGGTCTCGCACCGCGTCACGTGGATCTGCGGCCGTTCGTGCTGATGTCGGACCGCATTCGCATCACGCCGGGTGGGTTGACGCGGGTGGCATTGAAGGAAGGCTCGCTGGTGGTCAATTCGAGTCAGGGCGGTGGCACGAAGGATACGTGGGTGCTGGCGGCCGACTGAGCCGCACCCAACACCCACGACGAAGATTCGCAAAGACCCGGCCATCTACACGCCGGGACCGTGCAAAACAGCAACGGGAGTTTGACAGAACATGCTTCTTGGTCGCACTGCAAGCGGGCTCTACTGGATGCACCGCTATATCGAACGCGCGGAGAACATCGCACGCGTCGTCGATGCCGGGTTGCGCATGGCACTGACCAGAGCATCCGACGCGCCGGCGACGTGGTTGTCCGTGGTGGTGACGTCCGGCACGGAAGAGGGGTTCCGCAAGAAACACGACGTCTGCACGGCCGACACCGTGTCCGACTATCTGCTGCGCGACCCCGACAATCCGTCGAGCGTGCTGTCGAGCATCGAAGCCGCGCGCTCGAATGCCCGCATGGTGCGCACGGCGCTGACCCGCGAAGCGTGGGAGAGCATCAACGAAGCGTGGATGGTGATCCGCCGCGTGCTGGCGCAGCCGATACGGGCCAGCGAACTGCCGGTCGTGCTGGTTCAGATCAAGCGCGAAGCGGCGCTGATTCGCGGCACCTTTCACGGCACGATGCTGCGCAACGAAATTTTCGATTTCTCGCGCATCGGCACCTTCATCGAACGCGCAGACAACACGGCGCGGATTCTCGACGTCAAGTATCACCTGTTGCTGCCGGCCATTTCCTACGTCGGCACGACGCTCGACAACTACCAGTGGGAGTCGATCCTGCGTTCCGTCGATGCGCATCGCTCCTACCGCTGGGTCTACGACGTGCAGTACAAGCCGGTGAACATCGCGGACTACCTGATCCTCAACGGGCGCATGCCGCGCTCGCTGAACTTCTGCTACGTGAACATCGTCGAGAACCTGGGGTATCTGGCGCGCGACTACGGCGTGACCCATCCGTGTCAGCAGACGGCCAGTACGACGCTGGCGACGCTGCGGGACAACACGGTCAAGCGGATCTTCGCGGGCGGCCTGCACGAGTTTCTGACCG
Source organism: Paraburkholderia sp. CHISQ3 (assembly GCF_030464945.1). Lineage (NCBI taxonomy): Bacteria > Pseudomonadati > Pseudomonadota > Betaproteobacteria > Burkholderiales > Burkholderiaceae > Paraburkholderia > Paraburkholderia sp. CHISQ3. The sequence continues at coordinate 558,155 of NZ_JALPRG010000003.1, forward strand.
GCTTCATCGCTCAGAACAACCGTCTCGGTTTTGAAATCGCCGAAACCTACAACTTCGATTGAGTCCGGCCATGCGCATCGCCATTCGCCACACTTCGCGTTACGAGTATGACCAGCCGGTGCCGTACGCCTTGCAGCGGCTGCGGCTGCGTCCGCAGACGGGAGCCGGGCAGACGGTCGTCGACTGGCGCGTCACCGTCGACAATATCGAGCCGACGGTGACCTACACCGACGGCCTCGGCAACCGCGTCGATTTCGTGCGGCACAAACGCAATATGAGCGAGATCGTCATCGTTGCCGCGGGCACCGTCATCACCGAAGACCGCGCCGGTGTGCTCGGCATGCTCGACGGGATCGCTCCGCCGTGGATCTTCGAACGCGAGACACCGCTCACCCGCGCCGGCGAATCCATCAAGGCGCTGGCCGAACCTTTACGCTCGGAAACGGCGCAACTGCAGGTTCTGCACGCTCTGATGGGTACCGTTCACGAGCGGATCGCCTACCGGCCAGGCACGACCGAAGTCAAAACCGATGCCGAAACGGCATTGCTGGCCGGACAGGGTGTCTGCCAGGACCATGCGCACGTCTTTATCGCCGTCGCGCGGCAGCTGCGCATGCCTGCTCGCTACGTGTCCGGTTATCTGCTGATGGACGGTGTCGACGAGCAGGCGGCGAGCCATGCGTGGGCGGAGGCTTATATCGACGGGCTCGGCTGGGTCGGCTTCGATGCCGCCAACAACCGCTGTCCCGATGATCACTACGTGCGCATCGCCACGGGCTTCGATTACGGCGATGCGATGCCGGTGTCAGGCATCCGCACGGGGCAGAGTAACGAGGCGCTGACCGTCGAGATCACGGTCCTGCCGGCGCAAGGGCAAAGCCAGAGTCAGAGTCAGGGGTAGTGCGCGGAAGGCGCCCAGGGCGTCTGGCGTGCGGCGGCTTCCGGCATAAACCGGATGCCGCCGCGTTTCAATCATGTGCCTGCCCGGCTACAATTCTCCTCGACAGACGCCCGCCAGTCCCGGCGACCCTCGACAATGGAGATTCCATGCAATTCACCATCGGCCAGTTCGACACGCTTCATGCCAGATACCAATCGTATTTCTGCATGCTGCAACCGGGCCCGAGCCGGACGACGTCGGTGAGCGGTATCGAATGGAAGTGGTCGATTTTTCACGACGTCAACGGCACGCCGGACATGAGAGGTGCGGTCGCACAAGGCCGTGCCGATACCGCCGCGCTCGCACAGGATGCGATTAATGCGTGGCTCAGGGATCATCCGTCGGCATAGGCGCTAACCGGACAGCTTGCTTTATTCGATACGATAATTCGTGTAAATAATTCCGGTTAATGAGTTGAAAATAAAAATTCGGTATTTTATGGATGCTTGAACAGCTTCAATGGCCGGAGTCGTTACTGAAATCCAGATTTGAGTTTTATTGAGAATATCGATTTTTCAAATAAATAATGAAAATGAAAGAAAATTTTCGGTAAGTTGAAAGAATTCTGAGCGCAGCCTGCCTCCTCAAGGGCCATGGCGTTACGTTTCTCAAAACGAAAGATTCTGGAAATTTGTTCACATAAAGCTCACCAATAGCAGGGCAGTTCGATTTTCTTTCGAAAACCAGACACTGCCCAATCTGCATATATTGGTTACTCTTTTAATGCCCGCATATTCCTTGACAAGGTCTTGGGGCACCGCCTATTTTTGCTGTGTCGCCGATTTTCGATGTTGCTACTCCGGAAATCAGGACGTGGCTATAAGCATAATTCCAGCCAGCAGTTAGCAATACTCAGCGCATGTCATAGTCAGTTTTAATTCAGGCTCTTAAAAGAAGTTGAATCCCAACCGTCGTGTGCCCCGAGTGCAGCGCGAGTTGTCGGAGTTCCTGCGCGTCTCGCCGGCGCAAGCGGCCTTTGTGAAGCGGTATTGAAACCCACCCACCAAGGATAGAGATGAAGCCAGACAGGAGCTGTACCGGCAACAGCTACGGCCGCCACGGCCGGTTAGCCGGGCTAGGTGCCCTGACGCTAGGGCTCATGGTTCTCGCAGGATGCGGCGGAGGAGACAGCGGTTCATCCACCAGCGCAGCGAACCTCAAACAGGCTGCCAACGCACAGGCCAGCCCGGCACAGGACGCGAAAAGCGCGGCGGTCAATCAACCGTATGTCGATCCGGTGGCCTATTCGATGAATGCCGGCGACGGGCTCACCGCGTCGCAGGTCAGCGAAAAAGCCGCGATCATGCACTACCAGTGGAAGTCGGGCGGCACCACGGTCAACTACACGACCACCACGGGCCACCTGACCGCGATGGATTCGAAGGGCAATCCCGAAGCATCGATGTCCTATGTCGCGTACACCGCGCCGGGCACGAACGGCGCACCGCGACCCGTTACGTTCGTCTACAACGGCGGCCCGGGTTCGTCGTCGATCTGGTTGCGTCTCGGTTCGTTTGCACCGACGCGTGTCGCGACGCCCGATCCGCTGTTCGGCAACAACTGGCCGAACTACCCGCTCGTCGATAACAAGGAAAGCCTGATCGATACGACGGACCTGGTCTTCATCGACCCACCGGGCACCGGACTCTCCGAAGCGGTCCTGCCGAACACGAACAGCGTGTACTGGGGCAGCGACCCGGACGTCAACATCATGCGCGACTTCATCGAGCGCTATGTGGCCGTCAATAATCGCAGCAAGTCGCCGTTGTATCTGTACGGAGAGTCGTACGGCACGCCGCGTACCGACATGCTGGCGCTCGCACTCGAATCGGCCGGCGTACACCTGACAGGGATCACGTTGCAGTCCGCGATCCTGAATTACTTCGCGGATGCGACGGAGGCCGTGGCGATCACGCAGTCGACGGAAGGCCTGCTGCTCGAGACGGATACCGTGGCGGGCTATCTGCCCGGGTATGCGGAGGTCGCGGCGTACTACAACCAGGCTTCGCCGGCGCCGATCAACCAGGGCTTGTACGCGCTGCAGATGGAGCTGTTCGCTACGCTCGCGTACAACCAGTTCCAGCAGTATTCGCAAGCGTGGGTGCTGAGCCAGCTGGGTATACCGGACGCACTGGGTACACCGGTCTTCCCCAGCAATGCGACGCTTCAGTCGTGGACGTGGCCAACGAGCCTGACGCTGCAGGCGCTGCAAGGCTACTTCAACGCGAATCCGTACTCGGCCAGCCTGCTGCCGGGGACGACAATCGGCCGGTATGACGGACGCGTGTCGTTGCCGAATTCGGATCCGCGGCTGCAGAGCGACGGCGATCCGTCGGACATCCTGATCTCGCAGCCATTCACGAACGCACTCGCGACGCAGTTGCCGGACTATCTCGGCTACACCGCGCCGAATGCGACCTACGTGCCGTTGAACGACAACATCATCGGGGTGTGGGACTTCACCCACGATGGTCAGCCGATGCCCGATACGATCCCCGATCTGCTCGGTGCGCTGCAGCTCAATCCGCGGCTCGCGGTGTTCTCGGAAAACGGCTACCACGATCTGGCGACGCCGTTCTTCAGCACCGAGAAGCAACTGGCGCGACTCCAGACCGTACCGGGCCTGAATCCGAAGATACAGGTCGGCTTCTTCCAGGGCGGACACATGATCTATCTGGATGACGTGGCTCGTCCGCAGATGAAGAGCGATCTCAAGACGTTCTACGCGAACCGGCGGATTCCGACTGCGCTGACGTTGCGCGAACTGCCGCCACCGTGGCAGGACGAGAACGCCGCGAGCGTGCCGACCGGTAGCATTCCGACCACCACGGCGGCAGCGCCCTGATCGATGACGGGATACTCCTTCTTACAGGGAACTCTCTGTTCACCTATTCAATGCGAGTGATCATGTCTCTAACCAATCTATTGCGGCGTATTTCCCCGTTGATCGTACTCGGCGCGGCGATGAGCAGCGCCCATGCACTGCCGCCTCAAGCGGTGGCGCCTGTGACGCTGCCGCATGGCAGTCGAGGTGTCGACGGTCCGTTCTTTCCGCAGAATCGTGTGGCGGCGGTGTTGCCGTCCACTGGTACGACGCTGCAGCAGCAGGCGCAGCAGCGCGTCGAAGCTCGGCTCGGCGCTAACACCGTGCTCAGCAACGGCGCATCGGTGACGAAGGCGCAGGCGCAAAGCAGCGGTCTGGGTTACGTCTCCAAACACTTCGATGAAATCGACAGTGCCCATACCGGGCGCGTGTCGATGAGCGATGTGCGGACGTATATCCAGAAGCAACAACAGCTACAGCAGCAGTAAGGGCCTCGGGCCCATTTATGGGCAGGCCATCGAACGAAACCGGGGTGTCCGCGTGGCACTCCGGTTTTGTTGAGGGTTGTAAAAATGACAGCGGTTTGATTTTCTGCGGACTCGCTCGTTTTAATGCTGTGTTCTGCAGTTCAATCTGAATGTATCCCGGCGGGTTTCTCGGTTTCAGTGCAGGTTGGTGCATTTATTGTGTGTCGGTGACATTATTCAGTCCAACAGGAAAGATAACTCGCGCTACCTTATATATTACGTAGTCGAGAGGATGCGCATTCTCATGGAGCCTTATTAGCTAATCCGATTAACGGGAAAATAACAGAGCCAAGTCGAAACTTTCAGAAAGCCAACATTAGTGCCGTATCAAACCACGCCAGCGCTAAGGATGAGGGTTTTCACTCCTCCGACAGGGAAATTTTGGTGAGTTTTTTTATGCTAGCTTCGCGATACGTCTGAGCAACAGGATTTTTTTCAAAGTTCATGAGGCACCCGGCACTGCCTTGGTGATTATTTTTTTACGTCCTCATAATCCTTGACAGAGCCTCTGCGGACCACTTATTTTTGCGATGCCGCCGATATGTTCATATCGGCTAAATGGAAATGAAGGCAGCGGAGTGCGCACCACTTTAGCTGTCCGGTTGCATTGTTAAATACGTAGAAGAAATATCTTTAAATCTGGATCTGCAAAAGAAATTTAATCCCGACCGCTGCAGGCCCGCGAGTGTCGCGCGGGTTACCCGCGCCCCGATGCATCACGCCCCGGCTGCGGCGGCCTTTGTGAAACGGTAGCGAAACCCACCACCAAGGATTGAGATGAAACCAGACAGAAGCTGTACTGGCAGCGAGCCTCGCCAGCAGGGCCGGTTCGCCGCACTAGGTGCGATTGCGATCGGCGTCATGGTCCTCGCGGGATGCGGCGGAAGCGATGGCGGTTCGTCATCGAGCGGCGCGGCGAGCCTGAAGCAGACTGCCAACGCGCAGGCCAGCCCGCCGACGGGCAACCAGCCTTACGTCGACCCGGTCGCCTATTCGATGAACGCCGGCGACGGTCTCGCTGCATCGCAGGTGGCCGAAAAAGCGGCCGTGATGAACTACACGTGGACCTCCGGCAGCACCACGGTCAACTACACGACGACCACGGGCCATCTGACCGCGGCGGATTCGAAGGGCAACCCCGAAGCGTCGATGTCGTACGTCGCGTACACCGCGCCGAGCTCGAACGGCGCACCGCGACCCGTTACGTTCATCTACAACGGCGGCCCGGGTTCGTCGTCGATCTGGTTGCGTCTCGGTTCGTTTGCGCCGACGCGTGTCGCGACGCCCGACCCGCTGTTCGGCAACAACTGGCCGAACTACCCGATCGTCAACAACACCGAAAGCCTGATCGACACGACCGACCTGGTCTTCATCGACCCACCGGGAACAGGCCTCTCCGAAGCCGTGCTGCCGAACACGAACCAGACGTTCTGGGGTTCCGATCCGGACGTCAACGTGATCCGCGACTTCATCGAGCGCTATATCGCGGTCAACAGTCGCAGCAAGTCGCCGCTGTATCTGTACGGGGAATCGTACGGCACGCCGCGTACCGATATGCTGGCGCTCGCGCTCGAATCGGCTGGCGTGCATCTGACGGGGATCACGTTGCAGTCCGCGATCCTGAATTATTTCGCGGATGCGACAGAGGCCGTGGCGATCACGAATTCGCAGGCGGGTCTGCAACTCGCGACCGATACCGTGGAAGGTTACCTGCCCGGTTTCGCGGAGGTGGCGGCGTACTACAACCTGGTATCGCCAGCACCGGCCAGTCAGGCCGCTCTGGCGGCGCAGGTCGAGCAGTTCGGTACGGGACAGTACAACCACTTCGGGCAGTACGCGGCGACGTGGGCATTGAGCCAGGACGGCGCTCCTGGGTTCTTTGGTACGCCGGTGTACCCGGCAGCCCGAACGCTGCAGTCGTGGGTCATTCCGTCGAGCCTGACGCTGCAGGCGCTGCAAGGCTTCTTCAACTCGAGTCCGCTCGAAACCGCCCTGATCCCGGGTACGACGATCGGTGGGTATGACGGACGCGTGTCGTTGCCGAACTCGGACCCGCGGCTGCAGAGCGACGGCGACCCGTCGGACATCCTGCTCACGCAGCCGTTCGTCAACGCACTCGCGACGCAGTTGCCGAACTACCTCGGCTACACGGCACCGAACTCGGCGTACGTGCCGCTGAACGACAACATCATCAATGTGTGGGATTTCTCGCACGATGGTCAGCCGATGCCGGACACGATCCCCGATCTGCTGGGCGCACTGCAGCTGAACCCGCGGCTCGAGGTGTTTTCGGAAAACGGTTACCACGACCTGGTGACGCCGTTCTTCAATACCGAGAAGCAACTGGCGCGGCTCCAGACAGTGGTCGGTCTCAATCCGAACCTGCAGGTCAGCTTCTTCCAGGGTGGCCACATGATTTATCTGGACGACGTGGCGCGCCCGCAGATGAAAGCGGATCTCGCGCTCTTCTATGGCGCGAGAGCGATCCCCGGTGCACTGACGCTGACGACACTGCCGCTGGCATGGCGTGACGAGGCTGCGCCCGGAACGCCGACCGGCAGCACGGCGACCGCCACGGCAACGGCCCCCTGAGCGATGGACGGGAACGCTCTGTTCACCTATTCAATGCGAGTGATCATGTCTCCAATCAAATTGATGCGACGTATTTCCCCGTTGATCGTACTCGGCGCCGCGATGAGCAGCGCCCATGCTCTGCCGCCCCAAGCGGTGGCGCCTGTGACGCTGCCGCATGGCAGCCGGGGTGTCGACGGTCCGTTCTTTCCGCAGAACCGTGTGGCGGCGGTGTTGCCGTCCACCGGTACGACGTTGCAGCAGCAGGCGCAGCAGCGCGTCGAAGCTCGGCTCGGCGCTAACACCGTGCTCAGCAACGGCGCCTCGGTGACGAAGGCGCAGGCGCAAAGCAGCGGTCTGGGTTACGTCTCCAAACACTTCGATGAAATCGACAGTGCCCATACCGGGCGCGTGTCGATGAGCGATGTGCGGACGTATATCCAGAAGCAACAGCAGTTGCAGCAACAATAGCGGACAGGCCGACGCGGGTTCTCGAAGCGCACCCGGCTGCGACCGGGTTGCGTACGAGGTAAGCGAAACCGGGGTGTCGGCATGACACTCCGGTTTTGTCATGTCTGCCGCATCGCGTAAAATTTGCGCTTCGACTCGACGATCCGACTGTTCATGCCCATGCCCCAGGACAAGCCCGGCCCGAAGGAAAGCGAAGGCGTCGCGGTGCTCGACCGGGCCTGCTCGATCCTGTTCGCATTCGGTCCCGACGATGCACCGCTCACGCTCGCCGAACTGGCGGCGCGTACCGGCCTCTACAAAAGCACGCTGCTGCGTCTTGCCGGCTCGCTGATCCAGCATCGGTTGCTGCTGCGTCTCGACGACGGTCGCTATCAGCTCGGGCCCGCTACGTTCATGCTGGGCGCGCTGTACCAGCGCAGTCTGAAGCTCGGCGATATTCTCGTGCCGCTGATGCAGGAGCTTGCGCAGGCGAGCGGCGAGAGCGTGTCGTTCTATGTGCGCGACGAGGCGGTGCGGGTGTGTCTGCATCGCGTCGACTCCACGCATGCGGTGCGTTTTCATGTGCGCGAAGGCGATGTGCTGCCGCTGGAAACCGGTTCGGGCGGGCGTGCGTTGCTTGCATTCGGTGGAGCGGTGGGTGAGCCGTACGAACAGATTCGGGAAGATTTTTACTGCGTATCGGTGGGCGAGCGCGATCGCGAAACAGCCGGCATGTCGGCGCCGGTGTTCGGCGTACGCGATGCGCTGCGCGGTGTGCTCACGCTCGCAGGACCCGCTTCGCGGATCGACAGCGCGTTTATCGAGAGCAACCTCGGTGCGCTGTTCGACTGCGCCTCGCGCGCCACCGATGCGCTCGGCGGCGATTCGCGCGGGCTGCGCACTGCGTGGCGCCGCGTGCTCGATCGTCAGTCCAGGTGACGCTCGGGCTGCCCGGTATAGCGATAGGCCATCTGGCGCGGCATCGGCCCTTTGTTGCGCTCGTTGCGCGCGCGTTGTTCCCATGCGTGCGCGAGAATGCCGACCGCCCGCGACAGACAGAACACGCCACGCGCGAGTTCCGGCGCAAAGCCGAGTTCCGCGTAAATCACCGCGGTAGCGCCGTCGATATTCATCGGCACCGGCTTGTTCTTGCGCCGCTGCAATAGCGTTTCGATGCCGCGTGCTATCGCTGCATATTCCCCGGACACCGTGCCGTTTGCCACCGCCGCATCGACGAGAGCAAGCAGTTTCACGGCGCGCGGGTCGACGGGATGAAAGCGATGTCCGAAACCCGGTAGATATTTGCCGTGAGCGGCGATGAAGGCATCGACGGCCTGTTCGACTGCAGTGTCGAGTGCTACACCCTGCGCGATACGGTCGCGTACCGTCTCATAGAGTTCAACTGCCTGCTGGCCAGCGCCACCGTGCACGTCGTCGAGTGCGTTGATCGCAGAGGCCATCGCACCGTTCAGCGGCAAACCGCAACTCGTGGCCATCCGCGAGATCGCGATCGACGGCGCGTGCGGTCCATGATCGACCGATGCCACGAGCGCGGCTTCAAAGAGTTGCGCCTTCGGCGCGTCGGGCAACTCGCCGCGCAGCATCAACCAGATCATCTGCGGAAAACTGATCGCGCCGATCAACTCCTGGATCGGGAAGCCGCGCACATTGATCGAGCCCGGATGGATGTCGATGATCGACGTGCTCCAGTAGTCGGCGGCGAGTGCGGCCGTGTCGAGCGGTTGGGTCATGGTCAGATCACTCCTTCGGCATGCAGCGCATCGATTTGCGATTCGTCGTAGCCGAGCGCGCTCAAATGGGTTTTTGTATGCGCGGAAAGTACCGGCGCCGCAGTGGAGGGCGCAGCATCCGCATCGGAGAGACGGAACCCCGCGCGTGTGACGCGCTGGGTCGTGCCGCCTCGCTCGTCGGGCAGTTCGCGCACGAAATGGCGCGACGCCAGATGCGGATGCGCGAGAATTTCCGGCACCGACAGCACGCGCCCCGCGGGCACGCCGGCCGCGATCAGTTTCGTTTCCCAGTTTGCCGCGCTGTCGGCGGCAAGCGCGGCTTCGAGTTCCGCCTTAAGCGCCGCGCGGTTCACCTTGCGGGCGTTGCGTTCGGAGAAGCGTGCGTCGCCGGGCAGGTCGGCGCGCCCAAGCAGGGCACACAGACTGAGGAACTGTTTCGTTTCGTTGGCCGCGATGTTGAGCAGGCCGTCGCCGGTCTTGAACGTACCCGATGGCGCCGCGGTGAAATTCTCGTTGCCCATTGGCGTCGGGACGACTCCGGCGTTCAGGTAGTTCGACACGACCCAGCCCATCGTCGCGAGCGTCGCTTCGAGCATCGATACGTCGAGCATCCGGCCGCGACCACTCGCGCGCGCTTCGACGAGCGCGCCGCAGATGGCAAGCGCCGCTGTCAGACCGCCGACCGTATCGGACACCGGATAGCCGACGCGTAGCGGCGCGCTGTCGGCGTCGCCGGTGACGCTCATCACGCCGGCGATTCCTTGAATGATCTGGTCGTAGGCAGGCCGCGCCGACAACTCGCCGTCCTGTCCGAAGCCGGAGATCGCGCAATAAACCAGCCGCGGATTCACTTCACTGAGCGCCGCATGATCGAGCCCAAGCCGCGCCATCACACCGGGCCGGAAATTTTCCACCAGCACGTCGGCGGTTTTCACGAGATCGAGCAGGATCGCCTTGCCGCGCGGATCTTTCAGATTCAGCGTCACCGACTGCTTGCCTGCATTCACCGCGACAAACGACGTGCCCATATTGCGCGCCGACGCATCCTTGTCGGCGCCGAGCCGCCGCGCGAGATCGCCGCCGTCCGGATGCTCGATCTTGATGACTTCGGCGCCGAGCAGCGCCAACTGATACGCACAGAACGGGCCGGCCAGGACATTCGATAGATCGAGTACCCGGATGCCGGTCAACGGAAGCGTCATGTCACACCTTGTAGTTCAATTGCGGAGTGTCTGCGGGTTCCGCAGGTCAATGCGAGATTTCGTCGAGGCTCAACTGATTGGTGCGCGGCCCGAACAGCCCGATCGATACCATTACCATCACCATCGACGCGCTGATCAACGCAAACACGCCGGTCGTTTCGAAGTGGCGCAGCGCGAACGCGATCATGAAGCCGGAGAACATCGCGGAGAGCCGCGACATCGAATAGACGAAGCCGACCGCGCGGGCCCGGATGCGCGTCGGGAACAGTTCGGTCTGGTACGCGTGGTAACCGACCGACAGCAGCGTGCCCGACAACGTGATCAGTACACCGAGCACCATCAGCATGGCGGGCGAGGTCTGCGTGGCGAACAGACTGCCGAACACAGCGATGCCGAGCGCCGACAGCACGATCAAGGTCTTGCGTTCGATGCGATCGGCGATCGCCATGCCGAGTAGCGGGCCGAACGGGTTCGAGATCGCGATCACGAACGAGTACAGCAGGCTGTGCGTGATCGTCACGCCCTTCGCGACGAGCAGGGTGGGCACCCACGACGCAAAACCGTAGAAGCCGATCGCCTGGAACAGGTTGAAGACGAGCATCGTGATTGCGCGGCGGCGATAGGGCGGTTGCCAGATCTCGCGAAACGACGCTTTAGTGGTGGCCGGTTCGACGGCTGCGACGGGCGGTGGCAGCGGCTTGCCGTATTGCGCGGCGACCCTCGCTTCGATCACGTCGAGCACCGCCGACGCTTCCGCCGTGCGGCCCTGTTGCGCGAGCCAGCGCGGGCTTTCCGGCAGACGCCGGCGAATCGCCCAGACGACGATCGCGCCGAGCGCCCCTATGATCACGACCCAGCGCCAGCCGTCGAGACCGAAGGGCGCCTGCGGCACCAGCCACCACGCGAGAAACGCCACAGACGGCACCGCGCTGTACTGCACCAGATGCACGAACGCAAACGCGCGGCCGCGCAGATGCTTCGGCATCAACTCGCTGACGTAGGTATCGATCGTGACCAGTTCGACGCCGACACCGATACCGGCGATCAAACGCCACAGGTTGATCATCGGTGCGGTGGTCTGGAACGCCATGATTAACGTGGCGATCGAGTACCACAGCAGCGACACCGTGAAGATGTTCTTGCGGCCGAAGCGGTCCGCTGTGCCGGCCACGACGAACGTGCCGATAAAGAGCCCCGCAAACGAGGCCGCGACGAACGCGCCGAGCCCCGAGAAACCAAAGAACGATGCGGTCGTCGTCGCATAGAGGCCGCTCTTGACGAGCCCGGGGCCGACATACGCTGTGAAGAACAGGTCGTAGAACTCGAACCAGCCGCCGATCGACAGCAGGAACACGAGCATCCAGACGGTCCGGGTTGCGGGCAGGCGGTCGATGCGCGCATTGATCCCGGGCCCGCTCGCGGCGTTGCCGGGTTGCAGCGTTGACGATGGATCGGGCGCGTCGAACGGCAGGCTTGCCATAGAAATCCTCCGGGTCTCGTTTATCGAACATCGTTCTGTCTAATAGAACGATGTTCTGTTTGTAGATCGTGCGAGATTAGAGAGGAACATCGACAGCGGGAATTGGGGTTTCGCCTGAGTCAGTCGTCTTCGTCGAGCCGGTAACCGTGCGTGTAGATCGTGCGCAGGCGCAGGCCATTCTCTGGATCGGCGAAGAGCTTCTGACGAATCCGGTAGATATGGGTATCGATGGTTCTCGACGTGCTGTCGATCTCGCGTCCCCACGCGAGTTTCGCGAGCAGATCGCGAGATATGACCCGGCCGGTGTTGCGCAGCAGGAACGCGGCGACGTCGAATTCCCTGCCGGTCAGCTCGATCCGTTTGCCGTGCAGCGAGATGCAACGGTGACCCGAGTCGAGGATGTAATTGCCGACGCACAGGACATCCGCGGATTTGATGCTTCGCTGGTGACGACGTAAGAGCGCTTCGACCCGGGCTGTCAGTTCATCGAGGCGAAATGGCTTGGCGATGTAGTCGTCGGCCCCGGCGCGCAGGGCGCGCACGATGTCGACTTCGAGGACGCGGCTGGTCAGAAACAGCACCACCGGCCGATCCCCCAGGTTCACACGCACCCATTGCAACAACTCGAAGCCATCGATGCCGGGCAATTGCCAGTCGATGATGATGAGATCCGCAAGATGCGTTTTTAGAAACGCTACGGCTTTCTGACCGTCGTTCACGTGATGGACCGGACCTTCGAGCGAACGCAGCGCTCGCATCGCCGCTTCGGCATGAGCCGGATCATCTTCAACTAATAAGATGTGCATGATGTTGATCGAATATTTTTGTGGTGTGCACGAAACTCCGGCGATCGACACAGTGAGTTCCGAACAGAACATGTGGGTATATCGTCGCCTCCCCATCGCAGTGAGTAACATGAGTTCACACTAACTTCTTATTGGATTTGTCACGTTTTGTGAATCGTGAATCGTATACGTTTAGTTATCTTGAATTAGTAACTTGATGTGGCTTATCTGTAGAAAATTTTGAGCCGCTCACTCAGATTTATTCGGAGATAGTGGGTGGATGAAATCAGGACACCAGGCGGGTGCGCGATAATTTTTCGCGATTTCGTCTTGATCTGGAGCGCGACCGGGCTGAAAGTGAAAAGCCATCGGAGGAGTGCAACATCATGCGGAAAATAACCAGGCGCCCCGTTAGCGGTACGGCGATCTCCCTGACGCTATGTATTGCCGCCGCAATCTGGTCGACATCGGCGGATGCGGTTTCATTCGATTACAAACGTGCCGCCACACCGGTCGAGCAGGCCATCTGCGCCGATTCTGCGCTGGGCGATGTCGACAGCCAGCTTGCTGAGATCTATAAGGACACGCAGGTCGCGTTGCCGGACGCTCAGGCGTCCGAGATTGCACGCATTATCGTGTGGACCTGGGCCAACGAGAGACTAGGGTTTCCTGGGGATGCGGACGGTGAATGACGGCGATGGGGTCGTCGCGTCGTGACCTCTGCTTGTTGCCCGCTTATTGCCCATTGAGCACCGCACTGACCGCCGCATCCGCCTGCTGCATCGCTGCGTCGTCGACCACCGGCGAGCTGCCCGCGCGCGGTCGCGCTGCCGCGCTCGCGATGTTGCCGTTGCGATCGTGGGTATCGATCGACACATTCATCGACACGCCGAGCGGCAACGGATGCACCGCCGTTTCGGCCGGATCGAGCGAGATCGTCACCGGCAGCCGCTGAACCACCTTGATCCAGTTGCCGGCTGCGTTTTGCGGCGGCAGCATCGAGAACACGCTACCGGTGCCCGGCGCGAGCCCGTCGACCCGTCCATGAAAGACCACGTCCGACCCGTACAGATCGGCGGTCATCTCCACCGGTTGACCGATGCGTACGTGGCGGATCTGCGCTTCCTTGAAATTGGCCTCGATCCACAATTGCGAGGGCGGCACGACTGCCATCAGTTGCGCGCCCGACGCAACGGGCTGGCCGATCTGCACCGAGCGCTGCGTGACGCAGCCGGCGACCGGTGCCGCGATCGTCGTGTGTGCGAGGTTCACATAGGCGAGCCGGAACTGCTGCGCAGCGTCGGCGACGGCCGGGCTGGCTTCGGCGCCCGGCGCGGCGCTGCCCTGATTATTTCCACCACCCGCCAATGCACGCCCCGCAGCCAGCTGGTTTTGCGCAGCGGCAAGATTGGCCTGTGCCAGCGACACATTGGCCTGAGCCTTCGCAAACTCCTCGCCCGACACGATATCCGCCGGCGCATTCGAGCGCGCCTTCAGCGCCTGCTTCGCAAGATCGAGATCGACCGTGCGCGCGCGCACCGCATCCTCGTTCATCGCATTCGTGAACCCGCTCTGACGGTTTTGCCGCACGGCCTGCACGAGATTGGCTCTCGCACGCTCGAGCGCAATCTGCGCGTCGGTTGGGTCGAGCCGGACGAGCGTCTGTCCGGCCTTCACGCATTCGGTGTCGATCACCGCGACGTCGCGCACGACGCCTGGCGCACGTGCGGCAATCCGCACGATATTGCCCGTCACGTACGCGTTGTCGGTGCTCTCGGTATAGCGCGCCCAGACTAGCCAGTCGATGCCGGCGGCGAGCGCCGCAAGCAGCACGAAGGCCCCGAGCACCGCGAACATCACGTTGCGTCGGCGGACCTTGCGCGGGTCGCGGACCACTGGAACAACGTCCGCTTCGACCAGATTGTCTCTATGCATTCCCGTGATTCTCTTTGATGTCGTAGTCGAAGCCGCCGCCCAGTGCGCGGATCAAGGCGATTTTCGCGTCACGCCGTTGCGCGCGCAAGGAAACGAGCTGAATCTGGTCGTCGGCGAGCGAGATCCGCGCCGACAGCAGCGTTTCTTCGGGCAGGAGACCGCGCTTGTGCCGCTCGTCGGAGATCCAGACGATGCGGTTGCGCGCGGCGACCACCTGCTCCTGCTCGGCGATCTGCGCGTCGGCGCCGCGCAGCGTGGCGATTGAACGCGCGACCTCGCCGAGTGCCGTATTCAACGCCTGATTGTAGAGCGCGATCATCGTATCGGCGTTCGCCTGTTCGCCATGCAGCTGCGCCCGCAGACGAGGCCGTTCGAAGATCGGCAGCGACACGGCCGGCCCGATCGCGAACAGGGCCGACGAACTGGAAAACAGCGAACCGATATTGAGCGTCGACAGGCCGGCCGTGGCAAGCAGGTCGATGTTCGGATAGAACTGCGCGCGGGCGGCGTCGATCCGGCCTTCTGCCGAATCGACGCGCAACCGCGCCGCCACGATATCGGGTCGCCGGCCGAGCAGTTGCAGCGGCAGGTTCGCGGGTAACGGCAGCACCGTTTCGCTGGAGGTTGCCAGCTTCGGCCGCGCCAGCGCGAGGCCGCGTTCCGGACCGTTGCCGGTCAGTATGCCGATCTGCAGACGGGTTTGCGTGATCGTGTCTTCGGCCTGTTGTAGCTGCAAACCGAGTTTGACGAGACGAATATGTGCGTCCTGCGCGTCGTAGCCCGTGTCGAGACCGCGCTTCATGCGCGTTTGCATGATCGTGTCGCGGCGCTGTTCGTCCTGCTGCTTCTGCGCGACGAGGTCGCGCAGCGCGTAGTCGGCATCGAGCTGGCCGTATAGCGTGACGACGGAGGTGACGAGCGACAGACGTGCCTGCTGCGCGTCGACCCGCGAGGCATCGCGTGCCGAGACGAGCGAGCGTGTCGCCGCGCGATTGCGGCCCCACAGGTCCAGATCGTAGTGCGCCACGCCCGTCACGCTCGCCGGTGAAACCCACGGGTCGGTGAACAGGTTGATCGGGACGCTGTTGCCGGCGATATCCACGTTGGTGGCGCCGTCGACCTTCGGCAGGCGAGCCTTGAGCGCCGATGCCGTCGCCGTCGCCGAGAGTCCCGAGGTCGAGCCGAACGTCTCGAGCTGAGCCTGAGCGCTGGCGACCCGCGAATTCGCAACATCGATGTCGGGGCTGTTCGCAACCGTTTCGTTGACGAGCGCGACCAGTTGCGGGTCGCCGAGTGCGGCGATCCAGTCCGCCGACGGCCACGCCTGCGCAGTCGGTGTCACGGTGCCGAGCGTTTTCGCGAGCGCGTCTGGAGCCGGCGCGCGCATTGTCACCGCATGGCGCGCGGTGCCGTCGTCGACGCACGCGGTGAGCATGAGTGCAAGCACGATCGATGCGAGCGCCGTGCATGCAACGGGTAGGTTCGGGGCGCGCAGTTTCATCGGCGGGACCGTCCGAAGCGGGCGGCAAGACGCGGTCGCGCCTGGTCGAGCGGACCGAGCCGCCCGCGCATACCGTCGACGATGCCGCAACCGATGCCCAGCAGTTTCGTCAGCTTGTCCTGCTCGAACAATGCAACCTGCACGACCTGCCACAGCGTAATCAGATTCGGCACGATGGCGACCGGAAACGAGCGCAGGTATTGCCGGCACAGATACATCGCGTTGCGCGCCATGTAGTAGCGGCGAAACGCGGGATGGTTCATCGACGTGACTTGCCAGAACGCGAACCGATGCGTACGTTTTTCGCCGATCCGGTGGCGCAGCACGAGGTTCGGATCGAGATAGAACGGCACGCCGCGCTTCAAGGCGCGCAATGAATACTCGGTGTCGACGTGATCGATGAAGAGCGCCTCGGTGAACGCGCCGAGCTGTTCGTACGCGAGCCGCGAGATCACAGCGCCCGACGACAGCAGAAACGAACAGCGTTGCAGCGGACCGTCGGCCTGCACGTCGAGCGTGCGGACCGTAAAGCCATTGCTGTACATCTGCGGCAGAAAGCGCTCGGCGTTCTCGTCGTAGATTTGCGGTCCGATCGCAAATGGCTGCGTGCCGAGCCGCGCGCACGATGCCTGCATGATCGCGAAGAAATCGTCGCTGGCGCGCGAGTCCTGATCGAATAGCGCGACCGCCGTCGCCCCCTGGGCGAAGAGTCGCGCAAGCCCGCGGTTATACGCGCCGGCGATGCCGCCACGGTTCGCGTTGTGCAGATAGTCGATGCCGACGCTGTTCAGCATCACGGGAATTTCGGGGCGCGCGTCCGGAGAATTGTCTACCGCGAGCAGCGACGCGCAATGCGCGCGCAGCCCGGCAACGTGTAGCAGTTGCTGATCGGTCGGGCGGTACAGCACGACGAGTGCGCCGAGCGTGCTCGCATCGACGTCATGATCGAGCGATGGTGTAGCCACCTGGGTATCCGTATGACTGGAGCGCCGTTGCATGGGGCTGCCGGTCAATGTGTCCTGGTACGGGATCGGAGTGAGCTTCATGTGGTCAGTGTCCCGCATTGACGCCCGACACGCGCGCGGGTCTGGTCAGCCACATCGTCGCGGCGAGCCCGACACAGACGATGCTGGCCATATAGAAGAGGTCGTTGGTCGCCATCATGTAGGACTGTTGCTGGACGACTTCGCGGATCACCGGCAGCGGCCCGGTAGCGAGGCCCGCGTCGTGGACGGACTGCACAAACAGACTGGTCCCATCGGAAGCTTGCGTGACCGACTGGCGCAGCGTGCCGTAGTGAAACGCGGCGCGACTGTCCCACCAGGTGATGCTCAGCGCCGTGCCGAACGCAGCCGACACCGTGCGCAAAAAATTCGACAGACCCGATGCGGCAGCGAGCTTGTGATCGGGCACACGCGAGACGATCGCTGCGGTCAGCGGAATGAAGAAACAGGGTAGCCCGATGCCCTGGATCAGCCGCGGTGTGACGATTTGCCAGAACGACATCGTCAGCGTGAAGTGCGCGTTCCACCACAGCACGGCGGCGAAGACGAGAAAGCCGAACGTCGTGACCATGCGTGCGTCGAGCTTCTTGAGGTAGATGCCGATCAGCAGCGAGAACACGAACGCCAGAATGCCGAGCGGCGCCGACGCCATGCCCGCCTGCATCGCGGTGTAGCCCATCACCGTTTGCAGCCAGAGCGGAAAGATCACGCCGATCACCGAGAACGCCATCATGCCGAGCGAGGTGATCGCGACGCCGAACGTAAAGGTCCGGTCGCGAAACAGCGAGAGGTCGATGACCGGCTGCGACTCGGCGGATTCCCAGATCAGCAGCGCCGACAGCGACAACGCGGCGACGACCGCGAGCGTGACGATCAGCGACGAATCGAACCAGCTGTATTCGCGACCCAGATCGAGCACGGCCTGCAACGACCCGACACCGACTACGAGCAGCACGATGCCCGGCACGTCGATGCGCGGCCGGCGTGTCGGCGCGCGCTCGCGTCGCAGCAGCGACACGCACACGACGAACGCGAAGATACCGATGGGCAGGTTGATGAAGAAGATCCATGGCCATGAGAAACGATCGATGATCCATCCGCCGAACACCGGCCCGAGGATCGGGGCGAGCAGTACCGTCATCGCCCACAGGGCGAGCGCGAACACCCGCTTTTGCGGCGGGAACGCGCGCAGCAGAATGGTTTGCGACAGCGGCACCATCGGCCCCGAACTGAGGCCCTGCAGCGAGCGGAAAAACACCAGCAGTTCGAGGTTCGGCGCAACCGCGCACATGATCGACGTCAGGGTGAACAGCAGCACCGAGACGATGAAGAGCCGCGCCTCGCCGACCCGCGCCGACAGCCAGCCAGTGAGCGGCACCGCGATGGCCGCCGACACCGAATACGAACTGATCACCCAGGTCGCCTGCGAATTCGCGACACCCAGGCTGCCTGCTATCGACGGCACCGCGACGTTGGTCACCGTCGAGTCGAGCATCTCGATGAAGGTTGCGAGCGACAGCGCGAACGTCAATAGCGCGAGTCGTGCGCCACGCAACAAAGGTGGTGCGCCGCCGTTGCCGGCGGGTGAAAGTGAACCTGGACCCGGGCCCGGTACGGAGTCCTGCAACGCGCCCGTCATGCAAACGATTCCAGCTCCGCCACAGCGGGCACGGACGGCACGAAACGTTCGATGTACTGCGCGGCGGCGATACACGCATTCGGCTCGGCAACGATGTGCTGCCGGGCCGTTGCGCACTGGGCGGCAACGCCGGAATCGCGCGTCACGTGGCGCAGCGCCGTGGCAATCGCGCGCCCGTTCGCAGGCCCGTCGATCCGCACGCCACAACCGGTCTTCTCGATGCGCGCTGCGTTATCGAACTGGTCGTGGGCAAACGGTGTGACGACCTGTGGGATGCCGCTCGCGAAGGCGAGCGCAGCGGTACCGATGCCGCCGTGATGAACGATGGCCGCGCAACGTGGCAGCAGCGTATGCATCGGCACGAACGGCCGCACGCGCACGTCCGGCATGGCCGCGAGTGACGCCGGCTTGCTGCGCGTGAGCAAGATGGCGCGCGCGCCGGTCAGCCGTAGTGTTTCTTCGACGGCGCCGAAGTAGGCGGCTTCGTCGATCAAGGTCGAGCCGGCAGTGAACACGACCGGCGGCGCACCGGATGAAAGAAAGTCGGCGAGATCGTCGTCGAGCGGCGTAGCGGTGGACTCGGCCGGCAAAGGAAAACCGCACAGAAAGCGGTTTGAAGGCCAGTCAGGTTGGGGCTTCGCGAACCAGTCGGGAAACAGGCACAGCACGCCGTCCGGCGAATGCAGCCATTTGCCGAGTATCCGTCGTGCCGGTGCCAGGCCGATCTCGTTGCGTACACCGTTCAGTGCCGGTCCGAGCGCCGGGTCGAGCACGGCTTTCTCGATCAGTCGCATCGATGCGATCCGCACCTGCAGCGGCAACCACATCGGCACGGTGAAGCGCTTGTGGGTAGGCGGCGCGTGCCCGGACAGCAACGTTGAAGGCGATACCTGCACGGACACATACGGCGTGCCGTGCACCTCCTGAACGATGCGTGCGGCGAAGGCCCAGAGCGAACCGAGCATCACGGTGTCGTCGGTGAGCAGCGACGAGAGCGCGTCGACATGCGGACGGATGGACGGCGCGATGACTTTCCAGAGCACGCGAAACGACGTGCGCGGATTCCACAGCGCCGGATTTTCGAGCGCTTCTTCGTATTCCCGCGCGGTGCCGATCGGCACGAACGCGAAACCCTCGGCCTCGACGAGCGGGGCGAACGGCGGATGCGTGCAGAAGACGACCCGGTGCCCGCGCTGCATGAGCGTGCGGCCGATCGCGAGGAACGGATGAACGTCGCCGGCGGAGCCGATGGCCGTAATAACGATCTGTGCCATGAGTGCGCTCAGTACAGGTCCGGCATGCGCGCCCGGACGGTCTGCGAAGTTCCCGGCAACGGCACGCGAGTGCGGTACGCGACCGGGGCCGGCTGTGCGATCGCGCTGATTGCAGAGCGCGCGAAAGCCACGCTCACGCTCCGTACGAGGTGTTCAGTTCGAGTGGCGCAAACGTTTGCTCTTGCGCTGCGGCGGCAACGAGGACAGGAGCTGCGGTCTGAACCGGCTCGCCGTAAAAGCCGAGAATCTCGTCGCGCACGGCGGCGGCCTGTGAGCGGCCTTCCAGGTCGAGGAAGTGCCCTGCGTCGGGGATCGCAGCGAATTGCGCGCCTTTGACGTAGGTCGAGATCTGCCGGATATCGCGGGCGGTCGTATGTTCGTCGAGCATGCCGTTGATGAACTTCACCTGGCAGCGGATGTTCGACATCTGCGGCAGGTAGACGTCCGGCTGCAACGCGAGAATCTGGTCGACGTGGAACGCGACCTGATCCTGTTCTTCCTTCGGCAGGCTGGTCAGATAGCGGTAGTTGAGCAGCTTCACGATGCGCGGCAGATTACGCCCGACCGTATCGTTGAGCAGATGCGCGGCCGCCTTGTTTTCACCGCGCGACAGCAGGTCGCGCGCGGTGGTGATGTAGCGGACCATCGCGTCGTTCAGGTACGGCGAAAAGGAACAGATCGCCGCGCGGCGAATGCTGCTCGCGCCGCGCGAAAGTGCCAGCAGTGCCGCCAGCCCGCCCCACGAGACCGAACAGAGATAGCCCGGCTTGTAGCGGTGAATCAGCTCGAGCAGGATGTCGACCTCGTCATCCTTGCTGAGCAGAAACGAACGCTTGTTATGTTGCCGGGACTGACCGGCATACGGCAGGTCGAAGCACAGAACGTTGTGATGCGCGCTCATGTACTTGATGGTCTGCCCGAACGACGCAGTTGTCGCCAGTGCACCGTTGATCAGGATCACGCTGTCGCGATCGGCATGGAAGATATGCCGCTCGACGTGCACGTGGAAAGAATTCGCGAGGCGAACGGCTACTTTTTCGACAGGCATGTCCATCTCCACATTCCGGAAGACAAAACGATTCACCGTCACGCCAGAACGCGCGACCTCGAGCGGCGACATCGGGGAAAGCAATGCGCACCGCATTTAAAAGCTGAACTAATCAGTTGCATTGTGCAGTGCAATGCTGTTGGTGTGAATATAGTCTGGCGAAATGGGTAAACGCAAGATAAAAGTAAATAAAATCCGTCCAGACATGGGTATTCGTTGGGAAATTAAACAAGATGCATAAATTTAATCAAAGTGACTCGATGGCCCATGTCCAGCACTAATGCAGGGCGCCTGGCCGCGACAGGAAGGTGCATTCGTTGTGCGCAGGCGCTGTGTTTACGCCACAGTTTTTGCCTGGCCTGAGTGGCGTTCATGTCCATGTAACGTGATCGTGAGTGGGCTGTTGCGGCGTGTAGGCGGCCGGCGAGTGAACTGGGCAAACTGCGGAGAACCGCACCGGCTATAGCTAATATGCTAAGCCGCGCAACTCATATGCGCGCGATGACATGTTTGTCGGAACTGCGCCGGGCGCATTCGGGCGACCGCCGTTTCTCGACGCGTGTAGATGAGCGGGCACACCGCGAGCGGCGCTTGCAGTGGGCGGTCTTCTGTTCGTCGCCGACAGGCGAGGGGCTGTCGGCGAGGGCTTCGAGGGCGCGGCGGGCGTTTGAATTTACCGATCGAACCATTTTTAAAATGAATGGGAATTTGTGGTGAATTATGGTTTTTTATTCAATTGAATTTGCATAAATTTATCTCGATGTATTATCGTAGATATAACGATTTTACGAATTTATATTGCACCTTGTGCGAGTCTCCCGCATGCGCCGCGACGGTGCCTGTCGCACAGTGTTCGGGCACGGACCGGGGCGAAGGTGTCGAGCGAAGGTATCCCGGGTACTGGGCCGTTACGAGCCAGGTAAACCGCTCTACCGGTCGTGGCCCAGCGTCAGGCAAATGAAGGGGACCACGACAGCCAGGTGCATGACGAGACGCTTACCCTGCTCATTCCTGCGTTTCGGAACGGGCGCGGGGCCATGCTTTCGTGGCCCAGCTCATGATGAAAAACGCGAGGATCAGGCCGATCAGCGTGCCGAGACCCGTTGCCCGACCGTCGACGTAAAACAGTACCGACACCGCAGCCAGCCCGATCGACGCGACGCCGAGCCAGAGCGCGGGTAGCGGGCTGCGTGCCGTGAGCGTCGCTTCGCTTTGGATCTCGACACCGGGTCCCGTCACACCGGGGAGCGTCTGACCGGGTAGAGGATAAGGATCGGCGGTGGATACGGTGCCCGTGCGCCGCCGCGTACGGCCGCTCGCCTTCGCACCGGGCAGCGCCAGCAGCATCGAGATCACCATCGCGAACAGCGCCCAGCTGAACCCCACCAGGATCATGAGCGGAGTCGACGGCCTGTCTTGATGCCGGAAGATCGAGATCGCGGCGCCCAGCAGCCCCACACCGATCACCGAAAACATGATGCCGACCGCCAGAAAGGCGAAGGGGATGCGTTTTGGCCCAGTCTGGCTGTTTGCCATGTCTCCCTCCTGTAGGGTGGAAAGCGTATTGTCGCGAGGGTTGCGGCCGCTGCGGGACGAGCCGATATTTTCCCTGAATGGGCGTGGCGCGAGGTCTTTCGGCCAGGGGATAAAGGGTTCGGCGGAGGCTCAAAGCGGCGGCGGACTACGAGTATTACGCAATGCGATCCTCTCCATAACCGATACTGATTGTTGTTGAAGCGGATATGGCCCGTTTCTACGATGAGCGCTCGCCGGCCATGCAGCACCCACATTCGACAAGAAAGACACTATCCGGAGACTGTTCATGAATCAGCACGCCAATGAGCACGCGAGGCCCGAACGGGCGATCAAAACGGCGGAGGACGCCATTCGCCTGGTGGAAGCGAGCCGTCTGACGCATATCAAGGTCGGCATGTCGGATATCGACGGTGTTCTGCGCGGCAAGTATCTGCGCAAGGACAAGTTTGTCGGTGCGTTGAAGGCCGGCTTCGGCTTCTGCAACGTCGTGCTGGGCTGGGATCTGGACGACCAGATGTACGACAACACGCGCTACACCGGCTGGCATACGGCTTATCCGGACGCGATGGTGCGCATCGTGCCCGAGAGTTGCCGGCGTCTGCCGCTCGAGCCCGGCGACGGCGAAGACATGCTGTTCTTCCTCGCGGAATTCACCGGCGACGCCGAACCGGTGTGTCCGCGCAGGCTGTTGCATCGTGTGCTCAAGCGTGCCGCGGACATGGGCTTCGACGCGTTCGCCGCCCTCGAATACGAATTCTTCATGTTCGAGGAAACGCCGCACTCGATCCGCGAGAAGAACTACCGCAACCTGAAGACCTGGACGCCGGGCAACTTCGGTTACTCGGTGTTGCGCAGCACGGTCGAAGGTGATTTCTACCGGCAGTTGCTCGATATGTGCGAGCAGATGGACATGGCGATCGAAGGGCTGCACACCGAAACCGGCCCGGGCGTTCTCGAAGCCGCGATCGCCGTCGATAACGCCGCCGATGCGGCCGACAAGGCCATGCTGTTCAAAACCTTTACGAAGGCACTCGCACAGAAGAACCAGCTCATGGCCACCTTCATGGCGAAGTGGTCGCACGAATACCCGGGGCAAAGCGGTCATATCCATTTGTCGCTACGCGACGCGCGCACCGGTGAGTCGGTGTTCCACGACGCCAGCCGTCCCCACAACATGAGCGTGCGGCAGGGCGCGTTCATGGCGGGCGTGCAGCGCTATCTGCCCGAATTCATGGCGATGTACGCGCAGACGGTGAACAGCTATTCGCGACTCGTGCCAGGCTACTGGGCGCCGCTCGATGCAACCTGGGGCGTTGAGAACCGGACCACCGCGTTGCGGTTGATCCCGGGCTCGGAGAAATCGCAGCGCATCGAAGTGCGCATCGGTTCCGCCGATGCCAATCCCTACATCGCGCTGGCCGCCGCACTGGGTGCCGGCCTGTACGGCATCGAGCAGGCGCTCGAGCCCGACACGATCGTCACGGGCAACGCGTATACACAAACTTTTCCCGATCATCTGAAGCTGCCATGCACGCTGTGGGAATCGGCGCAGCGGCTGCGCCAGTCGCAGGCGGCGCAGACTTTGTTCGGCGCAGCGTTCGTCGAACATTTCGCGGCCACCCGCGAATGGGAAGATCGTCAATTCCGTAGGCACGTGACCGATTGGGAACTGGCCCGCTACTTCGAAATCATCTGAAGCGACTCTACTCATGAAACAGGAACTGATAACCCTTAGCCCGATCGACGGCAGCGAATACGTGCGTCGTCCGTATGCGAGCGAGTCGCAGATCGCGCAGACACTGCAGCGCGCGCAGTCCGCACAGAAGGCGTGGCGCGACGTACCGTTGAAGGAACGGATGGCGGTGATCGGCAGCGCGGTCGAGCACTTCGTCGCGAACAAGGCCGCGATTGCCGAAGCAATCACGCGGCAGATGGGACGGCCGTTGCGGTATACGCCCGGTGAAGTGGACGGTTTCGCGGCCCGTGCGCGGCACATGATCGCAATTGCCGAGGAATCGCTGAAGCCAGTGCAGGTCGCACCGCAAGATGGCTTTACGCGCTTTATTGCACGCGACCCGGTCGGCGTGGTGCTGACGATCGCACCATGGAACTACCCGCTGCTGACAGCGGTGAACAGCATCGTGCCGGCGCTGCTGGCGGGCAATACGGTGATTCTCAAGCACTCGGACCAGACACCGCTATGCGCCGAACTGATCTATCAGGCGTTCGTCGCGGCCGGTGTGCCCGAAGGAGTGTTCCAGTATCTGCATCTCGATCATGAGCGCGTACAACGGCTGATTCGCGCGGACGAGATCGGCTTCGTCGCCTTTACCGGTTCGGTGCGTGGCGGCCGCTCGGTCGAGGAAGCATCGGCGGGGCGCTTTATCGGCGTCGGGCTGGAACTGGGTGGCAACGATCCGGCCTATGTGCGCGCCGATGCGCAACTCGATCACGCGGTGGAGACGTTGGTGGACGGCGCGTTCTTCAACTCGGGGCAGTCGTGCTGCGGCATTCAACGCATCTATGTCGCGCAGGCGCTGTACGACGATTTCGTCGAGCGCGCGGTTGCGCTGACGAAGCAGTACGTGCTCGGCAATCCGCTCGATGCGGACACCACGCTCGGCCCGGTGGTGCGCACGGCCGCAGCCGACGAGGTTCGTACGATCGTCGGCGACGCGCTGGCGAAAGGCGCACGCAATCTGATCGACGAAGCGCAATTCGGCTTGTCGCGAGCCGGAACGCCGTATGTGGCGCCGGGTGTGTTCGTCGATGTGAATCACGGCATGAAACTGATGAACGACGAATGCTTCGGGCCGGTGGTCGGCATCATGCCGGTGTCGGGCGACGAGCACGCGATCGAACTGATGAACGATAGCCCTTACGGTTTGACCGCCGCCGTTTTCACCACCGATGAAGACGCGGCGCTGTCGATCGGTCGCCGTGTGGAAACCGGCACCTTCTTTATGAACCGCTGTGACTACCTCGACCCGGCGCTCGCGTGGACCGGTGTGAAGCAAACCGGGCGCGGCGCGACGCTGTCGGCGATCGGTTACGAGCATCTGACGCGGCCGAAGTCGTTTCATCTGAAAACACGTATTTAAAGCGCCACTCTGAGCGCCATCGAAGGAATCCCCATGTCACTTCCGTCAGCAAACTGGAATTACCCGACCGCGGTCAAGGTCGGCGCGGGCCGTGTCCGCGAACTGTCGCAATGGTGCAAGAGCCTCGGCATGCGCAAGCCGCTGCTGATCACCGACCCGGGGCTCGCATCGCTGCCGCTCATCAACGACGTACTGCAACAGTGCCGCGCCGATGGCCTCGAAAGCGGGCTGTTTCACCAGATCAAGGGCAATCCGACCGGCAAGAACGTCGAAGACGGCGTCGCGGCCTATAAGGCCGGTGGCCACGACGGCGTGATCGCATTCGGTGGCGGTTCGGCACTCGATGCGGCGAAGGCCGTCGCGCTGATGGTCGGCCAGGACCGTCCGTTGTGGGACTTCGAAGACATCGGCGACAACTATCTGCGTGTGAACGTGGCGGGCATGGCCCCGGTGGTCGCGGTGCCGACGACGGCCGGGACCGGCTCGGAAGTTGGCCGCGCCTCGGTGATCACCGACGACAGCGCACACGTGAAGCGCATCATCTTTCACGCGCGCATGTTGCCGGCGATCGTCATTCTCGATCCTGAGCTAACGGTCGGTCTGCCGGCCAAGCTAACGGCCGCGACCGGCATGGATGCGCTGTCGCACAACCTCGAAGCATATTGCTCGCCGTTCTATCACCCGATGGCGGCGGGCATTGCCGTCGAAGGTATCCGGCTCATCAAGCAGTTCCTGCCGCGCGCGGTCAGGGACGGTCACGATCTCGACGCGCGTTTGCAGATGCTGGTCGCCTCGAGCATGGGCGCGACGGCGTTTCAACGCGGACTCGGTGGGATGCATGCGCTCGCGCATCCGCTGGGTGCGTTGTACGACGCGCATCACGGCCTGCTCAACGCGATCCTGATGCCTTACGTGCTCAAAGCCAACGAGTCCGTCATCGCCGAACGCATCGAATTGCTTGCACGCTACCTTGAACTTGCTTCGCCGTCGTTCGGCACGTTTCTCGACTGGGTACTGTCGATGCGCGACACGCTCGAGATTCCGCACACGTTGCAGGAAATCGGCATCGACGCCGGCCAGGCAGCGAAGGTCGGTGCAATGGCGGTAGCCGACGGCTCGTCCGGCACCAATCCGATCCAGTTCACCGCCGACGAGTACAGCGAGATTTTCGTCGCGGCGGTGAACGGGTCGTTGTGATATCGCTAGCGCTTATCGGGAGATCGTGTGGCAAGGATCGGGATCGCGGGCTTCTTGCACGAGACGAATACCTTCGCGTCGAGTTGCGCACGCTTTAGCACGTTCGTCGAAGCCGACGCCTGGCCAGGATTGCTGGTCGGCGCCGAGATGTTCGACGCGGTGGCGGGCGTGAACCTGGCGATCGATGGTTTCATCGAGGCGGCGCGGCGCGTTCATGAACTAGTCCCGTTGCTGTGGGCCTCCGCGAACCCGTGCGGCGTCGTAACCGACGACGCGTTCGAAGCGATCGCCTTCATGCTCGACCGGATGATCCGCGATGCCGGACCGCTCGATGCGCTCTTTCTCGATCTGCATGGCGCGATGGTGACCGAGCATCTGCAGGACGGCGAGGGCGAACTGCTGCGGCGCTTGCGCGAACGTGTGGGCGATGCAATGCCAATCGTCGCCGCACTCGACTTTCACGCGAACATCACGCCGACGATGATCGAGCACGCGAGTGGCTTCGTCGCGTATCGCACCTATCCGCATGTCGACATGGCGCGGACCGGGCGACGTGCATGTGCGCTGCTCGACCGGCTGCTTCAGGGCGACGTGCTCAGCAAGCGCTATCGTCAGTTGCCGTTTCTGATTCCGATGCCATGGCAAAGCACGTTGAGTGAACCCATGCGCGGCCTGGTCGCGCTGAGCGAATCGCTCGAGTCGGAGCGCGTTGCGACGATCGATTTCGTGCCAGGTTTCCCGCTCGCCGATATCTACTACAGCGGTCCGAGTGTGATTGCGTATGGCAGCGATCCGGTTGCGCTCGATATTGCGGTTGAGCAACTGACCGAAGCGGTGCTTGCGAGTCAGGCGGCGTTCGGCGGACGTCTGCATGCGCCTGCCGTAGCCGTCGAACATGCGCTTGCGCACACGCAGCGGGCCGATACGGGACGTGTGATCCTCGCCGACACGCACGACAATCCAGGCGGCGGCGGTGCGGGCAATACCACCGATCTGCTGCACGAATTACTACGGCAAAACGCGCAGCACGTGTGCGCCGGTGTAGTGTGCGATGCAGTGTTCGCCGAGGCGGCGACACGGGCGGGTATCGGGGCGGTTATCGATGTGTCGTTAGGCGGTTCGAGCAGTAGTTCAAGCGCGGAAGCCGGCGCACCACCGTTGCAAGGACCGTTCGAGGTGCTAGGGCTCGGCAACGGTCGTTTTATCGGCACCGGGCCGTTCTATCTGGGCTGCCAGATGGACCTCGGGCCAATGGTGCGTGTGCGTTGCGGCGGCCCGCAAGGTATCGATATCGTGGTGTCGAGCCGTAAACAGCAGGCCGCCGATCAGGCGATGTTCCGCCACGTCGGCGCGAATCCTGCTGATTACCGCATCCTCGTGCTGAAAAGCTCGGTGCATTTTCGCGCGGATTTTGCCGCGCTCGCCGACGAGATCCTGATGGTGGCCGCTTCCGGCGTCAACATCGCGGACCTGCGGCAGTTGCGCTATGAGAAGTTGCGGCCCGGTGTCGTCTTGCTGTGAGTTCTACATCGCGACTGTCTCGGCGTGGTGAAAGATCTTTGCCACGATCATCCACTTCCCATCGAACTTCAGCAGGTTGAGGTTATCGATAAAGATCTTCTCGAAGATCCGCACACGCACCTGTGCGAACGCCATCTCCGGCGACAACACACTGATCTGCAGGACGGAATCGATACGAGGCTGCGACACGCTCTTAGGCGGCTTGCGCACTGCGATTTCCGCACGATACTGGGCGAACGGGCGCAGGCTGAATTTGCCGTCTTGCATTCCGAACAGTGAACTGGTCGGATGGAAAATCTGATCGAATTTTTCCAGATCGCACTCGTACATGACGTCGAAGTAAATCTGCAGGGCTTGATGGATGCTGGGGATTTCCATGTTGTTCTCCGTTTGGGGCAATCACTGATCAATCGCGATGATAGTATCGGGGCGGAGTTCACCGGACGTTTCATCGGAGGATGAAATATGGACGATACGCCAGACATTCCCCGTATAGCTGGCCTGCTGGCTGACACGGCGCGTACCAGGATCATGTGGGCGTTGATCGACGGATCGACACGCCCCGCGGGTGAGTTAGCGTACGCAGCCAATATTTCGGCGCAATCGGCCAGTGCTCACCTGACCAAACTGGTTGGAGGCGGGTTGCTCGCAACCGAGGCGCAGGGCCGACATCGTTATTTCCGCATCGCGAATGCAGAAGTGGCCTGCATGATCGAGAGCATGGCCGCGCTCAGTATGGATATCGCGCCGCACATGCCGCATTGTTCGCCACCGCCCCGCGCGATGCCCGAAGCGTTCATGCATGCCCGGACCTGCTACGACCATCTGGCAGGCGAGATGGCTGTGAACCTGCTTACATCGATGTTGAAAGCGCGTTGGTTAAGGCGCAAAGGGCCGGAGATCGTTGTCACGCGCTCGGGTGAGCAGCAGTTGCGGGCGTTCGGCATCGATCTGGAGTCGGCGCGTGGGGAGCGTCGCGTGTTTGCCCGGCCTTGTGCCGATCTTACCCAACGCAGTCCGCATCTGGGCGGGGCGCTTGGTGCAGCGATGCTCGATCTTTATGTCAATGAAGGCTGGGTCTTGCGCTCTCCGCGATCGCGTATCGTCAGCATCACGCCCAAAGGCAACGCGATGTTCTCGAAGATTCTCGAAGTCGGATCTGCAGAGACCTGAGATCGGCCTTGGGGTGCCTTTGAGGCGAACGACCCGGCTAAGATAGTCCTGTATCGAAGACGTCATCCTCTACATATGCTTCGATCCGATTTCGTCCCTTCTCTTTTGCCGCATAGAGCGCACGATCCGCTGCTTGCAGCAGGTACCCGGCAGTATCGCCTTGCGGTGAATCAAATGTTGCGATTCCAATGCTGATGGAGGCGTAGCGTCCCGTTGACGTCCGATTCTCGATTCGCAACTGGTTGACAGATTCCTGCATGCTGCGCGCCACGATGTTTGCGCCAAGGCGATCTGTATCGGGAAGAATCGCGGCAAATTCCTCGCCTCCATAGCGTGCGAGCAGATCGGTGCGGCGTGGAAGCGCTGCGCGCAATGCCTGAGCAAACTCCGCGAGACAACGATCGCCCGCTTGATGCCCATAGCGATCGTTCAAAGCCTTGAAATGGTCGATGTCGATCATTAACAGCGACAACGCACGGTTCGCACGCACCGCACGAAGCCACTCTGTTTCGAGCGTCCGGTCAAAGGCACGGCGGTTTGCCAACCCGGTCAACGCATCGGTCAGCGAGAGCGCCTCGAGTCTGTCGCGCGCTTGCTGTAAGTCCCTCTGAGCCGTCTCGTAGTTTCGCTGAAGAACCGTGGCCCGGAGTCCATACAATACGAAGACCGCAACCAGCACACCTGCGCCGAAGTCGAAGTAGTGTCGCGCAATCTGGATGCTCATAAGCAGCAGTGCGGTGGTAAAGATCACTGGGCTCGCAATATTCAGAAAGTCAGCGAAATTATTCGGGAATTGCGCTTTTGCGGTGTCGGCTCTCTCGCGTGGCAAATGCCAGACAAGGATGCAAAAAAACAGATTGGGCACCACGCCCAGCAACTCGTAGTACGAGGCGTAGGGCAGCTGGCCAGCCATCCTGTTGTGCAACGCGATCAGCACTGTGTCGACAAACATGTACCAGCAGAACAGGCGATAAAATCGCCTTTCGTCCTCGGTGGTCGCGGCGAACAGCCGCAACACGAGTATCGCGCACATGGCGACGTCGACGTTATTGTAGAAATCGATCAACGCGTCGCCAGAGACAGGGTGACGCGCCATATACGTAAATGGGACGACGTCGAATAGCGTCACGAATACGAGGTAGGCGATGATAACGGCCTGAATGGAGTCTATCCAGAGGAAGGAACGCAAATACGGCTTGCCGCTTGGATGCGACAGGAGAATGACAGTTGGCACATAGTCCAGAATCATCAGAAAGTCGGTGTAGTCAACCTGCAATGGGGTTGGCTGACCTGCTGAGAGACTACTAAGGTAAATCCAGCCGCGCAGCACGAGTGCTATCGCGCCCATCAGGACGCTGATCGCGAGCAGCACCCAGTGCCGCTGGAGAGAGACTGCGCGCTGCGCCCTCCAGCAGCACAACGTGAGGACTATAAGGTCTGTTGCGACCAGAAAGAGAAACGTTACTGTCCAACCTCTCATGACATCGTTCCGCGCGGCCATGAGGCCAAGTGCTTCCAGACCGACGAGGCCAGGCGCAAGGAGAACGGAGTATCGAGGCCTGAACGGTTGACGCAACATAAGCGTTATCCAATCTGCGAATACCTGAGATCGGCTCGCGTTCGGAAATCAGGCAGGCGTATGGCGTCGACGTCAGCCCAGCACGATCGACGGCAACAGCCACGGCACATTCGCTTCGATGATCGGCAGGAAACTGGTTTTGAGCAACTGCATGCTGTCTTCAGCCAGTTGCTGCGGCAAGAGCCCCAGGTCGTCGACGCGCGCGACCATCGTCAGTTCCCGGAAGAATTCCTCGCCCGGAATCGGGAACAGGCGAAACGCCTGCGAAAATTTCTTGTCCTCGGTCAACCCCGATTGCAGCAGACACAGCGGCGTCGTGATGGTCCAGCCGGCATTCGCCATGATCAGCGACATGATCGCAAACGTGTTGTCGAGTTGCAGACGCAATGGCGGCTGAATGCCCCATTTCTCCAGTTGCGTTTCGATACTGCGGCCGATCACGGTCGTGTTGCTGTAGCGAATGAAATCGCCGCCCACGAGCAGGTTGCGCAGCGAATGGACCGATCCCTTGAAGTTGCTCGGCAGCACCAGGACGAACGGCTCGCGCAGAATGCGCTGGCGGTACAGCAATGGGCTTTTCTCGACCGGATCGTCGGACACGATGATATCGACGCGTCGCGACAGCAACGCGTCGGCGTGCTGGTGCGACTGCCCGGTCACCATCGACCAGTTCGTCGTGCGCGCCCGGATCGCCGCGAGTAGCCCGGCACCGATACTGGTTGCCAGCGAATCGACAAGCGCAATACGAATGTGCTTGATCGGTTCGCCGCGCGGCTTGCAGAACTCCTGGCTCAGATCTCTCGCTTCGCCGAGCAACGTGCGTGCACGGTTATAAAACTGGCGTCCGCCTGGCGTGAGCATCGGCGGGCGCTGCGAGCGGTCGAGCAGTTGCAGGTTGAGTGCCTGCTCGAGGTTCGACAGCGTTTGGGAAACGGACGACTGCGTGATACCGAGTCGCTGCCCGGCCGCGGTCATGCCGCCGGATTCGACGACCACCACGAAGACCTCGAGCGCCTTCAGATCGAAATGGATGCCGCTTTGCATGGGTTGATCGGGTTGCAGTGGGTAAAGACAGCGTTTTTAGGCGCGATCAGTGTAGACGAAACATCTCGCTCGTTCGCCCCGGGCGTTTCCCGATGGGCAAACTTCCATAACTTCCCCATATGAATAAGTATCTTAACCATAGTAGATGTTTATCCTGTTCGTTCATAATATCGGCACACAGCGCTCGGTCTGATCCATGCGCAACCCGATACCAGGCCGACACCAACCCGCACTGGAGACGATTCACGAGCCTTCGCGTACGCTGACGTACCGCCAGGCTGTATCCGCGCTTCCTGCCGGAGCGGCTTCCCCTTTCCCGTGTCAACCGATGAGTCACTGATATGTCCGATACCACCGCTGTCCGTCGCGCGGCGTTTCGCCGCAAGGTTGCTGCCCGCGAGGCACTGCTCGTCGCGGGTGCGTTCAACGCGCTGAGTGCGCGGATCATCGCCGATCTCGGTTTCGAGGCCATTTATCTGACCGGCGCCGGCGTGACCAACATGTCGCTCGGTCTGCCCGACCTGGGCTTTGTGGGCTTGCGCGAGATCGCCGAGCACACTGCGTGGGTGCGCGATGCGGTGTCGCTGCCGATCATCGTCGATGCCGATACGGGGTTCGGCAACGCATTGAACGTACGACATACGGTGCGTACGCTCGAACGATCCGGTGCCGATGCGATCCAGTTCGAAGACCAGGTGATGCCGAAGAAATGCGGACATTTCTCAGGGAAAGAGGTGGTCTCGACGGGAGAAATGCTCGGCAAGATTCGCGCGGCGGTCGATGCACGCACCGATGAGAATCTGCAGATCGTCGCGCGTACCGATGCAGCCGCGGTGCACGGCATCGAGGCCGCGATCGAACGCGCGCATCGTTTCGTCGAGGCCGGCGCCGACATTCTCTTTATCGAAGCGACGGAAACGCTGGCCGACATCGAACGTTTGCCGGGGTTATTCGATACGCCGCAACTGATCAACATCGTGATTGGCGGAAAGACTCCGACGCTGTCTCGCGATGTGTTGCAGCAGCTGGGTTATGGCGTGGTGCTGTATGCAAACGCCGCATTGCAGGGCGCGGTGAAAGGCATGCAGAACGCGCTGACGACGCTGCGCGACAACGGACAACTGAACGAAGATCCCGCACTGGTTGCGCCGTTTGGCGAACGTCAACGGCTGGTCGACAAGCCTGCGTTCGACCGGCTCGACGCGCTTTATGCGGACAAGGGCGAGTAACGGGGCACCAGGAAGACGCGAATCATGCGTGCCGGCGGTGTGGTGAACTACGCCGCCTCATAAAAAACGGAGACAACGATGGTTTCAAGGCGGTCGTTCAACGGCGCGCTGGCCGGTCTGGCTGCGTCGCAAATACTGGCGGGATGTGCATCGACGACGGGCGGCGAGGCGCGCCGCATCACGGGTATCGATACGCACGCTCATGTGTTCCTGAAGAATCTGCCACTGGTTGCGGGCCACCGTTATTCGATCAGCTACGATGCGCCGCTCGAGCGCTACCTCGCATTGCTCGATGCACACCGGATGTCGAACGGCGTGCTCATTCAACCCAGCTTTCTCGGCACTGATAACACCTATCTGCTGGCCGCGCTCAAGCAGTATCCGCAGCGCCTGCGCGGCATCGTCGTGCTCGATCCCGCCACCGATGTCGAGCGGATCGCCGAATGGTCGCGAGCGGGCGCGCGCGGGATTCGTCTGAACCTGATCGATCACCCCGATCCGGATTTCTCGACGCAGGCATGGCGCACGTTGTTTCCGCGGTTGCGCGAAGAGGGCTGGCAGATCGAGCTGCATGCGGAGGCACGGCGGCTACCGGCGTTATTGCCGTCGTTGCTCGCTGAAGGTATCGACATATCGATTGACCATTTCGGGCGTCCCGATCCAAAGCTCGGTGCCGCCGACCCCGGCTTCCGCTATCTGCTCACGACGGCGGGTAGCGGGCGCGTGTGGGTCAAGATTTCTGGCGCGTATCGCAACGACACGCCCGGGCGCTGGCAGGCAACCGGATTGCAACTGATACAACCGCTGCGCGAAGCCTTCGGGCCGCGTCGGTTGCTGTGGGGCAGCGACTGGCCACACGTCGGTTATGAGTCGTCGATTAATTACGACGTAGCGTATGCGTACATGGAACAGTTGCTACCCGATGCCGAAGAGCGGCGACAAGTGTTGGTCGACACACCCGCTGCGTTGTTCCGCTTCTAGCTGATCCCCGGTTCCAGCCGGGCCGCTCGTGATACTCACGAGCGGCCCGGTAAGCGTGCTACCGCTTGCCTTTATCTCATCCCTCTCATCCAAAGTTTGCCCAGCTTCCAGAGCATGGGCGACTCCCCGCATCGCGACGATTCAAAAATAAATCCGCGTAAGTGACATTTCTTCACATCGCCTGCAATTCGTTTACTTATACCTCAATAAGGTTTCCAAAAAATCGCACGGACATGTGCCCGAACTGCCGATGGTTGCGGGCTCATCGAACACCGTGTGGCGCTGCTATCCGACGATCGATCAACTTAAACAACAGGAAATGGCATGCGCAAACGAGTGATGCAGATGATTGGGGGAGTGGCGATCGCGTGGCCTTTCACTGCCATGCCGTCGGGCCAGATGGCGGGTGCGATGCAGGTGAGTCTTCAGGTCGACCGTGGTTGCGCAATCGCAGGCGTGGTCGGCAGCGCGAATTTCGGCCGGCTCGACTTTGGTGCACAAGGGCCACTCTGGTCCGACTATCTGACGGCTGATAGCAGGGCGACATCTAACGATACCGTGCAGATCATCTGTAGTCCGGAAGTCAGTGGTTTCAGGGTATCGGTCGACAGCGGTCGCAATGGCAACCAGTCGACCCGCTATCTCGTCAGGCGCGACGCGCTCGGCCACGCGGTCGGTCAGATTCCCTACAACGTCTACCGCGATGCGGCGCGCAGCGAGCCGTACGTACCGCTTCTGCCGCAGGCATTCGTCATCGACAGGCGTGGTCGCGGCGTGACGTTGCCGCTGTACGGCGTCGTCAACAGCCGCGACGAGGCGATACCCGCGGGGGACTATCAGGATTTACTCGGCATCACGCTCGACTGGTGAGGCAGGTAAGTACGGCAGGTCGTTTCTTTTAATACTCAAGAAGGAAGTAGCCATGAAAACTCACAGGAAAGTGTGGGCGGCTTTCGCCTGCGCGTCGCTCTGCGCAGGTGTGCACGCGCAGATCAATCCCAATCCCCTCACGGGCAGAATCAATTCGACGCTGGTGCTGGAGAGAGGATGCGCGATCGACTCGGGCCGCGGTTCGGTCGGTGAGGCCAACTGGGGCACGCTCGATTTCGGTACGCAGCCGAGTGGTTTCACCGGCTCGCTGAATGCCGCGACGGGTAGAGGGCCGAATTCCACTCAGGTGACCTGCTCGCCGGATATTACGTCCGTGAACGTAACGGTCGATGCGGGGCAGAACGGCGGCGCGGGAACGGGCATCGGCAACGGGTCGCGCGCACTCACGAACGGCACGAGCTTTGTCCCCTATGAGGTGTATGCGGACAACCTGAATTCACTGCCGTACCCGGTAGGCGGGGTACAGGCCGTCAGGGTTCCGACACCGGGCAACGCATTCCCGATACCCGTGTTCGGTGTGGCGAGCAAAACGAGTTCCTCGGCTCTTGCCGCGGGCACCTATATCGACGTGCTGGGCGTCACGCTCGGCTGGTAAGCACAAGCCGCTTTTAACCGGTTCCGTCCTGCGGCTGGCTTGCGAGCCGCAGGACGAGCCTTTGCTCGTGATCCTCATGAAAATCATTCGACGTGCGGCTTTTCTGCTGGGCATCGCTGTGCTGCCTGCCTCGGGTCACGCACAGACAACCCATAACTTGACGGTGAGCGCCGAGATCGTCCCGGGTTGCAGGGTGGCGGGTGGCGGTCCGCGTAATAACTTCGAGCTCGGCACGCTCAACTTCGGCGTCCATCCCGCAGTCTCAAGGGAGCTGGCAACAAGCACATTCGACTCTCGTGGAATCGCGTTCGTTTGTACGGGGCGCGCGACATTCACGATGCGGATCGACGGCGGAGCCAATCCGGATGCGCGCAACACGCAACGCAATCTGGCGAACGGCAGCGCACGAATCGCGTACCAGATTTTTGCCGACGCCGCTCGCACGCAGGCGATCGGGATAGGGCAGCCAGTAGAGTTCAAGCAGGTATTCGGTGCGGTGACGCTGCCTGGTGGCGCCGTGCCTGCAGGTACCTATACGGACACCCTGCAAATCACTTTGAGTTACTAAAACGATCGGGAATCCAGCATGATTTCACCTATAACGATAAGCGTTTCGTTGTGCCGCACGCGTGCGAGGCGCAGCGCGTGGCTAGCGCTCGCAACCGCAATCGCATCTTTCACCAGCCTGCACGTGTGTGCGGCGACGTCCGTCATGATCTGGCCGATCGATCCCGTTATCGAAAGCGATCAACGCGCAGCCGCGCTATGGCTGGAAAACCGCGACAACAAACCGGTCACGCTGCAGGTACGGGTGCTCGGCTGGCGCGAAGCAGACTTCAAGGATGTCTATGACGAGGACCAGGATCGCGTTGCCGGCAGTCCGCCGATGGCAACGGTACCGCCGGGCAAGCGTCAACTGATTCGTTTGACCCGTGTTGCCGACGTCGCACCCGGTACCGAGGAAGCCTATCGCGTGCTCATCGACGAAATTCCTCAGCCGGATGAGGACGTGTCCTCGCCATCCAACGTGGTGTCGCTTGGCGTGAAGTTCCAGATGCACTACTCGATACCGCTCTTCGTCTACGGCGACGGCTTATGGCGCAAGGAAGATTCCAGCAAGCGCCGCGATCCTGCCACGGCGGGGCGGCCGATACTGCACTGGCATGCTGCGAGTGAAGGCGGCAAGCGCTGGCTGGTGCTGTCGAACCACGGCCCGGTGCACGCGCGAATAACGCAGGTGGCTTTCGATGCAAACGGCTCACGTGCCGAATTCGCGGATGGCTTGCTTGGCTATGTGCTGCCCGGTGCGCAGATGCGTTGGGCGCTACCCGATACCGTCAAGCTTGAGACGAAGCCAAAGTTGATTGCGACGGTCAACGGCAAGACTGACGTCGAAATCGAGTCGGCTCCCGCCAGTACAAACCAATAAGCCTCACTACACAACCGACGACATGGCGACGGGAGCTATCCAGATGCGATACGACGACCAGCAAGCCCGATGGAAGCTACCCCGGTGTGCGGCGATATGGTCGATGAAAATGCTGTTTGCCGCAGCGGGTAGCGCACATGCGGCCGAATCGACGATGCCTGCAGGTCGCCACGAAGAAGCGCCTCTGTCTGCGAACAACCCGATAAAGAGCGGCACACTCTACCTGGAGCTCGTCGTCAATGAATTGCCGACCGGGCACGTGATACCGGTGCGTTATCGGGAGGGTGTTTACGAGGCGTACTCGCGCGATCTCGCGGCGGTGTCGGTTCGCACGGGTTCAGCGCCGGACGAACTGGTCGATCTGAGTCGCCTGGGCAGTGTCCAGATGGAGTACGACAGCATCGGGCAGCGTTTGAAGCTGACCGTACCGCCAGACTGGTTGCCGCAACAGTCGGTCGGCCAGGGCAGGCTGTACGATCGAACGCCCGCCGCGGTCAGCTTTGGCATGCTGTTCAACTACGACGTCTATGCCGCAGCGCCGACACTCGGCCCGAGCTCCGCCTCTGCATGGGTCGAGCAGCGGCTGTTCGACCGCTGGGGAACGGTCGTCAACAACGGTGTCTACCGACGCGATGCCGGCGCTGCTGGCGGTTCGACGAGCCATCGATATCTGCGCTACGACACCTTCTGGCGCTACTCGGATCAGGACCGCATGCTCTCTTATACGGCGGGCGACCTGATTACCGGCGCGCTGTCGTGGAGCAGCGCGGTCCGGCTAGGTGGTGTGTCGGTGGAACGCGACTTCACAGTGCGCCCCGATATCGTCACGTATCCGCTGCCGCAGTTCTCCGGACAAGCGGCTGTACCGACTGCCGTTGACCTGTTCATCAACGGTAGCAAGACGACCTCGGGCCAGGTCAATCCCGGGCCATTCACGCTGAACGACGTACCGTTCATCAACGGCGCCGGCGAAGCGAGTGTCGTCACGACCGATGCGCTCGGCCGCCAGGTCGCCACGACGGTGCAGTTTTACGTGGCCAATACGCTGTTGCAGAAGGGGCTGTCGGACTACTCGCTGGCCGTCGGCGCGGTACGTCGCGGTTACGGCATGCAGGCGTTCTCGTACGGCAAATTCGCCGCGTCGGGGACGGCACGCTACGGTCTGACCGACTATCTGACCGTGGATGGACATGCGGAAGGCGGCGAGCGATTTGCGCTTGGCGGGCTCGGCTTCGATCTCGGTGTCGGCTTGTTTGGCGTATTCAACGTCGCTGCGTCGCAAAGCCGCCTTGGCGGTTCGTCGGGCCAGCAGTACGCGCTCGGCTACAGCTACTCGTCGCAGCACTTCAGCGTAGCGCTGCAACGCGTCCTGCGCACAGCGGGCTACGGCGATCTGTCGGTCTACGATCTACCGTCGAACGTGACATACGGGCTCGTGCGCCAGAGCACCCAGGCGACCGGCGCACTGAATCTCGGTGCAATTGGCGGCACGCTCGGCGCCGGCTACTTCGATGTGCGTGGTGCCCATGGCTCGCGTACCCGGATCGTGAATCTGTCGCACTCGCGACCGATTCTCGGTTGGGCGACGTTGTACGCGTCGGTGAACCGGACGATCGGCAATCAGGGGATCGCCGCGCAGGCGCAATTGATCTTGCCACTTGGCAATAGAGGTACGGTTACCGCTGGCCTAGCACGCGATGAGAACCGCAGATGGAGCGAGCGTGTGCAATACAGCCGCAACGTACCGAGTGACGGCGGCTTCGGCTGGAATCTCGCCTACGCGGGAGGCGGTTCCCACTATCAGCAGGCAGACGCGACGTGGCGCAATCGCTACTTTCAGGCGCAAGGCGGCGTGTACGGTAGCCGTGCAGGCCAGTCGTATACGCGCTGGGCCGAGGTACAGGGTTCGGTTGTCATGATGGACGGCAGGGTGTTCCCGGCGAACCGGGTCGACGACGCATTCGTGCTCGTCAGTACGCAGGGCCAGAGAGACATCCCCGTGCGTTACGAGAATCAGCTCGTCGGCACGACCGATCGCTCGGGGCATCTGCTGGTGCCGTGGGCGCCGTCTTTCTACGCGGCGAAGTATGAGATCGATCCACTCGGCTTGCCGGGCAATATGCAGGTGCCTGTCGTCGAACGACGTGTCGCGGTGCGTAACCGTAGCGGCGCGCTTGTCACGTTTCCGGTTGAGAAGATCGTTTCCGCGCGAATCATGCTGGTTGACGGTACGGGCAAGCCATTGAAGGTGGGGGCACGTGTCGTGCATGAAGAGAGCAACCAGACCTCGGTAGTCGGGTGGAATGGCGAGACTTATTTTGCCAACCTGTCGGCGTTGAATCATCTGCGCATCACGACGGCGGATGGTCGCGAATGCCGCGCGGCGTTTCCGCTCGATAGGGATGCTGCTGAGATGAGCCGCGTGGGTCCGCTGGTTTGCAGCGAATGAGGGAGGGGGAGATGAATACGTTTAGTCGACGCTTGAAGTGCTGCGTCATTGCTGGAACTGCAGGCCTGTTTTTCTGCTTTGGGTCGCTTGATGCGCAGGCTCAGTGTTCTGTTAGTAGAACCCCCATCAGTGCTTCGTTCGGACAGGTGGCGTCCTTTGCAGTAAGAACTGTGCTGCAGTCCAGCTCGACGACGAATAGCGGTTTAAGCTGTCGCGGTGCGATTGTCGATCAGACCACCGAAACTGCGATCAATATGACCTCGTCATCTGAGAATAGTGGAAGTCTCAAGAACTCGGCGGGTGACACCATACCGTACCAAATTTATGCCGATGCGGATGCAGCAATTCCGATCAATCGCGGGAGAGTCAACTGGGCATCCGGACGATTGCGTAGCGCCCTCAATAATATTTTCGGCGGGTCATCTCGGTCACTTCCGTTATTTTTTCGAACCGTGCCGGGAGCAAATGTCACAGCTGGCACCTACACCGACACAATCATCCTCAATTGGGACTGGAATTATTGCAGATCGCATTCGGTATTGAGTTTGATAGGTCGTGTGCCTTGTTCGTCTCCAGAGGAAGGATCCGGAACATCTACCATCGCGTTGACACTAGTCGTAACCAACGACTGCGCGATCGCCGCGCGAGACATAAGCTTCGGAGCCGCACAGGACCCTGCCAGTTTTTCTCCGGTGACAGGTGGCATCGGTGTGACGTGCACGAAGGGCCTTACCTATACCGTGGGTATAGGCAGTGGCAGTTTCCCCGCTGCAAATGGCCGACGACAGATGGCGAGTAGTGGCGGCGGTCGCCTGCAATATGACATCTTCAGCGGCGGTGGCGCCACGGTCTGGGGGCGAGACACAAATCGTGTCAACAGCGTGAGCGCGGCAGATGGCTTATCAGCACAGCAGTTTCCATTTCGTGCGGCCATCTACGCGGATCAAGACACTCCTCCGGTCGGGACTTACACAGACTCGGTTGTAATTGATGTGCGTTACTAACGGACGTCACGATTCCGACACTAACCGCC
Organism: Paraburkholderia sp. CHISQ3; assembly: GCF_030464945.1. Lineage (NCBI taxonomy): Bacteria > Pseudomonadati > Pseudomonadota > Betaproteobacteria > Burkholderiales > Burkholderiaceae > Paraburkholderia > Paraburkholderia sp. CHISQ3. The sequence continues at coordinate 598,844 of NZ_JALPRG010000003.1, forward strand.
ATCCGCTTGCAACGACTACACCATGCCGTCGTTTTCGCAAGACTAAAACACATTGTAGAAGCACCCTTCCAGATTCAATCGCCGACCTACGCTGCGAAAATTCAAAGGAGTAAAATGCGCATGCGATAACTAGAACTTAAAGGCGATAAAAATGATCGAGTTTCCGCATGCAGTATGGCTCTGGAGCGCACTTGTCGTCGTTCTGGTGCTGGTAGTCCTGGGGATGATTTTTCGGGCGGCGGGCATTGTCCGCTACGTGCCCAACGACAGCATCGCTGTCATCGAAAAACTATGGAGTTCAAGCGGTTCGGTAAAGATCGGTCTGCTGGCGCTGCATGGGGAAGCAGGCTTTCAGCCCGATCTGCGACGCGGCGGGTTCCATTTCTTTGCACCGTTTCAGTATCGCGTGCATATCCGTCCGATGGTATCGGTTACGCAGGGCAAGATCGGTTATGTCTTCGCGCGCGACGGTGTCGATTTGCCCGCGAGCCAGACGCTTGCGAGCAATGGAACCGTCGACGACTTCCGCGATGTCCGCGGGTTCCTCGAACACGGTGGCCAGAAAGGTCCGCAACGTAAAGTGCTGCGCGAAGGTACGCACATTCTCAATCCCGCGCTGTTCGTCGTGATGACCGAAGAAGCGACGTATTCGCTGTCGCTCGATGCGCAGGAGAAGGGCTATTACGGCAAGATGCGCGATCTGCTCGATGAGCGCGCTGCATTCAAGCCGGTGGTCATCAAGGAAATGGCCGGCGCGCACGACTCCGACCAGCTTGCCATCGTTACGGTGCAGGACGGCCCCGGTCTGCAGAAAGACGAACTGCTCGCACCCGATGTCGGCGACGTGCACAACGCGTTTCAGGAGCCCGAGAAATTTCTCGCGGCCGGTGGCCGGCGTGGGCGTCAGGAGCGCAGCCTGGTCGAGGGCACGTATTACATCAACCGTCTCTTTGCGACTGTCGAGTTCATCAAGAAGACGGTGATCCCGGTCGGCTTTGTGGGTGTGGTCGTCTCGTACACAGGGCGCCGCGGCGAAGACCTGTCGGGCACCGAATACAGCCACGGCGAACTCGTCGAAAGCGGCTGCCGCGGTGTGTGGCGCGATCCGCTGATGCCGGGCAAGTATGCGTTCAATACCTACGCCGGCAAGATCGAACTGGTCCCGACCACGAACTTCGTGTTGATGTGGAAAGCGGGCGAAAGCGGATCGAGCTTCGATTCGAATCTGCGCGAGATCACGCTGATCACGAAGGATGCGTTCGAGCCGCAATTGCCGCTGTCGGTTGTGGTCCATATCGACTACCGCAAGGCGCCGATGGTCGTACAACGCTTCGGCAACGTCGAGCAACTCGTCGAGCAGACGCTCGACCCGATGGTGTCGTCGTATTTCAAGAACGTGTCGCAAACGCGGACCTTCATCGAGCTGATCCAGTCGCGCAGCGAGTTGCAAGGCAACGCATCGCACGATATGCGCGAGCGCTTCCAGGCCTATTCGCTGGAGTTCGAAGAAGTGCTGATCGGCACGCCGAAGCCGCAGGTGGGCGACACGCAGATCGAAAACATCATGGCGCAGTTGCGCGATCGGCAGATTGCGCGCGAACAGGTCGAGACGTTTGCGCAAAAGCAGATCGCCGCCGACAAGCAACGCGAGCTCAACGAAGCCGAGCAGCGTGCGGCCAAACAGAAGGAACTGACTGGATCGCTGGTCGATATTTCGATCAAGGAGAACCAGGGCGCGGCTAGCGTTAAAGCGGCTGAAAAGCGTCGCCAGGAAATCGAGGCGCTTGCGCAAGCCGAAAAATTCCGTCAGGAGATGGAAGGTTCAGGGCGTGCTTCCGCGGTGAAGGCGGTCGGCGAGGCCGAGGCGGCAGCGATCAAGGCGAAGTCCGAAGCACTCGAAGGCGAGGGCGCGGACAAGCAGCTGATGCAGACCGTGATGCTGCGGCTTGCCGAAGCGCTTGAAACATCAAAGGTGCCGCTCGTACCGCAAATTCAACTGGGCGGCGGCAACGACGGCAACGCACTGACTACGTTGATGTCCTTGATGAGTTCGTTGAAGGCCGGTGAACTGACGAAGTCGTTGACTCACAGCGGACCGGACAACGCGTGACAGAGCCACGCCTGCTCACAGGCGTGGCGATCGATTGCGAAATATCGAATGAAACCCAGGACACTCGCAGCCACAGGCAATGCCGACAACGCACTGGTGCAGGCGGCGCTCGCCGCTTACCACCAGGGCGACGTGAAGCAGGCGGAAGCGCTCTGCCGACGCGCGCTCGAACACGACGAGCGCAACGGCATTGCCCACAACAATCTGGCCAACCTGTTGCGGCAATCGGGCCGCCGCAGTGAAGCGAAGCTGCATTACGAACGCGCGCTCGCACAGATGCCCGCTTCGGCGGAAATTCGCAGCAATCTGGCCGGTGTGCTCGAAGATCTGCGCGAGTACGATACGGCCGAAACCGAGTATCGCCGGGCGCTTGCACTTCGCCCCGATTTCGCTGAAGCGCGCTTCGATCTCGGGCTGCTGTTGCTGTCCTCCGGACGCTACGCCGAAGGCTGGACGTGTTACGAGGCACGCGCGCAGGTCTTCGCCGAGCATGGCACCTTGCCGTTTCCGCAATGGAGCGGCGAGGACCTGACCGGCAAGAGCCTGTTGCTGCTGCCGGAACAGGGTTACGGCGACACGATCCAGTTCGCGCGTTATGCGCCGCTTTTGAAGGCACGCGGTGTCAAGACACTGTCGATGTTGTGCAAGCCGGAAATCGCGCCACTACTGCGGACCATCGCGGGTATCGATGAGTTCGTGACAGACCCTGCGACGCTGCGTATGCACGACTACTGGGATTCGATCATGAGCCTTGCTTGTCGATTCGATACGACACTCGAGACGATTCCCGCGAAGATTCCCTACGTCGGTGTATTCGCGAAGCGGCTCGAAACATGGCGCGAACGTCTGCCTGCCGATGGGGTGCGCGTAGGCCTCGTGTGGAAGGGCAATCCTGACCACGACAACGATGCCGAACGATCGCTGCGTCACTTCTCCGATCTGCTGCCGCTATGGTCGGTCGAGGGAGTCCGCTTTGTCAGCTTGCAGGTCGGCAAGGCGGAGGCAGAGACAGAGACGGACGGCGCCGATGCACAGCAACCAGTTCTCCGTCTTGGCAGAGAGATTCGCGATTTCGGCGACACCGCCGCAATCGTCGCGCAGCTCAATCTCGTGATCTGTGTCGATACCGCGGTCGCGCACGTTGCGGGCGCGTTAGGTGTCGCGTGCTGGTTGATGCTGCCGGGTGTGGGCACGGACTGGCGTTGGCACAGGAGCGGCAATCAGTCGGCCTGGTATCCCAAGGATATGTATCTGTTCCGGCAGGGACCAGGCGGATGGCCTGCGTTGATCGACCAGGTGAGAGCAGCGCTCGCCGATGTGATGAAGCGGGACTAGGCCGTCAACGTGTCGCATCTGCCGCCGGACAGGCAGGTAGAGGCGTCAGGTGCTTCAGGCAGCAACCTCAGCATCAGACTTCGTAATCCGCCACGCACACACCAGTACCACCGCCATCAACGCCGACGCGATAAAGAACGCAAGTCCTGGCGCAGGCAATATCGCACCAGGGCGAATCGACCACGCGAAGCTGAGCCCGAACAGAAGCGGCCCGAAGATCGACGCGAGTCCCTGCATTCCCTGAATGGCGCCTTGAAGCTGCCCTTGCTCGGCTGGCGAGAGGCGACGTGTCGCCAGCCCCTGGAGCGCGGGCATGAACAGGTTCATCAACGCATAGACCGGGATTGCGATCAGATAACCGGTTCCCGTCGTCGCAAGCCCGAAGCACGCGTAACCGATAGCGCCCGTGGCTGCACCGATCAGGATGGCACCGCGTTCGCCGACTCTCGCCACGACAGGCCCGACAAGCACCATCTGCACCGCCGAACTGAGCCCGCCGCTCACCATCATCACGAGGCCGATCGTGACGGGACTCCAGCCGTAACGATAGCCGCTGTAGAGAACGAAGATCGCCGGTCCGACCATCCACGCCAGTGAAAAGGTCAGCGAGAGCAGCGACAGGGCGAGCAGGTTCGCGCGCTCCTTGAGAAACAACAACGCACCGAATGGATTGGCCTTGCGCAGATCGAAGTGCGTTGCTCGCAGTGCGGGTGCGAGCGACTCCGGCAGCACGGTAAAACCATAGATCCAGTTGAGCGCAGTCAAGCCGCCCGCGACATAGAAAGGCAGCCGCAGATCGATGCCGGCGAGCAGACCGCCCAGCACAGGACCACCGAGAAACCCGAGACTCAAGGCCGAACCAATCCAGCCGAATGCGCGTGCCCGTTGCTCCGGCGGCGTCACGTCCGCGACGTAGGCATTCGCAGTCGAAAAGCTGGCAGCGGTCATTCCATTCAGTATGCGGCCGACAATCAGCCAGACCATGGTGGGTGCAAGCGCCATGATGAAAAAGTCTGCGGCGAGGCCGAACAGCGAGATCAGCAGCACGGGCCGTCGGCCGATGCGGTCGGAGAGTGCGCCGAGCGCCGGGCCGCAGATCAGTTGCATGACGCCCCACACCACGCCGATCAACGTGCTCCATTCGGTGGCGGCCGCAGTGTCGCCGCCGGCAAACGCCTTGATCAGGTTCGGCAGGACGGGGAGGACGATGCCGAACGAGACTGCGTTCATCAGCGCGGTGGCGAAGATAAAACCGAATGCTGCGCGGCGCCTTGCGGGCCCCGCGGTTTCTTCGAAGGTTGTCATGCAGGCAGGTCCGGAGAGCGACGAAGCACAGTATCGATGCCTTTATGGCTATCGACAAAATAAAACGATTTCACCCACAGGTGGGGAATTGTTTTATGCGATTTAATGGTTTCTTTCAAACTCAAGTCATTTACTTTCATTCGCATAACAATGCTGATTGAATATGTGTTGAAACAATCTTTATTTTTATCGAGTTGACAAGTTTGATCGCTCGGTGTGCAATTGCCCACCTGCGCGGCGGCTGCTTATTTTAGTGGAATTTTTATTCGACTCGTGGAATAAGACATGTCGCCGGAGTTATGCGTAATCGCGGTTTTCAGCCCGTGTGAGATTTTCAGTTGAGCCTTTATATAAAGGCTCAGCGCGCCGTTGTAAAAAATTTACCGAATCAAATGTAATTAAATCGCAAGGCGGTATTTTATTCGTCGCTCCCGAGTAACGGGAATACGGATTTGCGAATTGTCGTGCGGAAATACGAAGCTGTTTTTTGGCTGTCACATAGAGATGACTGCAAGTGTGATATGGGCTGCGGCCCGTCATTACATATGAGGAAATGCATTATTTTGTGGGGACGCTTCTCATGACTAGAGTCACGTCGGCACCATCGCTGGTTGCCGTCCAGACAGAGACAGGGATGGAGACAGATGCCGACGTCATGAGCCTGCCTCGATCCACCGCTGCTCCTTTCCAGCGTGTCGATCACATTGCGCTTGCGGTTCGCGACCTGGAAGAGGCCATCCACCTGTTCCGCGACGTGCTCGGTTTCGAACTGAAGAAACGCAGGCATATCAAGGGTGCGCGTACCGGCATGGTGGCTGCCGAACTCGAGATGAACGATATCCGTTTCGTGCTGTGCCAGGGCACGGAGCCGGAGTCGCAGGTCTCGCAACTGGTCGAGAACTTCGGCGTGGGGATCGCTCATGTGGCGATGCAGGTCGACGACGTCGACGAGGCGGTTCAAACGCTCGGGCAGCGCGGCCTTGCCTTCGATACCAACGTGATCCGCGGCGGTGGCCTGACGCAGGCGTTCTCGTCGCGTTGTGCCAATACCGGCATGAGTTTCGAGCTGATCCGCCGCGATGGTGAGGAAGGTTTCCTGGAGGACAACGTCCAGGAGTTGTTCGACCAGCTCGAGCAGTCCGGCAAGTATTAGATACCCGCAAAGATACCCGCGAAGATGCCCACGATACCAGGCACACCACGGCCGCGCCCGGCAGCCTCATCTCCTCTCTATTCAGGTCGCATCGAAACGCCATGTCCGCCACTGCACAACCCGACGTGATGAATTTCCTCAACGAGGTGTCGAGCCGGTTTCCGGCCGCGATCTCGCTGGCCGCGGGACGGCCGACTGAGCAGTTCTTCGACCGGCTTCATCCCGGCGCTTTGCTCGACGCGTTGACCCGCTACGAACAGCACGCGCTGCGTAGCGCGGACGCCGCCGCGGTCCGAACCCGTCTGCTGCAGTACGGCCGGACCGCGGGCATGATCGAGGAACAGATCGCCGCGCAACTGCGGATCGACCAGGACGTACCTGCTCAGGCGGATCGTTTGCTCGTCACCGCCGGTTGTCAGGAAGCGCTGGCCCTGTGTCTGCCCGCGCTGTGTCCCGATCCGACCGATGTGCTGCTGGTGTGCAATCCCACCTATATCGGCGCAACCGGCGTAGCGGCGGCCAACCGCATTGCGTTGCACGGGCTGCCGGAGGGCGATGTCGCGCAGGCCGTCGAACAGTCGGTGGCGCAATTGCAGCGCGAAGGCCGGCACGCGCGGGCGCTGTATCTGATTCCCGACTTCGACAATCCGACTGGTCGCGTGCTGGACGAAGCGCAACGGCGCGCCATTCTGGCCGTCTGCGCGCGGCATCGCATCGTGGTTCTCGAAGACAACGCGTATGGCCTCTTTCGTTACGACGGGGCTGCCGTACCGCCGATGGCGGCGCTCGACGAAGCCGGCAGCGTGATCTATCTGTCCACTTTCTCGAAGACCTTGAGCCCCGCGTTCCGGGTCGGCGCAGCGGTGCTGCCCGACACGCTGTTCGGCGATCGCGCCGCGCGTCACGCGCTGTGGGAGAACCTCGTGCAACGCAAGAGCTACGTGACGGTGAATACGAGCCCGCTCACGCAGGCGATCGTCGGCGGTCTGCTGCTTGCCGAAGGGGGCAGCCTGCGCAACTGGATTCAACCGATGGCCGGCTGGTACCGCACCAACCGCGACACGATGCTCGATGCGCTGCAATCGACGTTCGCACCGCTGTCGGACGCGATCGGCTGGAATCGACCGGCAGGCGGCTTTTTTCTGTCGATGGATCTGCCGTTCGAATTCGACGCGCAGGCGGTCACCGACTGTGCGACGCGTTACGGCGTGATCGTAATGCCGATGTCGTTCTTCGCGCTCGATGCGTCGCAGAACCGCCGCATCCGGCTCGCTTTCAGCGCGATGACGCCGCCGCAGATACGTGCGGGTGTAGCAGCGCTTGGCGGCTATGTCGCGCAACGGCTCGAACAGTGTTCGAAGTCCTCCGCGATGCATGCGGTTGCCGAAGCGCGCTAAAGCACCAACGCACTAACGCACCAACGCGCCACCGGTCGCAGCAGCGTTCTCACTTCCACAAACAGGTTTTCACGAATCGTTCAGCCATGTGCAAGACGCTCATCATCGATAACTTCGACTCCTTCACCTACAACATCTTCCAGAACATGGGCGAGGTGTGCGGAGAAGAGCCGACCGTGGTCCTCAATACTGCGGATTTCGACGCCGTCGATCTCGACCGCTACGACTGCATCATTGTCTCGCCTGGGCCGGGTACGCCAGCCTGCGCCGCCGATGTCGGAATCAGCGCGAAGGCGATTCACCAGACCCGGGTTCCGCTGCTCGGCGTGTGTCTGGGTCAGCAATGCATGGCTCATCTGCACGACATGGAAGTCGTGCATGCGCCCGAGCCGATGCACGGCCGGGTCAGTGTGATCCAGCACGACGGGCGCGGTGTGTTTCAGGGATTGCCGGCGGCGCTTTCGGTGGTCCGGTACCACTCGCTGGTGGTCAAAGAGGTCAAGGCGCCGTTCGAGCTGACCGCGTGGGACGACGACGGCGTGATCCACGGCATCAGGCACAGGACACGCCCGTTGCACGGTGTGCAGTTTCATCCGGAGTCGATATGTACCGAAGCGGGCAAGGATCTGTTCCGCAATTTTCGCGACCTTGCGATGGTGCATAGAAATCAGCGTGCAGCGTGATGACAGTCCGTTTCGGCGGCAGGAATTTGGAAAGGATCAGGCGATGAGCGTTTTTCAGGTCCAGTGCCGGGTACTGGAGGGTTGTCCCGATGCACTGGCGACATTCCGGCAGGTGTTTTCCCGTTCGAGCAGCAGGTTCCTGCTTGAAAGCAGCGTGATCATCGAGGGCTTTTCGCGCTTCTCGTTCATGGGCGATGCATACGGTCCTTCAGGTGAAAGCATCACCTACGACCTGCGCACGCAGCAGGCCACCGTCGAGCGCGACGGCAGAAGCGAAACGCTGCGCGTCTCGAGCCTGTTCGATCTGCTGAAGACAAACCTCGAGGCACGCAGGATCGAGGCACCGGCCGGTTTGCCGTTCGGTTTCGATCTCGGTTACGCGGGCGTGTTCGGCTACGAACTGAAGTGCGAAACGACCGGCGAGATGGCGTATCAGTCGAGCGCGAACGACGCCGCGTTCATTTTCGCCACCCGGCTCATCGCGCTCGATCATGTCGAACGCAAGACCTATCTGCTGTACCTGACGCAGGACGACGCGCAGCGCGAACAGGCCGCTGCGTGGTTCGACACGGTCGAGCGCGGCTTGCGGGCGCAGGCAGACACGCTGCGCTCGATCGATGTGCGCGAGATGGCGCCGGCAAGAAAGAAACTGTCGTTGCAGGAAGTCGAGGCATGGATCGCGCGTAACGCGCATCTGCGGCACGACCGGCCCACCTATATCGGGAAGATTCGCGAGGCGTTGACGGAAATCGTCAATGGTGAGAGCTACGAAATCTGCCTGACCAACATGATTTCGTTTCCGTTCGAGCGCTCGCCGTTCGATCTCTACTGTGCAATGCGCGAACTCTCGCCCGCGCCGCATGCAGCGTACTTCAGCATCGGCGATTTCGCGCTGGTCGGTTCGTCGCCGGAGCGCTTCCTGAGTGTCGATCGTCACGGTTGTGCGGAGGCGAAGCCGATCAAGGGCACGCGACCGCGTGGTCGTACACCGGACGAGGATGCTGCGTTGATCGAAGACCTGCGCGCGAGCGAAAAGGATCGCGCAGAAAACCTGATGATCGTCGACCTGTTGCGCAACGATCTCGGCCAGGTCTGCACGATCGGTTCGGTGCACGTACCGAAACTGTTCGACGTCGAAACGTATTCGCACGTGCATCAACTGGTGTCGACGATACGCGGCACGTTGAAACCTGGCGTATCGACGGTCGATTGCATTCGGGCCGCTTTCCCGGGCGGTTCGATGACCGGCGCACCGAAGAAACGCACGATGGAAATCATCGACCGGCTCGAAGAAGGACCGCGTGGCATCTACTCGGGTGCACTCGGCTGGTTCGGACTCTCGGGTGCCTGCGACTTCAACATCGTCATCCGCTCGGTGCTCATCGACAAAGGCCACGCGCAACTCGGCGTGGGCGGTGCGATCACCGCGCTGTCGGACCCGGTCGAGGAATTCGACGAGACGATCGTGAAAGCGCGCGGCGTGGTCGAAGCGATCGAACGGCTGGCGGCGGAGAAGTCTCACGCGCCGGACGCATCCGACAGGCGCGCGCATCGGGCCGACCCTGCCGCGCTGGCGATCCAGTCGCATGTGAGCGTGTCGACGGAATAACGAAGCGTCGGCGCGTCACACGCTGTCCACGAGATGAGTTTTTGCCATCCGGCCTGGTCGACTGCTTCAGTCCCGGGCCTGGTGGCGTCACGGAGATACCGCTTTGAACCAGACAGTCCTGTTGGGCGAGATTCATCCGCTCACTGCCGCGCAACGAGAGATCTGGCTAGATCAGTCCGTGCATGGAGAAAACGCGCCGATCTACAAGATCGGCGGGTACACACAGATCAACGGCCCGGTCGATCCAGTCCGCTTCGAGCGTGCGGTGAATCTGCTCGTGAAGAAGCACGACGCGTTGCGCATCGTGCTAGTGCCGGGCAACGGCGAAGAGGGTGTGCCGCACCAGGCGATCGCGAAGACGTTGAGCGTGCAGGTCCCGCTGCGCGATTTCTCTACCACCGACGACCCTGCCGCCGCAGCGCTCAATTGGGCACAGCAGCAACTGGCTATTCCGTTTTCGCTCAACGGCGAACCGCTTTTTCGCTTCGAACTGCTGAAGCTGAACGACACGCGCTTTTACTTCACGCTGAATTTCCATCACCTGATCGTCGACGGCTGGGCGATCGGGATGCTCGTCGATTCGCTCGGTTCGCTCTACAGCGCGCTGGCAGCGAACGAAGAGCCCGATATGTCCGCGCCGTCCTATACCGAGTTCATCGATCAGGACCGCGCGTTCCGCGATTCGCCGCAGTTCGAACGGCAGCGCGCATACTGGCTCGACAAATACCGCTCGGTGCCCGACCCGCTGTTCGCACCGCGTTATCGCGAGCGTTTTGGTACATCGGTTGCGCCGAGCGGACACTACGCATTGCGCCTGTCGCGCACGTTTTACGAGCGCATCGTCGGGCTCGCGCAGGGATGTGGCTCGACACCGTTTCACGTCATGCTTGGGCTGCTATATGTGTATTTTTCGCGGACGACGCAACGGGAAGATCTGGCGATCGGTCTGCCGATCCTGAACCGCTCGAATGCGCGGATGAAATCAACGGCAGGGCTGTTCGCGGGTGTGAGCCCCGTGCGGCTGCAGTTCGACAGCACACTACGTTTCGACGAACTGCTCAGGTCGCTCGGACAGGTGCTCAAGCAGGACTACCGGCATCAGCGGTTTCCCGTCAGTGAGCTGAACCGCGCGCTCGGATTGTGGCAATCGCAACGGGCGCAGGTGTTCGACATGACGGTGTCGTACGAGCGCGATGACTACGACCTGCGCTTCGGCGACGGCGTTGCGCAGATCAACATGTGCTCGAACGGCCACGAACAGTTGCCGTTGGCGTTGCATATCCGCGAAAACCGGTTCGACGAAAACGTGTGGGTGCATTTCATGTACAACCGCGCGTATTTCGAGCACGACGAAGTCACGGGCATTGGCCTGCGATTCGAGCATTTGCTGAAGCAGGTACTCGACGACGTGACTGTCCCTCTGGCCCGGTTTGTGCTGCCGACACCGGCTGAAGTCGACCAGATGTTGCAATGGAACGCAAACGGCACGACGTACGGGCGCGACGAGCCGATACATCGCCTGTTCGAAGCGCGGGTGCAGGAGACGCCCGACGCGATCGCGGTGGAGTACGAAGGACAGCGCCTGACGTACGCCGGGCTGAACGCGCGAGCCAACCGGCTCGCACACCGGTTGATCGCGCTGGGTGTGCAACCCGACGACCGGGTGGCGATCTGCGTTGAACGCGGCCTCGACATGATCGTGGGGTTGCTCGGCATCCTGAAGGCGGGCGCGGGATACGTCCCGCTGGACCCGGCATATCCGGTCGATCGGCTCGCCTACACGTTGCAGGACAGTGCGCCGCTCGCGGTGCTGGTGCAGGCGGAAACCCGGAGCGTGCTCGGTGAGCTGTCGATGCCGGTGATCGAACTGGGTGCGGGCGCGTCGACAGATCAGCCGGCACATAACCCGGTCGTAGCGGGTTTAAGCGCCCGGCATCTCGCGTACGTGATCTATACGTCGGGTTCGACGGGGCAACCCAAGGGCGTGATGATCGAGCACCGCAACGTGACGCGGTTGTTCGCCGCGACCGACGCCTGGTTTGGCTTCGGCGCTAAAGACGTGTGGGCGCTGTTCCATTCGTTTGCATTCGACTTCTCGGTATGGGAGATCTGGGGTGCGCTGCTGCATGGCGGTCGACTGGTCGTCGTGCCCAAACTGACGAGCCGCTCGCCGCACGAATGCTACGCGTTGCTGTGCACGACAGGCGTGACGGTGTTGAACCAGACTCCGGGGGCATTCCGCCAGTTGATCGCAGCACAGGCGGAAAGCGAAGGCACGCATCGGTTGCGGCACGTTATCTTCGGCGGGGAGGCACTCGAAGTCGGCATGCTCAGGCCGTGGTACGAGGACCCGCGCAACACGCACACGCAACTGGTCAATATGTACGGCATCACCGAGACGACGGTGCATGTCACATACTGGCCGTTGAACGGCGCGGTTGGCACGCCCTTGTGCATCGGACAGCCGATTCCCGATCTCTCGGCCTATGTCGTCGATGAATATCTGAACCCGATGCCTGTCGGCGTGCCGGGCGAGTTGTGCATCGGCGGTGCGGGTCTCGCACGCGGTTACCTGAATCGGCCCGAACTCACCGCGCAACGCTTCATTCAGAATCCGTTCGGCGAGCAGCGCGACGCGCGTCTCTATCGAACCGGCGATCTCGCGAGGTTTCTGCCTGACGGCAAGCTCGAGTATCTCGGACGAATCGACTCGCAGGTCAAGATTCGCGGTTTTCGAATCGAACTCGGCGAGATCGAAGCTGCACTGTCGGCATTGCCCGGTGTGCGTCAGGCGCTCGTACTGGCTCGCGAGGACGAGCCGGGCGAGAAGCAACTCGTGGCCTACCTCGTCTTCGACAGCGATCATGCGGAACCCGATGGCACCGCGCTGCGTGCCGGACTTGCGCGGACGTTGCCGGACTTCATGCTGCCGGCTCACTTCGTACCGATGGAGCGTTTCCCGTTGACCGCCAACGGGAAGGTCGACCAGAAGGCGCTGCCTCGTCCGGCGCAAACGGTGAATCAGCAGCAGTATGTCGCGCCGTGCATGGCTATCGAAGAGCGGCTGGCCGCCATCTGGGCGCAGGTGCTGCGACTGGACAGAGTGGGCGTGCACGACAATTTCTTCGCATCGGGCGGCGACTCGATCCGCGCGGTGTCGGTGCTATCGAAGGCAAAAGAGCAGGGGCTCGAATTTGCACTGGTCGATCTGTTTTCGCATCCGACCATCGCTGACCTGGCGCAGGCGCTGTCGCTCGACGAAACTACTACGGCCCCGCAAACATCGCTGCTGCAGCTGAGTCCCGCCGATGCGGCCAGGTTGCCCGCAAGCGTCGAAGAAGCCTATCCGCTGACTTCGCTGCAAACGGGGATGGTCTACCACAACCAGCACGCTGCCGAAGATGCCGCGCTGTATCACGATGTGTTCAGCTATCGCTTCGGCGTTCCGCAATGGAATGAAGCAAAGCTGCGTGCCGTGCTCGATGCGTTGGCCCGCAAGCATCCGGTGCTGCGTACGTCTTTCGACTTCCAGCGTTTCGACGAGCCGCTGCAACTGGTACACGCCGATGGCCATGTGCCGTTGACCGTCATCGATCTGTCGATGCATGACGACACGGAACAGGAGCGTCAGCTGGCAGCGTTTATAGAGGCAGAGCGGAAAACCACGTTTGCGCTGGACACCGCACCGTTGCTGCGCGTGTTCATCCATCTGCGCAGTGCCAGCGACATTCAATACACGTTGAGTTTTCATCACGCGATCCTCGACGGATGGAGTGTCGCCTCGCTCAATACCGAGCTGTTCCAGGCGTACCTGGCATTGCTGGCGAGTGAGCAGACAAGCCTGGTCCTGACGCCGCTCGCCCGCAGCCCGCGCGTTGCCGTCGAATCGGAGCGAAGTGCACTGGCCTCGCTGGAACACCGGGACTTCTGGCGCACCTACCTGGACGGCCACTCGTTCAGCGCGTTACCGCCTGGCGATGCTCCAGCCAGTCGGGCTGCCGCGCGACCCGATCTGCGCGTTGCCGTAGACGAAAAAGTTCGCGCGAGGCTAAGAGAACTGGCGAACAGGTTGGGCGTACCGATGCGCAGCGTGCTGCTGAGCGCCCATTTGCGGGTACTGTCCATGCTGGCCGGGAAAACCGACGTCACCACCGGTCTTGTTTCGAATGTCCGCCAGGAGCAGGCTGACGGCGAGAAGGTGCTGGGTCTGTTTCTCAACACGCTGCCTTTGCGTCAGACACTGGAGCCCGCCAGCTGGGCCAGTTTGATCCAGCAGACGTTCAGGACGGAACTGGCGGTGATCCAGTACCGGCATTACCCCTACTTTCAGCTGCAACTCGATAACGATCGTGCGCCGCTCTACGAAGTCGCGTTCAACTACGTCAACTTCCACGTGTACGAAACGCTGGAAAAAGATGCCGGTTTCGCAGCGCACGGCGGTAGTGGCTTCGAGGCAACGAACTTTGCACTTTCGGTGAATTTCGCCGATACGTCGAGCGAACTCCTGCTGGATATCAGGCTCGATGCGACACGTCTGTCGGCGACGCAGGGAGCGCGGATTCTCGGCTACTACGCCGCGGTTCTCGAAGCGATTGCCGCCGATGAACATGCCGATCACAGCCCGGGCGATTTCCTGTCCGACGCGGAGCGCGAGCAGGTACTGGTTGCGTGGAACGATACCGATGTGCCGTATCCGCGTGACGCGTGCATTCACGAGTTGTTCGAGGCACAGGTGGCCAGTCAACCCGATGCGGTTGCGCTGGTCGTCGAACAGCAGCACGTTAGTTATCGGGAACTCAACGAGCGCGCGAATCGTCTCGCACATCATCTTCGAACCCTGGGCATCGGGCCAGACACGCGGGTAGCGATCTGTGTGGAGCGCAGCATCGACATGATGGTGGCACTGCTTGCGGTGCTCAAGGCCGGGGGCGCATACGTGCCGCTCGATGCGGACTATCCCGAGGAGCGACTGAGCTTCATGCTGGAAGACGCGGCACCGTCGGCCGTGCTCACGCAGCAAGCCGTGCGTCAACGGCTGGGCGCGCTGCTGGACGCACAGGCGGGCGTGCCGGTACTTGAGCTCGACGGCCCATCCCGTCCGTGGGAACAGCAGCAGACGCACAATCTGCCTGCCACGCAGACAGAGCTGAAGCGCACGCATCTCGCTTACGTGATCTACACGTCGGGTTCCACCGGACGCCCCAAGGGTGTGATGAACGAACACGGCGCTGTGGTCAATCGTCTGCAATGGATGCAGCAGACCTACGGCCTCGCCGCCGACGATGTCGTGTTGCAGAAGACGCCGTTCAGCTTCGACGTCTCGGTGTGGGAGTTCTTCTGGCCGCTGCTTGCGGGCGCGCGGATCGTCATGGCGAGTCCGCAGGGACACAAAGACCCGGCGTATCTGAAGTCGTTGATTCAGGCACAACGCGTCACTACGCTGCATTTCGTACCGTCGATGCTGGAAGTGTTCCTGGCACAGGGCGACGCCGGGCAGTGCGAGAGTTTGAGGCGCGTGTTCTGTAGCGGCGAGGCGCTGTCCGGTGCGTTGATTCGCCGGTTCAAGACGCAACTCCGCGCGACGCCGTTGCTCAATCTTTACGGTCCGACGGAAGCCGCGGTCGACGTAACCGCCTGGACATGCGACGAACATGCACCGGTACCGTCGATCGGCAAACCAATCGCCAATACACGCGTCTACCTGCTGAACGGTGCGGGCCGACCCGTGCCGGTGGGCGTGGCGGGCGAGCTGCATATCGCAGGCGTTCAGGTCGCGCGCGGCTATCTGAACCGGCCCGAACTCACGGCGCAGAGATTCGTCGACGATCCGTTCAGCGACGTGCCGGGCGCGCGGATGTACAAGACCGGCGACCTGGCTCGCTATCTGCCGGATGGGAATATCGAGTACCTGGGGCGCAACGACGATCAGGTCAAGATTCGCGGATTCCGCATCGAACTCGGCGAGATCGAGGCGAGACTGGCGCAGCACGCGGCAGTCGGCGAGGCCGTGGTGATGGCGCGTGAAGACGGTGCAGGGGACCGGCGGCTCGTCGCGTACTACACGCTGGGCGCAGCATCGAGCCAGACCCGTGAGCCGATCGGCGTTGAGGAACTGCGCGCTCATCTGGCGGAGACGTTACCCGAATACATGGTGCCGGCGGCCTATGTTCACCTGGAACATCTGCCGCTTACGCCGAACGGCAAACTGAATCGCAAGGCTCTACCGGCACCGGATAGCGATGCGTATGTCCGGCGCGAGTACGAAGCGCCGCGAACCGGCATTGAACAGACACTTGCAGCGATCTGGTCGCAGGTCCTGAAGGTGGAGCGTATCGGCCGTCACGACAATTTCTTCGAACTGGGCGGCCACTCGCTGCTGATGGTGAGCCTGATCGAACGTATGCGGGCAACGGGGCTGCGTGCCGATATTCGCACGCTGTTCTCCGCGCCGACGCTGGCCGAACTTGCCGTGTATGCGGATGCGCCTGCCGAAGCGGACGCGCGAGCCACACATATCGAAGTCGAGATTCCGCCTAACCTGATTCCACAGGGAACGCGGCACATCACCCCCGCGTTGCTGAATCTCATTGCACTGAGGCAACACGAGATCGATGTGATCGTGGCCACCGTGCCGGGTGGTGCGGCCAACGTGCAGGACATCTATCCGCTCGCACCGCTGCAGGAAGGGATTCTGTATCACCATCGTTCGGCATCGCGAGGTGATCCGTACGTGTTACACGGACTGTTCGGTTTCGCTAGCCGTGCGCATCTGGATGGCTTCGCACGCGCGTTGCAGCGCGTGATCGAGCGGCACGACATCCTGCGTACGGCGATTGTGTGGGAAGGGCTCGACGAACCGGTGCAGGTGGTGTGGCGTGAAGCATCGCTGGGTCTCGACGAGATTGCGCTGAACCCCGACGATGGGGACATCGCGCAGCAGTTGCAGACGCGTTTCGACACGCGCGAAACCCGGCTGGACGTGCGCCAGGCACCGCTGATGAGGCTCGCCTATGCACAAGACTCGCAGCACGGTCGCTGGGTCGCGATGCTGCGGTTCCACCACATGGCGCTCGATCATGCGGCGCTTGGTGTCGTGCAGCAGGAAGTGCAAGCGTATCTGCAGAATGAAGCTGCGTCGTTGCCCGAGCCGATGCCTTATCGCGCGTACATTGCGCAGGCAATGCACGGCGCGCGGCGCAGTGCAGGACGTGAAGCTCAGGAAGCATTCTTCCGCGAGATGCTGCAGACGATCGACGAGCCGACCTTGCCGTTCGGTCGCGGCGAGGTGCAAGGCGATGGCGGCGATATCGCCGAGCGCAGCGAAACGCTTTCGGTGGAACTGGCCGGTCGTTTGCGTGCGCAGGCGCGGCAACTGGGCGTGAGTGCGGCGAGCCTGTGCCATCTTGCATGGGGGCGCGTGCTTTCGGTAGTGTCGGGACGCGAAGAGGTGGTGTTCGGCACCGTGCTGCTGGGCCGCTTCCAGGGGACGTCAGGCACAGACCGGGCATTGGGGCTCTTTATCAACACGTTGCCGTTGCGAGTCAGCGCAGGAGCGCAGGGGGTGCGAGCCGCGGTCAAGGAGACCGGCGCGCGACTGGCGGCGCTGCTCGAACACGAACATGCATCGCTTGCACTGGCGCAGCGTTGCAGCGGTGTGGCGGCGCCTGCGCCGCTCTTCAGCGCGCTGCTCAACTATCGCCATGGCGACGGACACGAGGCGCTGGTCGCGGGACAGCAGACGTGGCAGGGCATCGAGATGCTCGAATCGCATGAGCGGACCAACTATCCGCTCGTGCTGTCGGTGGACGATTTTGGTGTGGGCTTCGGGTTGACCGTACAGGCGTTGGCCGGGATCGACGCACAGCGCGTATGTGGCCATATGCGTACCGCGCTGGAAAGTCTGGTCGACGCGCTGGAAAACGCGCCGCAGACGTCGGTCCGTGCGTTGACGGTGCTGCCGCTGGATGAACGTCGACAGGTGCTCGAAACATTCAACGCGACGCAGACTGGCTCGCCGCAGGATCGCACGGTGCATGGGTCGTTCGAGGCGCAGGCGGCGCAGAACCCGCAAGCAGTCGCGCTCACGTACGAAGAGCGATCGTTGACGTATGGCGAATTGAACGTGTGGGCCAACCGCCTCGCGCATCGCCTGATCGCGCTGGGTGTGAAACCGGACGACCGGGTCGCGATCTGCGTGGAGCGCAGTCCGGAACTGATCGTCGGGTTGCTGGCGATCCTGAAGTCCGGTGCAGGCTACGTGCCGATGGACCCCGGCTATCCGGCCGGGCGGCTCGCCTACATGTTGAACGACAGCGCCCCCGCGGCAGTGCTGACGCGTGCGCGAACGGCGAGCCTTCTTGATGCAGGCGATGTCCCGCGAATCGACATCGATACGCACGATGCGCCTACGGCGGATGAAACCTCGACGCACAACCCGGACCTCGCCACACTCGACACGCGACACCTCGCGTACGTGATCTACACGTCGGGTTCAACGGGACAACCGAAGGGTGTGATGGTCGAGCATCGCAACCTCGGCAACCTGGTGGCGTGGCACAACCGTGCATTCGGCGTGCAACCGGGCAGCCGGTCGAGCGCGACGGCCGGTATCGCTTTCGACGGCAGCGCGTGGGAGATCTGGCCGGTGCTGTGCGGCGGCGGAACCGTGCTGTTGCCGCCGGCATCGACGGCCGGTGATCCGCAGTCCCTGCTGCGCTGGTGGCACGCGCAGAAGCTCGACGTCAGCTTCCTGATTACGCCACTGGCGGAGCTGGCCTATGCGAGCGGCTATGCGAACCCGGATGCGCACACGGTGCTGATCGGCGGAGACCGGCTGAAGCGCTGGCCCGATGCGATGCCCGAAGGGCAGTCGCTCGTCAACAATTACGGTCCGACGGAAAACACCGTGGTTGCCACATCCGGTCTGCTGCAACGGGGCGACGCCGTGCTGCACATCGGCCGGCCGATCGCAAACACGCGGCTCTACATTCTGGACGGCCAGGGGCAGCCGGTGCCGATCGGTGTGGCGGGCGAGATCCACATCGGCGGTGCACAGGTTGCGCGCGGCTATCTGAATCGTCCGGAGCTGACCGCGGAGCGCTTCGTGCACGATCCGTTCGCCGCCGATCCGTCGGCACGCATGTACCGCACCGGCGACCTGGGTCGCTGGCTCGTAGACGGCAATGTCGAATACCTGGGGCGCAACGACGATCAGGTGAAGATCCGCGGCTTCCGTATCGAGCTGGGCGAGATTGAAACACGGCTGTCGGAAGTGGCGGGCATACGCGAGGTAGCTGCTTTCGTACGTGAAGATGCCCCTGGCGACCAGAGGCTCGTTGCGTACTACACGAGCGCGGACGGTGCCGATGCAACGGATGCACTGCGCGCACACGCGTCGCAGTCGCTGCCGCGCCATATGGTGCCGTCCGCATACGTGGCGCTGCAGCAGATGCCGCTTACGCCGAACGGCAAGCTAGATCGCAAGGCGTTGCCTGCACCCGATGCGCACGCTTACGCGTCGCGCGACCATGAAGCGCCGCAAGGCGCAGCCGAACAGACGCTGGCGCACATCTGGCAGACGCTGCTGGGCGTCGAGCGCGTGAGCCGCCACGACAACTTCTTCGAACTCGGTGGGCACTCGCTGCTCGCAGTACGTCTTGTCGAGCAGATGCGCAGGGCCGGTCTGAACGCCGACGTCCAGGCGCTATTCAGTGCGCCGACGCTGGCCGATCTTGCCGCTGCGCTCGGCGAAACCGACGAGGTGACGGTACCGCCAAACCTGATCGCATCAGACGCGAGTCACATCGAACCGTCGATGCTGCCCCTCGTCGATCTGAGTCAGCCCGATATCGATGCGATTGTCGCGACCGTGTCGGGCGGCGCGGCCAACGTGCAGGACATCTATCCGCTGGCGCCGCTGCAGGAAGGGTTGCTGTATCACCATCTCGCACAAACGACCGGCGATGCGTACCTGCTGCGTACACGGCTCGCGTTCGACAGCCGCGCGACGCTGGAGCGCTTCGTCGACGCGCTACGGGCCGTCATCGCGCGGCACGACATTCTGCGTACCAGCGTGGCCTGGGAAGGCTTGAGCGAACCGGTGCAGGTGGTCTGGCGTGAAGCAACACTGCCGGTCGACGAAGTGGAACTGGCGGGCGACGAAGATGATGTCGCCGGGCAACTGCTGCAGCGTTTCGACCCGCGGCACTACCGGCTCGACATTCGCCAGGCGCCGCCGCTGGCCGTTCATTTCGCGCACGATGCGACGAACCGCCGGTGGGTGCTGATGCTGTTGTTCCATCACATCGCGCTCGATCATACGGGTGTCGATATCCTGCTGCAGGAAGTCGACGCGCATCTGAACGACACGTGGTCGACGCTGCAGACGCCGCCGCCGTTTCGCGACTATGTGGCGCATGCGCGCCTCGGTGGACGCGAGCAGAAGAGCGAGGCGTTCTTCCGCGCGATGCTGTCGGATGTCGACGAGCCGACACTGCCTTATGGTCTCGCCGGTTTCGACAGCGACAGCGATGAAATTGCAACGGCCAGTGTCACCGTCGACGATGCGTTGTCTACTCAGTTACGTGCACAGGCTCGCAGGTTGAACGTCAGCGTCGCGAGTCTGTTCCACCTTGCGTGGGGGCACGTGCTCGGCAAGCTGGCCGGTCGCGAAGACGTGGTGTTCGGCACGGTCCTGCTCGGTCGCTGGCAAGGTGTAGCGAACACCGGGCGTGCGATGGGGCTGTTCATCAACACACTGCCGATCCGGGTAGATATAGGCAGTGCGGGCGTGCAGGAAGCCGTGCTGCGCACACACCGTAGTGTCGCTGGCTTGCTGAGCCACGAACATGCGTCGCTGGCACTCGCCCAGCGATGCAGCGGCGTGGCGGCGCCCGCGCCGCTCTTTGGCGCGTTGCTGAATTACCGGCATAGCGCTGAGCCGAACCCCGTGGAAACGGGGCAGACGAAAGGCTGGCACGGTATCGAAGTACTCGACGGCGAGGAACGAACCAACTATCCGTGTGCGGTCAGTGTCGACGACCTCGGTCATGGGTTTCGCCTGACCACGCAGATCGTCGCGCGCTTCGATGCGCAGCGTATATGCGGCTATCTGCATCGCAGTCTTGTCAGTCTCGTGGCCGCACTCGAACGGGCGCCACATACGCGCATGCGCGAGCTTGCGTGGTTGCCGGATGCGGAGCGGAAGCAATTGCTGGACGACTGGAACGCCACCGGCACGGTATGTCCTTTCGATGAAGGTGTGCATACGCTGTTCGAAGCACAGGCGGCCCGCACGCCTGACGCAATTGCGGTTGTGGATGGCGACCGGTCGCTCAGTTATGCGGCGCTCGACACGCAGGCAAATCGTGCCGCGCGTCGCCTCGTGGAAGAGGGCACGGTGCCTGGCGACCGGGTGGCGATCCTGCTCGATCGCTCGATCGAACTGATCGTCGCGCAACTGGCCGTTCTGAAATGCGGCGCAGCCTACGTGCCGCTCGACCGCAACGCGCCAGCCGACCGGCAGGCGTTCATGCTGACCGACTGCGGCGCGCGGCGCGTGCTGACCATCAGCGATTTCGCAGTGCCCGACGGTACGCAGGGTACGCAGGCACGGCGCATCGATCTGGACACGGTGCTGCTGCACGCGAACGCACGCAACGACAACGTAACGGCACCGCAACTGCAACATGCAGGCGGCGATACGCCGGCCTACATCATGTACACCTCGGGTTCGACCGGGCAGCCGAAAGGCGTGATCGTCGCGCATCGAGGCATCAATCGTCTCGCGCTCAACAACGGCTACGCGGATTTCAACGCGCAGGACCGCATCGCGTTCACATCGAACCCGGCGTTCGACGCCAGCACGATGGAAGTGTGGGGTGCACTGCTGCACGGCGGCTGCCTCGTCGTGGTGTCGCATGCCGATCTGCTCGCGCCGGTACAACTGGCCGCGTTGCTGCAGAAAGAGCGCGTCAACATCCTGCATCTGGTCGCGGGACTGCTGAGTTCCTATGCGGATACCCTCGCGCCGGTTTTCGTGAAGCTGCGCTACCTGCTCACCGGCGGCGATGCAGCCGACGTTCGTGCCGTACAGCGGATCATGCAGAACAGCGCACCGCGGCATCTGGTGCATTGCTACGGTCCAACCGAATCGACCACGTTCGCGACGACATACGAATTGCGCGCAGATGCGAGCCCCGCCGACGTGCTGCCGATCGGCCGGCCGATTTCAAACACGCGTGTCTATCTGCTCGACGCGTATGGCGAACCGGTTCCGGTCGGCGTGCCTGGTGAACTCTACGTCGGCGGGGCCGGTGTCGCGCTCGGATATCTGAACCTCGATAGCTTGACGGCGCAGCGCTTTGTTGCAGACCCGTTCTCGTCGACGGAGAACGCGCGCATGTACCGGACCGGCGATCTCGCGCGTTATCTGCCCGATGGCAACATCCAGTATCTGGGTCGCAACGATGCGCAGGTCAAGATTCGTGGCTTCCGTGTCGAACCCGGCGAGATCGAGACGAAGCTGGCTCGCTACGGTCTGCGCGACGCCGTCGTGATCGCACGCGAAGACACACCCGGAGACAAGCGGCTCGTGGCGTACTACCTCGGCGAAGCGCAGGACGTCGATTCGATTCGCGCATATCTACGCGAGAGCCTGCCCGAATACATGGTGCCCGCCGCTTACGTGGCGCTTGCGCGGATGCCGCTCACGGCCAACGGCAAGCTCGATCGCAAGGCGTTACCGGTGCCCGACTTCGGCGCATACGGGCAACGCGAATACGAAGCGCCGCGGGGTGACGTCGAGCAGGCGCTCGCGCAGATCTGGTCACAACTGCTGGGTGTAGAGCGGGTCGGTC
Source organism: Paraburkholderia sp. CHISQ3 (assembly GCF_030464945.1). Lineage (NCBI taxonomy): Bacteria > Pseudomonadati > Pseudomonadota > Betaproteobacteria > Burkholderiales > Burkholderiaceae > Paraburkholderia > Paraburkholderia sp. CHISQ3. The sequence goes on from NZ_JALPRG010000003.1 coordinate 621,293, forward strand.
GCGGGGATAACTTCTTCGAACTGGGCGGCCATTCGTTGCTCGCAGTGCGGGTTATTGGCCGCTTGCGTCAACGGTTCGGCGATGCTGCAACGCTGCGTACGCTGTTCGAAACCCAGAGTCTTGCTGAATGTGCGGCCCGGTTAGGCAGCGGAGGAACTACGGCGAACGCCAGCCCGTTGCGCGTACCGATCGAACGCGCAGAACGCGGCGATACGTTCCCGCTGTCGTATGTGCAGGAGCGGCTGTGGCTGATCCAGCAACGCGACGGCGGTCGGGCTTACAACATGAACGGCGCGCTGGTACTGGACGGCACGTTGTCGCTGCCGGCGCTGCAGCGAGCGTTCGATTCGCTGGTGGCGCGGCACGAGCCGTTGCGCACGCGTTTCAATTTCGCCGCCGATGCCGATGTGCCGTCGCAATTCATCGATGCGCCGCTTCCGGTCGAGCTCCCGCTGCATGAGGTCGCGCCCGATGGTGTAGCCGCGGCGCTGGACGCTCACGCAACCGTCGAGTTCGATCTGCGGCGCGGCCCGCTGCTGCAGGTGCGCGTGTTACGGCTGACGCCGCAGCAGCACGTCGTGTCGATCGTGATGCATCACATCATCTCGGACGGCTGGTCGCTGGGGGTCTTCGTTCGCGATCTGCACGCCCTGTATATCGCGCATCTGCATGGGCTCGATGCCGCCTCGGCGCTTGCGCCGCTGGCGCTGCAATATGGCGATCACGCACACTGGCAGCGACAGCAGGACTTGCAGGAACACGTCGCTTACTGGACGGCTGCACTGGACGGCTATCGCGAGCCCGTCGACCTCGCTGTGCCCGGTACGCCCTCGGGTGCGGAGCACGGACCGCTTGCCATCGTGCGCAGACAGCTACCGGACAGCCTCGCGGCCGCGCTCGGGCAACTGAGCCAGCAACACGGTACGAGCCTGTTCACGATCTTCCTCGTCGCACTGAATGTGCTGTGTCACCGGCAGAGCGGTCGCGACGATCTGTGCATCGGCACAACGACAGCCGGGCGGGACGATCCGTTGCTCGAGCCGTTGATCGGCTTCTTCGTCAACATCCTGCCGTTGCGCATGAATCTCGCGGGTAACCCGAGTGCTGCGGAACTGCTCGATCAGGCGCGCCGGGTCCTGCTCGACGCGCTCGATCATCAGGCGCTGCCGTTCGAACAGATGATTGCCGCGCAGCCGGCGTTGCGCCAGGCCGACGGACGTTCGCCGGTGCCGATCATGCTCCGGCATCAGACCGTTCCACCGATCGACATGACCGCCTGGGGGGAGGGGCTGACGGTCGACCTCTGGCCCGAGAGCATCGCGCGTCCAGCCCAGTCGGATCTCGATCTGGAAGTTTTCGGCGACGCACACGGACTGGAGATCGTGGCGAATTTCGACAGCGCGCGTTTCGGCGAGCAGCAGATCGACCTGATGCTCGACGTCATGCAGGAGATACTCGTGCGTCTCGCCGGCGAACCGGAAGCACGGTTGACGGCGTTCCTCGAACCGACAGCGATCGAGCAGGCCCTGATCGCACGCGCTAACGATACCGCTCGCGTTTTCGAGGAAACCACGCTCGTGGAACGCTTCGCACGACAGCGGGCGCGGCAACCCGATGCGCTCGCCTGCCGCTTCGAAGACGAAACTGCAACGTATGCGGAGCTGGACCGGCGTAGCGATCTCATCGCGCATGTGCTTCGCCGTCGCGGCATCGAAGCGGGCATGCGGATCGCGCTGTATCACCCGCGTTCGATCGATTTTCTGGGCGCGATACTGGCCGCATTCAAGCTCGGTTGTCCGTATGTGCCGATCGATCCGTCTTACCCGGCGGCCTATGTGCGCCGCACGCTCGAAGACGCGCAACCGGCTGTGGTGATCAGCACGTCGGATCTTGCAGCATCGGTGGTAGCGGCAGGGGACGCGGGACCGGCAGTGCTGCGGCTCGATCTAGACCTCGAAGCGGAAAGAGAAGCACCGGCTCCGTTCGACGCAGTGCAATCGCGCCCCGAGGATCTCGCCTATATCGCCTACACGTCCGGCTCGACTGGCCAGCCCAAGGGCGTGCTGGTCGAGCACAGGCAGGTTTTGAACTGCCTGCACGCGCTGTGGGAGCGCACGCCGTTCGCCGCGGACGAGGTGGTCGGCCAGAAGACCTCGATGTCGTTCGTGCCTTCGATCAAGGAGATGCTGTCGGGTCTGCTGGCAGGCGTGCCGCAGGTAATCTTCGCCGACCTCGTCGTGAAGGACGCCCCCGTTTTTGCCGCGGCATTGCGCGAGCATAAGGTTACGCGTCTGAACCTCGTTCCTTCGCATCTCGCCGTGCTGCTCGATCACGCTGACGATCTCGGGTCGCTGCGTCACGTGACGACGGCCGGTGAACCGCTGCATCGACGCATCCGTCAGCGTTTCGCCGAACTGCTCCCGCACGCGAAGCTGCACAACAACTACGGTTGCAGCGAGTTGAACGACATCAGCTACTGCGAAGGCGCAGGACTGGACGGCCGCGAGGCGGTCGTGTCCGCTGGGCGTCCGATCGCCAATTGCCGTGTGCACGTGCTCGACGATGCGTTGCAACCGGTACCGGTCGGTACAGCCGGTGCTCTGTTCATCGAAGGCGCGAGTGTCGGGCCCGGTTACTGGAACCGGCCGGACCTCACGGCGGAGCGCTTCGTGCAGCATCCATCGGGGGTACGCCTGCTGCGCACTGGAGACATCGGGCAATGGCTGTCCGACGGTCAGTTGCTGCATCTCGGCCGCGAGGATTTCCAGATCAAGGTGCGCGGCCAGCGCGTCGAACTGGCAGCCGTCGAACTCGCGTTGACCGCGCATCCCGGCATTGCCAGGGCAGCGGCACTGGGTCGGGACCTGGGCACCGGAACGGTTCAACTGATCGCCTTTTACGTTCCGGCTCCGGATGCGCGACCCGATCGCAATGAGATCCATGCGTGGCTGTCGGAGCGCCTGCCCGGTCACATGGTGCCAGGCCGCTTCGTCGCACTGGATGCGTTACCGGCGTTGCCCAACGGCAAACTCGACCGGCTCGCGCTGGCAGCACTCGAACCGGGCGCCGACATTGTCGATGCGGCGACCTGGGAGGCACCGCAAGGCGCGCTCGAAACGACGATTGCGCAGATTTGGAGTCATGCGCTCGGCGTGGATCGAGTGGGGCGTCACGACAATTTCTTTGCGCTCGGCGGGCATTCGCTGATGGCGTCGCAGGTCGCAGTGCGGATCGGCGAGAAACTGGGCGTCAAGCTGACCGTGCGCAGCATCTTCGATACGCGCAGCGTGCATAAGCTCGCGCTGCTGGTCGAATCGGAGTTGCATCCCGAGACGTCACGAGACGTACGCACGCATAAACCTGCAGCGGAATTCGAAGCGTTCAATACCTCGGGCACACAGCGGCCACTGTTCCTCACGCATACCTTGCAAGGCTATTCGTGGTATTTCGAACATCTGGCCGGACATATCGACGCCTCCATTCCCGTCTACGGTCTGCCTCCCTTGCCACTGGAAATGCCACAACCGCGAACCCTGGAAGCGATAGCGGCCCGCTTCGTCAAGATCATCAAGTCGGTTCAACCGGTTGGACCGTACCGGATCGCCGGCTGGTCGTTTGGCGGACTGATCGCGTATGAAATTGCCACCCAGTTGATCGCGCAGCACGACGAGATCGAGTTCCTCGGCGTGTTCGACACGACGTTGCCTTACCGGACGGAAAACGTCGACGCACACTACGCGAGCCTGATCACGCTGTACTCGTTTGTCGTCAACAACTTCGAGAACTTCGATCCGCAAATACTCGATATCGAGGGCGCACAAGATCTGGACGCGCTGATCGAACGCATCGTGCAACAGATCGAACGCAGAAAACGCGAAGGCAATCCGCTGTGGCATCTTGCCTATGAATCGGCCGATGAGAACCGGCTCTTTCTCGAACGGCTGGTCGCACACGGAAATGCGATGAACGAGTGGCGGCCGAAGCCGATCGCGGTGAAAGCGCATGTCTATTCGGCACAGGACGCGAGCATCACGCCGCTGGAAGGATACACGGAACTACCGTTCGATCTCGGCTGGCAGGCGGTGCTCGATCCGGCGAACATCGCGGTCATCCCGATTCCGGGTAACCATGAAACCATCGTCAAGATGCATGCAGACGTGCTGGGCAAAAGCATCAGCGATACGTTGAGCACATCGAACCTGGAGGTCGCGGAGCATGGCTGACACGATCACCACGAACACGAGAGACACCATGATTGCACGTGTGACGCGCAGCGAATTTTCGGCTGATTTCTTCAAGCAAGGGCGGCCGGCCATCATTACGGATGCGCTGCATGACTGGCAGATTGCGGAGCGCTGGGCACCTGAATACATTGCCCGGATAGCGAAAGCGCGGCCCATTACGATGAGCACCTCGCGCGACGGGCAGTATCTGTTCGACCAGTCTTACGACAGCGCCAGATCGCATGCGTTCGAGCGGACCGAGGTCGAATTCGGCGCCGCCGCGCAACGCATGCTCGACGAGAATGCGGGCGATCACATCTACGTAATGCAGCAGTCGATACCCGATGTGCTGCCCGAACTGCTCGACAACGTTATCGTTCCCGAATGGATTGCATCGTCCCGGCCAGCCATTCACTTGTGGTTCGGTCGCAGGACGACCACCCAGTTGCACTTCGATTACTCGAACAATTTCTTTGCGCAACTCTACGGCAGCAAGCAGTTCATCATCTTCGATCCGCGCGAGAGCGAGCGTCTTTATCCCTATCACCATGAAACGGCGACCGCGCATCTGTCGCATGTCGATGCGCTGCAACCCGATCTTGCGCGCCACCCGGATTTCGCTGATGCGTCACCGCTGCGCTTCACGATCGATGCCGGCGAGCTGCTGTTTCTACCGGCGTTCTGGTGGCATCACGTGCAGGCCGCGGATGTCGCGGTGTCGGTGAATTTCTGGTGGTTCCCCGAGCTGCGGCAGATCCTCGATGCAGGCAATGCGGTACGCGCGCTGCCGAACTTCTACGAGATGGATCGCCTTGCCGGGTTCAAGCAGATGTTTTTGCAGCCAGCCGGGCTGGATTTTCTGACCGGAGCGCAGTTGTTTCTCAGTCACGGCAGAGTCTGGACAGCTTGCTTGCTGGCGCTGGCCGCGTTCGACGAAGCGGCCCGCAATCGCGACGAGCTTCGCACGATCGACAGACCGCACGGATGCCGGTTGAGCGCACTGGCCGCCGATCTGCAGCCGGTCTGCGCGGCACTGGCCGCGGGCGCAAACACGTCGCGTGCAGACCTGACGACAATCGACAGCGTGCCGACGCTTGCTGCGCAAGTGGCGGAGTTTTTTAGTGACGCAAAGATCGATCGCGTGAAGGTCGAAGCGTTGCTCGCGACGATGAAGCCGTCGGCGCAGGCTGTCGCGTTGTGAGCAGTCGTTACATCGGGTTCAGACTCCGGCAGGTCTGCCGGATCTGCTGCACCGAAAAGTTGTCTCTCACACCTGGCATGTTCTGCAAGATGCACTGATGAAAGCCGACTTCACGAGGTAGCAGCATGTTGCCGTTTTGATAGAGCGCCTGGCATGAGCTTTTGATCATGCTTGCCGCCGCGCTGCCCTGACTGTTGCGCAGGGATAGCAGCATGCACTGATCGTATTGAGGGTTGCCGCCGAACGCCAGGGCAGGCAGCGGTAAAACCAGGGCGGCAGAGAGAAGCCAGCGGGACGCGTTTCGCATAAACATGATTTACGAGTAACGGTAAATCATCGTATCACCTTAAAGCTCGTCATGCGCCGCTGGCTCGCCAGTTACAGCGGCGGTTTGACACCATTCTTCTCGACCAGCAGGCTGATCGCACTCGTTTGTCCGTGATCGCTGGGAGCCACAACTGCGAAAATGGCGGCGCCTGGTTTGAGGTCGTCGACAGTTGCAGGCGCGAACGTGACGACAGGCGCCTCTTTCGGCACCGAGACAGTGAGCGTGTTGCCGCCATAACTGAGGTTGAGATCACGCCCGTCGGGTTTCTCGACAACCGACGTGACGGTAGCACCCGTCATCGTGCTTCCCGGTGCCAGGTCCCAGTCGTAATGTCCTTCTCCAGTGCCGCGCCGCTCCTCCCGATACACCATCACCTCGAGCGCTTCGACGCCGTTTGCCTTCGCCGTTCCGGCCGCACCGACATAGCTACCAGGTTTGATGAGCGCCCGATCGAAGGGCTTGACCGCGGCGAATCGCGCCCAGCCAGGTAGCGTCAGCTGCACACGTGCGCCTTCACGGGTCAACACGGTGAGCTCACGGTCCCGAACCGTTTCGATCTGACCTCGAACATGCGTCGATGCAAAGAATGCGTTGATCTGCGCGGCGATATCGACATGGTCCTCTTCGAGTGCGAAGTGGCCGGTATCGTAGTAGTGGACCGAGGCATCGGGAACGAGCTGTTTCACGGCTTCGGCACCCGCCGGCAGGAAGATCGGATCGTTCTTGCCCCACACCACGAGCGTGCGCGGCTGGTACGTGCGCAAATATGCCTGCCACGCGGGAAATGCTGCGACGTTCTGCGGAACGTCGAGCTGCAGGTCGGTCATGATGCGGCGGCTGTCGGGGTTCGCTAGCGCGACTGCGTCGTTGGTCCACGCATCGGGGTTCAGTGCCGCGGCGTTGCGCGCGCCATGCTGATAGAGCAGCAACGCAGTCGCAAGCGATACATGGCTTTCGGCCAATGCACGCTTGGCCGGTGTGATCTCGCCCGAAATCGCTTCGTCGCGTTTACGTCGCGCGGGATCGACGCCGGCTTCGGAGACGATCGCGTTCTGGAAAATCAGTCCGGAGATCCACTCCGGATGATGCACGGCCATACGCATGCCGACCGGACCGCCAAAGTCGGTCATGTACACGATCAGATGCGGATCGCCGAGACTCGCGACAAACTTTTCGATCACTGCCGTGACGTTATCGAACGTCGGCGTGAAGCGGTCGGCGGGCGGTGCATCGCTATAACCCATGCCGGGATAGTCGGGCGCCACGACATGGAAGTTTTGCGCAATCAGCGGAATCAGATCCCTGAACTCGTGCGACGACGAGGGGAAACCGTGCAGCAGCAACAGAGTCGGCTTCGACTTGTCCCCGGCCTCGCGGTAGAAGATCTTGATGCCGTCAATGTTCGCGTACTGGTATGAGACGTCGTTGGCCGCCTGGACATCGCCTGCGGAGAAGCTGAGTACCGATGCCGCAAGCACGCCCGCGGCAAATCGTATGAGTTTAGAGATCGACACGAGAAATTTCCTTTGGTTGATGCGCAAACAATGCCTCGGAGCGTGGGATTTGTATAATTGATCTTCCACGCTGCATGTATTGATGCCATTCATGAGGCAGACGCGATGCGCTTCAACAAGCTCGATTTGAATCAGCTGGTGGTGCTGGACGCGCTACTCGACGAATGCAGCGTGACGAAAGCAGCGAAACGGCTATTTCTGAGCCAGTCCGCCACCAGTTGCGCCATGGCGCGTCTGCGCGAGTATTTCGAGGACGAGTTGCTGGTGCAGATCGGCAAGGCGATGGTGTTGACGCCTCGAGCCGAGAGCCTGAGACATCCGGTCCGCGAGGTGCTGCTGCAGATTCAGTCCATCACCAACGACAATCCCGCCTTCGACCCCGTCAGTTCAGACCGGAAGATCGTGGTGGAAACATCCGACTACGTGACGAGCGTATTTCTGGGCGAAGTCCTGCGGCGAGCCTCCATCGAAGCGCCGCGCATGACGTTCCGTGTGCGTACCGCGGCAACGCTCGGTGTCGTGCATCTGGAAAACGGCGAGATCGATCTGCTCATTACGCCGGACTTCCGCGCCGGGTCGACCCAGCCCGTTGAACTGTTATTCGAGGATTCGTGGTCGTGTGTTGTGTGCGCGGACAACGACCGGATTGGCGAGACGCTGACGTTGGCTGAATACCTCGACGCGGGTCACGTGATCATGGAGTGGGCAGGGGGCGCTATCGTCACCTCCGACAGCCGTGCAGCCGCAGCGTTGGGATACAACCGTCAAGCGGAGGTGACCGTGGAGACGTTCAACGTTGTCCCGCACTTTCTGATCGGCACGCGCCGGATCGCTACCTTGCAGACCCGTCTTGCATCGTTGCTACAGCGCTATTCGCCATCGCTGCGTGTGCTGCCTTGCCCGTATCCGATTCCGAAACTTGTCGAGGTGGTTCAGTACAACAAGTTCCAGGAGCGTGATCCAGCGTTGATGTGGTTCCGACAGTTGATGCGCGAAGTGGCGCAGGCAAGTTCGGTTCAGGTACCCGTCGCGCTCAGCGGTGCAGGCTCAGGTACTGCTTGAGGACATAGTCTTCTCCGGGCCCGTAGCTGTCGGTCAATGCGTGGCCAGGATACTTTTCCCATGACGAGAAAACCGCCCAGTCCGGAACGACGTGCAGGGTGTTCTCGATGTGCGTAAAGTTCCGGACCGCTGCGTCGAGCCACGCCTGGTTGTTCATCGACGCAGGCGGCGGTCCCGCGTTGTAGATAATGCCGAGCGGAAGATCGACGTCATGGGCAAAACTCGCTACCTCCTGCAAGGAGGATGGCCACCGCTGCACCCCCCAGTTGATATCGACGTCGGTGAATGCGAGCGGTTTGCCGACCTTCGCGTGGAATGCCGTCATCCAGTGGCGGTAGTCTTCTTTCCACGTCGGCTGGTCTGTGATGGACGGAAACGGCTCGGCCTCGCCGACGATCGCATCCGGAAATACCTTCAGATACTCGTTCAGGTCCTTCGCCACGCGTTCAGCCACGTTGTCGATCGACGAGCGACAGGCATTCTTCCCGCTGTAGTAATGCCCAAACCATAGCGGCTCGTCCATCGCGATATAGCCAACCTCCGCGCCAGCCCGTTTCAGTTTTGCTGCCAGCGTTGCCACCTGGTCGGTCGGAAAATAGCCTTCCACTCCGCCGCCGCAACCTGAAGCGTCGTAAGCCTGCGCCAGCATCTCGATGCCCAGCGCAACATGCTTCGCCTTCAGGCGCGCGACTACTTTCGCCAGATCCGCATCCGGTATCTTGACCAGCGCCTGCGTGAGGATACCGACGGTAGTGACGTGATCCATGTAGGCGGGCCATGTCCCGTCCGGCTGATAGAAGAGCGTGTCCCAGCTTTGATGACCCGCGGGCGATGAGATCGCGCCCATACTGAACCAGACTTTCGGCATCTGTCCGCCCGGTTCTGCCCTGGCGGCGGTGGCACAACACAGCACGAGCGCGATCGCACCAGACCTGCACAGCCTGCGGATAAGATGGCTCTTCATCGCGTCCCGGCTCCTTCGATGCAAAAAAACAGGCCAGCCGTTTTTGAGGCGGCTGGCCCGTGTACGCATCTAGCAAAAAACAATCAGGCTTGCGGCGCGGTGTCGTCAGTTGCGTTCGTCGCGTCCGTTGCCGGCGCTTCCTCTTTCTTGTCGAGAAGCGATTCCAGCTTGCCCGCTCCTTCGAAACCCGCAACCGCTGCAATGCCTTTGGTCAGTAGACCCGCATCCGGGTCGACTTTCTCTGCTGCCTCGACTGCTGCAACAGCACCGGCGATTTCGCCAACCGTGTCCAGGATTCCCATGGCACTCCCTCCCTGTGTTGAATGAAAAAGCATCATCTCACAACGCAGGGCATCGTGGCAGATGCCTCGTTTTTGTCAGCAAAATGGAAGCTAACGCGCTGCGCAAAACCGTCGTCAGCGAAGCGGGCATTGGATGACGAGCGCATGGTGCATTTTGCATATCTGCTTTTTTACAAAGAACATTCAATTTCCTGCATATTAAACTTCAATAAATTACAAATTCCATCAAAAAAAGTTTGACGCTCGTTTTTTATCTCCGATACTTCAGTTCATCAGAAATCGGACGAATCACCAGTAGAACGAATCAAAACTCAAACAGCATCTTTTCGTTTGTGTTTCCGTAACGCCTTCTTTCCTGACCGGGCCGGGCTGGCTTGAGACGGCCCGGTGTCTCATCGGGTTTCGTGGGGAACCGCCGTGCGTCATGCCGATGCATGGGGGCAAGTTGTCGTCTGTCACTTTGAATTGCTAACCGAGGGGTAATGTCAAATGAATCAGATTTCAGTCAAAACGAAACAACGCAACGCCCGATTAACGATGGCCATCGCCGTCGCCATGGCCGCGGCATTCGGCGCGGCCACCGCGCACGCAGCCGATGGCGGATGGACCGAAACGAAAACCAAAGGCTTCCTGCCGCTCGTGCAGCAACAGGCGGCCACCGCAGCCTCGACGGACGTCGCTTCGGCGGCGGCTAGCGCCGTGGATCTGGCGCCCGGCGAAACGATCGACGTGTTGCTCGGCTTGAACCTGCGCAACGAGACGCAACTCGACACGTTCCTGCGGGATCTGCACACACCGGGTTCGCCGCAATACCACCGCTTCGTCACGACGGAACAATTCGCCGCGCAGTACGCGCCGACCCAGCAGCAGGTCGATGCCGTCGTCGCGCATCTGCGTAAGGCCGGCTTCGTCAACATCGTCGTGGCGCCGAATCGTCTGCTGGTCTCGGCATCCGGTACGGCAGCCACGGTCAAAGCGGCGTTCCGCACGGGGCTTAAAGGCTTCAGCAAGAACGGCCGCCATGTCTACGCCAACACGGATGCCGCGCAGGTGCCGAACGCGCTGGGCAGCATCGTCGGTTCGGTGCTGGGGCTGCAGAACGTCGAGCTGATGCACACGGGTGCGAGCCAGCCTGAAGGGGACACGAGCAATCTGACGATCCCGTCGGGCGCTGCCGCGGTGCCGCACAATCCGACCGAGTTCTCGTCGATCTACGACGCGGGCACCACGCCGACGGCATCGCAAACCACGGTCGGGATTATTTCCGAAGGCAATCTGACGCAAACCGTCTCCGACCTCAACACGTTTGCCGCGAACAACGGACTCGGCACGATCAGCAGCTCGGTGGTGAAGACCGGTTCTTCCGGTAGCTCGTACACCGACACAAGCGGTACGGTCGAGTGGAATATGGACAGCCAGGCGATTGTCGGTGCGGCGGGCGGCAGCGTGCAGAAGGTCGTGTTCTACGATGCGCCGGCGATGACGCTGTCGGCGATCACGGCGGCCTACAACCGGGTCGTGACGGACAACGTGGCGAAGGTGATCAACGTGTCGCTCGGCGTATGCGAATCGTCCGCGCACAGCCAGGGCTCACAGGCGACCGACGATACGATCTTCAAGCAGGCCGTCGCGCAAGGTCAGACCTTCTCGGTGTCGGCCGGAGATCACGGCGCGTATGAGTGCGCAGGCGGTAGCCCGTCACGCTCGACCTACACGGTCAGCGAGCCGGCCACCTCGCCGTATGTGATTGCCGTCGGCGGCACGACAGTCTTCACGCAGGCGTCGAACACGGGGACCTACAACAGCGAGATCGTGTGGAACGATCCGAGCTGGCAGCCGGGCACCGTGTGGTCGACGGGTGGCGGTTTCAGTGCGTACGAGAGCGCACCGTCGTGGCAGTCGTCGAGCCTCACGGGATCGACCAAGCGTGGGCTGCCGGACGTCGGTTTTGACGCCGATTTGCGGACCGGTGCGATCCTCGTGGTATCCGGCCAGACGAGCGATACGCTCTGGGGTTCGGGCTATCTGAACAACGAAGGCGGCACGAGCCTTGCCGCGCCGATTTTCACGGGCATCTGGGCGCGACTCGAATCGGCGAACGGCAACAACCTCGGCTTCCCGGCCAGCAGCATCTATCAATATTTCCCCTCGAATGCGTCGGTGGTGAACGACGTAACGTCGGGCAATAACGGTAGCGGCGGATATGGCTACAACGCGAAAGCAGGGTGGGATGCGACGACGGGGTTCGGCAGTATCGATATTTCGAACCTGAATGCGTTCATCCAGAAAACGCCGGACTTCGCGCAGTGATGATTCGTATGCGGATCTGAGTGGTATGTAGACGGGCGGGCTGCGTCGGTGTGTATGGCGCAGGCCCGCCCGGTTCTATGACGAACCGCCCGTTGCACTCACTACTTCGCAGCCTGCTCGGAAGCCTGTTTCGGCGTCCCCGCGCACTGCGCATGCCGCGGATCGCACAACTGACCGGCAGACCAGCCGCCACCCAGATCGCCAAACAACGAAGCCGCATCGAGCAGACGCTGTTCCTGCACATTCAACGCAGTCTGCTGATCGCTCAACTGGGTGGCGAGCGCAGTCGCCACGGTGGTGTAGTCGACCGTACCCGCCTGGTATTCGTTGAACGCGATCTTCGAACCCTCGGTTGCATCGCGCACGGCGCTGTCCAGCGCGTCGGCCTGCTGCGCGAGAATGCGCAGGCCGGACAGGTCGTTCTCGACGTTGGCGAATGCGTTCAGCACGGTGCCGCGATAGCTGGCCACCGCTGCATCATAGGCGGCCTTCGCAGCGTCGACTTCCGCGTGGCGTTCGCCGCCGTCGAATAACGTCCCGGTCGCGTTTGCGCCAAGCGACCACACACGATTGGCCGCATGCAGCAAACCGGACAGCGGCGCCTGCGAAAACCCGTCCAGTGCGGACAGCGAAATGGTCGGATAGTAGGCCGCTACAGCCACGCCGATTGCGGCGTTCTGGGCCGCCATCGCACGTTCGGCAGCGGCGATATCGGGCCTGCGTTCGAGCAGTGTCGATGGCACGCCGACTGGAATGGTCGGCAGCGTCGGCAACGCCGTGCTATGCGGAATGTCCAGATCTTCCGGGTTCTTGCCGACCAGTACCGCAATCGCGTGCGCATACTGCGCACGCGCGACGCCGAGTGAAATCAGGCTCGCCTGCGCGCTTTCGAGTTGTTCGCGCGCCGTGATGAGGTTCGACGGTGGCACGGTACCGGCGTGATCCTGATCGGCGACGACGCGCAGGTATTGCTGGTACGCCTCGACGGTCTTCTGCAGCAGATCGATGTTCGCATCGCTGATGCGCAACTGGATGATGTCGCTCGCGAGCGAAATCTGTTCCGAGAGCGTCGCGTTGGCGAGCGTCGCTTCGTCGACCTGGGCGGTCGCCGCATTCTGCTCGATCGTACGGCGCACCTGGCCCCACAGATCGAGTGTCCAGCTCGCCGTGCCTTCGAGCGTGCCGGAATTGATGGGTGGCAGATTCGTGCTGGCGGAGCCGGTCGCACTACGCGCGCGCGTGGCCGACCCCGTGACTCCGATGGTCGGGAACAACTGGCTGCGCGCCTCCCGCACTTCGGCAAGCGCCTGCTGATAGTTCGCGTAGTCCTGGCGCACGGTCTGGTTCGACACGGACACGAGCGGTTCGAGCTGATCGATCAGCGGATCGTTAAACGCAGTCCACCAGTCGCCCTTCGGTGCGGACGCAGCGGGTTCGGCCTGGGTCCAGCCGGGCAGTTCCTTGTAGGTCGCGGCGACCGGCACGGGGGGCCGGCGATAATCCGGGCCGACCATGCAACCGCCAAGCAGCAAGGCGAGCGCGGCGACCAGCGGCAGACGGGGTGTCTTCATCTTCATGCCTTGGTTTCCGGTGTAGCCGGGGTATCTGGGGTTTCCGGGTTTTCCTGCTGTCTGCTCCACGGCATGCGTGCAGACCACCGTGCAAGCCTCGCGCGCAAACGGTCGAGGTACAGATAGATCACAGGCGTCGTGTACAGCGTAAAGGCCTGACTGACGATCAGACCGCCCATCACCGTAATACCGAGCGGCTGGCGCAGCGACGCGCCCTGACCGATGCCGATCGCGAGCGGCACCGCGCCGAGCACGGCGGCGAAGGTCGTCATCATGATCGGACGCAGTCGCACGACAGCCGCGTTATGCATGGCCTCCCGCGCATTCTGCCCTTCGGTGCGTTGCAGGTGGATCGCGACGTCGACCATCATGATGCCGTTTTTCTTGACGATGCCGATCAACAGCATGATGCCGATAAAGGCGATCGCCGAGAACGACGTGCCGAACACGAGCATGGCGAGCGTCGCACCGATCAGGGCCGACGGCAGGGTCGAGAGGATCGTGATCGGATGGATCGCGCTCTCGTAGAGGATGCCGAGCACGAGATAGACCACGAAGAGCGCCGCGAGGATCAATAGCGGAATCGTCCCGGCCGATTGCGAATACGCTTGCGCCGCGCCGGCAAACGAGCCGTGAATCGAGGCGGGCATGCCAATGTCGCGGGAGGCCTGGTCGAGTATCGCCGAGGCAGTACTGAGCGAGCCGCCGAGCGGCAGATTGAACGACACGGTCGCGGCGACGAGGCCGCTTTGATGGCTCACCTGGGTCGCCGTTTGACTGTTGCTGTAAGTCATGAACGCCGGCAACGGCACCATGGTTTCGGCGGAGGTGCTGTCCGCGCTGCCGCTCGAGCTGCCGCCCTTGCTGTTGGCGATGCTATTGGTGGTCTGGTTCGCTTCGGCGTTTGAGTTCAGCGAGTTGGTCCCGGCGGCCGTGCTCTGCGCGGTATTGACCGCGCTCACCGTGCCGCCGGGCATCTGCGTCTGCTGCGTGCCGTTGGCATTGCCCGCCGCCGTACTCATGAAGATCTGGTTAAGCGTCTGCGGGTATTGCCAGTATTTCGGCGCGACTTCCATCACGACGAAGTACTGGTTGACCGCGTTATAGATCGTCGAGACGGTGCGCTGGCCAAATGCGTCGTACAACACGTTGTCGATCTGGTTGGGCTGAAAACTGTAGCGCATCGCAGTCGCGCGATTGATGTTGATCAGGGTCTGCAAGCCGTGTTGCTGCAAGTCGGAGTTCACATCCTGAATCTGCGCGCGGTGTTTGTTGAGTTCGTCGACGAGCAACGGCGTCCATTTGAACAATGCCGCGGAATCGTCGCTGGTCAGCGTGTACTGATACTCGGCGGCCGACTGCCGGCCGCCGATGCGCAGATCCTGCGCAGCCTGCAGGAACAGCTGCGCGCCGGACACCTGGCTCAACCGCGGACGCAGGCGGTTGACGACCTCGGTGGCGGACGCGTGGCGCTGGGCGAGCGGCTTCAATTCGATGAAGACCTGCGCGGTATTGAGCGCGCGGCCGCCGGTAAAGCCGGCCACCGATGCGACGGCCGGATCGGTTTGCACGATCGCCTGCAACTGCGCGAGTTTCTTCTCCATTGCGGTGAACGAAATGCTCTGGTCCGCGATGATCTGGCCGATCAGGATGCCGTTGTCCTGCTCCGGAAAGAACGTGCCCGGCACGAAGCGCAGCAGGAAGATGTTGAGCACGAGCAGACCGATCAGCGTCAGGATGCAGATCAGCGCATGATCGAGCACGGCGTCGAGCGAGCGCGAATAGGCCGCCTTGAAGCGCTCGAACTGGTTTTCCACCCAGAGCCCCCAGCCCGCGCTGGAATGTCCCGCGTTTTTGCGGGTCAGCACGTACGCACACATGGTCGGCGTGACGGTCAGCGAGACCACCAGCGAGATCAGGATCGCAATAGAAAGCGTCACCGAAAATTCGTGGAACAGCAGGCCGAGGATGCCGGGCATCAGCAGGATCGGCAGGAACACCGCAATCAGCGACAGGCTCATCGAGACCACGGTGAAGCTCACCTCCTGGCTGCCGCGCAAGGCGGCCTCGCGCGGACTGAGGCCGGCTTCGAGGTAGCGCGTCGCATTCTCCAGCACGACGACGGCATCGTCGACCACGAAGCCGGTACTGATCGTCAACGCCATCAGCGAGAGGTTGTCGATGCTGTAGCCGAGCAGGTACATCGGCCCGAATGTCCCGATGATCGACAGCGGTAACGCGACAGCCGGCACGAGCACCGCGCGCGGCGAGCGCAGGAACACGAACACGACGCCGATCACGAGCAGCACGGCGATGAACAGCGTGCGCAACGTGTCCTGCACCGAGGCATCGACCGATTGCGACGCATCGATCGCGACTTCGACGTGCACGTCTTTCGGCAACGTGGCTTCGATGGACGGCAACACGTTGTTGATCTGCTTGACCGTGTTGACCACGTTGCTGCCGGGCGTCGGATAGATGATCGCCAGCACGGCGGACTTGCCGTTAAAGAGCCCCGCGTTGCGGATGTTTTCGTTCGAATCGATGACCTGCGCGACGTCGCGCAGCATCAGCGGCGCGCCGTTGCGATAGGCGATGACAAGGTCGAGGTAATCCTTCGCCTTGGTGGCCTGATCGTTGGAAGTGACCTGGTAGCGCTGGCCATTTAGATCGAGATGACCTTTCGCGCTGTTGGCGTTGGCGGCACTGATGGCGGCCCGTACGTCTTCGAGACCGACGCCGTAACTGTTGAGCTTGCCGGGGTCCAGTTCGACGCGCACCGACGGCAGCGCGCCGCCGCCCAGCGTAATCTGGCCCACGCCGGTGACCTGCGACAACTGCTGCTGGATGACCGAATCGGTCGAGTCGTAGAGCTGCGCGAGCGTCAGCGTCTTCGAGGTCAGCGCGAGCACCATGATCGGCGAATCGGCCGGATTGTATTCGCGGTAGATCGGGTTGCTGCGCAGCGTACTCGGCAGGTCGGCGCGGGCGGCCTGGATTGCAGCCTCGACGTCGCGCGCGGCGCCGTTGATGTCGCGGTTCAAACCGAACATCACCACGATCAGCGACGAGCCAACCGAACTCGTCGAGGTCAGTTCGGCCACGTCGGCAATCGTCCCGAGCCGGCGTTCGAGCGGTTCCGCGACGGTCGATGCCATGATGTCGGGGCTCGCGCCGGCCATGCTCGCCTGCACGACGATGACCGGAAACGCGATGTTCGGCAGCGGCGCGACCGGCAGCCGGAAGTAGGCCAGCAAGCCGGACAGCGCAATCGCGATCGCCAGCAAGGTCGTGGCGACCGGTCTGCCGATAAAGAGCGCCGTGATGTTCACTGCGCACCCTCAGCGATACCGGGCTGCGATTTGCGCCGGCGGCGCACGCGCTCGGCGAGGCGATCGAAGAACAGATAGATGACCGGCGTCGTGAACAGTGTCAGCAACTGGCTCAGCGTCAGCCCGCCGATAATCGCCAGACCGAGCGGCCGGCGCAGCTCGGAACCCGTGCCGGTGCCGAGCAGCAGCGGCAGCGCGCCGAGCATCGCGGCGAGCGTGGTCATCAGGATCGGCCGGAAGCGCAGCAGCGAGGCTTCGAAAATCGCGTCGCGCGGCGACTTGCCGTGGTTGCGCTCGGCGTCGAGCGCGAAGTCCACGATCATGATCGCGTTCTTCTTGACGATACCGATCAGCAGCACGATACCGATGATGCCGATCACGTCGAGATCGCTGCCCGCGATCATCAGCGCGAGCAACGCGCCGATACCGGCCGACGGCAGCGTCGAGAGGATCGTCACCGGATGGACGAAGCTTTCGTACAGCACGCCGAGCACGATATATACGGCGACCAGCGCGGCGACCAGCAGGTAGACCTCGCTCGACAGCGAATCCTCGAACGCCTGCGCGGCGCCCTGGAACGTGGAGGTGATCGACGGCGGCAGGTTCACGGCCTGCTGGGCGCGCTTGATCTCGTCCACGGCCGTGCTCAGCGACGAGCCCGGCGCGAGGTTGAATGACACCGTGACGGCAGGGAACTGCGCCAGATGGCTGACCACGAGCGGCGACTTGACGACCTTGATCGTCGCGATGCCGTTGAGCGGCACCTGGCCGCTACTGCTCGTCTGGCTCGGCAGATACAGGTTGCCGAGCGACTGCACGGTCGGCAGGGATTCAGGCTTTGCGACCAGGATCACGCGGTACTGATCCGACTGCTGGAAGATCGTCGACACAATGCGCTGGCCGAGCGCGTCATAGAGTGCGTTGTCGATCGTGGCGGGCGTGATGCCGTAGCGCGCGGCCAGTTGCCGGTTGACCTCGACGTTGATGCTGAGGCCGTCGTTGTTCATGTCGCTCGTCACGTCGGTGATCGAGGCAATCTTCTGCATCCGCGCGATCAGCTCGGGGACGTACTTCTGGAACGCCTGCTGGCTCGGTCCGCGCAGCACGAACTTGTACTGGTTCGGCGACACGGTGGTGTCGAGCGTCAGGTCCTGCTCGGGCTGCAGGAACAGCTTGATGCCCGGCACGTCGGCGACTTCCTGCTGCAGCCGCCGCGCGATTTCCACCGCGCTCAACGAGCGGTCGTCCTTCTGCTTCAGGTTGATCAGGAAGCGACCGTTGTTCAGCGTCGTATTGGTGCCGTCGATCCCCACGTACGACGTCACCGAAGTCACGTCCGGGTCTTTCAGGATCGCTTCGGCCAGCGCGGACTGCCGCTTCGCCATGGCCTGGTAGGACACCGTGTTGTCGGCGACGCTAAGACCCTCGATCACGCCGACGTCCTGAACCGGGAACAGCCCCTTCGGAATCACGACATACAGGATTCCGGTAAGCGCGAGGGTGAGCACGGCCACCGTCAGCGTCAGCTTCTGGTGATCGAGCACCCAGCGCAAACCGCTCTCGTACGCATTCAGCGTCTTGTTGAACAGGTTTTCGCTGACGCGCTCGAAGCGGCTCGGATGCCGTTGCGCCTGAGCTCGCAGAATGCGCGCGCACAGCATCGGGACGAGTGTCAGCGAAATCACCGCCGAGATAACGATCGTTACCGCGAGCGTGACTGCGAATTCGCTGAACAATCGCCCGATCACGCCGCCCATGAACAGCAGCGGGATCAGCACGGCGATCAGCGACACGGTCAGCGACAGGATCGTGAAGCCGATCTGTCCGGCACCTTCGAGCGCGGCCTCGAGCGGCGTCTTGCCTTCCTCGAGATAGCGCACGATGTTCTCGATCATGACGATCGAATCGTCGACCACGAAGCCGGTCGCGATGATCAGCGCCATCAGCGACAGGTTGTCGATGGAGTAGTGCAGCTCGTACATCATCGCCAGCGTGGCGATCAGCGAGACCGGTACGGAAATGCTCGGAATCAGCGTTGCGGGCACATTGCGCAGGAACACGAAGATCACCATCACCACGAGCCCGATTGCGAGCGCGAGTTCGAACGCGGCGTCGGAGACCGACGAGCGGATCGCCTTCGTACTGTCGGCGACGACCGTGACTTTTACGCCGGCGGGCAACGATGCTTCGAGCGTGGACAACTGCTTCGTGATCTGGTCGACGGTGGCGATCACGTTCGCGCCCGGCTGACGCTGCACGTTGAGAATGATCGCCGGCGAGTGGTTGAACCACGCACCTTGCGCCGTGTCTTGCGCCGCCGTGCTGACGCGCGCGACATCGCGCATGAACACCGGGGCGCCGTTCTGATACGCGATAACGGTGTCCAGGTACTGCTGCGGATCGGCGATCTGATCGTTGGCGTTAATCGTGTAGTCGAGCTCCGGGCCGTCGAAGTTGCCCTTCGGCTGGCTCACGTTGACATTGCCGAGCAGCGTGCGCAGATCGTCGAGACTCAGGCCGTAGGCGGCCAGTTTTTGCGGGTCGGCCTCGACCCGGATAGCCGGCACGTTGCCGCCCGAGGTGGTGACCACACCGACGCCGCTCACCTCGGAGATCTTCATCGCGAGGCGGTTGTTGGCGGCGTCCTGCAACTGCGTCAACGACATCGACGTGGACGTGACGGCGAGCGTCAGGATCGGCTGGTCGGCCGGGTTCACCTTGGCGTATGTGGGCGGTGCGGGCAGGCCGCTCGGCAGGTAGCTGTTCGCCGCGTTGATGGCCTGCTGGACGTCCTGTTCCGCAATGTCGAGGTTCAGCGCGAGATCGAACTGCAACGTGATCACCGACGATCCATCCGAGCTGAACGACGTCATCTGCTGCAGGCCGGGAATTTCGCCGAGCTGCACCTCGAGCGGCGCGGTGACCGTCGTCGCCATCACGTCGGGGCTCGCGCCGGGATAGAACGTCTGTACCTGGATGGTCGGGTAGTCGACGTCGGGCAGCGCGGAGACCGGTAGAAAGCGCACGGCGACCAGACCCACCATCACGAGGGCGATCACCAGCAGCAAGGTCGCTACCGGCCTCAGCACGAACACGCGGGAAATATTCATCGGCGCGCGGGTCCGTGGTTACGAGGCTTGCGATGCATCGGCGCCTGCCTGGCGATGCGCGGCGTGCTGTGCACGAGCGGCGGATGCGCCGGCGGCGTCGCTTGCCGGCGCGGCGGGTTTGGCACCGGCCACCCTGATCTTCGCGCCGTCGCTCAGGCGGTCCATGCCGTCGGTTACGACGCGGTTGCCGGCGGTGAGGCCGGTCAGGATGACGGTGTTCTTGCCGTCGTTGGGGCCGAGCGTGACCTTGTGCACGGAGACCGTGTTGTCGGCATTGACGAGAAACACGTAGTTGCCGGGCGCGCCGCTCTGCACGGCGGGCGTCGGTACGAGCACGGCGTTCTGCAGCGTATCGACCTGCAGCTTGACGTTGACGAACTCGTTGGGGAAGAGCGCTTCGTTATCGTTTGCGTAAGTCGCCCGTAAGGTTACGGTGCCGGTGCTCGTCGCCATCTGGTTGCTGATCGCATACAGCGTACCGGTCGCGATTTCCTTGTTGGTGTCGCTTGTGTACGCGGTCACCGGCAGCTTTGCGCCCGAATTGAAGCGCGTCAGCACGGAGGCGAGCGAGTTCTGCGGCACGGTGAATTCGACGGTGGTCGGCTTCATCGTGGTGATGACCACGACGCCGCTCGTACTCGACGAGGTCACGTAGTTGCCCGGATCGACGAGACGCAGGCCGACGCGGCCGGCAACCGGCGCGGTGATGTGGCAATAGATCAGGTCCAGCTCGAACTGCGCGATGTTGGCGCGATCCGCCTTGACCGCGGCTTCGTCCTGCTGCACCGTGAACTGCTGGTCCACATAGGTCTGTTCGGCGATCGACTTCTGCTGGTTCAATTGCGTATAGCGCGCGAGGTCGGAGCGCGCCTGGGCGAGGCTCGCGAGGTCCTTCGCCAGTTGCGCCTCGGCCTGCTGCTTGTCGATCTCGTACTGGCGCGGGTCGATCTGCACGAGGAACTGGCCTTTCGCCACATCCTCGCCTTCGTGGTAGGCCACCTGTGTGAGGTAGCCGCTTAACTGCGGCAGCACGGTGACGGTTGCGACCGGTGTGACGGTGCCCAGTTCGCTCAGTACTTCGGGCATGTCTCCGAGGGTCGCCGGGGCCACGGTGACGACCTGCGCCGGCGTGGCGACCTTGGGTTTCTTCCCGCGCAATACGTGAACGAGCACCAGCGCGATCACGATCAGCAGTACCAGTACGAGCACGATGCGCCCGTAGTGCCGACGCTGTCCTGGTTGGTTGGACCCGACCTCGCTCATATAACCTCGGTAAAGAGTGATTGCCGCAGACAAATAAGAGCAGCCGCTGCGAAAGGACCCGGTGCCGGGTGTTTAATTGCCATGCAAGATAGCTAACTCAGCAATCGCTTGACGAGAGAGTCTAGCGAATCGCACGTCGCGTGTTTATACCCGCCTGCTTCTAGAGGTTGCAAGCCGTTACGAAAGCAGCCTGCCGCAACGCTCTGTAAAGAAACCAGGATTTCGCAAGAAAGCGGTGGGCTGGTTTGGGGTGGCACGGACAGAAGAGGGCATGTGTCGTGTTGTGAAGTCCTGAGTCAGGGTTGCGGAAGACCGCGCCGCGATGAGTTCGCTTGTCGGCGCATGTTACGCGTCGAAGGTTGCGGGAAGATTACGCAGAGGAGTGCGGGGAGGTGGGGCGGGTCGTGCAGCGCGGGGGGCGGCGTTTCGGCTTGATCAGGATCGCCAGTGCGAAGCGCCGTTCCTATGCGTTATGCAGGAACGGCGCTTCGATCAATTCACAGATGCGTTAGCTCATTTCCACGCAATCTCCGGCGACCTGTAGAACGCGACACCGAACGCGTCCCAGCGCTGACCTTGCGTGATCAGTCGTTGCTGGAAGGCCGTCCAGTCGTGCGAGGACAGTTTCGACCAGCCGATCTCCGCCATCGACGCCATGCGCGGGAACGCCATGTAATCGGCATATTCCTGCTGCGTCGCCCATACCGTGTTGTTATCGGGCAGGGCGGTCGAGCCGACGTAGGTCCGGTCGCTCCACAGCGGCGCCTCGAGGCCGGCTATCTGCCGGGCCGGCAAGAGGTTGATCGAACCATCGGTCGACGAGAGCTCGGTAGTCGGATCCCATGAGTAGGATTTCTGCACGCTCGTGTAGCCCTCCCACAGCAGACCCCATGGCGTGAGCTGGCTGTACTTCATGTCGAGGTACGCATGGTCGGCCGGCGAGAAAATGAACTTCGCCCCTTGCGCGATTCCCGATACGGCGTCCTGAACATCCGCCGACTGTGTCGCGGTACCGATCGTTGCACGGTCCGTATCGTCGCCCCAGTATTCGAGCAGTGTGCCGGCGGGAATCTTCGCGGAACCGATCTGATGCCAGCCGATCGGCGTTTTCCCGGCCGCGGTGACCGTGCCGGTTGCAGCGCTCACATAGTCGCCGTACTCCGCCGGTGTGATACCCGTCGGGGTTTCGTCGCCGCCGACATGCACGTAGGGTCCCGCCGTCATGCCGGCCAGGCTGCTCAATACCGTGCCCAGATAGCTGCGCATGTTGGCCAGATGGGCCGGATCCGTCAGGCACAACAGGCTCAGCCCGGGACCGTCGAAACCGGAGTAAGGCTGAAGCGCCGTGTTACTGCAGTTCAGGTTGGCAAGCGAAGCCTGGGCCGCGCTGACGTGGCTCGGTCCGTCGATTTCCGGTACGACGGTAATCGAGCGATCGGCGGCATAGCGCACGATGCCGCGGTAGTCATCGGCGGTGTAGTACCAGGGCCGCGCGGGCACCGTCGGGAAGCTGCTGAGCGTGCTGCCGCTTTGCGTGCTGGCGCCGATCGCCGTCAGGGACGGGAGTGCGGAGATCGCGATACGCCAGCCCTGATCGTCCGCGAGGTGCAGGTGCAGCGTGTTGATTTTCAGCAGCGTGATTTCGTCGATGTAGTGCTTGACCTGAGCGACGGTGAAGAAGCGTCGCGAGACATCGAGCATCGCGCCGCGATAGGCGTACCGCGGCCAGTCGGCGATCACCACACCCGGCGCGGACCATATGCCGGTTTGCTGGCTCGTGCTGTAGACGGCGTTCGGCAGCAACTGCAGGAGCGTCTGGATACCCATGTACACGCCGTGTGCGGTTGCGGCGCGAATCACCACGCCGAGTTTTCCGGAGACGAGCGTATAGCCTTCCTGTCCGAGCGCGCCCTGGCGGCTCGAGTCCACGTCGAGCACAATGAAGTTCTCGTGGCGCACGTCGTCACGGCCATTGGCCGCCGGCAAGGTGAAGCCGGTCGATTTGCCGACGATGCCGCGCAGATAGGACACGGCGGCGGTCAGATCGGCGCTTCCGCTGGTGACGATGTGGGTGTCCGCGGAGAGAGTGAAGCTGCCGCTCGGCAGAGCGTGTTCGAACACCGGGACCGGAAGCAGCGACGGGGCGCTGGCGTCCGGGCCACTGCCTGCCTTTGCCGCCCTGATCGCGGCGCTGTCATCGAGCGCCGCAGCGATGCTTTTTAATGATGTTGTTTCTTGTAGTGACGCCGCAGCCGCGCTGCTCGATCCGAACGGATCGCAGGTGGCCAGCAACAGAGCGACGGCGCAAAGAACGCCAGGATGCCTCATGTTCGCACTCCAGAAAATGGGGTTGAGATGGTGTTGACGTATCGGCACAGCTTGCGAAGCGCATGCATGCAATCAAAACGGAAACGGGCAATCTCTAATGCGGTGAGGGATGTGGAAGGGTTCGCGCGATCTTTGACCTGTGGGATATCAGGACCTGAAAAGAAAAACGCTTTTGGCGTGAAAAGAAATTACATCACTAATGATGGGATTCCTGTAATGGTTAACCCTTTTTAAACATTGGCACATTCTTCTGAATTCTCAATAATTCTCAACTTATGCTGGTGAGATTCTTATGGAAGCTTTGATGTAGGCACATGCAGCTTGCATACGGTGCGTTGAACAACAGGGGCCCGGTGTTCATTAAAATTACTAAAATTTTGTCAAATATCCGTTGCAATTCGAAAATCATGGATTAATTCAAACATCTTGACTTGTATAAATCGAGCCATATAAACTGAGTAACACGTTGAAGAGATGTGAGTTTATAAATCAATGTTTATGCAGTCAACTAAACATTGTTCTATTGAATCTGTTTAGCACAATAAATAAACAAAATATAAATGGAGAAGACAGCATGCAATCGAAACAGCGCCGTAGATTCCTTGTGTACAGCACGACATTGGCCGGAAGCGGCTGGCTGGCCGCATGCGGAGATGGTCTCCAGAGCACGGATAGGGCGCTAGGGGAAGCGGGAGCAGGTGCGACACCCGCTGCACCCTCAGCGCCAGGGGCACCAGTGACACCCGGCACGCCAGGACCCGGCGCCATACCAGTATCGCCGCCCGCGAACCTCGCGGCATCGGGCGAGATCGCCGGGCAGTGGACGTTCATTGCCGCATCGGAACGTCCGACCCTCACGGGCGCGCAACTGGCAAGCGCCGCAGGCGCGCCCGGCATGTCGGCCGCGACGGTGCCCGGCACCGCGCTGACCAGCATGATCGCGAACGGCAAATACCCCGATCCGTTCTACGGCAAGATCGTCACCGATACGATTCCGGACACGCTGAAGGACACGAACTACTGGTACCGGACAACCTTCGCGACGCCGCCATTGCGGCCCGGCCAGCGCTTGTGGCTGCGCTTCGACGGCGTCAACTACATGGCCAGCATATGGCTCAATGGCGCGCTTGTCGGCACGCTCGAAGGCGCGTTCAAGCACGGCTATTTCGATGTGACGAAGCTCGTCGCGGCCACAGGCGGTGTCGCGTATCTCGCGGTCAGCGCGATCAAGCTCGACTTTTCGGAAGGGCCGTTGAAGCCGAGCTATGCGAGCGGCGTCACGCGAGGCGGCCGTAACGGCGGCCCGACCGGCGTCACGCTGAAGAACGGCCCGACGTTCTTCTGTACCGCCGGATGGGACTGGCTACCGACCATCCCCGACCGCGACCTCGGTATCTGGCAACCGGTGTCGTGGTTCACGACCGGCGCGGTACGCATCGCGGATCTGCTCGTAGACAGCACGCTCGCGGATGATCTGGGCAGTGCCGCGCTGCAACTCGATCTCTCGCTCGACAATCGCTCGGGCACGAACCTCGCCGCCACGGTGACCGGAAAAATCGGCGCGGACATCGCGTTCAGCCACGCGATCACGATCCCCGCAGCCGACCAGCCGACGACCATCACGCTGACATCGGCCGACGTGCCGCAACTGTCGCTGGCCAATCCAAAGTTGTGGTGGCCGAACGGCTATGGCGAGCCGAATCTGTACGCGGTGTCCGTATCGATTGCGCTGCAGGGACAGGTGTCCGATACGCGGAGCGTCAACATCGGCCTGCGCCGTATCGAGTATTCGCGCAACATCGGCTTCGGACCGCAGCTGAGCATCACCGTCAACAAGCTGCCCGTTCTCATCATGGGCGGAAACTGGGGGCTCGACGAAGCGCTCAAACGGATTCCGCGCGAACGGCTGTTCAATCAGGTCCGACTGCATCGCGACGCGAATCTGAATCTGATCCGCAACTGGAACGGACAGAGCACGAGTCGTGATTTTTTCGACGCCTGCGATACGTACGGGATTCTCGTCTGGCAGGACTTCTTCTATTCGACGGAAGGGCCGGCACCCGTCAACGTCACGCGCGATCTCGACAATATTCGCGACGTCATCGTCCATTACCGCAATCATCCGTCGGTCCTGCTATGGTGCGGCGGCAACGAGGGCTCGCCGCCGGCGGCGCTCGTCAGCGGACTCGACTCACTCGTCAAGACGCTCGATCCGCAGCGCCTGTGCCTGACGAGTTCCGCGGGCGACACCGGCACCGGTGCGGTGAACGGCTACTCGTCGGGCGGCCCGTACAACTGGGAGCCGCCGTCGGCCGCGTTCAGCCGCGGCTACGGTACGTCGAGTACGGCCTTCCACAACGAGGTCGGCTCGCACTCGATCCCGACGCTGGAATTCGTCGAGGCGATGTTGCCGTCTTCATCGTGGGAATGCCCCGACGATTTCTGGGCGGATCGCGATATCAACGGCAATGGGGCGTATCTGGCGGGACAGCAGGGCGGTGCGGGCTACATCGCGATGACCGGCGCGCGCTACGGTGCGATCGCCAATCTCGCCGACTTCGTCCGCAAGGCGCAGATGATGAACTATGAGTGCATCAGGTCGCTCTTTGAGGCGAATGCCGCCGTGATGATCGGACCCGCGACGGGCAAGATTACGTCGCCCGCGACCGGCGTGATCATGTGGATGACGAATCCCGCGCAACCGAGCTTCGTCTGGCAGATGTACAGCCACGATCTCGAACAGCACGCGTCGTTTTTCGCGGTTCAGCATGGTTGCCGCCGCATCAACGCAATTCTCGATGCACGTACGTTCGACGTAACGATTGCCAACCACACGGCGAAGGCGGTCTCGGGGAGCGTCGAGATGCGCGTGTACAACCTGGACAGCACACTGGCCGGGAAGGTCACGCAGAACATCGCGAGCGTTGCGCCGACGTCGTATCAGGTGGTCGCCAATCCTGGCACACAGATCGCTGCGGCGACATCCGACGTCTGCATCGTCACGCTCACGCTGCGCGGCGCGAGTGGCGCGACGGTTGCGGACAATCTCTACTGGTGCCAGAAGAATGGGCAGGATACGGACTACACGTCGCTCGACACGATGAAGGCTGCGGCTATTGCGATCAGCGCATCGGCGGCGGAACTCGACGATGTCACCACGCGTATTACCGCGAACGTACAGAACATCGGCAGTTCGATCGCGCTGATGACACACCTGCAATTGTTCGATTCGTCGAGCGGTCAGCGCATCCTGCCCGCCTTCTTCAGTGACAACTATCTGAACCTGGTGCCCGGCGCATCGACGCAGATCGTCATCGATGTGCCGCATGCGAAAGGCAAACCGGTGGCGGGCGCGGGGCTGCGTGTCGATGGCTGGAAGCTCGATCGTGTGAATTCGAAGCTTGGATTGAGCGGTATACCGGTGATCTTCAACGAGAGAGCGCTCGCGGTGACGAGCCCGGTTAGCACGTTTGGCAAATGCTAGCGCTAGCGCCGACACTCGCGCCAGAGCGCTCGCGGTGAGCAAATTCTCGAGCGGTTTGGGCTTACACTGCTAAGCCCTTATCCTTGGCGTTCACCAGAATCATGATCAAGTTCGCGCTGCTTGCCCTCGCGTTGTGCTCGACGTGTAGCTGGGGCGCCAGTCTTAAAGGCGGCGTTTATCGCGGGGACCTGGCCGGCCAGCCGGTCGTGATGTCGATCCAGCCGAAGGCCAACAGCGGGACGTACGCCGGAACCTACTTTTACGAGCGCTACGGCAACGATATCGGTATCGAAGGCACACCGGACCACCTGAGCGAGTTTCCGTTGCGCAAGGACGGCTCGAAAGGCAAGTCGACCGGCGTCTGGTCCGGCGCGGCGTCCGGTGACGCGTTTGCAGGTCAATGGAGAAATCCGGCTGGCAAGACGCTGTCCTTCCATTTGCAGCGCGTGAATGAACCGGCCGGTGTCGCGGGTGTCCCGGCAACCTCCGGCGATGATCTGTACTCCCAGTTGCGCGATGCTACTGGACCCCGCAAGGTCAGCCAGCCGGTAAACAAGCGCGGCGTGGGCTACGTCACGGTGACGGACGTGCGCACCGGCGTCAGCTCGCCGCACCTGGTTCATCTCGCCGATCAGGGCGCCATGCAGAAGGTGAACCAGGTACTCGATGGCGCATTCATGTCGCGCGTGCACGAGCAGAACGACTGCAATGCCAATGCGTATTCCAGTGACATCAATCGCGAGTCCAGTGCGTCGGCTTCCGTTACTTATCTGTCACCTACGCTACTGAGCGTCGAATGGACCGGCGAGGTCGATTGCGGCGGTGCACATCCGCAGTTCGTCTACGAGATACAGACGTTCGATCTTCTCACCGGGGCACCGCTCGATTTCAACAAGTTATTCGACGCGCTGACTTACACACCGGTTAGCGGCGACATCAACAGCAGCGATCCTGCTGTGCTGGCCGAGCAGATGCGCGCGCTTCGTGCGGGCTCCAGCTCCGGGATCTGGGGGCCAAGCCCGGCAATGTGGGCATTCATCGAACGAAACGCCAACCGCTATCGATTGAAAAACGAAGGGCAGGGCGATGACGATTCCGAGCAGGCGTGTATGGCGCTGTTGCAGAAGAGCTTCGGTCTGATATTCGAAGAGCCCGGCCGGCTTGCGTTTGCCGTGACCGATGCGCCGCATGCGGACGGCTACTGCCTGGGCGTTCAGCGGAGTGTGCCGTTTAGCGCGCTGACACCGCTGGAGAAACCGGCCGCGCGGCAATACCTCGGACTATGAGCCTGCGCTCTGTGCAGCGATCCGGATTCAGATAGGCGGAAGCGAAGTAATCGCCGCACGGATGGCACGCCGCAGCGCGCCGGCCCGTGCGCGATTCTGGCTGGCCACGGTACCGCCCGCGCGCCGCAGAGATTCCTGGTAGACCGCTTCGGTCCGCTCCGCGAACGTCTCCATCGAAAACTGCTGCTCGCTTTTAGTCCGCGCCGCCGCGCCGGCACGCGCGAGCTCCGGGCGGTTGTCGAGCAGGTGCGCGAGCAGTTGTGCCAGATGCGCGTGTCCGCGCGGCGGGACGATCCATCCGTCGACACCGGCGCTGATATTCTCCGGCAGGCCGCCGGCGTCCGAGACGATCATCGGTTTGCCCATCGCCATCATCTCCCGGCACGCGAACGACAGCGTTTCCCGTTGCGAGAGGACAAACCCGACATCGAAGGCGGTCACGAGCGAGCGGACGTCACGCAGCAGGCCCGCGTAAATCACCTGATCGGTCATGCCGAGTTCCGCGACTCGCGCGCGTTGTCGTTCATTGGGCAGGTGACCGGCCAGTGCGATGCGGATGCGCTTGCGTTGTGCTTCGGGCAGCAGCGCAACGGCGGCGACCATATCGATCCAGCTCTTGTTGTCGTCCATGCCCGCAGTGCTGCCTACGATCAGCGTATCGTCGGAAAGCTCGGGAAACCAGAATTGCCGGGTCCGGGTGACGGCGGAAGCTCTCGCGGGGATGAAACGCGAAAGGTCGACCCCATGATGAACCACCCGCATTGTCTTGCGGCCGTACACCGTTGGCGTCAGGAAGCGTCGCGTGTATTCGGAAACACAAATGACGGAGTCGGTTCCCAGCATTCCCTTGAGCCATGTACCAAGGCCGCTCGCGGGCAGGTCGTTGTGTTTCGTGAAGACGATGCGCGGGCGGTTTCTGGACATGCCGAGTGTTGCCAGGCCGGCGACGCGGTGATCGGCGGAACCGTTCACGTGCACGACATCGTAGCCATTCAATTCGATCAGACGACGCAACGCCAGTGCGGTACCGGTCATGCAGCCCAGCGTGTTGCGGAATGAGAAGTCGAAGGCCTCGACTCCAGGCATGTTGCGCGCGCTCTGATACAGCCGGCTCGAGCGCGGCGCGGCAACCGCCACCTGATGACGTCGGCTCAGCACGCGAACCAGATTGAGGATGTAGGTCGTATGACCGCCCCCATCCCCGCTATGAAAGTTTGTGTAGAGTATTTTCATGCACCCACCGCGCCGCGTACCGCACTCTTCAGTTGCTTGATGCCGTAGTACGCCGGTCCCCATACCGGGTGGCGATAGCGCCAGAGCTTGCTGGCCAGCCACTCGTCGCCCTTGCCGTTGTCCACCATGCGCTGTATCTGATGCCGGTCGCTACCGGGCGCGTTGAGGCGCACGTTGCGGGTCGTGTAGAGGTACTCGTATCCGGCGTCGATGGCCGCGCCGATGTAGTCGGTGTCGTAATAGCCTTCGGGCCAGCACAGGTGCTTCGATTCGATCCCCAGACGTTCGCGCAGGATCGATTTCGCGGTTTCGATGTCGGCGCCGATCATGGCGCGCTTGCTGCCCGTGTCATTGCAGGACAGATCCCAGCGACGATGGCTGTGCGTATGGCTATGGAACTCGAATGTGCCGGCCGCACGCATCGCCTCGATTTCGCTCCAGCGTACCGTTACGTCATCGGCGCGACCGGCCTCGATGAGACGTTCGCATTCTTCATGCGAGGGTGTCGTGTGCGCGGGGCGCTCGGCGAGCGAGCGGGCCGGACCGTCGTGAATACGCTCGGTCACGAGAAACATCAGCGCGTTGTGTCCGTAGCGGTTGAGGACGGGATGCGCGTGCAGATAGTTGTCGAGATACCCGTCGTCGAACGTCAGCAGGATCGACTTGTCCGGCATGCGTTCGCCGTGCAGATAACCGGCGAACTCGTCGGCTGTGAGCGTGACGTACCCGTTACTTGCCAGCCATTTCATCTGCGAGTCGAGACACGCCATGGAAATAGACAGCGGTCCACCCGTCGGAGAGACATGGTGGTAAGTCAGTACGGGTATAGGACGAGAAAATGATTCAAATGATCGCTTCATTGTTTATGCACACCGAGATACCGTGAACCGGTCATTTGTTTCTGTCCTGACCATTTTCAGGCCACGCTTTGCGCAACTGGAAACAGGTCCCCGTGCGCCATACCCAGGACACCGGATGTGGTCAGGTACGGAGCGTAATCGGACGCGCCGGTGTTGTTTGTCGCGATTTGTAGTGTTTTGTTGAAAGCTGAGTGAAATGACTGCCGGTGGCGGGTTTGTTTTGTCACACGGCGACGAATGCACATAAAAAAAGGCCGCCTGCAAGCAGGCGGCCGTACGATTTCACACAACATTTCAGGTCGTCGAACGTGACCTTGAAGGTGTCGATTCCCGCAGACTTTCTGGGGTTATCGACGACGTAACCGGGACCGGGTGGGCCGGTCCGAAGTCAACGCTTATTGCCGGTTCAGATACTGCTGAACGTCCTTCAGCGAGATCTTGCCGCTTCCCGCGGTATCGATCTGCGAGAAGTTCTTCGCGACGTAGTCAAGGCCGCTCGCCTGCGCCTGCGCTTTCGTCAGCGTGGCGCCGTTAGCGAGCGCACCGTTCGCGGCGAGACTCGTGGACAGGCGCATCTGCGCCTGACGCTGGAGGTCGGCGCCGGTCGTTTCGGAAGCGGGCGCGGCGACCGCTACACGTGGGAAGAACGGGCCGTCGACGCCGCCACCCTTGGGTGGGGTCGCCGTCGACACGGCTTGCAGCGGCACAGCGAACGCGCTGCTTGCAACGGCCGCAAGTGCCAGGAACGAAAGACTGCTGAACAAAAATTTATGCTTCGACATGGTGTTTCTCATCTAAAAAGGAGTCGCGCTCGCGTGCGACCAGCTGCACGCGAGCCCAGGCGTCGTCAACGGGCGGCGGCTTTTACAGTGGCTTTCATCGCAGCCACGGTGGTAGCCGTATTCGCGGGATGCTCGTCTGTCCACGGCGCCGACAGTTGCGCGAGCGATAGCGAAGCTGCAAGCGGCTTGTTCTGGTAGTACGACACGAGGTCGGCCTGCATCTTCGGTCGCGCGACGTTGTCCAGATAGATCATGTGGCCGCCCTGGTAGAACGTCAGCTGGATGTTCGGATTGAGCCCCGGAACGGTCTGCAACCGCGCCAGTTCCTTTTCCGTTTCGAAGTACGGCGTCGCGAGATCGTGATAGCCGTTTTCCGACAGCACCTTCAACTGCGGATTGAGCGTGAGCGCGGCGAGCAGATCGGGGATCGTGTCAGGTTGCGGCTGGCCGCCGTGACTGAAATTCCACACACCGATGATGTCGTCGTTCAGCAGCGAGAACGTCGCATTGGGTGCTGTGTAACCGAGGTAGCCCGGCATCTGCGTGGCGAGCGCATTCGTGAACGGCGTGTTGATCAGGATGTCCGACGGATCGTTGTCGCTGGCGAGACGCGGATCGCTGTTCGGCAGCACGACACGTCCGTCGTACCGGCCGATCGTCGAGCCGGGCACGAGCACCGTCTGCCCCGGCGACGCTTCCGTGTCGTAGTAGTACTGGAAGTAGCCGCTCAACGCCGCATTCGTCAAACCCGTCTGACCCGACCACGACGCAAGCGTCGCGGCATCGATCACCACCTGTGGGTTCGCCGTCGAGTACTGCACGATCTGTGCGTATTGACCGGTCACGAAGCTCTGGATCTGCTGGGTGTACGCGCCGAGATTGGTCGGCGACGGCGAGACCTGATTGAAATACGCAGCGACTGCCGCATAAGACGGGATCGAACCGGCAGACGTGTCGCCGGTCGAGGCCATGTAGTTCAGGATCGACGACTGCAGCACGATCCCGGTCAGATGGACGCCCGCGGATTCAAGCGACAGCGCGAGCATGTCCGTGCGCGGCGTACCGTACGATTCGCCGTACAGATAGATCGGCGAGCTCGCGCGGTTGTTGGCCGTCAGGTAGCGGCGGATGAAATCGCGCATCACGCTGACGTCCGGATCGGTGCCCCAGAACGTCTTGTTGGTGTTCGGCTGGATCGCTTCGGACAGACCTGTACCGGGCGGGTCGATGTACACGAGATCGGTCGTCCCGATCAGGCTTTCCTGGTTGTCGACGATCGGGAAATTGGGCCAACCGGTCAGCAGCGGGTCGGGTGTCGCGACGCGGGTCGGCGCAAACGAACCGAGGCGCAGCCAGACCGACGACGAACCCGGGCCGCCGTTGTAGACGAACGTGACGGGGCGCGGCGAACCATCCGTACTCGGCGCGGTGTACGCGACATAGGACATGCTCGCTTCCGCATTGCCGCCCGGATCGGACGCGGTCAGGTGACCCATCGTCGTCGTGTAGTTGACCGCGGTGCCATTGGCCGACCACTGGTGATGCATGACAGCCGCGTGTTCGTTGACTTGCGCCGCGGCGAGACCGTCGCCGGCTTTCGACGAGTAGGCGGTGTTGTCGACGAGCGGCTGGTCGGCCGGCGTGGTGATGTCGTCGTTACATCCGGTCAGTGCGAGCGCTGCCGTCAACGCAGCGACGCCAAGACCGATATGCGTAACGAGCCGGCGCGGATGGCGCTGGATCTGGCGAATGTTCGACGAACCCGTTAGTGACGGGTGTTGTGAATCGTGGGTGTCCTGCATCGCTTCTTTTCCTCCTCGTGAGAGTGCCGTGTCTGCCCAGCACGTTGGCGCAAGTCAATACGCGCCGGTGCGGGAGTCTCTCCGCGCAGCGGCTTCTTATATTTTTTAGTCAAGCTAATTAAACAGGCTCTACCTGTCACAACCGGAGTGCCGTGGCGGTCTGTTCCGCGCGGCGGTTAATGACGTAGAGAATTCGGGGGTCGTGCCGAATGGAGCGAGACAATATCACAGCGTTCGCAGCTCTTTGTCACATTCCACTGGTAAGGCGAGCGCGCTGAACGACGCCGGATTTGAAAGTCTTTTCGGCTCAGTGGGTTATCGCTTTTATGCCCAATCAACCTTACAGTTTCTAACCCGGTGCGGACGGGAAAACGGGTGGGTTGAGAAAAAAATAACTCGCGAGCGTGGCTGGCGATCTGCTGCGTTCCGGTGTGCTCAATACCCAAGCGAATTTCACGCCAATATCGTTTTCGGAGGCCGGGAAAATAGAAAGATCACGTGAAAGTCCTTGCTGCGATTACTCGTTGGGCTTTCAGACGGACTAGCTGAGAATCGCCGGATTGACAAACCTTCACTTATGCATTTCAATCGCTTCAAATCGCCGCTCGATGGCGGCTGTGAGACATTTGAAAGAAAATACCAAGCATTGCGATATGCCTGAGACGAGTTGACGAAAATAGTCCATCAATCCGTTTCTGAAAGGCAATATTCATATTCATGACATGCTCCACCAGACCGTCTGGTGCTGATACGGGTGCCCTTCGAAATTATTATCCGCGCAACGCAAAGGCAATTGTCGGTTGACTAAAACCGGGGCGGCGCACGCGCGCCGGTTTTAGATAATCCGCAATTTTTGCCGTTACCGATTTGAGCAGGGAGTAAATAATGACCGTCACGGTTACACCGTTATTCGATGCAGATTCCCCCGAGCCGGACAAGCGGACTGAAGACCTTTCGGCGTCGCTCGACGCCGTCGTGGCCGCTTCGTCCCCGGCGGTCGTGCCGGCAGCTCTGCCGAGCGAAGACGACATCACCAATCTGGGTGCGAGCAGCCGCAATACCTATGCAACGATCACGAGCAGCCTGCTGTCGCAGCACAAATCTGCCGATGCCGGCGAAATGGGCGCGAAGCTCACCGAACTGATCTCGACGGCCAAGGGGCTCGACCCCGAGCAGGCGAAGCATGGGCTAGTGGATAGGGCGGTCGGGTTCTTCAAAGGGCAGCGCGAACAGCTTCTCGCCCACATGCAGTCGGTCCAGGCGCGCATGAATACGCTCACCGAGCAGATGGACCGGATGGCTGCGGAACAACGCGATCGCATCCACACGCTCAATGATCTGCAGCAGGCCAACCTGCATCAGCATGAGCAGTTGCAGGTGGCCGTCCAGCAAGGGCAGACCTGGTTGCAGGCGATCGCCACGGCGCTGGCGGCGCCGCTCGATACGACCGATCCGTTCGCCGCGCAACAGCGCACTGCCATCCAGCACACCAATCAGCGGCTCGAAGTCGCCGTCAACGATTTGCAGAACGGCATGACGCTCGCGAAGCAGCAGGCGCTCGAAATCCAGCAGACGCAGGACAATGCGCGCGCGATTCTCGACGAATTCGAGCGGGCCAAGACGACGGTGATCCCGGCATTGACTTCGTTGCTGACGCAACAACTGATCCAGATCGAACAGAAGCACGCGCTGGCAACCGACGACATGCTGCGCTCCACGCTCGATGCCGCCATGCGCCAGTCGGCCCGGACGCTCGGCGAAAACACGGTGCAGGTGGCGACCTTGCAGCAAAAGTCGCTGATCAGCACGACGACGCTCGAAGATTGCCAGAAGATCCTCGAGGCGAGCGCCGACAAGGTGAAGCAGCTCGAGGAAGCCGGGCGTCAGCAGCGTATCGCTGACGGTCAGAAACGCACTGAGATCGAACAGCGGCTGCTCGCGCAGGTTTCGAATCCGCGGTGATCACTTAAGGATACTTTTCCACATGGCTGTCGATCTGCATAAAAAAGCCGAGCGCGCGGGTATTGTCCTGAAGAAGCAGGGCATCGCCAGTCCGCCAAGACTGCGCGTCGGTCTGATGATGGATATCTCGGGCTCGATGCGAGGGCTCTATAACGACGGGACCGTTCAGGAGGTCGTCAATCACGTGCTGGGACTTGCGATGGCGTTCGATCCCACGCACCGGCTCGATGTCTTCGTGTTCGACCACAAGTACGCGCAGTTGCCGTTGCCGGCGACGCCCGACAATTTCCACGATTACGTCGAGCGCCAGATCCTGACCGAAGACGAAATACCGAAGTTCGGCACGACGCGCTACTCGGGCGTGATCCACGCGTTTCAGGATCACTACTTCGGCCTCGATCCGAAACATCAGGAACACCGCCAGCACAAACCGGGCTTGCTCGGACGGCTCTTTCACCATCAGTCGGGCGCAGAGCCGCAGGTCGACCCGTCGCTCGCAAAGATTCCGGTGCTGGGGCTGCTGATTACCGACGGCGACAACGAGGACCATCGCGAATCGGAAGTGGCCATCCGGCGCTCGGAGGATTTCAACGTGTTCTGGTCGCTGGTCGGCGTGGGCGAGCATCGTTTCGAGTTTCTGCGGCGCATGGACCGCGAGTTCGAAGATTCCGAATTCGTCGATCTCGAGCACCTGAACATCTCGGACGAACAACTCTATGCGGAGCTAGTGAGTCCGAAGCTCGTGCAGTGGTTGAAGGGTCACCCGCCCATGTAACCGCGATAACCGCGATAACTGCCGTATCCGCAGGCACTCCAGAACCTACCCGGGACGTGCAAGGCTCGACACCTCCCGCAGGACACCAGAGTCATTTCTATATGGAATTCGAACGTGATTAACCTGCAAAAAAACCAGGGCATCAACCTCTCGAAGGATCATGCCCACGTGCGGCGCTTTCTCGTGGACACGAAGTGGGACGTCAATGCGGCGGCACAAAGCCGTCTCGACCAGTTCGAGGTCAACGTCAGCGCCTTCCTGCTCAATCACAAGACCGGCAAGCCGCTGGCCGCCCGCGACGAAGACTTCGTGTTCTACAACAACCGTCAGGACCCGACCGGCGCGGTCGTGCATCGCCCGGACGACTGGCAGGACGGCGACGATGCGATGACGCTCGACCTCGACATCCTGGCTGCGCAGAATCCCGGTGTCGACGAAGTGTCGCTGATCGTCGAGATCTACGAAGGCCTGAAGCGCAGGCAGAATTTCGGCCACATCAATCACACGACCGCGGTCATTAACGATGCCGATACGAAGACGCCGATCGCGCAGTTCCGCCTGACCGAAGACGATGCGACCTATACGGCTGTACAGATGGGCTCGTTCGTGCGCGAAAACGGCGACTGGCATTTCAAGGCCATCGGCACCGGCTACAATAAGGGCCTTGCCGCATTCCTGAGCGCCTATGGCCTGCAGGCCGCAGACGAGGAATAAGCGAGCCATCAACGAGTTGCACATGCAACGAGCGGTGCCGTCCAGACGGGCGGCACCGCTGCTTTGCGCAGCTGACCCGATCAGGACGACGTCGTGGATCCCAAACCC
This sequence comes from Paraburkholderia sp. CHISQ3, assembly GCF_030464945.1. Lineage (NCBI taxonomy): Bacteria > Pseudomonadati > Pseudomonadota > Betaproteobacteria > Burkholderiales > Burkholderiaceae > Paraburkholderia > Paraburkholderia sp. CHISQ3. Next base: position 657,807 of record NZ_JALPRG010000003.1, read on the forward strand.
TTGTTCGATGAAGAGGAGCCGCTCAAACCGGAGCCGCTTTTCGGGGATACGGGGTCGGCCACGGTAACGCCGCTGCCGCTTGAATTTCCCGACGCACCGGCGGCGGCGCCACAGTCGTCAACCCAACCGCAAACGTCGCAAGCACCGCAAGTTGCGGCGCTTGATCTGTCCGGTACGCCGGACCCAGCGCCGGCTCGCTCATTTGCACCGGACCTTGCACTCGACCTTGGTCCCGACACACCGACACCGGCACCGGTGACGGCGTCGCCCATGACCGCCACCGCCAGCGCCGCGATTCCCATCGACGAGCATCCCAGCATCGCGCAGGCGATGGTACGCGGTACGGAAAAGTTTCCGGACGTGATGCGCGACTACGGCTATCTGGTGAGAAACAACCTCAACCGGATCGTGCCGCTCGATTTCCGCACGCTCACCGATTTCGGCAGCGATACCTTGTCGCGCGCAGCGGATCTGATCGGGCAGGTCGTGAAGGTCAGTCAGAGCCTGCACGATCTCGGCGCGGAAGATCTGATCAAGGACATCCTCGACAGGGCGGGGAACGCCGGCAAACACAAATCGATGCTGAACCTGCTGGTCAGCCACACGTTCGATCCTCAAGCCGCGATGCTGCAACTGACGGACATCGCCCAGGCGATCCGGCAGTCGCTTACCCAGGTCGACACGATCGACGATCTGCTCTCGCGCGTGCGGATGACGCTGACGGTCGAAACGGCCACGATCGGGATCGTCGACGACATGGCCGATCGCGGCACGATGGGCGACATGCTGGCACGCAAGGCCAGCGCGATGACGACGTCGCTGCAGGAAGTGGACATGGCGATACGGCAGGCCGCGAACATTCGCAGGCAGGCCGAAGAATGGGTGATGCGCTGTGACGAAGTGAGAACGCTGACGCTGCCTGCAATGGGCTTTCGCAGCAGTTTAGGGTAAAGGCGTTTTTAACGGGGCTTCGGGCGATAAGGGCTAGGCATCGTTCGATCCGAATATGAAGAAGACAGGCGGCACATGCTCGCCGACGAGAACCGGGAAATATAACAAATGGGCTTGCTGCGCTTTCTGTTGATGTTGCCGATCCGGATCGTTGCCGGCCTGATGCATCTGCTCGGCTGGGTGCTTCGTCCCATTGTGGGTAAGGTGTCGTGGTCCGCGCCGGCCTGGTTGCCGGTGTCCGTGGCGTTCACGAAGCGGCGGCCCTGGCATGTCGGCGGCGGTGCGCTCGCTGTCATCGTGCTCGCACTGGCAAGCTGGTTTGGCTGGCAGTGGTATCAGCATCGTCCGAAACCGGTCGAACCCGAGCACATCACCTTCAGCGTGAAGGCGCCGCCGGTCACCCGCTATGTCGGCGATGACGGCACGCCGAAGATCACGATCTCGCCGCTCGAGATCGACATGTCGCATTCCGCGGCGCCCATCGAGCTGGTCGGCAAACCGGTCGTCAAGGGCATCACGATGAAGCCGGCGCTCAAGGGCGACTGGATCTGGGTGGACGACCACACGCTGCGTTTCACCCCGGCCGCCGACTGGCCCGTCGGCGTGCATGTCACGGTGACGTTCGACATCGCTCAGGTATTCGCACCGCACGTGCTGATGGCCGACGACCACATCGATTTCGACGTGCAGGCGTTCACGGCAACGATCGGCTCCGGCGAGTTCTATCAGGACCCGCGCATCGAGACCGCGAAGAAAACCATCATCCCGATCAGCTTCAACTACCCGGTCGATGCCGCGCAGTTCGAAAAGCGCATCGCACTGGGACTGGTCGGCCGCGATGGCAAGTCGTCACCGCTGCGCTACACCGTGGTGTACGACGCGGCGAAGCTGAATGCATGGATACATTCGGAGCCGCTCAGCCTGCCGCACGACGACACATCGGTGGCGCTCACGCTCGACAAGGGCCTGCGCAGTTCGCGCGGCGGCGATGGCACGAAGGATCCGCTGCAGACATCCGTGCGCGTGCCGGGTCTGTACAGCCTCACGGTCAGCAATATTGCGCCGACGCTCGTCGACAACGATCGCTATGAACCTGAGCAGGTGCTGCTGACGGAGATCAGCAACCCGGTGCAGGGTGCGGATCTGAGTAGCCGCGTGAAGGCCTGGGTATTGCCGAAGCGCAACCCCAAGGTCGAACAATCCGACGACGACCCGCCGTACGAATGGGGGCCGTCGGAAGTCAGCGAAACCGTTCTGCGTCAATCGAAGCCGCTCGCACTCGCGCTGGTGCCGACCGAAGACGACTACGCAGCGCTGCAAAGCTTCAAGTACCACGCCGATCCGGGGCAACGCGTTTACGTCCAGGTGGGAGCCGGCCTGAAGGGCTTCGGCGGATATCTGCTCGGCGGTCCGGTGACGCAGGCCTTTACGGTGCCGCCTTATCCGAAGTTGTTGCGCTTTATGGCCAACGGCTCGCTGCTGTCGTTGACCGGTAGCAAGCAGGTGTCGGTCGTGTCGCGCAATCTGCCGGGAATGAAGCTGGAAATCGGCCGCGTGCTGCCGGGCCAGTTGCAGCATCTGGTGAGCTTCAATCAGGGGACGTATTCGCAACCGCAGCTCTCGTATAACTTCAGTGAAGACCACATCGTCGAGCGCTTCGACCAGAAACGCGTGTTCCCGGCCGCGGACCCCGGCAAGGCGCACTACGAAGGGATCGATCTCGGCCAGTATCTGAAGAGCGGCAAGCGCGGGGTCTTCCTGCTGCATCTGTCGGGCTACGACCCGGTGGCGGAAAAGAAGAAAGCGGACGCGGCTGCAAAGGCGAAAGCTGACAGCGACTCGCAAGGGGCCGACAGCTCGGACAGCGCCGATTCGGATAACGCCGATAGCGCGGACAGTTCCAGCAACTCCGACAGCGGCGATAGCGACGACAGCGCAATGCCCACCGACACCCGCATGATCGTGGTGACCGACCTCGGCATGCTCGTGAAGAAAGGGCTGGACGGCAGTCAGGACGTCTTCATCCAGTCGATCAGCACCGGTCAGCCGGTTAGCGGTGCCAGCGTTTCGGTGCTCGCCGTGAACGGCCAGGCGCTCTACACGCAGACAACAGCCGCAGACGGCATGGTGCATTTCCCGGCGCTCAAGGGGCTCGACCGCGACAAGCGCCCCGAGCTATACACCGTGCAGAAGGATGACGACCTGTCGTTCCTGCCGGTCGCCGGTCAGGACCGGCAACTGGACTTCTCGCGCTTTGACGTGGGCGGCGAACGCAATCCGACGAGCCAGGGGCAGCTGTCCGCCTATCTGTTCTCCGATCGGGGCATCTACCGTCCGGGCGACCTGTTCCATATCGGCACGATCGTGCGCGCGGCAAACTGGACGCGTAGCCCGGCCGGCATTCCGCTGCAGGCGGAGATCGTGGACCCGCGCGGCATCACGGTGAAGACGCAGCCGGTTTCCGTCGATGCGTCGGGCTTTAGCGAGCTGCAATATACGACGACCGACACGGCGCCGACCGGTGCGTGGACGGTGAACCTCTACATCGTCAAGGACGGCAAGGTGACCGACGACCCGATCGGCTCGACCACCGTGCAGGTCAAGGAATTCCTGCCCGACCGCATGAAGGTCGAGGCAAAGTTGTCGCAGCAGGTCGCGGACGGCTGGGTCAAACCGGATGGGCTGAAAGGGATTGTCGATGCACAGAACCTGTTCGGCACACCGGCCGCCGATCGGCGTGTCGAAGCTTCGCTGACATTGCGCCCGGTGTGGCCGACGTTCCGCAGCTGGCAGGGGTATTACTTCTTCGATGTACGGCGCGCGAAAGAGGGCTACACGACGACGTTGCAGGACGGCAAGACCGATGACAAAGGCCACGCGGAATTCGATCTCGATCTGAAGAAGTACGCCGATGCGACGTATCAGCTGTATTTCCTGACCAAAGCCTACGAGGCCGACGGCGGCCGTAACGTCGCGGCTAACGCGCAGACGCTTGTATCGAGCAACAACTGGCTCGTCGGCTACAAGAGCGTCGACGATCTCAGCTACGTGCAACGAGGCAGTCCACGCACGGTGAAACTGATCGCCATCGACCCTCACGCGAAAGCGATCGAGCTGAAGGACCTGCGCGCGCAACTGGTCGAGCGTCGCTACATCTCGGTGCTGACGAAGCAGGATTCGGGCGTCTACAAGTACGACTCGCGTCTGAAGGAAGTGCCGGTCGACGACAAGCCGCTGACGATCCCCGCTGCCGGCCTCGACTACACGCTGCCGACCGACAAACCCGGCGACTACGCGCTGCTGATCCGTACGGCGGACGGCACCGAAGTCAACCGCGTGCAGTTCTCGGTAGCGGGCCAGGCCAATGTATCGCGCTCGCTCGATCGCAACGCGGAACTGCAGATCAATCTGAGCAAGACGGACTACGCACCTGGAGAAACCGTCGACGTCGCGATCCGCGCGCCTTATGCGGGGAGCGGCTTGATCACGATCGAACGCGACAAGGTCTACGCACATGCGTGGTTCCGTGCGAGCACGACCAGTTCGGTCCAGCACATCACGGTGCCGGCGGGTTTCGAGGGCAACGGCTACATCAACGTGCAGTACGTACGCGATCCGTCGTCCGACGAGATATTCATGAGCCCGCTTAGTTACGGCGTCGTGCCTTTCTCGGTAAATGTGGATGCGCGGCGCAATGCGTTGACGGTGGATAGCCCCGCGCTCGTCAAACCCGGCCAGACGGTGACGTTCAATCTGCATTCGGCTCATCCCGCCAAAGTCGTGGTGTTCGCGGTGGACGAAGGCATTCTGCAGGTCGCGGGCTACAAGCTCGGCGATCCGCTCAAGTACTTCTTCCGCAAACGGATGCTCGAAGTCGGTACGTCGCAGATTCTCGACCTGATCCTGCCTGACTTCGCCAAACTGATGCAGGCGGCCGCACCGGGCGGCGATGCTAACGACGCGATCGGCCGGCAACTGAATCCGTTCAAACGCAAACGCGACAAGCCAGTGGTGTACTGGTCGGGGATCGTCGACGTCGATGGCGACAAGACCTTCAGCTACACCGTGCCCGATTATTTCAACGGCAAGCTGCGGGTAATGGCGGTAGCGGTGTCGCCGGATCTCGTCGGCACGTTCGAAGGCTCGACGATCGTGCGCGGCGACTTCGTGCTGTCGCCGAACGTACCGACCACGCTGGCCCCCGGCGACGAGGCGGAGGTCAGCGTTGGCGTTGCGAACAATCTGACCGGCGGTGGCGACAAGCCGGTACCGGTTGCAGTCGCGCTGAAGACAGGCCCGCAGTTGCAGGTGCTCGGTGCGGCGGTGCAGAGCGTGAACCTTGCGTCGATGCATGAAGGTGTCGTGACATTCCGCGTCAAGGCGACCGACAAACCCGGTTCGGGCAATCTGACTTTCGGCGCACGGTATGGCGACAAGTCCGCCGTGCAGAGCGTCGATCTGTCGGTGCGCCCCGCGGCGCCGTTCCGCACCGAAGTCGACGTCGCGCGTGTCGACCCAGGGATGAAATCGAATCTACCGAATCTGCGCAACATGTACGACGCTTACTCGTCGCGCGAGGCGAGTATTTCGACCGTGCCGGTCGTACTGTCGGAAGCGTTGACGTCGTATCTGGTCAACCTTCAGAACTACTGCAGCGAGCAACTCGTCAGTGCCGCGGTGCCGCGTCTGATCGCGCAGAACTGGCCAACGCTGCCGTCGCTCTCGAGCGCGTTGCAGCCGCGCCTCGCCGATGCTCCGATCACGAACGACGCTGCGCTCGCGCAGTTCCTCGACGTGTTGCGCTCGCGGCAGAACGCGCAGGGCGGCTTCGGTGTCTGGACCGCGACGCCGGACGCTGATCCGTTCATTTCGGCTTATGCGATGAACGTGCTGATCGATGCGCGCGACCGTGGCATGGCGGTGCCGAAGGACATGATCGATGCGGGCAATCAGTACCTGCAGAAACTCGCCGCCGACGACAGCCTCGAGTCGCTCGATCTGATCCGGCAACGCGCCTACGCGGTGTATCTGCTAACCCGGCAAGGCAACGTAACGACCAACAGCCTCGCGGCCGTGCAGAAGCGCTTGCAGGAGGCATTCCCGAATGACTGGAAGAACGATCTCGCCGCCGCGTGGCTGGCCGCGTCGTATGAGTTGCTCAAACAGGACAAGGCAGCCAGTCAATTGATTGCCGGACCACAGCGGCTGATCGAGCGCAAGCCTAAAGACGACGCTTATGCGTACGGCTATTACATCGACCCGTTGACGCGCGACGCCAGCGTGCTTTATCTGCTGGCGAAACACTTCCCGGATCGCGCCCACAACCTGTCGCCGAACGTGATGGAGAACATCTCGAGACCGCTTGCGGACAATCAGTTCAATACGCTTTCGTCGGCGATGACGATCATGGCGCTCGACGCTTACGCGAGTTCGAATGCGATCGGCCTCGACAAGCTGGAGATCGACGAACTCCATGCCGACGGCAGCGCAAAAGACATTTCGTCGATCGAAGCCAACCTGTGGCGAGCGGGAACCTGGAGCAAGGCGGCGACCCAGTTGCGCTTTGTTAACGGTGGGCCGCTGCCTGCCTGGCGCATCGCGACCCAGTCCGGTTACGACCGCGGCGCGCCGGACAAGGCGATCAAGAACGGGCTCGAAATCGTGCGCGAATATACCGGTACGGACGGCAAGCCACTCGACAAGGTCACGACCGGTCAGGAAATCGATGTGCATGTGAAGATCCGTGCGACCGGCGACAAGGGCGTCGGCAATGTCGCGATCGTCGATCTGTTGCCGGGCGGGTTCGATCCGGTGCTGTCGTCGCCGCCTGCGCCGGACGCGCAGGACAGCAGCGCTGCGCAAGCCCAGCAGGGGGACAGCGGCAATACCGACAACACGGACAACTCGGGTGATCAGTCCTCGCAGGGGGACGATAGCGGGGCAAGCGCTGCTGCCGCGTCGGCGCCGGCGTGGCGCTCGCCGGTCGGTCTGGCGACATCGACATGGAAGCCGGAGTACGCCGATATTCGCGAGGATCGTGTCGTGATCTACGGTACGGCGACGCCGGATGTGCGCGAGTTCGTCTACCGGATCAAGGCAAGCAATGCCGGGCGTTACATCGTTCCGCCCGCATACGGCGAGTCGATGTACGACCGCCGCGTGCAGGCGAGGTCGCCGGGCGGGGCAACGCTCACGGTCGTCGCGCCCACACCCTGACCGACATGCGGCGTGCGGGGTGTCGACGATGACACCCCGCCGCCGCGTGGTCGAGCCGTTGCGCGAATCCGTCTTCGAAGAAGTCCATGATTTTGTTTCGTTCCGTGCTGTACGGCCTTGGCCGCTGGATGCATCGCTGGCAGAACTGGCTGACCGGGCTGCTGCTCGTGGCGGCCGCGCTGGTCGGATGCAGGCTGTGGCCGCATGCGACGTTGCAGAGCTGGAAGCCGTCGTCGGTTGCGGTGTTCGACGATCGCGGCCGGTTGCTGCGGCTTGCGCTCTCTAAAGACGATCGCTACCGGCTGTGGGTGCCGCTCGACCAGATGTCGCCGCGGCTCGTCGACGCGGTGTTGCTGCATGAGGACCGCTGGTATCGCTGGCACCCCGGCTTCAATCCCTATGGACTCGCGCGCGGTGCCTGGGTGACCTATGTGCGCGGCGGCAATCCGCAGGGCGGCTCGACCATCACGATGCAGCTCGCGCGTTCGCTATGGCGCATCAATACGCGCACGCCGCTCGGCAAGATGAAGCAGATTGCCCGCGCGATCGAACTGGAACTGTTCTATTCGAAGCGGCAGATTCTCGAAGCGTATCTGAACGACGCGCCTTATGGACGCAATGTAGAAGGCGCGGGGACCGCGAGTCTCGTCTATTTCAACAAACCGGTAAGCGCATTGAGCCTGCCCGAAGTGCTCGCGCTTGCGGTGATTCCCCAAGACCCGGTGCGTCGCTTGCGTAACGCGGCGCAAGCCGAACTGATCAACCCGCAGCTAACAACGTCGCGCAACCGGCTCTACGCGCGCTGGCTGAAGTCGCATCCGCAGGATGCGGCACTCGCTCCGCTGTTTGCGTTGCCACTGACGCTGAGGCAACCGGCGCAGTTGCCCTTCGATGCGCCGCATGCCGTCGATCAGGCACTGGCCGCGCAACGCGCGCTCGGCGAGCGTTCGGACGGCCCGGCTGTGAGCGACTCATCACGCCTCGTAACGACAATCGATCTCGATCTGCAGCGCAGTCTCGAACGCCAGATCAATCTCTATGTTGCGCGCAACAATACGCACGGTGTGCGCAACGCATCGGCGATTCTCGTCGATACGCGCGACATGGGCATCAAGGCACTGGTCGGATCGGCTGGTTTCTTCGATCGCTCGATACAGGGGCAGGTGAACGGCACGCTCGCGCGCCGCTCGCCGGGCTCGACGCTCAAGCCGTTTATCTATGCACTCGGTTTCGATCAGGGCGTACTGCATCCGCAGACCGTGTTGCGCGATGTGCCGAGCTGGTTCGGACCGTATGCACCGGAGAATTTCGACGGCCATTTTCTGGGCCCGATTACCGCGACGGACGCGCTGAACCGTAGCCGCAATGTGCCTGCCGTATGGGTTGCATCGCAGTTGCATCAGCCCGACCTGTATCAGTTTCTGCAGCAGGCCGGTGTGGCGCGCATGGCGAGTTCGCAGCACTACGGTCTTGCGCTCGTACTGGGCGGCGGTGAAGTCAGCATGCAGGAGCTGGCCGCCATGTACGCCATGCTTGCGAATCGCGGTGTGTTGAAGCCGCTGCGTTTGAATGCCGCCGATCCGGTGGTCGAAGGCAAGCGGCTATTGAGCGCCGAGGCCAGCTTCATGGTCATGGACATGCTGCGTCAGCATCTGCGCCCGGACGAAACCACGGGCGCGCAACCGTCGCATCTGCCGGTGTACTGGAAGACGGGGACGTCGTGGGCGTTTCGCGATGCGTGGACGGCCGGCAGCTTCGGACCGTATGTGCTGATTGTCTGGGTCGGCAACTTCGACAGTACGAGTAATCCGGCGTTTGTCGGCGTCGATGCAGCGGCGCCGCTGTTTTTCCAGATCGTCGATAGTGTGGAGGCCGAGCATCCCGATCTCGTCGAACCGGCGCGGCGCGGAACGTTGAATGTGAAACGCGTGCAGATCTGTCTGGCGAGCGGCGACCTGCCGAATCAATGGTGTCCGCAAAAGGGCTGGACGTGGTTTATCCCCGGAACGTCGCCGATCCGCGTCAGCACCGTGCATCGGCCCATGGTGATCGACGACGCGACCGGATTGCCCGCGTGTCCGCCGTATGCGGGCAAGCGCACGCATGAGGAAGTGTACGAATTCTGGTCGTCGGATTTGCAGCAGGTATTTGCCGAAGCGGGCATTCCGCGCCGCAAGCCGCCGCAAAATCCGGCCTGCACGGGCGCGGGCGCACCGGACGACGATCCGCCGCAAATCACATCGCCATTGCGCGGCAGCGAGTACACGATGCGTCTGACACGAACCGGCGACACGCGCATCGCGTTCAAGGCGACGGCCGACGCCAGCGTGCATACGCTGTACTGGTTCGTCAACAATGGCTACGTGGGACGTGCGGCGCCTAGCGATGCGTTGTACTGGCAACCCGCCACGGCAGGCAATTACCGGGTACGCGTCGTCGACGATCACGGGCGCAACGACGAACGTCCTCTTACGGTCGGACTGGTGGAGTGAGGCAGGGCGGTAGTGCACGAAACATCTCACTGACGTTCGTACATTCGATGACAGAAAAATCATGAAGCGGTCACGTCCGCAAAGCGTTCGCTCTGCAGAATATATTCACCGACGACGCATTTCTCCAGCGTCGAAGGGGTCTCAAGGGTAGCGCGATGGACGGATGACTGTCGCGAACTCTGACGCACTCCGAGTCAGAGTAGTCATTCCGCTTGGCCAGTCCGGAATCTCCGGGCTGGCGTTTTTTTTGTGGCTGCCGGTTTGGAACACGCGTTGCGCGTCAGTGCGACGAGCCATCAATTGACAGACATCCATCAAACCTTCGTCTATCAGACGAACGGCAAACGGTAATCGCGGCACGGCGTTTCTGGATCGCCTTTCACAGTCCGACCTGAGCGGCGTAAGTGGACATGTCGGTCCAGAACAGTATGCGTAACTACTTCAAGGGTGTCGAATGTGTGATTCGCAAGCCTGTACGACGATGGCATCAGCGCCGACCCGTCGATTGTTCCTGCGCATGAGCGGTGCGTCGGCATTCGCCGCCGCGCTGACTGGCAATCTGGCTGTGGCTGCGGAACCCATCGTGCTCCCCAAGCCGCAAAACGCGTTGTCACCAGACGCTGCGGCCACGAGTCTGATGGAGGGAAATGCGCGGTATGTGTCGGGGGTAACCCGGCGTCACGATTTCGTTCACGAGCGAGAGGCGCTCAACAACGGACAGAATCCTTTTGCTGCTGTGCTGAGCTGTGCCGATTCGCGAATCGCGCCCGAGTATGCGTTCGATAGCGCGCGCGGCGATCTATTCGTCACGCGCGTCGCGGGAAATTTCGTCAATGGCGACGTGTTGGGCAGCCTTGAGTACGCTGTCGTGGTGTTGAACGTACCGATCATTCTCGTGCTCGGACACGACCGGTGTGGCGCGGTGGATGCCGCGGTCAAGGTTGCGACGAAAGAAGCGACGTATCCCGGAATGATCCATTCACTCGTGACGACGATGCTGCCTGCGGTGGAGAAGGTCAAAGGCAAAACCACCAATCTGCTGGATGCGGCGATCGCGCAGAACGTTCGCGACAGCATGGCCAACCTGGTTGCGCAATCGGCGATCATTCAAGAGGCAAAGAAGGCCGGGAAGCTGAAGGTGATCGGAGGTGTTTACCGCTTGTCCACCGGAAAGGTCGATCTCCTCGAGTCATGAAGGTTTTCCCGGTTTCGAGCGCCCGATCGGGGCGACGAATCTGGACCGTGCATATCGCAAAAATAATCGACGAAGCTAATTAATGGCGCTATGCACGTGTGTCTCGTCGGGGTGCGAGTTCACATACCGCTTCCTTATCTTGAAACGCGCCTGCGCAGGCCATCGCTTTACGTGAGAAAGCAGATTCTGCGACACGAAAGGTGCGCCGACATGATCGCTAGATGACATTCCGGTCATCTCCCGAGCGAGTCATGCTTCGTTTTTTTAGTGAGATACGGCGGGAAACTACTTGGGACAGCCAACTGATGGCGATCGGGGCGTATTCCGTGACGAGTTGTCGCATCGGACAAGCGTTGTTTCTTCGCACTCCGTATGCAAATCGTAAGGCTATCAACTAGACTTTCACTTTGAAAGGTTTGGGCTCGCAGGGCACACACCGTTTTACTGGAGGCCATAGCGCTCCACTGTCCCACCCAGGTCGCAAGACCTGTTTTTACAAGGAATCTCCCTCATGAAAAGAACGCTGATATTTGCTGCGGTTGCCGCTTCGTTTGCCGGCACTGCACACGCACAAAGCAGCGTCACGCTGTACGGCCTGATCGATGCGGGCCTCACCTACACGAGCAATGTCGGTGGCGACGCCAACTGGGAACAGAAGAGCGGCAGCATCAACCAGAGCCGCTGGGGTCTGCGCGGCGCTGAAGACCTCGGTGGCGGTCTGAAGGCAATCTTCACACTCGAAAGCGGTTTCGAACTGGGCAACGGACGCGTTGCGAACAATGGCGGCTTGTTTAACCGCCAGGCGTTCGTTGGTCTCTCGGGAGAATTCGGTACCGTGACGCTGGGCCGTCAGTACGACGCGGTGCAGGACTATCTGGCACCGCTCACCGCGACGGGTAGCTGGGGCGGCACCTATTTCGCGCACGTGGGCAACCTCGACAACCTGAACACGAACGACGGCTCGTCGGTGAACAACTCGGTCAAGTTCGCGAGTGCGAATTACTCCGGTCTCACGTTTGGCGGTACCTACGGTTTCTCGAATCAGGCCGGCGCGTTCGCCAACAATCGCGAGTACAGCGTGGGGGCGGCTTACAAGAACAGCGGGCTGCGCGTCGCCGCAGCGTATGCACAGCAGAACAACGCAGGTGCGACTAACGTCTTCACGGATGCGTCCAACGGCGGTGCTTCGGACTTTGGTTCCCTCGGCCGGCAACGTCAGTTTGGTGTCGGCGCAGGCTACACGTACGGCCCGGTGGAAGCCGGCGTTGCATGGACGCAGGCACGGATCGACAACCTGCCCACAGGCGGCTCGTTCCGGGTGAACAACTATGAGGTGAACAGTAAGTACAATCTGACGCCGGCGCTTGGTCTCGGCGTCGCGTACACGTTCTCGGATCTGCGCGATTCCGCGTTTGGTGGCGACAGCAAGAATCGCTTCCACCAGATCGGCGCGCAGGCCGACTACTCGCTCACGAAGCGTACGGATGTGTACACCCAGGTGGTCTACCAGCGCGCGACGGGTGACGGGGCAGGTGCGTCGATCTATAGCGGCAATGCACTCAACGCAGTAGGGTCCAGTTCGCGCGATCAGACGGCTGCAACGGTAGGCCTGCGTCATCGCTTCTGACGCGTAGAGCTACACCAGGCTGATGGACGAGGGAGGCGCCCGCGAGGGCGCCTCCCTCTTTTTGTCGGAAGCCTGAGTAGCAGGTGGAAGGGTGACGAGCTGCTACGAACGAGCGTGGATGCGTGGATACGAGACTAAGAAATTGAACGTCTCTTTGCAAAGCGAAGCTAACAGGAATTCGCTTCACAGCCACTCGAAGCATTGAGGGCGTGCAAGAGATGCGGTGACGTATGACGACGGACGGGGAAGATCCACAGACCACATGAGACACGCCGCTTGACCGGAACGGCACCAAGCGGCGTAGACGAATTCACTACACTGACGCACTGCCACGTACAACACGTGACAGTGAATTTCCCAGCTTACCTGCTGCGCTGAAACATCCGGAACCCGGTATACGGCACGGTTTCCTGAACTATGGGCTCAAGCTGCCGGCATTCGACATGAATACCGCGCGCCGGCGCCTCGCGCACGAACTCATCGATCAACTCCCGCACGTCCGGATCGATAAAGTCGGCACGACTACCATCCACAACGACGGTCGCGTGATCGGGAACCGACTTCAAATGCGCTTTCAGGCTCACCTTCGCGAGAAACGACACGTCCTTGCGGAAAGACAGCAGGAAGTGATCGTCGTGTCGCGCCATCGTGATCGGTCGTTGCATGTGCGCGCGAACCGCGAGGATGATGCTGCAGACGATGCCGAGCACGATACCGATCAGCAGGTCGGTCAGCAGCACGCCTACGATCGTCACGATAAACGGCACGAAACGCGCACTACCTTGCTTTGCGACATCCGCGAACATCGACGGTTTGGCGAGCTTCAACCCCGTGAAGATCAGGATCGCGGCGAGACAGGCGAGCGGAATCAGGTTGATCACGGCAGTCAACGCGAACACGCTGACGAGCAGCAGTACCCCGTGCACGAACGCCGACCAGCGGCTCTGCGCCCCCGCGTGAACATTGGCCGAACTGCGCACGATCACGGAAGTGATCGGCAGTGCACCCAGTACGCCTGCCACCATGTTGCCGATGCCTTGCGCTTTCAGCTCACGGTCGGGCTGTGCGGCGCGTTTCTTCGGATCGATCTGTTCGACGGCCTCGAGACTAAGCAGCGTTTCCAGACTCGCGACGATCGCGATGGTGACTGCGAGGCGCCACACATCGGGGTTCATCAATTGCGAGAGCGCCGGCCAGTTGAACGCCTGTTCCAGTGCCGCAAACGAAGCCAGCGAAGGCAACGACACGCGATACTCGGCCGGCGGCGCAAGGCCGGGTGCAGCGACGTCCAGCAACAACGTCACGCCAATGCCGAGTGCAACAACCGCGAGCGGCGCAGGCACGGCGCGCACCAGCGCGAAGCGTCGCATGCTTTTGGTGTCCCAGCTTGCGAGGATCGCTATCGACAGCAACGCCACCGCGCAGGCAGACAGCGAGAGCGCGCCGAACGGAGTGTCGATGGTGCCGGCTGCTGCATTCAGTGCCTCTGCATTGCCGTTGGCAAGCCCGGCCGCGAGCGGTAGCTGCTTGATGATCAGCAACAGACCGATGGCGGCCAGCATGCCCTTGATGACCGACGAAGGCACATAGGCGGCGAACCGCCCGGTCTTGAGCATCCCGAAGCCGAACTGAATGGCGCCCGCGAGCAACACCGCCATCAGGAACGAAGAGAAACTGCCGAGCCTTGCGATTCCGTCGACGACGATCACCACGAGCCCGGCGGCAGGGCCGCTCACGCTCAGATGCGAACCGCTAAGCAGCGCGACAACGAGTCCGCCGATAATGCCGGCCAGCAGACCGGCGAACGGCTCGACGCCCGACGCGTTGGCAATGCCGAGACACAGCGGCAATGCAACGAGAAAGACGACGGTGCCGGCAAACATGTCGCGTGGAAACGATGCAAACTGTTCGCGTAGGGTCATAGGGTTTGAATTCCAGAGGTTTCTTTATGAGAGATAAAAGGGCGATGGCTGGCGCGCTACCGGAACATCGCGCTATCAACGAGCCATCGTCTCCACCGCATGCAGATACTCGCGTACCGACACCATGCGGCTACTTGTCGCACCGTGCGGCAGGTGAGGATCTCCGGACATCAGCACTTTGATACGGCCGTCGTGCAGCCCGAAAATCCAGCCGTGTACGCGCGGTGCATGATCGGCGTCGCGCACGATCGAAGTGGCGCGGATCGCGCGGACCTGCGCCATCACGTTGAGTTCCGCCAGACGGTTGACCCGCTCGTCGATACCCGCCAATTCCTCCAGTTCCTCGTCGTGCGTGTGTGCCAGCGAGCACAACGGCGCGATACGCCGCGCGACATGCGGCAGATCCGACGGCACGGGTAGCAGCGCAGCCTTGACGCCGCCGCAGCCGTAGTGCCCGCAGACGATGATGTCCGGCACCTTCAGGACCTTGACCGCGTACTCGAGCACGCTCATGGCGTTGTCGTCGGTAGGCGAAAACAGGTTCGCGATGTTGCGGTGAACGAATAGATCGCCGGGCGAGCAATTCGTGACGATCTCCGCAGGCACGCGGCTATCCGAACAGCCGATCCAGAGCGCTTTGGGACTCTGGCCGAGTGCCAGACCCTCGAAAAATGCCGGATCGCCGTGCGCCGATTCGGTGGCCCATGCAATGTTTTCCAGCAGCATGCGTTTCGTGCGGTTCATTGGGTGCTCCAGTGATGTGTTGTCCGCTTGCGCGGAACTACACGGTCGGATGGGTGTCTGTTGCAGTGGACTTTTATTACAATTTGCCTTCATCGCTCCGCTTGCCGGCGGATCAACAGGCCTGAATCGAGACGATGTATCCGCTAGCGAAGGCGCATACATCGAGACTTCAGTGACCTAATCTAGCGATGACCCAGTGCGCGTGCATGACCGCCAGATGAGAAATTCGTCATGTGCTAACGCGCTGTGCAATACCTGCAATGGAAAAAATAGAAATGCGAATTCTGATCGTTGAAGACGAGGTTAAAACAGGGGCGTATCTGCAAAAAGGCCTGAATGAAGCGGGTTTTGTGACGGACTGGGTGCACGACGGCGTGACCGGCCTGCACCAGGCGAGCACCGAGGCTTATGACCTCGTCGTGCTCGACGTCATGCTCCCGGGTCTCGATGGATGGTCGGTGCTGTCCGCGTTAAGACGCACACACATGACGCCGGTGCTGTTGCTCACGGCCCGCGGCGACACCAGCGACAAGGTCAAAGGTCTCGAGATGGGCGCCGACGATTACGTCGTGAAGCCCTTCGATTTCGTCGAACTGCTCGCGCGCATTCGCACGATCCTGCGTAGAGGGAAGGGCCGCGATCCGTCGGTTCTGCAGGTGGCCGATCTTGAGCTCGATATCACGCGTCGTAAGGCGACACGCCAGGGCGATACGATTCTTCTTACCGCGAAGGAATTCACGCTGCTGTGGTTGCTCATGCGGCGCGAAGGCGAGGTACTGCCGCGCTCGACCATCGCGTCGCAGGTCTGGGACATCAACTTCAGCAGCGACACCAACGTCGTCGATTCCGCGGTGCGACGGGTCCGGGCGAAGATCGACGATCTGTATCCGACCAAGCTGATCCATACGGTACGAGGCATGGGATATGTGCTGGAGTGCCGCGAGTGAAACGGATGACCTACTGGTTTCTGCCGCGTACGCTGAGCGTTCGACTGGCCATCCTGTTCGCGCTCGCCAGCTCGATCCTGCTCGCCTTCAACGGGTTGTGTCTGTACGCGGCGCTCAAGCAGAACATCACCGCCGACGCTGCACAGCAGATCTATATGACGTTGTCCGCGACGCGTTCGCACCTCGTCACGGAGCACAGCGAAGAGTCTGTTGCGAGTCATGGTCCTGCATGGTTCGATCCATTCCATGCGCACGACAACATCGAAATGGCGATCTATGCCGCGGACGGGCGCGAACTCGTGCGCACTGTGCGCTTCAGGCTGCGTGAGGGCATCCTCGTCGATTCGGGCCGCGATCGCCCGCGAGCTGTCGATCGAACCTACGGTGTGTTCCGCTACGTCAGCGAGTCGGTGCCGCTGGTGGGTTCGGAGGGTAGCGAGGGTCGCGCCGTTCGTGTGGTGGTTCAGTACGACGGTAGCCGTCAGGCGGCCTTGCTTCGTACCTATTCGATCAACGTCATGCTGGTCACACTGCTTGGTGCGATTGCTTCCGCGCTGATCGCGTATGCACTTGCGAAGTTTGGTCTACGGCCGCTGAAGTTGCTCGCGGCGCGCGCCGATCAGGTGTCGTGCAGCAAATTGATACAGCCGTTGCCGGACATTCTCATGGCCGATGAGATGCTCGCACTGAACCAGGCATTCAACCGGATGCTGCAGCGCCTCGACGATTCCTTCGCACGCCTGTCGCGCTTTTCCTCCGATCTCGCCCACGACATGCGCACGCCGCTGACCAACCTGCTCGCCGAGTCTCAGGTGGCTTTGTCGAGACCAAGGGAGTCGCACGAATATCGTACGGTGATCGAATCGGGCATTGATGAAACGCAACGCTTGTCAAGGATGATCGATGACATGCTGTTCCTCGCCCGATCCGAAAATCGCGCGGATCGCGTGAACTTCGTGCGGATAGAGACGCATGAGGAAGCAGAGCGGGTTGCGGGATACTACGAGACGCTTGCCAGCGAGAAGAGTGTCGCTATTCGCGTAACGGGGAAAGCGCAGATCGACGGGAACCAGTTGCTCGTGCAGCGTGCATTGAGCAACCTGATATCGAATGCGCTCGCGCATGCGCCGATGGGCAGCGACATCCTCGTGCAGTGTACGGAGCGCGACGTGGTATCGGAAGTCGCCGTTGTCGATACTGGGCCGGGTATCGGCGCTGAGCATCTCGGGCGTATTTTCGATCGCTTTTACCGGGTCGATCCGGCGCGCCATGAATCGGCGTTGGGTTCGGGGCTCGGACTGGCGATCGTCAGTTCAATCATGGACGAACACGATGGCGAGTGCTCGGTGACAAGCGAGCCTGGTGTGCGCACGGCGTTCGTGCTGAGTTTCAAGCGGCCCTAGATCCAGCCGGCAAGAGAAACGGCACAGCGAGCGAAATCTCACAGCGCCGGATGAGTGCGGCAACTGCATGCCTCATCCGGCTTTCGCTTTCGTCGCCGTGCCAGTCAAGCTGCATTTACGAGCCGAAGTAGATATTGCAGAAGCTAACCGGTCCGACGCAGTGCGGGTTGCCGTGCGGCATCGGCAGCCCGTGCGGCTTCTCTCCAGCTTGCTGCGATCCGGCAGGCACACCGCCGTAGCTGCTCTTTGCCGCTTGCGCCTTGACCCGGTGTTCGTAGATCGGATGAACCGCCGGATAGGACGCGTCGGTCACGTAGCCGAGCCCGTTGGCCTGGGCTTCGATGAGTTGCTGTTTGACTTCAGCGCGTGTGAGACCTTGAGCCTGAACGGCCGCAGTAGAAAAGAGCAGGGCCGAAGCAAGGATGAGCGTGGTGATGGATTTCATGTACGACTCCAGTTATCTGTGGGACAGGCATGCGCCCATTGACGCATCTTCCCGATTGAGTAGTAAGGCGCTCACAAGCGCCAGGTTGCTTACTTGCCGGCGTTGTGGCGCTCGTACGCGGCATAGCGCGCCTTGTTGCGTTCGATGGTGCGTTCGTTCGGCGGGTAGTTCACGTCGTTCGTCGGCACGAGGCCATTTCGTTGCGCCTCGATCAGTTCCTGACGGACCTCAGCACGCGTCTTGCCGTGATGCTTCGGCTTGACCTTCTTGTGCGTGTCCGTAGCGCCGGTGTGCACGTGGGAGTGCTGGGCTGACTTGTGCTGGTCCACTTCTGCGGAAGCCAGGGGGGAGAGGAAGGCGGCGAGCAGGCCAATCCCAAGTACGTTTCGAACTTTCATTTGAGCCTCCTTTAAGGTCGGTGCCGTGATTGACTCCGAGTGACTTCAGTGTGGCGTTCAGACGAATCCTCAACGTGATCTCAGGATGATGTTTCTGTCACAAATGCTATTTGGAGCGGGGATTTCAAATGGGTGTCACAAAGAGCCGGTAGCGGCGGGCTTCGATATGCTTCGATCCGCGTCGAAGCATCCCGAAGAAAAAGACACTTAAGCTGGGGCCACCTCCTGCCCAAGCGATACCCCCATGACCCCACACACCGATATCGGGCGCTGAGCATGGCCGAACTCGTTTCCGGCCGCAGCACTGCACAGCGCGTTCTGGCCGCAACCAGCATCAGCTATACGGTCGTTCTGCTCGATGCATCCATCGTCAACGTCGCGCTTGCGGCAATTCGCCACACGCTGCACAGCGACGTCGCGGGTCTGCAATGGATCGTCAACGCCTACACGCTGACGTTTGCGAGTCTGCTGATGACGGGCGGCACGCTCGGCGACCGCCTCGGCGCACGCAACGTCTACTTTGCCGGGCTTGCAATATTCGCGCTTGCATCGGCGCTGTGCGGGCTCGCCCCGAACCTCGCCACGCTGGCGCTTGCACGCGCGTTGCAGGGCGTCGGTAGCGCGATGCTCGTGCCATGCTCGCTTGCGCTCATCAACGATGCCTATCCTGTACCGGCCGAACGAGCCGCGGCTATCAGCGTCTGGATGGGCTGCGGTGGTGTCGCGATGGCTTCGGGGCCGCTCGTGGGTGGGCTGTTGATCCATCTGTTCGGCTGGCGCGGCATCTTCTTCGTGAACGTGCCGATCGGGTTAATGGGGCTGTGGCTCACGCTCTCGGTGGATCGAACGGCAGCCTCGCGCACGCGCCATTTCGATCTGGCAGGGCAGGTGGCCGTTGTCGTCGCATTAGGCACGTTGATCGGCGTGCTGATCGAAGGGCATGTGGTGGGATGGCAATCGCTGCCGATACGCCTCGGTATTGCGGCGAGTTGCATCGCGTGGGCAGCGTTCTTTTTCATCGAAACCCATACGCGCAATCCGATGCTGCCGCTGCAGTTGTTCCGCAATGCGCTGTTCTCGGGGTCGACGGTCGTGTCGATGGCGTCGGCGTTTATCTTCTACGGCATGCTGTTCACGTTCAGCCTCTACTACCAGCAGGTGCGCGGCTATTCGGCCCTCGACACCGGCCTCGCGTTCCTGCCGATGACCGGTATGGTGGCGCTCGGCGGCCTGCTGTCGAGCCGGTTCGTCAGGCTTCTGGGCGCGCGGCAGTCGATGTGTATCGCGTTCGGTCTCTATGCGGCGGGTGCGCTCGGGATGATGCTTTCGACGGCCAGTTCGCCGTACTGGCGCGCCGTGTTGCCGTTGCTCGCGATTGGCCTGGCATCGGGTTTCATTTCGCCGGCCGCCACGTCTCCGGCGCTCGGCACTGTCGAGAAGAGCCGCGCGGGCGTAGCGGCGGCCGTGCTGAATTCGGCCAGGCAAAGCGGCTCCGCGCTCGGCGTTGCGATTGTCGGCACGTTCATCTCGACCGTTCACGTGTTCCAGTCGGCGATGAACGCGGTGCTCGGCATTGTCGTCGTGCTGTCGACGGTGGCCGCGTTTGTGTGGTGGGCGACGTCGCGACCGAGATCGAGACCGGCCGGTGCGCGTCAGGCACGATGACGCGATGCTGTCGGCATCGCAGGGACCGAGAATGCGCCGGAGCAACCAGCGCTTCCCGTTCCCGGACAATCGCTCAATCGTCCACTGCCACGCAACTGAACACGACCGCCGATTCCGGCGGCAGCGGCGGCACCGGCAAGCCGAGATCGCGCAACGTCGCGCCGGACAGCACGACACCCTCATCGGCCAGTGCCGCGAGAAGCCCCGACGGTTTCGCAAAATGCGGCGCCACGGGCATGTGCAGGATCTTCACGCGATAGCGGCGCTCTGCGTCGAGCCCCTGCACGAGAAGCGGTGCGATATAACGATTCGCACTTTCGAACCGCCGATAAACCGTAACGAGCGCCGCGCCGAGATCGCGAGCGACGATCTGCACCCACGCCAGCGACGGTTCGATATCTCCCTGCCGAAGCGTCCCACTATGCGCGACGCCGCGCCACTCCTTGAAGAGCGCAATCCAGCGCGTCAGTTCGGCGCGTTCATCGGCATCGAGCAGGCGCACATCCATTTCCAGTCCAAGATGACCCGGTAACGCCACCGCCGCGCGAAACGCCATGCTATGTCGGCGGCCTGTGGTGTGCGAATCGGCGGGACCGATGTGCGCGCCCATGATCTCGGGTGGGAAGAAGCGCGTGAATCCGCGCTGGATGCCGATACGTGTCAGCGCGTCGTTGGAGTCGCTGGTCCAGATGCGATGCGTGTGCTGCAGCGCGCCGAAATCGGCGCGACCGCCGCCGGATGCGCAGCTCTCGATCTCGAGTGCGGGGAAATGGTCACGCAGGCGCGCCAGCAAGCGGTAATACGCCTCGGTCTGACGACGATACGCGGCTCGACCGCGGTGTCCAGCCGCGGCGAGATCGCGATTCATATCCCACTTCAGGTAGGCAATCGGATATTCGCGCAACAACACACCAAGCGTGGCGAACAGGTAGTTCGCCACCGCCGGATTGGCCAGATCGAGAACGAGCTGATTGCGGCCTGTGATCAACGGACGGCCCTCCAGTTGCATCGCCCAGTCGGGATGCCCGCGATACAGATCGCTATCCGGATTGACCATCTCCGGTTCAACCCATAAGCCGAATTGCATGCCGAGCCCGCGCACGTGATCGACGAGCGGTGCCAGCCCTTGCGGATATTTGCGCGCATCGGGCCACCAGTCGCCGAGCGCCGCGCGGTCGTTGTCGCGCCGATGGAACCAGCCGTCGTCGAGGACGAAGCGCTCGACGCCGAGTCGCGCCGCCGCGCTCGCAAGCGACTTCAGATCGTCCGGATCGTGCTCGCAATACACGGCTTCCCACGTGTTCAGATGGACCGGGCGAGGTGTCATCGTGCCGCCGGGCCACGCAAGCACATGTGCTCGCACGAACTGGTGGAAACCGGCGCTCAGCGCGTTGAGCCCCTGCGTGCTGAACGACAGATACGCGGTAGGCGTCCGGTAACGTGCGCCTTTCTCGAGCACGACTTCGCCGGGCGCGAGCCATTCACCGATCTGCAATTGTCGTCGGCCGTCGGCGAGTGGCTCGATCAGCATCGTGTGATTGCCGCTCCAGCCGAGGTGGGCGCCGAGCACCGGACCGTCGTCGGCGGCGAGCGTGCTGCCCACGATGATGCCGGGAAAGCAGTCATGCGAGGTACGTCCACGGCGGTTGTCGCGCCGCCAGGTAGCGATACCAAGTGGTTCGCGGTTTTCCTGAAACTCGAGTGTCCATCTGCCGCTGAACCCCAGTACCTGATCCATGCCAGGCGCCAGCGGAACGCAAGCCGCGGCCAGCCAGTCCAGCCGGAACGGCGTGTCGGCGCGATTCTCGATTTCTGCCCATGCGCTGACCACACCGGAAGTCGGGTTGAGCGTATAGCTCAGCGTCAACCCAAGACCCGCGACGTCGTCACTCAACGCTATCCGCAACGCGTGCTCGTCCCAGCTCAAATCGTCTTCGCGAAAATCCTGCACCCAGTCGAGGTCGCCGCCGCTTGCAGGTCGACTGCCGGCAAGAGCCGGCTGGTTGAACCATCCCAGGCCGTGAATGGGCAGCAACGTAAGCGGTGGGTCGTTGGCCAGTATCGTCGGAGGAAGGGGCCGCGCAGCTGCGGCGGGCCACGCATCGGCAAGCGCATCGGAAAGCGGTATAGCGAGCGGATCGGCACTCGCGCCGAGTTTCGCGCCGAAATGCCGCCACACAGGCAGAGCGCCGTTGGGTTCGAGAACGAGGCTGATGGCATCGCCAGTCAGATGAATGAGGCGTGTTGCGTGCATGCGTTTATCCCTTGGTGGCGCCCATGGTCAAGCCGGCGATGAAGTCTCTTTGCTTGAGGAAGAAAATGGCAACGGGCGGCAGGGCTGCGACGAGCGAGCCGGCGGCCACCAGGTGCCACTGCGCGACCCATTGACCGTTCAGCGCCCTGAGGCCGGCCGTGACCGGCATCGCGTGATCGCCCTGGATCAGCACGGTGGCCCAGAAATAGTCGTTCCAGACAAACGTGAAGATGAGGATCGAGACAGCCGCGATGGCCGGCCGCACGAGCGGCAAGACCACGCGCCGAAAAATCTGCCACTCGGTGGCGCCGTCCATGCGGGCGGCGTCGATAAGTTCGCCCGGCAGTTCCAGAATGAAATTGCGCATGAAGAACGTGCAGAAGCCGCTTTGAAACGCAGTGTGAAACAGCACCAGTCCGAGCACCGAGTCATACAGACCGAGGTGCAGACTCAGCGTGCGAACCGGCACCATGAGAATCTGGAACGGCACGAAATTGCCGGCAACGAACAGAAAGAACACCGGCAGGTTCATGCGAAACCGGTAGATGCCGAGCGCGAAGCCGGACAGGCAGCTCAGCGCGACCGCACCGATCACAGCAGGAACGGTGATCAAAAAACTGTTGAGCAGATAGCGGGCTAACGGCGTGCCCTGAAAGATCGCGAGATAGTTCGACGCCACCTGCCACTGCGTGGGGATGCCCCAGTAATTGCCTGCGAAGATGTCGGCGGGACCACGCAGCGAGGTCAGCGCGATGGCGATGAGCGGCAGCAGCCAGACGACGAGCAACACCGGAAGCGCGATGCGGTAAAGCCATTGCACCGGTTGGCTGGTTTGCGCGATGGGTGTCGGAAACATCAGCGGTGCTCCTTTTCCTGCCGGTAGATGCGCACGAGCACGAAGCCGATGTAGAGCAGCATGATCAGGAACAGCACGGTTGCGATGGCCGAGCCGTAACCCATCCGGAAGCCGTACTCGCTGAGTGCCTGTTCGTACATGTAATAGGCCAGCACACGCGACGATCCGTACGGACCGCCTTGCGTCATGATCGAGATCATGTCGAAGCTGCGCAACGCGCCAACCACGGTCACGACCACCGCCACGAAGGTCGCCGGGCGCAATTGCGGCAACACGATGCGCGTGAGCATCGTCCAGCCCTTTGCGCCCTCTAGCCGTGCCGCTTCGATCAGATCGGTGCGCACGTTGTTGAGGCCCGTCAGATAGAGAATCATGCAGTAGGCGATCTGCGGGTAGAGACCCGCGACGACGATCCCGTAGGTCGCGTAGCGCCCGTCGGAAAGCACGGCGATGCCATGCAGGCCGAGCAGGTGCAGGAGATGCGCGAGCAGGCCATTGGTCGGATCGTAAAACCAGCTGAACACGAGCCCGATCACAGCCTGCGAAATCACGAACGGAAAGAAAAACAGCGATTTGACGAGGCGAATGCCAAACACCTGCTGGTTGAGAAACAGCGCCATGAAGAGACCGGCAGGGATGGCGAGCATGAAGCCGATCAGCCAGATCAGGTTGTTTCTCAACGCGCCCCAGAAATCGGGATCGTGATACAGCTCGACATAGTTTGCGATGCCGATAAAGCTCGCCTTGCCGAGTCCGTCCCAGTTGTACAGGCTCAGCGCGAGCGACTCGATGACCGGCACGATCACATACACCGTGAATGCGATCAGTGCCGGTGCCAGGAAGAGCCACGGCGCAAGCGAGCGCTGGTGGCGCTCCCAGAACGCCGCCACGCTGCGTCGAGGGGTGGACTCCGCGGATGAGGGCCCGTGCGGGTATGCATCGGCCCCCGAATGCCGTCCGGTCATTTGTAGACCCGCTGGCGGACCTGCTCGAGACGCGTCAGCACCGCTTCGCGTGCGTCGGGTTGCAGCATGTAGTGCTGAAAACCGTCCATGCCAGCTTTGGCCATCTCGGCGGGCGCATCGCGATCGTAGAACTGCGAGAGTCCGGCCGCATCGGCCAGCATCGCCGCACCGGCTTTCAGGTACGGGTCGGTAGGGGTGGGTGCGTTGCGGCTGACCGGCAGTTCCTCCGTCATCGCACCGAACTTCGCCTGCACATCGGCACGTGACATGTACGTCAGGAAGCGTCGTGCGTCGGTCTTGTTCTTTGCCTTCGACGGAATATGGACGGTTTCGATCGGCGCTTCTTCCGCGCGTGGCACGTTCGGCGTAATGGCGGGGAACGGCATGAAGCCGAGACGGTCTTCACCGAGTCCCGCCTCTTTCATCGGCGCGACCGCGAAGGTACCCATCAGGTACATGGCCGCTTCGCCCTTCACGAGTGCCGGCACTGCTTCCTGCCAGGTGTAGGACGCGTGATTGGCAAGGAAGTAACCCGGTTTGGTCAGCTCGTCCCAGCGATCGAACACCGCTTCGACGCGCTTGTCCGTGTACGGTATCTTGCCGCTCGTCAGATCCATGTGGAACGCGAAGCCGTTCACACGCATGTCCAGATAGTCGAACCAGCTCGCGGTGGTCCACGTCTGCTTCGTGCCGATCGCGAACGGCGTGATGCCGTTGGCCTTGAGTTTCGCGCACGCATCGAGCAACGCCTTCCATGTGGTGGGCGGCTCGATGCCGAGCTTCGCGAAGAGATCCTTGCGGTAGTAGATGCCCCACGCGTAGTAGGTGTAGGGGATGCCCCACTTCTTGCCGTTGAGCGTCATAGCCGGTGCGGCGCTTTTCAGGCTCTGGTCCAGGCCGTTTTTAGCCCAGATGTCGGACACATCCTCGAACAGACCCGCATCGACGAATGGTGCCATCCGGTGGCCCGCGTACCACGTCACGACGTCGGGCGGTTCCGCGGAAAGAAAGTTGCGAATCGACGTCTTGTAGCCTTCGGTGTCGAACGTGTTGACCTTCACGTCGACGTCGGGATTCTCCGCTGAGAAGCCCTTCACGACCGCATCGAATGCGGTTCTCACCGAAGTATCCGCTGCGTTCGAATTGATTACGAGTGTGCCGGCCTGGGCACACGACATCGCCGCCGCGAGCAGTAGCGATGCGGCGCCGGTCAGCGCGGTTTTTGC
Organism: Paraburkholderia sp. CHISQ3; assembly: GCF_030464945.1. Lineage (NCBI taxonomy): Bacteria > Pseudomonadati > Pseudomonadota > Betaproteobacteria > Burkholderiales > Burkholderiaceae > Paraburkholderia > Paraburkholderia sp. CHISQ3. The sequence goes on from NZ_JALPRG010000003.1 coordinate 683,113, forward strand.
CATTTTCATTGTGTCTCCTCCAGTTGCGTGTCTGATGTGTCAGTGGGGCAATGCCATTGGAAGTGCCTGATCTTCGGTACAGCGTGTCAGTGCATCGCCGCGCGCATCGAAGACATGTAGCGATGCAGCGGGGATCGATATCGGCAGTCGCTGTCCGGCATCGGCGCTCGCGTTGCCGGGCAGCTTGACGACCCAGGGCGCGAGCGGATCGCCGCTGTCCAGATAGACGTAGGTGCTTTCGCCGAGCCGCTCTTGCCACCGGACCTCGCGCATCAGATGCTGCGCGTCGGTGCCGTTGCCGGTACCGACGCCGGCGTGCTCCGGCCGGATGCCGAGCGTCAATGCTTCGCCCGGTTGCAGGCGCCGTGCGTCGACCGATGCGATCAACGTTTCACCGGTGTCGAGACGGACCTGCGCGTGTTGTTCGCTGGCCGACACCAGCCGGGCAGCGATGAAGTTCATTTTCGGCGAGCCGATAAAGCCCGCGACGAAGCGATTGCGCGGCCGGTGATACAGCTCGAGCGGCGGCCCGCATTGCGCGATGCTGCCTTCCTGTTCGACTGCTGTGCCGGCATTGAGCAGCACGATGCGATCGGCAAGCGTCATCGCTTCGACCTGGTCGTGTGTCACGTAGATGCTCGATGCGCCGTCGATGCCGCGATGTATGCGGGCGATTTCATGGCGCGTTTGCAGTCGCAACGACGCATCGAGATTGGACAACGGTTCGTCGAACAGAAACACGCCCGGCTGGCGCACAAGTGCCCGACCGATCGCCACGCGCTGCCGCTGCCCACCCGACAGCGCCTTGGGCAAACGATCGAGCAGATGTTCGAGTTGCAGGGCCTGCGCTGTCGTATGGACCTTCTCGTCGATGACGCTCTTCTTCAGCTTCGCCAGCGTCAGACCGAACGAGAGATTTTCATACACGGTCATGTGCGGAAACAGCGCGTAGCTCTGAAACACCATCGCGATGCCGCGCTTCGCGGCCGGCACATCGTTCATGCGCCGGCCGCCGACGAACAGGTCGCCCGTCGTCAACGCTTCGAGTCCGGCGATCATGCGCAGCAAAGTCGATTTGCCACAGCCCGATGCGCCAACGAACACGCAGAACTCACCGGGCGCGATCTCCAGATCGACGTTGCGCACCACTGCCGCATGACGCCCGGCGGGACCATACGATTTGCCGACGCCCTTGAGCGCAATACTTGCCATGAATAACTCCGCCTGCGGGTCTGGTTACGACTTCATTGCGGCGCGGAGGCCGTGGTTGCCGTGGTGGCCGATGCGTTCACATCGTTGGCTTTCAGACGGCAACTGGACGGTGCATCGACGACAGCGGTTTCGCCAGGCTGTACGGTCAGATCGGCGTAGGTGAACGTCGGACCTTGACGGCCTTCGGGTTGCACGATCCGGCCGATCCGGTGTTGTCCACGAACCGTCAGGCACAGATAGGCGCCGGGGAATCCGGCGTGCCACAGATAAGGCGCCGCGCGAGTCTGACTCGTGTTCGTCAGCGTGCTGCGAGTCTTGCCGTCCTGCCGCAAGGTGATCGAGCCGTTACCGACCGGAATGCTCGCCACCTGTAGCCAGCCGATGTCGGACGGCAACTGCGAGACCGTCGAGACTGCACGCTGCGCCGCATCGGGCTGCACGCCTAACAATCCATCGATCACCTGGCTCACGAGCGTGAACGAAGTCTCCGGATAGTCGCCATTGAGAAACCCGCCCGAATGCAAATCGTTGATGCGGTTATAGACATACTGCATCCACGCCCATGCAGTCGTGCCGTCGTTGACGGTGAAGAACGCGTCGGGCAGATACGTGACGGCTTCCAGATTAGGCGGCGTGGAGGTGAGGGCTGTCGTGTTGAGCCAGGACATGTACTGGTCGCGTCGGCTGCCGGGCGCCATGATGCCTTTCATCGGCGCGAACCAGCTCATTTCGGAGCCCCACGCGGTAGACCCGACCGAGTCGATGTTGTAGCTGCGGATCACCGCGAGCGGGTTCGACGGCGGCACGCTCCACGTCGTGTTGTAGTAGCTGTAAAGATCGGCGGCTTTTTCAGCGTAGGTTCTTGCCGATGCAAAGTCGCGTCGCGCCGCGGAGAGCGAGGACATCGCGAGATAGGCCTGGTATTGCGTCGAGACGGCGTCGGCGGCTTCGACCGGATTGTCGCCGGCGCTTTCGTTATAGCTCGCTACACCGAGGAAAATGTTGCCGCCGTTCTCCTGCGCGAGACTGATCTGCCGGCCATGTACCTTGCCGTCGGGGATGAGTCCCGTGTGCGCCGCAATGAACGCGCTCACGGTGTTGGCGACGAAGCCCGTCAGAGCAGGACTGGTGGCGTAGTCGGCGTCGCCGGTCCAGCGGTAGCCGTCGTTCATGCGCTGCGAGAGGTCGAACGGAGCGGGCAGTTCGCGGACGAAGTTGGTGTCGCTCTTGTAGTCGGTGGTGCCAGTCGAACCGTCGAAATTGATGGCCCACAACGGAAAATAGCCACGGCTCGCGGTTGCCGAGGTAGCGAAACCTTCGAGCATCGTCTTGTTCTGCACATCGAGCCCGAGCATGTGTGCGCCGAGGAACTGATGGGCGAAATCGCGCGAGTAGTAATACGAGCGGAACGGATAGCCGGCCCAGTACGACGGCGTGTAGACACCGGTGCCGCTGCCGCTGCGATTGTTCTCATCCATGTTGACGACACCGGTCGTGCCGGTCTGCCGCACCCAGGAATTGGCCTTCACTTTCGCCCAGTCGAACATCGCCACGACGGTCGGATTCGACGAGGTGATCTGCGGGTCGTTCGGTGCGGACGGCACGACTTCGATATCGTCGATATTGATCCAGCCGCGTCCGCTCGATGAGGCGAACGTGATCGTGACCGTGTCGCCGGCTGTGACGGCAATGCGCGGCAGCGTGTACTTGACGTACACACCGGTAGCGAGCGTTGCAGGGAGCGTGATTGTTTGCGCCGGTGCGCTGCCGCTCCTGATCGAGAACGTTCCGCCAGTGCCGTTGGGCAACGCTGCGATCCATGCGGAGAAATCGTAGGAGCCCGTGACCGTCGATTGAACAGATTGCGAGACCGAATAGCCGTCGCCCTGATCGAGAAATGCCAGATGCGCGCCTGAGTGCGGATTGTTGGTCGCACACCCTGCGCCGGAAGTAACAACCCACCAGGATGAACAGGCGTAGCCCGATCCGGCCTGCTCGAAACCTTGATCGTCGAATTGCAGTACCGGCGTGGTCACCGCCCTTGCACCAGGTGCGGCGGCAAGCGAGGCGAAGAGGGCGATTGCAGCGAGACGGCCAACACGTAATTGCTGTTTCGACGAACCTGCACGTGAGATGCTGTTCATGAGTCTTGTCTCCTCCGGGGGATGTCGTTCTGGTCGACTACGATAGAGATAGCGATAGCGGTACGGTTGCCGGTGTATCGCATGCCCACCGGTTCCACCGATCACTGCAACTTCGTTCTGCGGCACACGCTTTCAGGTCGGGCTCGCACCGCAAGAGCGCCTGACCACCAACGGCACGATCGCTTTCACGTGTGCCCTTGCCGACGATTCGCCGGCCATGATTCGGAGCAGCATCGCGGCTGCTTCGCTGCCTTCGGTGAAGGGCTCCGTGCGCATCGTCGTCAGCGGCGGGGCGGCGTACGCGGCGAGCGGAATGTCGTCGTAGCCGACGATCGCCATGTCGTCCGGAATGCTTAAGCCCGCGTCGCGCAGCGCGGCCATCGCACCGAATGCGATCGTGTCGTTGCCTGCGAACAGCGCCGTCACGCCGGAACTGCGCGCGAGAATCGCGCGCATCGATTCGGCGCCGCTCTCGGCGCTGTAGTTACCGTACGAGACCCATGCGGGATCGACCTCGAGATCGGCGGCCTGCATCGCATCGCGAAAGCCGAGCAGACGTTCGCGCACGATCGGATAGTCGTCGTGGGCGAAAGCGATGTGCGCGATGCGCCGATGACCGAGCGCAAGAAGATGTTCGGTAGCCCGACGCGCGGCGTCGCGATTGTCCGCGTCGATGCTGTGGACGTTGTCGTGCCCGGTCAGATTCGATCCGAACACGATCAGCGGGAAGCCGTTGCCGGCCGCATCGTTCAGATAGCTGAAATCGGCCTGACGCGGGTTCAACGCGATCAACCCGTCGATCCGTCCGCTGTCGACAAGGTTCAGACACGCGCCGGGAGGGGCCGCGTGATTGAGCGGTTCGAATAACACCTTGTAGCCGCTTGCCTGGCACGTGAGCGTGACGCCGGTCAGAAAGCGCGGAATGTAGGCGTCGACGTTGGCGTGTACCTGATCGTCGTGCGGCATGAGCAGGCCGATGGTCTGGGTGGCACCGCTCGCGAGCGACAGCGCCATGGCATTCGGCACGTAGCCAAGTTGCCGGGCGGCCGCGAGGACGCGCTCCCGTGTCTCGTCGCTGATCCCCATGCCAGGGACGTTGTTGAGCACGAACGAGACGGTGGTGCGGGACACGTTTGCAAGGGTTGCGACCTGGTGGCTGGTGGCGCGCTTCATCGACTTTTCATCAGACTTTTTGGGCTGACTAACACGTGTTAGTCGCAGATTCAAAAAAATGGCTGCTGACAGCCACCGGTGCGTCGAATATCGCCAGAACACTCTGGCTAACGCGAGTTAGTAGAGTAGATTCTCGAGAGGGTAAAAAGCAAGCTTCCTGTTCCAGGGAATTCCCGGGGTGGCTTCGGCTGGCATCTCAATTTCTGGCGACAATTTGCCGCGCTATGCGACGTATGAGCGCAAGCGCAAGTTCGATAAAGTTCGCGATTGAGAAAAACCATCAACGTCCATCGAAGAAGGCCGCACGACTCGCGAGTCGAAGCGGTCTGCCCAAGAGTTTCTCCATACTGCGCGTCGCTCTTTTTCGCCGACATCGATCCGGCGCGGAACATCCTCAAGTATTGACAATGAAGATTCGCAAGCACAAAGAGAAATGGCTGGTACCGGCCTGCTTCGCCATTGCGTTGACGGCACAGGCCGAGCCGCTATCCCGACAGGACCCCGACACCGATACGGACGAAACCGCCGCTAGCGAGCAGGACAGAACCGCCGCTGCAAGATCGAAACGAACCGCGCCCGCAAGCACCGAAGACTCGACATTCGTACTAGGCGCTATCGAGGTAAGCGCAGTGCGTACCGGACCGCTTTCGACACGAAACATCCTGAGCTCCGTCGATCGCGTCGAAGCGAGCCATATCGAGAACCAGAACGTGCGCAGCCCGTGGGAGCTGTTTGGCCAGATGCCGGGCGTCCTGCTCACCGACTTCAATCAAGGCACGACCTCGGGCAAGATCTCGTTTCGCGGCTTTAATGGCGAGAGCGAGATCAATGCCGTCAAACTGCTGATCGACGGCATTCCATCGAACAGCAACGATGGCAGCATGCCGTTCATGGATGCGGTCTTTCCGCTCGAGATCGAATCGCTGGAAACCGTGCGCGGCACCAACGACCCCCGCTATGGCCTGCACAACATTGCCGGTAACGCGACCATCACGACGCTGAATGGCGGCAACTACGCCAAAGGCCGCGTCGGTTACGGAAGCTACAGCACGTACAACGCGGAAGCAGTCGCCGGTCACGAGAGCGACACGTTCTCGCAAAACTATGCGTTCGGCTATCGTCGTTCGCAAGGCTACCGGGATCATTCGGACATGGACAAGGTAGGGGTCGCGGGCAAGTGGTTTTACAGCCCGAGCGCGGCAGTGCGACTGGGACTCTCCGCGCGTTACGGCCGAACCGCCGCCGACGAACCGGGCTATCTGACCCAGGCCGACGCGCATGGCAATCCGACCGGCTCTTACGCATTCAACAACACCGATCAGGCAACGCGCGAAACCGGTCAGTACGCCGCGTATTTCGATGTCGATCTGACTGACCGGTTGTCCTCGTCGTCGAAAGCCTATTTCAACACCTACAGGGATCGCCGCTGGGTCAGGTTCTCCGCATCCGTCAGCCAGCAAGAGCGCTTCTCGGACGAACAGCAGTTAGGCTTTCTGAGTTCCCTGACGTACCGCCCCCACACAACCGGGTTGCCATGGATCAAGGATCTCGCGCTGGAAGCGGGCGTCAGCGGCGAGTGGCAAAACAATCGCAGCCAGCGCTGGCTGACGCGAGACCAGGTACGCACGTCGCAAACCCGCGATCAGACGTTTTCGTACGACACCACAGGCGCCTATGTGCAGGCCACCTTCAAGCCGTTCGACACGCTCAAGCTGATTCCAGCCTACCGCGTCGATATGGCGAGCGGCCATCTGACGAACCATCTGTCAGGCCAACGCTACGACATGAACGACTACGGTGTGATCCAGCAGCCGAAGTTCAGCGCGGTCTACACGCCGTGGTCCGGCTACAGCTTCTACGGAAACTACGGGCGGACGTTTCAGATCGGTGTCGGTGCGGGGGCCTACAAGATTCCGCCGCGCGTGACGGACCTTGCACCTTCGGTCAACGACGGCTGGGAAGTTGGTCTCAAGTTCAGCCCGTTCGAGCGGCTGGACGGACGCGTAGCGTACTGGGAGCAAACTGCTTCCAACGAGGTGCGTCGCAAGGCGAACGATCCCACCGGCGATTTCGACAATCTCGGCAAGACGAAGCGCAAGGGTTTCGACGTGCAAGCCAATCTGCTGCTCGCGCGCGACCTTAGCGTGTGGTTTGCGTACACGTACCAGATGGCCTGCATTGTCGATCCTGGCCCGACCAGTCTGGGGAGCGCCGGCAAGCAGGTAGACCATGTACCGAATCACCTGGTATCCGCGGGTGCGGACTATCAGGCCACCCCGGACCTGCGCCTGTCGACATGGGGCAACGCGCAGAGCGCGTACTACCTCGAACCGACCAATTCGACCGGCAAGTTCGGTTCTTCGGTGCGGTTGAATGCGAGTGCGTCGTACCGGTTTTCGAAAGCGGTGACATTAGATGTGCAGCTAACCAATCTGCTCAACCGTTACAACGAGTACGTCTGGTATGACGGTACGCAGACGCTGCATTCGCCGGCAGCAGGCCGTGCGGCGTTTGCTTCGCTCACCATGAGTTATTGACGTTGTATCCTTCGCCGGTACGGCAGCGGAATTGCTCTCGAAGCACGCTCCTGTGCCGTCGGCGTCATGAAGCCGGCAATGTGTGTCCCATCTCCTGTTGCAAGGGGCATCGCCATGCTGCGATCGTTTGTAGAACTCCGCCAGCCGGCGGACAGGAATGCGCTGATAGCGGCCGACGACGGGCACGCCACGCTCGCGGGCGGTGGCAACTACGCGATGCCGTGGCATTGGCACGATTGTCTGATGTTCATCCTGCCGCGCCACGGAACCGTCGAACTCAAGCACGAAGATCAGCGCAAAGGCACGTGGCTGTCGCAGGACCGCTTTGCGGTCGTGCCGGCCGATCGGGCACACCAGACTCAGGCCGGCTGCGGCGCGCACAACCACCTCGCGCTCTACGTTACCGACGAGGCACTTCGTCGGCTCGATACCGACACCGGTTCGCTCAACGAATTCCGCCGACGCACGCGCACCACGGCACTCGTGCGTCGAACCTCGGCAATTCGCGCGCTACAGGAACTGTCGATGCGCAGCGATATCGGCGCTTACGGTAACTCGAACATCCGCCAGGCCCTGTCGTCGGCGTTGCTGATGCAGTGCATTGCCGAGGTGATCACCGGCAAGACGATGCCGGCCACGTCGCCGCGCGAGCATGGCATGGCACTGGTTACGGATCTGAAAGCGTTCGTGATCCGGCACGCCGACCAGAACATCCCGCTCGATGCGCTGGAGAAGCGCTTCGGCATCTCCCGGCGACACATCACCCGCCTGTTTCGCGAAGATACCGGTTTGTCGATCGGTGAGTTTCAACAGCGGGCACGTTACGAGAATGCATGCAGGCTTCTCGCCGAAACGGATCTTCCAGTCGGCGAGGTGGCATTTCGCGTCGGATTCGACAGCGGCGCCGCACTGGCGCGCGCCATGCGCCGCATCGGTGGGCATTCGCCATCCGATGTGCGTACACCGATGGCCCGTTCGATCAAAAGGTAGGGCCCGCTCGAACGCGCAGTCTGCCGTCGTTCCCCCTAAACTGGCCGGACAGAAAAACATTCCTCGGTCAGCGGGGCAATACCGTCATGCATCAACGCCACAGAGTCGAGCTGGTCAATGTGTTCGCAGCGGGTCCCGGCGGCGGTAACCCCGCGCCGATCGTCGTCGACGCCGCCGGTATGACCGACGAGCAGATGCGCGAGGTGGCCCGCCACTATGGCTATGAGAGCGGTTTCGTCTTTCCCGCAGCGCCGGATTCGGGCTGCGACTTCGAGTTTCGCTTCTGGGTCCCTAACCATGAGATGTCGATGTGCGGACACGCAACGGTCGGCGCACTCTGGCTGCTCGAGCGGATCGGGCGGTTGCAGCGGGATCATGCTTCCATCTGGACTCGAAGTGGCCGCGTCGATGCACGCATTACGCGTGATGCGACCGGTGCCACTGCTGTTGAGATTTCTCAACCGGCGGGCCGGATCGAACCGTTGCCTGACGCGGAACAGAATCGCGCGGACATTCTCGATGTACTCGGCATCGTCAGCGAGCAACTGGCGGCACTGCCGATTCAAAACGCGTGCACCAGTCGCGTCAAGACGCTGATTCCGCTAGCCAACGCAAGCGACCTCGATACGCTTGAACCGCGGCTCGACAAGGTAGAAGCGCTGTGCGAGCGAATCGGGTCCACGGGGCTCTATCCCTACGTCACACTGGACGCAAGCCGGCAAATCTTCGATGCACGGCAGTTCCCGAAATCTTCGGGCTATCCGGAGGATGCGGCGACCGGTATTGCAGCATCGGCTCTCGCCTTCGGGCTCCTTTCGAACGATATGGTGGAGGCATCCGATCGCGTCATTACGATTCGTCAGGGGCGCGTCATGCAGCGTCCGTCGGAGATTCTGGTTCGCTTCAGTCTCTACGCCGGGCGCCCGGATCGCTCCTGGTTGGGCGGCACCGTCCAGCTCGAACAGAACGGGACGACCTCGTCATGATGGCCGATATCGCCACACGCGTTGCCCAGTTGGGTCTCGTACTGCCGGAGTTGCCGTCGCCGCGAGGGGCATACCTCGGCGCAGTCGCGCACGATGGGATCGTCTATGTGAGCGGGCAGGTGAGTCGCGTCGGCGACGAGGTCATCACTGGCCCGGTAGATCGAAACACACCGAACGATGTGATCCGCAATGCGGCGCAAGCGTGTGTGCTGCGCGCCCTGAGCGTGCTGGTCGGAACGGTCGCACCGACCGCTTCAGTGGAACGCATCCTGTTCCTGCGCGGCTTCGTCAACGCCGTACCTGAATTCAAGCATCACAGCAGAGTGATGGACTTCGCCTCGACGTTGCTCTACGACATATTCGGCGAAAGCGGACGATGCGCGAGGTCGGCAGTCGGCGTCGCGAGTCTGCCGGACAGTGGTCTGCTCGAGATCGAACTCACGGTGGCATTGACACCGGAACCTCGTCTGCGTCTATAGCGGCGATCTATAACCTGCAGCAGCCAAACAGCATGAGACGACCTGAGCTAGTGCAGCTCTGGAAGGCTCTCGATCGCCTATCTCCCGTGGAGGCACCTATGAATCGTCGTCAACTTCTGCAAACCGGCCTTGCTGCCATTCCCGCAATCGGTCTTTCCCGCTTCGCGAAAGCAGCCAATGCCGAACTGATCGTTGGCTCCAACGTCGGTGGCGCACCGTTTACGTTCAAGCAAGGCGACACCTATACCGGCTTCGATATCGACACCTGGGCTGAAGTGGCGAAGGGGTTGAACGTCAAGTGGCGTGTGCAACCGATGGAGTTCGGCGCGCTGATTCCCGCGCTGCAGACCCGTAACATCGACGTCGTGATCTCCCAGCTGTTCATCAAGCCGGAGCGCCAGAAAGTCATCGATTTCTCCGATCCTTACTACAACAGCGGACTGATTGCGGTGACGCGCATCGACAACGCCACGATCAAGACCTCCGCCGATCTGGCCGGCAAAAGCATCGGCACCGAAACGGGCACGATCGCCGTCGATTACATCAAGAATCACATCAAGGACGCGACACTCGAACAGTTGCCCGGCATCAACAACGCGCTGCTGGCGCTTGAAGCAGGTCGCACCGACGCAGTCGTCTACGACAAGCCCGTGTTGCTCTACTACGCGAAAACGGCCGGCAAAGGCAAGGTGCGAGTCGTGCTGCCCGCACTCGAAGGTCGCGATGTGGGTATCGGCTTCCAGAAGGGGAGCCCGCTTGTCGCGGCGGTCAACGTTCAGCTTGCTGCGATGAAAACCGATGGGCGATTGAAGGCGCTGAACCTGAAATGGTTCGGAGAGGACACGGCGTTATGAACTTTGACTGGACGGTCGTCGTTTCCGCGTTGCCGGATCTGCTCGAAGGTCTGCGACTGACGCTTGTGATTGCGCTGGCGGGTCTGGTCGGCGGGGTGGCGCTCGGTATTTTCTCGGGTGTGATCCTGACCTATGGGAGCGGGCTGGCGGCCGCGCCGGCTCACGCGTATGTCGCGTTGATTCGCGGGACACCGATCGTCGTTCAGGTCATGTTCGTGTATTTTGCGTTGCCCATCATGATGGGGATCCGCATCAGCGCGACTAGCGCGGCGATCACCACGCTGATCGTCAACTCGGGCGCCTATAACGCGGAGATTGTGCGCGGGGCACTCGGCAGTGTGCCGATCGGGTTGCGCGAAGCCGGCCTCGCGATGGGTATTCCGTTTCGTACGGTCCTTGCCCGTGTTATCGCGCCGGTTGCGTTCCGTCGCGCGCTGCCGGCCATGGGAAACCAGTTCGTCAGTCTGGTGAAGGACACCTCGATTTTCCTCGTCATCGGTGTCGGCGAACTCACGCGGCGCGGTCAGGAAATCATGGCCGAGAACTTCCGGGCGGTTGAGATCTGGACCGCGGTGGCAGTCATTTATCTGATCGTGATCAGCCTGCTTGCACTCGGTCTGCGGGTGCTTGAACGGGGAGTACGTCTGCCATGAGCATGATCGAATTTCAGGGCGCCTCGAAGCAGTTTGGCGCACACGTCGTCCTGCAACCGATCGACCTTGCCATAGAACGCGGCGAGGTCGCGGTTGTCATCGGTCCGTCGGGGTCGGGGAAATCGACGATGCTTCGTTGCATCAACGTGCTCGAGAAAATCAGCGGTGGCGACCTGCGTGTCGACAATGTCAGCGTACTGGGTTCTCCGAACGAAGTCCGCTCGATCCGGCTCGAAGCCGGTATGGTTTTCCAGCAGTTCAACCTCTTTCCGAATCTGACGGCCATGCAGAACGTCATGTTCGGACCGAGGTGGGCGCGCGGTCGTTCAAAGGCAGAGGCACGCGACATCGCCGCCGCGCTGCTACAGAAAGTCGGCCTCGCCGAGCGGATGAATCACTATCCATCGCAGCTTTCGGGCGGTCAGCAGCAACGTGTTGCGATTGCGCGTGCGCTTGCCGTCCAGCCGAAACTGATGCTCTTCGACGAGCCCACTTCGGCGCTCGATCCGGAGTTGCGACAGGAAGTGCTGAGGGTCATGCAGACACTCGCCAACGACGGCATGACGATGGTCGTCGTGACACATGAGATGGGTTTCGCACAACGCGTCGGTTCCCGCCTGCTGTTCATGGATGCGGGACGCGTGGTCCACGACGGCAAGCCCGCCGAGTTGCTGTCGGCGCCGCCCAGCGAACGCTTTCGCGATTTTCTGCAACACGTTCATTAGGTTTGCCCGGAGATGTGTCGCGCGCAGGTGTAAGTGGGGGTTTTTTTAGGGGAGTGTGCAGCAGGTATGGTCAATTCCAGTTTCGAAAACCGCTACGGGTTTCGCCGGGATAGTGTCCAGCTTGGCAACTGGCGGGAAGCACCGTGGAATGCCTGGGCGTTCTGCCATGTTCATGAGCTCGTCCCGACCGCGCACATACAGGCGGTGCCCGGCCTGATCGAAGCGCCGCCTGTCGATGCCACGGCGCTGATCGCGCACGAGTTCATAGCGGGCGGCCAACGCCAGACGATTGCCGGTGTGCTAAGGCAAACATCGACCGATGCGCTGACTGTCATGAAAGCGGGCAGGTTTGTCGCCGATTTCCACGAGCCGCATTTTGCGTCGCAAAGCAGGCATATTCTGTTCTCGGCCAGCAAGTCGGTCGCCGGTCTTCTTGCGGGCATGCTGGTCGACGATGGGCTTCTCGATCCTCGCGCGCTCGTTTCGTACTATGTGCCGGAACTGACGCGTTCGGCGTTTGGCGACGCCACGGTGCGACACGTACTCGACATGCGCACCAGTCTCGCGTTTAGCGAGGACTATCTGGATCCGCGCGGCGACTTTGCACGCTACCGCAGGGCGGGGCTGCTGGATCCGCAACTCGACGGAGAAAAACCGCAAACGGTAATCGACTTTCTCGCTTCCGTGCAGAAAGGCGCAGGCGATCACGGGGGGCCATTCCAGTACGGTTCGCCGAATTCGGATGTTCTTGGCCTTTTGATCGAACGCGCATCCGGGGAACGCTATGCAGATTTCGCGGCAACGCGTCTGTGGCAACCGCTAGGGCTTCATCAGGATGGCCGTGTCACCGTGGATATCATCGGCACCGCACGCTCGGGTGGCGGACTGTGCATGACGGCCCGCGACCTCGCAAGAATCGGCGAATTGATGCGCGTCGGGGGCACTGTCAACGGGCGAACGCTGGTATCGGCGGGCTGGGTGAACGATACGCTTTCGGGAGGCAGCTTCGAGGCATGGAAACACGGAAATTTCGTGGCCTGGTTGCCGCACGGCAGGTATCGCAACCAGTGGTATCAGGTTGGCAATGCGAGCGGCGCGTTCTTTGCCGTCGGCATACATGGCCAGTGGCTCTACGTCGATCCCGCCAGGGAGACGGTGATCGCCAAATTCTCCTCACAACCCCAGCCCACCGATGACGACACGAAGCATCTGAACCTCGCCTTGTTCGACGAGATTTCGACGATGTATTGAGGTGCGGCAAACGTCGAGGTGTATCGTGCGGGTAGACACGCGAGCGCGATTCATGCGCAACCGTCGAATTCCCGAACAAGAATCGAACCAGAGAGGTGGCAGTGCAAAATCAACGCGTACAGCTCGCGATCGATGCGAGCGGCGTAGCGTGGGTAACGTTATCGCGCCCGGCGCAGCACAATGCCGTGGACTTCGCGATGCTGGACGAGATGGCCGCCGTGCAGCGCCGACTTCGTCGGGACAAGACTGTGCGCGGTGCGATTATTCACGGGGAAGGGCCATCGTTCTGCGCGGGTCTGGATTTCAAAAGCGTGTTCTCTTCGAAGCGCAAGCTCTTGCGCTCGGTGCTCTCGCTGTATGCGCCACGCAGGAATATTTTTCAGCGCTGGAGCATGGGCTGGCGCGATCTTCCGTTTCCAGTCATCGCAGTCGTCCACGGGCATTGTTATGGGGCAGGGATGCAGCTTGCGCTCGGTGCGGATCAGCGGATTGCCGCAGCGGACGCGAAGATGTCATTGATGGAAGTGAAGTGGGGACTGGTACCCGACATGGGTGGTCCAACGCTCCTGCGTGAGCTGATGTCGATCGATGTGGCAAAAGAGCTGGTGTTGAGCGGGCGTGTTGTATCGGGCACGGAAGCGGTCCAGTTGGGACTCGCGAGCCGGGTCGAAGACGATCCGCTGGCGGCTGCTGCAGCACAGATAGCAGTGTGGGCACAACGATCGCCTGACGCGTTGGCCGCCGGCAAATTTCTGCTGCAGAGTGCATGGAGCGGAAGCGAATCCGCTGCGCTCGCGGCAGAACGACGATGGCAACGCAGAATCATCGGACGCTGGAATCAGCGGCTTGCAATGCGGCTTGGGCTCAAGAAGGGGAGTGACGAGGCGTTTCGACCGCGTACGGTTCAAAAGTAGACCTGTCGTGCTGACTTGCGGCGCCTGGTCGTAGGCATTGCGGTGTTGTTATGCGCTACATTTTGCGATCCCTTTGATATCTGTTGTCAGACATCTATGCCACCTCATTTCGCCGTACGACGCTTCTTCCAGGAAGGCGGGAACCCCCACCTTCCTGGCAGAATCGCTATGCTGTTTTTTTTCGCCTTTACCGCACACGAAGCAGAATTGCGCTTGCAGCGGGGACCTTTACCGAATAGTTGCCACTTGAGTCTGGGGTTAGCGGAGCATACGACTCCGGCTGCCAGCTCCCGTTTACGTTGATAAGTTGATTATTCAGGACCGAATTTTGTACGCCTTGCAAACCGGCTGTCGCGCCTGACGTGGACACAGGGCCACTGGTCAGACGGATATAATCCGCGCTCTGCGATGTTATCCCGGGATTTATATTCGCCTTGATCGCCTGGGTGGGTTCTTTATTGATAATCACAATCGATTCGATCTCACCGGCAGATTGAGATTTGCCATTCGATCCGGCGTTGGGGATGACGGCAAAAGCAACCACCTGCAAACCATCCGGAACAGAAACGACGACGCTCTGAGGGCTAACTACAGACGCTCCCTGAGAATTGCTGTCGGCCTGTAACGCGAGCGAGAAAAGCTTCATGCCATAGAACACCGGCATGACCTTTGTGACTTGCCCTTTTGAAATCTGAAGCGGCGTATAGGCGTTCTGAAAAGTGCCGTTCAACGTCGGGTCTAGCTGCTCCGGATTCGTGTCGTCCTGGACGTGAAAATTGATGCCATGTGCGCCTTGCTGGGCGGCACAAAACATATATTCGAGCGTCCAGAGCGACGAAGCAAAACTGTCGCTCACGCCGACACGACCGCCGGCGTAATAGCTGTTTGTTTCATCAAGCCGCCAGCCATCGGACACTGACTTGCTTGCCTGTTCCAGGCTTGCCATGCTCGTTTGCAGAGACGACGGGCAAGCCTTGGATAGCATGTCGGCAATGGTCGAGCTAGACGCTGCGCCGGAGCCCAGATAGCGGTGTGCAGTGACCTGTGTGAGCAATCCGCTCGCAACAGGATCGGAAACGATGGTATTGATAAGCGACGATGTGAGACTGCCCGTGGCCGGTCCTACGAATCTTGCGATTTTTTGTGGACTACCTTGAATCGCCTTCGCATAGTTGAGCCAGTCGGGAAGGTAATAGGTCGAAGCGATACCCGCGATGTCGGGTTCGTTGCCGATCTCCATTCCATACAATGCGCTGCCCAGGGCACCCGCGGCGTAACTGGCTTCCTGCACGTCGGCGGCGATATCGCTCGCGTATGAGGGGGAATTAAAGGTTTTAGCTGTTGGATCCGATTTGAAGAAGTTATACGAGGCAGGCACGGCATAGATTACGTTCCAGCCGGTGTTGTGGATCATCTGTGCCAGTGCATCGATATCGGGAGGGGAGACTTTTCCACCAGGTGATGGCTGACCATTTATCAACGGTCCGCGATCCTTTATATCTCCGGGCTTATCGCCATAGCCTCCGGTACCGCTCGGATCCCACACCGCATAGGCCAGTGAATTGGCGCCTATCCGGAAACTTCCTCGCAGGCTAAGCAGATTTAGTAGTTTATAGAGGTTATTGCCACCATCGCCTGGATTTTGTACGTGGAATAACGGAGAATAGATCACTGACTTTTCCCAACTCAAGCCGATAAAATTCGGCAGAACCGGCACCGCGGCGATTTGTGTTGATACCGCGACTGAAACCGTGGCGAACGCACTGTCGGGCATCTGATTGACGTTGTCGGTGGCAAACTGGGCGGGAGGCGTACTGGAGCCGCCAGCCGGCGGCGGAGCCGTGTTTGATGCGGTCGCGGCAGTAATGCCGCCACCGCAACCGGCAAGCATCGAACACGAGAGTGCGGTCAGGGAAACCAGCAGGCGCAAGCAGGGTGTCGAAGTATTTCTTTCTGACATGGCGTTACCTGAGTTAATGATTGCGGAGATCGGAAATCCGACAGATTCGCGGACTCCTTTAATTAAAAGCGATCATTCTTTGCGCTCAGTAGCACCCCGAAACCGAATGCGCACTACAAGACTCTGGCGGGCTCCCATCGCCACATGGCACCGTTGAAGAATCAAATCGAGTCGGTGAAATCGGATATTTTGCTCTTTGTCATATGTCGTCGTACAACATTATGGTGAAAAAGCAATCCTGGGAAATGGGGGTATACCCCAATACTGTTCGGTTAGATATTTTTAGGCATCCGCCATGATGCCGATAGCGGTT